>NZ_CP015848.1:1242500-1955000 GCF_002105535.1 Magnetospirillum sp. ME-1 | reverse complement strand
TTTGGGCAAGTCCATGTTGGCGCCTGAGGAAAAAAGCATTGTCGCTCTAGCTTCTGACGAGCCGGTCAACGCCGTTCCGCTGCCGCGGTTTCATCGTGATGATGTCGAAGGGATAGCGGCTTATATTTGCCAGTATTGCCAAATTTGAGTTGTGATTATTTGTGGCAATTTAAGTTCTATCCATAAGAATAAGGCGTAAGGACAAGGGAACTCCCAGAAAAAATGTGGGAAGCCTGCTCTTGCATCGGGTATCGGCCTGATGGAGGGTGCTTATGCATTCCGATAGATTTCAACTTATGCTGATAAATCTGGATTACACCCGTGAGTGATATTTTAAACTCGCGAATATCTGTCATGCTCTTGCATATCTGGCGTTGCTCCATGGGGCAAAGCATGATTAAAGTATTATGGGTTCTGGGGTTACCGGTTGGCCGGGCTTGCCATTGGGGGCGGGCGCGGTTGCCGGAGGGAAGGTACGTTTCGCGTCAACTGTGTGGCGCGGTACCCGCCTGGGCAGGCCGAAGGGGTTCGGGCTGGCCTTGCGGCTGAACTTTTTTGGGGATTTTGTGCAATGAAGGTTCTTCTTGCCGACGATCATGCGTTGTTCCGTGAAGGAGTGCGCATGGTTCTGGAAAGCCTGTCCGACGAACCGCTCGACATCATCGAGGCCAGCGATTTCAACCAGATGCTCGGTCTGGTGCGCAATGGCGGCGATATCGATGTGGCGCTGATGGATCTGTCCATGCCCGGCATGGATGGGTTTTCCGCCATCGGGGCCGTGCGGCGTTCGGCTCCCGACATCTACCTGGTGGTGGTCTCCGCGTCGGAAGAACCGCAGACGGTCCGAAAGGCGCTGGACAGCGGCGCCCACGGCTATATCTGCAAGTCCGCCGGCAGCGCCTCCATGATGGCGGGCATCCGCTCGGTTCTGGCGGGTGACACCTTCGTCAGCCCGCACATCATCGTGCCCGACGCGCTCTCTCCCGCCGGCGGCGACATCAACGGCGAGCAGCTGCACTCGCTGCTGACGCCGCGCCAGCGCGACGTGCTGGCCATGCTGCGCCAGGGCAAGTCCAACAAGGAAATCGCCCGCGATCTCAGCCTGGCCGAGATCACCGTCAAGCTGCACGTGACCGCCATCCTGCGGGCGCTGGGCTGCGAGAACCGCACCCAGGCGGCCATCCTTGCCGCCAAGATGGGCGTCTGATACCGGTCGGCGTTTGATCAGACTCGTCATGTCATCCCGAGCGCAAGCGAGGGATCTCAACTTTGGAACGGCATTTCCAATTGGGAAACAGCGTCCCAGGCGGAGATCCCTCCGCCCAAGGGCGTCGGGATGACGGATCATTTCAAACACCGACCGGCCTGAGCCCGCCCTCTCGGTCCGGTCAATCGACGATGCGCCCGTCCACCAGATGGATGCGGCGGTCGGCGGTTTGCGCCAGTTCGGCATCATGGGTGACCACCACCACCGTGCGGTTCTGCCGGTGGGCGAGGTCGCGGAACAGTTCGAACACCAGATGGGCGGTGCGGGTATCCAGATTGCCGGTGGGCTCGTCGGCCAGGATCAGCGGCGGGTCGTTGGCCAGCGCGCGGGCGATGGCGACGCGCTGGCGCTGGCCACCCGACAGCTGGTCGGGATACTTGCGCCGGTGATCGGCCAGTTCCAGCGAATCCAGCAGGAGCTCCGCCCGCTTACGGGCCTGGGAATCGCTTAGATTGCCCAGGCGGCGGATGGGAATCTCCACATTGGCCTGGCAGGTGAATTCCGGCAGCAGGAAGTGGAACTGGAAGACGAAGCCGATGGAGGCCAGGCGCAGTTCGGCCATGGCGTCGGGCGTAAGCCCGCCGGTTTGCCGGCCCAGCAGGCTGATAGCCCCGGCGGTGGGGACATCGAGCAGCCCCAGCAGATAAAGCAGCGACGACTTACCCGAGCCGGACGGTCCGGTCACCGCCACGAACTCGCCCTGTCCGATGGTGAGGTCGATGTCGCGCACCAGGGTCACCGGCACGGGGCCGGGCAGTTCGCGGGTGACGCCCCGGGCTTGGATGGCCGCGTCCATCAGCCGGCTCCTCTGACGATATCCACCGGATTGAGGCGCGAGGCGCGCCTTGCCGGCACCCAGGCGGCCAGGGTGGCCGAGGCGATGGCCATGGCGGCGCTGATGGCGTAGTGGCGCGGCGTGCGGTAGAGCACGAAGCCCTGGGCCTTGATGAAGCCCTCCATCTGGAAGTCGAGCGAGGCCATGAACTCGATCAGGCCCCAGCCCATCAGCCAGCCGATCACCGTGCCGATCAGGCCGACGATCAGGCCCTCCATGACGAAGATGCGGCGGATGTCTCGATCCCGAAATCCCATGGATTTCAGGATGCCGATGTCCCTGGTCTTCTCGAACACCACGGTGGAGATGACGTTGAAGATGCCGAAGCAGGCGACGATCAGGATGGCGCTGACCGTGGAATACATGATGGCGTTTTGGATGACGAAGATGCCCAGCACGTTGCGCGACTGCTCCATCCAGGGTTCCGAGCGGTAGCCGAAGCGGCGTTCGATCTCGGCGGCCAGCGGCCCGGCCTGCTCCACGTCGTCGAGCCTGAGGTTGAGGCGGTTGATGACGTTGGGACGGTTCTGGAGGATCTGCGCCTTCTTCAGCAGGGTATAGACCTCGAAATTGTCCATCAGGGTGATGTTGCTGCGGAAGATTCCGACGACCTTCATCTTCAGCATCACGCCCTGGGGCGATACCGCCGAGATCAGGTCGTCCTTGCGGATGCCGGCCTTGGCCGCCACGCCCTCGCCCAGGATGATGCCGTTGGAGGTGGTGTAAAGGGCGTCGAGGCTGCCCGACAGCAGGTCCTTTTCCAGATGGGTGACGTGGCGTTCGCGTTCGGGCTGGATGCCGGTGACGTTGACCGAGACGTCCTTGCCGCCGAAGCGCAGCAGCAGATTGCCGGACAGCGCCGGGGCCACGTGGACGCCCGGCATTTCCTCGAGGGTGGCCAGCATGTTGCGCGCGCCCCTTATGCCGCGCACCTCTTCGCGGGGTTTGAGTCCGCGCAAGGAGACGGCGCCGTCGGGATAGGCCCGCTCCACCGCCTGGCGGGGCGCGGCGCGCACCTCGTCCTTGACGATGATGTGGGGCTGGACGTCGATGATCCGCGCGATGAAGTCGCGCTGGAAGCCCTGCATCATGGCCGAGATGCCGATGAAGAAGGCGACGCCCAGCGACACGCCCAGCAGCGACACCAGGGTCTGGCGCCGCCGGTGGCGCAGGTGCTGGAGCGCGATGGCGAGGCCGAGCGGCAGCACCTCCGGCCCTCCCTATTTCACCCGGACGCGGTCGCCGGGCTTTAAGCCGGCGGGGGGCGAGGCGATCACCGGCCGGTCGGGTGCCAGGCCGCCGGTCACCTCGACCATGGTGCGGCCGCGGATACCGATGGAAAGGGCAAGGGCGGCGACGCGGCCGTCCTCCGCGATCAGCGCGGTGCCGTCCCGCAGCGCGGTGACCGGGATCAGCAGGGCGTCGGTGTGCTCGGCGGTGATGATGTTGATCTCGGTGGTCATGCCCACCAGCAGGGGCGTGTCGTCGGGCAGCATTACCCGGACGCGGAAGGTCTTGTTGACCGGATCGCCCTTGGGCGTGATGCGGTCGACCCGGGCTTCCAGCACCCGCTCGGCGAAGGCGTCGGCCTTGATCAGCACCTTCTGGCCGATCCTGACCCGGGCGATGTCCTCCTCGTCCACCTCGGCGGTGATGCGAAGGGGGTGGGGCGCGCCGACCCAGAACAGGGCATCCTTGACCTCGGCCAGTTCGCCCACTTCGCCGTCGCGCTTCAGGACCACGCCGTCCATGGGCGAGGTGACCAGCAGGTCCGAGCGCTTCTGGCGCGCGGCGTTGATGGCGGCGGTGATCTGGTTGAATTCGCTGCGCGCCTTCTGGGTCGCTTCGGTGGAGCGGTAGCCCCGTTCGGTCAGCGCCGCCGAGCGGTTCATCTCTTCCCGCCAATAGGCGGCCTTGGCCTCCAGTTCGGCGATCCTGGCCCGGGCCTCGCGGTCGTCCAGGCGGGCCAGGGGCTGGCCCTCCTTCACGCTGTCGCCCTCCAAGGCCAGAATCTCGGCGATGCGCCCGGGCGAGACGGGGGCGATGCGCGCCCATTTCTCGGCCTCCACCGTGCCGGTGGCGTAGATGGCCTCCACCGCCGGGCCGCGCCTGGGCAATGCCAGAGCCACCTCGGGCGCCGACATTCGCCACCACCACCAGACACCGGCGGCGGCGATGCCCAGAAGGATCAGCAGCAGCGGGATTTGGCGGAGCAGGCGTCTGGTCATTTCACCAGAATCCGCAGAACGTCCTCCACCCCGTCCCAGGCGCGATGCAATTCGGCATCGGTGATGCAGTAGGGCGGCAGCAGGTAAAGGACGTTGCCCAAGGGGCGCAGCAGCAGGCCGCGCTCCAGGAAGGCGGCCTTCATCTTCGGTCCGATGCCGGCCTGATACCCCTTGCCGCCGCCGATGACGTCCAGCGCCGCCACCGTGCCGGTCAGCCTTGTATGGGCGACGTTGGCAAGGGCTTTCAGGCCGTCCAGGCGCTCCCGGTGGGTGGCCTCGATCTCCTTGATGCGCTGCTGGCAAGCGGGGCCTTCCAGCAGGTCGAGCGAGGCCAGGCCGGCGGCGCAGCCGATGGGGTTGGCGGTGTAGGAATGGCCGTGCAGGAAGGCCTTCGACAGGTCCTGGCCCAGGAAGGCCTCGAAGATGCCGTCGCGGGCCACGGTCATGGACAGGGCCAGGAAGCCGCCGGTCAGTCCCTTGGACAGGCAGACCAGGTCGGGGGTGATGCCCGATTTCACGCAGGCGAAGATGTCGCCGGTACGTCCGAAGCCGGTCATCACCTCGTCGAGGATCAGGAGCGAGCCGTGCTCGCGCACCTTGGCCTCCAGCTTGACCAGGAACTCGGGGCGGCACATGCGCATGCCGCTGGCGCCTTGGATCAGCGGCTCGACGATCACGGCGGAGACGCGGTCCGGATTGGTGGAGAACATCATGTCCAGCGCGTCCAGCGCCGCCGCCTCCTTGGCCTCCACCTCCTCGTCGCCGTCCCAGGTGGCGGGGAAGGGGGCGGTCTGGACCGGGAACAGCATCTCCTTCCAGGCGCTGAAATAGCCCGAGGAATGCCCGGCCGACATGGCGCCGGCGGTGTCTCCGTGGTAGCCGCCCTCGAAGGCGATGTAGATGGAACGGTGCTGGCCCTTGTTGCGCCAGTACTGATGCGCCAGCTTCAGCGCCACTTCCACGGCGGTGGAACCGTCGTCGGAATAGAACACCCGGTTGAGATCGCCGGGCAGGCGCTGGCAGACCCGGGCGGCGAGGCGGGCGGCGGGCTCGTGGGTGAAGTCGGCGAAGATCACCTGCTCCAGCCGTCCGGCCTGGTCGGCGACGGCCTGGGCGATGGCCGGGTTGGCGTGGCCGTGCAGGTTGACCCACCACGACGACACCATGTCGAGATATTCCCGCCCGTCGGCGGCGAAGATGGAGGCACCCTTGGCGCCCAGGGCCAGGATGGCCGGCTTGGCGGTGCCGGCCTGGGTGAAGGGATGCCAGACATGGCGGGCGTCCAGCGCCCGAAGATCGTCATAGGACAAGGTCATGGTTCACCCGGACAGCAAAAGGTGGGCGGGGGCAGGCCGGCGATGGTGGCGGCGGTGACGGCGGGCAGGGCCTCGATCTCGGCCAGCACGCGGATGGCGCCGAAATGCTCGATAGCCTCGCGGTTGGCGGGATTCTTCTGGCCGTTCATCACCACGCCCAGGATGGGAACCCGGCGACGGCGAAGCATCTCCAGCGTCATCAGGGTGTGGTTGATGGTCCCTAAGCCAGACCGCGCCACCACGATGGCGGGCAGGGCGAGGCGCTCCATCAGGTCGATCATCAGCGCCACCTCGTTGATGGGCACCATGACGCCGCCGGCGCCTTCTACCACCAGGGGCCGATCGGTGGCGGGCGGCACCAGGGAGGTGAGATCGATGCGGGTCTTCTCGCGCCGCGCCGCCTCGTGGGGCGACAGGGGCGCGGCCAGCACGACGCCCGAGGGATGGATGCGGGCGGCGGGCGCCAGCCGGGCGACGGAGTCGAAATCGCTGCCCTGGGTCGAGCCGGTCTGGACGGGCTTCCAGTAATCGGCGGCCCAGTGCTGGGCCAGCCAGGCCGAGACCAGGGTCTTGCCCACGTCGGTGTCGGTGCCGGTAACGAAGACGCCCCTCATGCGCGGTAGTCCAGCAGCAGGATGTCCCAGGTGATTTTGCAGGGATTGCCCATGGCCCTGATGATGCGCCGGAGTTGCCCCGGCGGCAACGGGCGATGGCCGGGTTTTGGGGTCTGGGCCCCCAGCGCCTCCAGCGATTGGAGGAAATCCCGCCCGTCGGCATAGTCCAGGGTCAAAGGAGCCGACTCCACCCGTACGCCGGGCAGCCAGGCGGCCGGTCCGTCCGCCGTGGGGTAGTCGGGCACGCCGGAGTCCAGGCCCAGCGCCCGGTGCGCGTCCTTCCACTGGGCGAAGGTGCCGGCGCCTAAGGTGGCGAGCAGCAGCCGCCCGCCGGGGGCCAGCAGGGCGGACAGTCGCCCCAGGGTGGCGGGCAGATCGGCGAACCACTGGGCCGCCAGGGAGGAAACGATCAGGTCGAACGGCCCGGCCACATGGGGGGCCTCGGCGTCCATTACCGCGAAGGAAAGGTCGGGGAGGGCGTTGCGGGCCGTCTCGACCATGGCCGGGCTGAGGTCGGTGGCGAGAATGCGCGAGCCCTTGGGCAGGACGGCGGCCAGGCGGCGGGTGAGCAGGCCGGTGCCGCAGCCCAGCTCCAGCACGCTGATCGGGGCCGAAAGCCCCCCCAGCCGCTCCACCAGGGCGTCGGCGGCCCAGACCTGGGCGCGGGCGGCGGACTCATAGGTGGCGGCGGCGGCGGAAAACGCCCCGGCGATGGCCTTCTTGCGGCTCATGCCTCCAGCCTCGCGGCGAACAGGCGGACCTGGGACGCCACCCAGTCGGGATGGGTCAGCGGCAGCAGGTGCCCCGCGCCCTCGGCCAGCACCAGGGTCTCGGCCGCGAAGCTGGCCAGACTCATTCCCTGGGGCACGATGGGATCATTGGTGCCGGCCAGGGCCAGCACGGGGCAGGGCAGCATGCGGAGCGTGGTGCGCTCGTCGCACTGGCCCAGCCAGGACAGCGTCTCTTTCAGCGGTTCCGGCGCGATGGCCGAGGTGTCGGGAGACTCGATGCCGCAGCGGACGAGGAAATCGGCGGTCACCTGCCGGGGCGCTTCGTCGAAGCGGGCCAGCATGCGCTCCACCAGACGCGGCGGCACCCCATCGACGAAGTTGGGCGAGCGGGTGAAGCGGGGAAAGGCGTTGACCGCCAGCACCCCGGCCCAGGGCCTGGGAATGTTGGCCAGCGCCCACGCCAGCCCCATGGAATGGGCCAGGATCAGCGGGCGCGGCACCTTGGGGCGTTTGGGGCGGCCGTAAAAGCCCATATCGACGCAATCGCCCCGGAAATCGGGCAGGCGCTCCAAGACCGGCATCCAGAAGCCGGCGTCGAAGCCCCAGCCGTGGACGGCCAACAGCGGCGGGCTCACCGTGCCGCCTCCACGCATTCGACGATGGCGGCCAGCAGCCGCTCGATGTCGGCATCGGAATGGACCGCCGACAGGGCGAAGCGGATGCGGCTGGTGCCCGGCGGCACGGTGGGCGGACGGATGGCGATGCCCAGCAGGCCGCGCGCCTCGAGCGCCTTGGCAACGCCAAGGGTGCGCTGCTCGTCGCCGAGGATCAACGGCACGATCTGGCAGGCCGAGGGGCCGGTATCCAACCCCGCCGCCCGCAACCCCTCGCGCAGATGCCGGGCCATCAGCTGCAGGCGGGTGCGCTCGCCTTCCAGGCGCGGCACCAGATCCAGGGCGGCGTCGATGGCGCCCAGGGTGGCCGGCGGCAGGCCGGTGGCGTAGATCAACCCCGAGGCGCGGTTGATCAGCAAGTCCCGCAGGCGGGCCGAGCAGGCCACATAGGCGCCGAAGCTGCCCATGCCCTTGGAGAAGGTGCCCATGGCCATGTGGGCGCCCATGCCCGGCGACAGCCCGAAGCCCTGGGGCCCCAGCACGCCGGTGGCGTGGGCCTCGTCCACGTAGAGAAAGGCGTCCCAGCGCCGGGCCAGGGCGGACAGGGCCGCCATGTCGGTGACGTCGCCGTCCATGGAGAACACCGTCTCGGTGACGATGAAGCGCGGACCGGGCTTGCCGGCGTGGGCGGCCAGCAGGCTTTCCAGGTGGTCGAAATCGTCGTGGCGATAGCGGTAGCGCCGCGCCCCCGACAGCTCCAGCCCGGCATGCAGGCTGGCATGGATCAGCTTGTCGGCGAAGACCAGGGGCTCGGCCCCCCACACGGCCTTGTCCAGCAGCGCGGGCAGCACCGAGGCGTTGCACTGCCAGCCGCTGGCCAGGATCAGGGCGGCCTCGGTCTGCTTGGCCCGGGCGATCTTGGTCTCCAACGCCTCCATGGCGGCGAGATGGCCGGTAACCAGGCGCGAGGCGCCCGAACCGGCGCCGAATTCGTTCAGCCAGCGCCGCGAGCGTTCCACCACCTCCGGGTGGCGCGACAGGCCGAGATAGTCGTTGGAGGAAAAGTTGATCAGCTCGCGTCCGCCCACGCGCACCCGGCCAGCGGGCAGGGGATCGACCGGACGCAAAACCCGCTTGCGCCCGGCCTGCTCCAGGCCGTCGAGAAAGAGTCCGATGCTGTCGTCCAGGCCCATCATCACCGCGACTTGATAGAGGGTTTTCGCTCCTGTTGCAAAGGGCGCATGCGGGGGACTACATTGCGGCCCCCGCAAGGCATCATAAGAGGACACGGCGGTGACGGCTCAGGCAGCAGTTGACATGGTGGCGAAGGACGACGGACTCCGGCACGACTGGAGCACGGACGAGATCGAGGCGCTGTTCGCGCTTCCCTTCAACGACCTGATGTTTCAGGCGCAGACGGTGCACCGCGCCAATTTCGACGCCAACCGCGTCCAGGTGTCGCGCCTGATCTCCATCAAGACCGGGTCCTGCCCCGAGGATTGCTCCTACTGCCCCCAAAGCGCCCACTACGCCACGGGGCTGGAAAAGGAAAAGCTTCTGGCGGTGGAAGAGGTGGTCGAATCCGCCCGCAAGGCCAAGGAGGAAGGGGCGTCCCGCTTCTGCATGGGCGCCGCCTGGCGCGGCCCCAAGGGCGACGATTTCGAGGTGGCGGTGGCCATGATCGAGGGCGTCAAGGCGCTGGGCATGGAAACCTGCGCCACTTTCGGCCTGCTGGACAAGTGGCAAGCCCAGCGCCTGAAGGACGCCGGGCTCGACTATTACAACCACAACATCGACACCAGCCCCGAGCATTACGCCGAGGTGATCACCACCCGGACCTTCCAGGACCGCCTGGACACCCTGGACGTGGTGCGGGACGCCGGCCTGCACATCTGTTCGGGCGGCATCGTCGGCCTGGGCGAGACGCGGACCGACCGCGCCCGCATGATCCAGACCCTGGCCAACATGCCCAAGCATCCCGACAGCGTGCCGATCAACCTGCTGATCCCCATCCAGGGCACGCCGCTGGCCAATGCCGAGCGCCCCGATTCCTTCGACTTCATCCGCACCATCGCGGTGGCCCGCATCACCATGCCCAAATCCTTCGTCCGCCTGTCGGCCGGTCGCGAAGGCATGAGCGAGGAGATGCAGTCCCTGTGCTTCCTGGCCGGGGCCAATTCGGTGTTCTGCGGCCAGAAGCTGCTGACCGCCAAGAACGCCGCGCCGGGCCAGGACAAGAGCCTGTTCGGCAAGCTGGGCCTGACGCCCATGTAGGCTGCTTTCTTCGTCGGTGACCTCAAGACCCCGCCGGGAACGTTCCGGCGGGGTTTTTTGTGAAGGAAATGCCGGGGCCTTGGAATCGATCTTGTCCGGCGCCATCTGACATGTTCCACCGTCGCGGGGAGGTGTCGATGAGCTCAATGTCCGGTATGCAGGATGGTCAGGCGGAGATGGATGGCGAGCACCGCATCCAGGTGGGGCTGATCGCGGCCCTGGAACGCGCCCTGGAAGCCGGAGCCTCGGCCGACGAGGTCCGGGCGCTGGTGGAGCAACTACTGGACTTCACCGACGTGCATTTCATGTCGGAAATGGTGCTGATGCGCTTTGCCGCCTATCCCGACATCGGCGGCCACGAAACCGAGCACGACCGCCTGATGGAGCAGTTGCGCCGCATCCAGGCCGGATTCGACCTGGGCGATTCCGACGTGATGATGGCCGAATCCCAGGTGCTGCGGCATCTGCTGGTCGAGCATATCCGTACCCACGACCTGCTGTTCTCGCAATTCATGAGCACCCAGGCGGCACCGGCCTGAAATTCCCTGACTTTGAATCCGATGCTGGAGGGTGGCTATGAAAGCGATGTCTTAGCGATATCGCTTTAGGCTGATTCCCCTGCTGTCATAGAAGTGCAACACTTCATCCGTCCTCTGGTTTGAGGGAGGGACGGATGAGCCCCCAGCATCTGGAAATCGCCATTCATCTGGGCAGCGCCTGGGCCGCCGGCAGTCTGGTGGGGGCCGAGCGCAGCTTCCACGGTCGCCCCGCCGGCTTTCGCACCCACGCCCTGGTCTGTGTCGCCTCAGCCCTTTTGATGCTGGTCACCATCTATCAGTGGGAATGGCTGGGTGTGGTGCCCATGGAGACGGTGCGTACCGACCCCACCCGCATGGCCCAGGGCATCATGACCGGGATCGGCTTCCTGGGGGCGGGGGTAATCTTCAAGGAGGGGCTGACGGTGCGCGGCCTGACCACCGCCGCCTCCATCTGGATGACGGCGGCCCTGGGAATTCTGTTCGGCGTCGGGTTCTATTCCCCGGCGGTGGCGGCGACGGTGGTGACGGTGGCCACGCTGGCGCTGTTCCGCATGGTTGAATACCGTATGCCGTCGCAGTTCTACGCCCACCACCTGCTGCGTTTCGCCCGCGACAAGGCCATGCCCGAGGCCGAGGTGAAGGGCCTGATCGAAGGCCACGGCTTCACCATCTCCAACATGAGCTACCGCCTGTGCGAGGGCGGCTCGGTGTTCGAATACAAGATGGTGATCCGCACCGCCGACCGCGACAACGTGGAACGGCTGGTGGCCGGATTGCGCGGTTTGGGCGACGTGCTGGAGTTCCGGGTGTCGCCGACGGGCGATTGAGACCAGCCAGGAAGGGGGCCCCTCCCCATCGGGGATGGGGGAGGGGCCCTTATCCTTACGCCTTCGGCCGCTTGTCGATGACGCGGCGGGCCTTGCCCATGGAGCGCTCGATGGAGTTGGGGGCCAGCACGTTCACCTTGGTGCTGATGCCGATATAGGACTTGATGTGGTGCTGCAGGTCCTTGGACGCGGCCACCAGGGCGCTGTCGTCGTAGGGCTGGTCGGCGCGCACTTCCACGTTGACCGTCACCGAGTCCAGGTGGCCGTCGCGGGTGACTTCCAGCTGGTAATGGGGCGCCAGGCGGTAATCCTTGAGGATCAGCTCCTCGATCTGGGTCGGGAAGACGTTGACGCCGCGGATGATCAGCATGTCGTCGGACCGGCCGGTGATCTTGCCCATGCGCCGCATGGAGCGCGCCGTGCCCGGCAGCAGCTGGGTCAGATCGCGGGTGCGGTAGCGGATGATGGGCAGGGCTTCCTTGGTCAGGCTGGTGAACACCAGCTCGCCCATGGAGCCGTCGGGCAGCACTTCGCCGGTATGGGGATCGATGATCTCCGGGTAGAAGTGGTCTTCCCACAGATGCAGGCCGTCCTTGGTCTCGACGCATTCGCAGGCGACGCCGGGGCCGATCACTTCCGACAGGCCGTAGATGTCCACCGCCTCGATGCCCATGCGGACCTCGATTTCCTCGCGCATGGCCCCGGTCCAGGGCTCGGCGCCGAAGATGCCCACCTGCAGCGGGCAGGTCTTGGTGTCGATCCCCATGCGGTCCATCTCGTCGGCGATGGCCAGCATGTAGCTGGGGGTGACCATGATCAGCTCGGGCTTGAAGTCCATGATCAGCTGGATCTGCTTTTCCGTCTGGCCGCCCGACATGGGGATGACGGTGCAGCCCAGGCGCTCGGCGCCGTAATGGGCGCCCAGGCCGCCGGTGAACAGGCCGTAGCCGTAGGAGACGTGGCACTTGTCCTGTTTGCGGCCGCCGGCGGCGCGGATGGAGCGCGCCATCACGTTCGCCCACATGTTGATGTCGTTCTGGGTATAGCCGACCACGGTGGGCTTGCCGGTGGTGCCCGAACTGGCGTGGACGCGCACCACGTCATCCATGGGCACGGCGAACATGCCGAAGGGGTAGGTGTCGCGCAGGTCCGACTTGGTGGTGAAGGGGAACTTGGCCAGATCCTTCAATTCCTTGAAGTCGTCGGGATGAACGCCCTTGTCCTGGCACTTCTTCCGGTAGTGCTCGACATTGTTGTAGGCATGGGTCAGCGACCATTTCATGCGTTCGGTCTGCAGCGCGGAAATCTGGTCGCGGCTGGCGATTTCGATGGGGTCGAGCAGGTCCTTGGCCGGCGGAACCCGGCGATGCGCGGTCTTAGACATAAACATCCTCCCGAAGCGGCGGGACCCTCTGTCGGGGTCTCCGCCAGGACAGTTACAGATTAAACTTTCTCGATGACCATGGCGATGCCCTGGCCGACGCCGATGCACATGGTGGCCAGAGCCCGCTTGCCGCCGGTCTGGGCCAGTTGCAGCGCGGCGGTGCCGACGATGCGCGCCCCGGTCATGCCCAGCGGATGACCGAGCGCGATGGCGCCGCCGTTGGGATTGACGCGCTGGTCGTCGTCGGCGAGGCCCAGCGCCCGCGTGCAGGCCAGGGCCTGGGCGGCGAAGGCCTCGTTGAACTCCATGACGTCCATGTCGGCCAGGGTCAGGCCCAGGCGGGCCAGCAGCTTGTTGGTGGCCGGCACCGGGCCGATGCCCATGATGCGCGGCTCGACGCCGGCGGCAGCCATGCCCAGGATGCGGGCGATGGGGGTCAGCCCGTGGGCCTTGGCGGCGGCGGGCGAGGCGATCAGCAGGGCCGCCGCGCCATCGTTGACGCCGGATGCGTTGCCCGCGGTGATGGAGCCGCCAGCGCGGAACGGCGCCTTCAGCTTGGCCAGGGCCTCGATGGTGGTCTCGCGCGGGTGCTCGTCATTGCTCACCA
The DNA here is from genome assembly GCF_002105535.1 of Magnetospirillum sp. ME-1. GTDB lineage: Bacteria > Pseudomonadota > Alphaproteobacteria > Rhodospirillales > Magnetospirillaceae > Phaeospirillum. The sequence continues at coordinate 1,941,764 of NZ_CP015848.1, read as the reverse complement.
CCACCGGGTCGCCCTTGCGGGCGGGAAGCGTGACGGGGGAGATCTCCAGGGCCAGCCGGCCGTTCTTCTGCGCCGCCGAGGCCTTGGCCTGGGAGCGAAGCGCGAAGGCATCCTGGTCGTCGCGGGCAATCTTGAACTGCTCGGCCACGTTCTCGGCGGTTTCCGGCATGGAATCCGTCCCAAACGCCTTCTCCATCTGGGCATTGACGAAGCGCCAGCCGATGGTGGTGTCGTAGATGCGGGCGTCGCGCGAGAAGGCGCTGTCGGCCTTGTTCATGACGAAGGGGGCGCGGCTCATGCTTTCCACGCCGCCGGCGATCATCAGCTCGGCCTCGCCGGTCATGATGGCCCGCGCCGCGTAGCCCACCGCGTCCATGCCCGACCCGCACAGGCGGTTCAAGGTGGTGCCGCCGATGGAATAGGGCAGGCCGGCCAGCAGCAGCGCCATGCGCGCCACGTTGCGGTTGTCCTCGCCCGCCTGGTTGGCGCAGCCCATTGCGACCTCATCCAGCAGGTTCCAGTCCAGCCCGGCATGGCGGGCCATCAGCGCCTTGATGGGGTGGGCGGCCAGGTCGTCGGTGCGCACGCCCGAAAGCACGCCCGCATAGCGGCCGATGGGGGTGCGGGTGTAGTCGCAGATCAGCGCTTCGGTCATCTATGGATTTCCTTCGACGATATGGCCTTCGAGGATGCGGCACTGGCCGCGGAACAGGGCGACCACCTCGCCGGTCTGGTTGGTGACGGTGCAGTCATAGGTACCGTTGCGGCCCTTGCGGTGAATTTCGCGGCACTCGGCGGTCAGGCGGTCGCCCGGATGTGCCGCCGCCGGGTAGGTGATGGTGCAAGACAGCGCGACGGCAGGCCGGTCATAGGAATTGCAGGCATAGGCGAAGGCGGTGTCGGCCAGGGTGAAGGTGATGCCGCCATGGCCGGTGCCGACGGCATTCAGCATGTCGCCGGTGACCGTCATGGACATGCGGGCGTGGCCCGGACCAATGGTGTCCAGCTCGATTCCCAGCGCGCGCGGTGCTGTCGCCTTCTCGCCGATGGCCGCTGCGACGCGCTCGGCCAGGGCCTGGCGCTGGCTGTCCTCGGTTGCCCTGTGGGGCATCGTGTTTCACTCCCGCGGGTCTGTCGCCCAATTTGGTATCGTAATACCGAATTAACCGGGGGCGCGTCAATCGGGAGATGGAACGAGGGCGACAAATAGGGTGTGGTTTCAAACGAAAGCATGTTCCCATTCGTTCTGGGGGCATACCCCAAGGAAGTAGTTTTCCTTGCAACGATTCCAGGACCGCATTACCGTCAGCCCATGTGCGCAAAGGGTATAAGGAAGGCGCGACGTGCTTGTTATAAAAGCCGTTATAAAGAAGGTTCTGGGTATCGTGTTCTCCGGAATGACGATGTCCGAGATCTTCGATCTGTTCCTGCCCACTCGCCAATCAGCCTTCGTCCAGCGCCGCCGTTCGCTTCTGATCCTGTCGCGTGTCCGGCTGGTGGCGGCGACCTTCGCGGTGCTGACGCCGCTGTGGATACCGGTCGATCTGATCATCTTCGAGACCACGCTGGCCATGTATCTGGCGGCGCTGCGCGTGATGGCGTCCATCGCCTTCGTGCTGCTGGCGCTGTCCTATCGCGGTTCGGACAGCGTGTCGGTGGCCCGCTGGGGGCTGGTCTGGCTGCTGACCATTCCCACGGTGTTCTTCCTGATCAGCCATCCGCTTCTGGCCCAGTTCGCCATCAACGATCCGGCGCAGCAGGTGATCGCCGCCGGCTACGCCTTCCTGCCCTTCGTCATGGTGGCGGGGCTGTCGGTGTTTCCCATCACCGCCCTGGAAGGTGCCCTGCTGGGCCTGCCCATGGTCGTGGCCTACTTCCTGACCGGAACCCTGGGCTATCAGCTGCTGCCCTTCGCGTCCCACCTGGGCGCCCAATGGCTGCTGCTGCTGCTGGCCATGGTGGCGACGCTGTCGGGTATGAGCCAGCTGCATTTCATGAGCCAGCTGGTGGACCAGTCGTCCCACGACGGCCTGACCCGGGCCTATAACCGCCGGGTGGGCGAGGAGATGCTGGTCCAGCAATTCGTCACCGCCATGCGCTCCAAGATTCCGCTGTCCCTGGCCTTCGTCGATCTGGACAACTTCAAGTCCATCAACGACAAGTACGGCCACGAGGAAGGCGACAACGCGCTGCGCACCGCGTCCACCTCGCTGCGCAAGGTGCTGCGCCGCGGCGACATCCTGATCCGCTGGGGGGGCGAGGAATTCCTGGCGGTGATGCCCAATACCGATCCGGCGGGAGCCGCCATCGCCGTGGCCCGCCTGCGCTCCGCCGGCCTCGGCATGCGTCCCGACGGCCGGCCGCTGACCGCCTCCATCGGGGTGGCCGAGCGCATCGCCGACGGTATCGAAAGCTGGAACGAACTGGTCGAGCGCGCCGACCACCGCATGTACGCCGCCAAGCAGTCGGGCAAGGACCGGGTGATCGGCTGCGGCGACGTGGTGCTGGCCGAAACCGCCGCCTGACCGCCCGGCCTCCGGCGTCAGCCCAGCTCGAAGATTCCCTCGATCTCCACCGCCACGTCCAGCGGCAGGGACGGCGCGCCCACCGCGACGCGGGCGTGGCGGCCGGCTTCGCCCAGCACCTCGGCCATCAGGTCCGAGGCGCCGTTGATCACCTTGGGCTGGTCGGTGAAGGCCGGCGTGCAGGCCACGAAGGCGGTCAGCCGCACCAGGCGGCGGATACGCTCGATATCACCGCCGGCCGCGGCGCGGGCCTGGGCCAGCAGGTTGATGGCGCACAGCCGCGCCGCCCGGATTCCGTCCTCGATGGAGACGCTGTCGCCCAGCTTGCCGGTCACCGCCAGCTTGCCGTTTTCCAGCGGCAGCTGGCCGGAGATGAACACCAGATTGCCGGTCTGCACGAAGGGCACGTAATTGGCCACGGCGGCCGGCGGGGTAGGCAATTCGATGCCCAGCTGCTTCAGACGTTGGCTGATGGGGCCGCTCATGGTCCGCTCCTGACAGGTGTTGTGGCCGGTGAGGCAGACAGACTATCGCCTGGCGCCGCGGCTGTCATCCACGCCTGCGTTGCCGGCATGGGGCCATGCAATCATGGGGATTGTTGCGCCGCACAATAGTTCCATATGCTTCTTGAAGTTATTCAAGAACAGGTGCTCCCATGTCCCTTTCCCCCACCATCCGGCCTTGCGCTTCCTCTTCGGGGTCCGAGGGCCGCAGCCTCCTGGGTCTGGCCGCCAGCTTCCTGGACCGCCGGATCGTCGCTCCCCTGGCCTTGCGTTTCGAGCGGACCCGCCTGCGCGATGAACTGGCCGGGCTGGATCACCGCGAGCTGAAGGACATCGGCATCACCGATGTGGACAGCTTCGTGGCCGGCTGGCGTCCCAACGCCTGATCAGCGGCTTTCGGCCAGCCAGGATTCCATGTCCTGGCGGCTGAGGGTTCCGGTCCGGGACTCGCGTTTGCCCGAGGCCGTGACCAGGATGGTCAGGGGCAGTTCGCCCCGCCATTCGCGGTCGATCTCGAAGCGGAGCTTCTCGACGAAGGAATCGGCGAAGCCCCAGCTTTCCACCTTATCCAGACCGGCCCGTTTCAGGGTGCGTTCCACCTTGGGTGTGTCCTCGGGCGGGTCGGTGGTGACCAGGACCACGTCCACCCCACCGGCCTTGACGGTGTCGCGCCATTGCGGCAGCTCGGCGAGGCAGGGCGCGCAGGTCAGCGACCAGAAATGCACCGCCAGCGGCCGCCCGGCATGGGCCTGCAGCAGGGTCTGCCACGATCCACGGACAAAGGGGCGGGGATCGGCCGAGGCGGTGGCCGCAACCATGGACAGCAGGACCAGGAGTATCGCGACAACTCGGTTCAGCATGGAAACTCCGTAACCCCCTACTTGCCGGGCGACCCTATTGTCGCCGTGATGGACCGGCGTTGACAACGGTCAAGCTCGTGACGTTTCGTCACGGTTGATCACTTTGGGGCGGCGTGCTTCAATTCGCTCACTCTGTTGGGGAGACGACGTCCATGTGGTTCGGATCGGTGAGAGGCGGTGTCGCCGCAATCGCCCTGCTATGCCTGGTGGAAGCGCCGGCGCAGGCCCGCGATCTGGTGGTGGGCGTCGAGGCCATCGATTATTCTCCGGTCTACGGCGTCATTGATGGCCAGTTCAAGGGGGCGGCGCGGGAAATTCTCGACGCCTTCGCCAATGCGGCGGGACATCGGCTGACCTTCCAGGCCCTGCCGGTCAAGCGGCTTTACGCCGAACTGAACCACGGCGGCATCGACCTCAAGTTTCCCGATTCCCCCGACTGGCAGCCGGCCCTGCGCCAGGGGCGGGCCGTCGCGTTTTCCAAGCCGGTGATCCACTACATCGACGGAACCATCGTCCGCAGTCAGGGGCTATCCCAGGGACCCGAAGCCATTCACAGCCTGGGCACCATCGCCGGCTTCACGCCCTTCGCCTGGGGCGAGCGCCTGAAATCCGGCGCGGTGGAGCTGAAGGAGAACTCCTCGTTCGAGCAATTGCTGCGTCAGGTTCAGACCAAGCGTATCGACGGCGCCTACGGCAATGTGGCGGTCGCCCTCAACGCCGCCGATTCCATTCCCGGTCTGGCGGGCACCCTGGCCTTCGCCCCCAACCTCCCCCACGTGGCCGACAGCTACCGCCTGTCCTCGGTCAAGGCCCCCGAGATCATTGCCGAGTTCGATGAATGGCTGGGCCGCAATTCCCGCCTGGTGGCCGAGATCATCGCCCGGACCGGGGCGGAGCGGGGAGTCAGGTAGCGGCCATATCAGCCGGAAGGCTGAACCGCACCACGCCGCCCGAGGGCGATGCCTCGATGGCAATGCGCCCGCCATGGGCGCGCAGGATGGCCCGGCACATGGGCAATCCCAGGCCGGTATGGTCAGGGGCCCGGCCATGGGTCACCTCGAAGACCACCAGGACCTTGTCGACCATGCCGGCGTCGAAGCCGGGGCCATTGTCGCTTACGGTGAATTGCCAGCACTCTTCGCCCCGGGCGGCCGAAACGCCGATCCACGGCGGGACGCCCGGCCGGGCATGGCGCAGGGCATTGTCGAACAGCTCGTCGAGGACCTGCGAGATCATCCGCTGATCGGCGGTCAGGACGGGCAGGGGCGAAAGGTCGATCCGCGCCTCGCCGCCGATCCGTTCCAGCGCCCTGGCGCGAGCCTGGGCGGCTATCTCGGTCATGTCGCAGACGCCCGGCCTGGGCTCCTCGGTCAGGGCGGCGACGTAGCGCTGGAAATCGCGCAGCAGGGCGCCGAGATGGGCGGTGCCATCGGTGATGGAGGCGCACCATTCCGCCAGATCCGTGTCGCCGTCGGCAAGGCGCCGCTGTATGCGCTGGGCGTTGACGGTCATGGGGCGCAGCGGTTCCTGCAGATGGTGGGCGGTGACCATGGCCAGGCGCCGCAGCTCGCCATTGGCCTCCTCCAGCTTGACCGCCCGCCTGGCGGCCAGGGTCTGGGCCGCCTCCAGGCCGGCATTGCTGCGCGAGACCTGGGCGTAGCTTTCGTGCAGGTTGACGGTCAGCGCGTTGAACGAGTCCACCAGGTCGGTCAATTCATCCCGCCGCTCGCGCCGGGCCAGTTTGAGGGGCGGCGAGCCCGCATCCGTTCCCATGGTGCGGAAATGGGCGGCGATGGCGGTGATGTGGCGGGTGACCACCATATGGACGATATAGAAGATGAAGGCCGAGACGATCAGCGTCTTGATGAATTGCGACAGCAGGATCAGCGCCACCCGGTCGGCCAGGCGGGAATAGACGCCGTCCAGGCTGGCGGTGGCCACCATGACGCCCAGCTGCCGGGTTCCCCGTTCGTCGGTCCGGGTCAAGGGCATGGTCCGGCTGATGACGTGGGGGGCGGCCGGGTCCCCCATGACCAGGGTGATGGGCGAGCGCAGGCCTTCTCCCATTTCCCGCACCTCCAGCGACTGCATGTCGGGTAGCCGCAGCAGGCCCTCGAGTTGCAGGCGCAGGTACTCGATGTCCACGTTCCACAGGCTGACCGCGATGCTGTCCAGGCTGCCGCGCTCGATTTCGTTCAGCCGGCTCTCGATGGCCACCACGTCGCGGTGGTAGTCCACATAGAGCTGGGCCGCCGTCGAGATCAGGGTAACCAGGGAGCTGAAGCCCAGAATCAGGAGCAGCAATCGGGCCCCCAGCCCTATCCTGCGTCCGTATGTGGCGAGGCCCGAGGTGTCTCGCATCAATGATAGTCCCGGCTGGCCTTGATGCGCTCGATGGTGCCGTCGGCGAGCATGGCCCGGATGGCGGCATCGATCGCCGGCATGACGTCCAGGCGGGGCGATCCCTTGGCGCACTGGAAGCGAAGCAGCATCTGGCTCAGTTCCAGGCGGTCGCCCAAATGCCGGTCCAGGCCGTTCTGCTCGGCCAGGTAGGCGATGGTCGGCAAGGCGCCCGCCACCGCATCGACGCGGCCATGGGCCAGTTTGTTGAGGCCCTGGAGATAATCGGTGTCGTATTGCCTGTGGACCGATTCGTCGCCATCGAAGCGGGGGCCGAGCGGCAGTCCGCGCAGCACCGAAACCGACAGGCCGCGCAGATTTTCATAAGACCGCAGGCGCAGCCCCTTGCGGGCGATCACGCCCACCGGATGGTTGGAGACCACTTCGCCCTGAACCATGAACGGCGCCCATTGCTCGTTCCACACCAGGATGGTGCAATCCTGGCGGCTGGTTTCCAGCTCGCGGGGGATGCGGGCGAAGGGCTGCAGTTCCACCAGGATGTCCAGGCCGGTCCGCCGGACCAGTTCCGCGACGATGTCGGGAAACACTCCCTCGGCCTTGCCGGATTTCGGCTCCACGCTGGCCCAAGGCGCGGTGTCGATGGTGACGAAACGAACCGGCTCCGCTGCCGCCGTTCCGCCCAGGAACATGCACAGGGCCAGGGTCGCCATTGATCTGGCGGCGGCTTGAACGGACATCGCTCCATCCCCACTCGGCCCCGCCTCGCCTCCACGATGACGAAGGACCGATTCGACGGTAGCGAATTTGGCGAGTAGGTGCAATCACCTACCTCCGTGGCGGGCCTCCGTGGCGGTGATGCGTACTTTCATCATAATTCATGTAAATCTGATACGAGTTGTGGGGCGCGTCCTTCCCCGCTCCGGTGCTAGGATCGAGGAGTGGAAAACGATGGGAGGGGGCCATGACATTCAATCTGAAGGATGTGCGTGACCTGCTGTCCCATCTCGAGGCCGAGGCCGATGGCCGGGACGTGGAAGGCGAACTGGCCCGGGCCGAGGCGGAGCGTCTGATGGCGCTTTATCCGGGAATGGCCAACATCCTGGCTCCCATCGCCGAGCGCCACTCTCGGCGGGCCGCCTGAACCGGCGGGAACTCTCTCTCCCTCTCATTGACCCCAACCCGCCCGGGCTGGGGTTTTTCTTTGTCCGGCGGCGGGCTCGAAAAAATGGGGCCGGCCCCCCGGGGGAGGGCCGGCCCTTCGTTGCGCGGATCGAGGAGATTAAGTTCGTATCCGCGCCGGGTTCTGTCGGTTTACGAGCAGCCGGTGGTGCCGCCGCAGGTGTCGCACTTCAGGCAGGTGCCGTTGCGCACCAGGGTGAAGTTGCCGCATTCGGGGCAGGCGTCGCCTTCATAGCCCTTCATGCGCGCCGCGCGGATCTGTTCGGCGCGGGCGTCGAACTCCTGGATCAGGGTTTCGGCGTCCACCGCGATGCTGACCGCCGACTGGGCGGCGGCGGCAAGCTGCATGGCGCCGCCCGAGATATCGGCCGACATGGAGGTGGGGCCGGAGCCGCGCTTCATGAACAGCAGATTGGACGAGCGCACATAGCCGCGCGACGCCACCTTCTCCACCACCGCCAGATGCTGGGCGGCGGCCGCCGCCGCGGCGGTGGCCTCGGGCAGGCCCTCCTGGGCGCCCCGGCCCACGGTGTCGGGGGTGAGGTCGGCGGGCTCCACATGGGCCAGGTCGTTGCGGCCGAGATAGGAGATGGCCAGCTCGCGGAAGATGTAGTCCAGGATCGACGACGACATCTTGATGGTGTCGTTGCCTTCCACCATGCCCGAGGGCTCGAAGCGGGTGAAGGTGAAGGCCTCCACGAACTCCTCCAGGGGCACGCCGTACTGCAGGCCCACCGAGATGGCGATGGCGAAGTTGTTCATCATGGCGCGGAAGGCGGCGCCTTCCTTGTGCATGTCGATGAAGATCTCGCCCAGCTTGCCGTCCTCGTACTCGCCGGTGTGGAGATACACCTTGTGGCCGCCGACGATGGCCTTCTGGATGTAACCCTTGCGGCGGTCGGGCAGCTTGCGCCGGGCCTGGATCTGGCTGACTACCCGCTCGACCATGCGCTCGGCGACGATTTCGGTGCGCGCCGCCATGGAGGCGTCGGCCAGATCGTCGGCCAGCTCACCCGCGTCTTCCAGCAGGGCGGCCTGCAGCGGCTGGCTCAGCTTGGAGCCGTCGCGGTACAGCGCGTTGGCCTTGATCCCTAAGCGCCAGGACAGCATGTAGGCGTTCTTGCAATCCTCGACCGTGGCGTTGTTGGCCATGTTGATGGTCTTGGAGATGGCGCCCGAGATGAAGGGCTGGGCGGCGGCCATCATGCGGATATGGCTGTCCACCGACAGGAAGCGCTTGCCGATGCGGCCGCAAGGCGACGCGCAGTCGAAGACGGCCAGATGCTCGTCCTTCAGGAAGGGCGCGCCTTCCAGCGTCATGGCGCCGGTGACGTAGGTGTTGGCGGCGTCGATCTGCTCACGCGAGAAGCCCAGGAACGCCAGCATGTCGAAGGTGTAGTCGTCCAGCTTGGCCTGGGGGATCCCTAAGGTCTCGGTGCAGAACTGCTCGCCCAGGCCGTACTTGTTGAACACGAACTTGATGTCGAAGGCGCTTTCCAGCTGGGACTCGATCTTGTCCAGCATGGCATCGTCGAAGCCCTTGGCCTTCAGGGTGTCGTGGTTGATGTGCGGCGCGCCGCGAAGTGAGGCGTGGCCGACCGCGTAGCGGATGATCTCGGCGATGTCGCCTTCGTTGTAGCCCAGGTTGCGCAGGGCTTCGGGCACCATGCGGTTGATGATCTTGAAGTAGCCGCCGCCGGCCAGCTTCTTGAACTTCACCAGGGCGAAGTCGGGCTCGATACCGGTGGTGTCGCAATCCATCACCAGGCCGATGGTGCCGGTGGGGGCGACCACGGTGGCCTGGGCATTGCGGAAGCCGTGCTTCTCGCCCTTGGCCAGCGCCTCGTCCCAGGCCTGGCGCGCGGCGGCCAGCAAGGGCGCGTCGGGGCAGTTGGCGGCATCCAGCGGCACCGGGGTGACCGACAGGCCTTCATAGCCGGTGCCCATGCCGTGGGCGGCGCGGCGATGGTTGCGGATTACCCGCATCATGGCGGCGCGGTTCTTCTCGAAGCCTTCAAAGGCCCCCAGCTCCTCGGCCATGTCGGCGGAGGTGGCGTAGGACTCGCCGGTCATCAGGGCGGTGATGGCCCCGATCAGGGCGCGGCCCTTCTCGCTGTCATAGGGAATGCCGGACGCCATCAGCAGGCCGCCCACATTGGCGTAGCCCAGACCCAGGGTACGGAACTCGTAGGACAGCTCGGCGATCTTGGGCGAGGGGAACTGGGCCATCAGCACGCTGATTTCCAGCACCATGGTCCACAGCCGGCAGGCGTGGCGGAAGCCCTCCACGTCGAAGGAGCCGTCCTCGTTACGGAAGCACAGCAGGTTCAAGGACGCCAGATTGCAGGCGGTGTCGTCCAGGAACATGTATTCCGAGCAGGGATTGGAGGCGTTGATACGCCCCGATTCCGGGCAGGTGTGCCACTCGTTGATGGTGGTGTCGAACTGGATGCCCGGATCGGCGCAGGCCCAGGCGGCCTCGCCGATCTGCTCCCACAGATCGCGGGCCTTCAGCGTCTTGGCGGCCTTGGTGGAATTGCGGTGCTTCAGGTTCCAGTCGGCGTCGTGCAGCACGGCGTTGAGGAAGCCGTTGTCGACGCGCACGGAATTGTTGGAATTCTGGCCCGAAACGGTGAGGTAGGCCTCGGAATCCCAGTCGGTGTCCAGGACGGGGAAGTCGATCTGGGTATAGCCCTGGCGCGCGAACTGGATCACCCGTTGGATGTAGTTCTCGGGGATCTCGCACTTGCGGCCCTCGAGAATGGCCTTCTTCAGGCGCTTGTTGATCTTGGGGTCGAAGCGGGCTTCGCCGTCCTGACCATCCCATTCGCGGCAGGCGGCCATCACCTCGGTCAGGCAGCGGGCGGCCAGGCGCGAGCCGGCCACCAGGGCGGCCACCTTCTGCTCTTCGCGCACCTTCCAGGAAATGAACTTCTCGATGTCGGGATGGTCCACGTCCACCACCACCATCTTGGCGGCGCGGCGCGTGGTGCCGCCCGACTTGATGGCGCCGGCGGCGCGGTCACCGATCTTGAGGAAGCTCATCAGGCCCGACGAGCGGCCGCCGCCCGACAGCTTCTCGCCCTCGCCGCGCAGCCGCGAGAAGTTGGTGCCGGTGCCCGAGCCGTACTTGAACAGGCGGGCCTCGCGCACCCACAAATCCATGATGCCGCCTTCATTGACCAGATCGTCCTCGATGGACTGGATGAAGCAGGCGTGGGGCTGGGGATGCTCGTAGGCGGACTTGGAGCGGACCAGCTTGCCGGTCTTGAAGTCCACATAGGAATGGCCCTGGCCTGGGCCATCGATGCCGTAGGCCCAGTGCAGGCCGGTATTGAACCACTGCGGGGAATTGGGGGCGCCCATCTGGCGGGCCAGCATGCAGGCCATTTCGTCGCGGAAGGCCAGGGCGTCCTCCTCGGCGTTGAAATAGCCGCCCTTCCAGCCCCAATAGGTCCAGGTGCCGGCCAGGCGGTCGAACACCTGCTTGGCGCTCTTCTCGCCGACGATGCGCTCTTTCTCGGGCAGCTTGGCCAGCGCTTCGGTATCGGGCTCGTGGCGGCACAGCCAGTCGGGCACGCCCTTCTCGGAAACGCGCTTCAACTTGGCGGGCACGCCGGCCTTGCGGAAATACTTCTGGGCCAGAACGTCGCAGGCCACCTGCGACCAGTCGGCGGGGACCTCGATGTCGGCGGCGGAGAACACCACCGAGCCGTCGGGGTTGCGGATCTCGCTGGTCGCCTTGCGGAACACGATTCCGTCATAGGCGGTTTCGCCGGACTTGGTGTAGTGACGCTGGACGCGCATTTTGGCCCCTCTGCTCCGCTTGATCCCTGGACGATCCTGTCGAAAGCGGACACAAAGATGGCGGCCGGCGCCCCGATTCGGGCGCGTCTCCCCCCTTCTCCCGTGTCGTCCACAATATCTTGTGGTCTTCCCTCGACAGAGACGCAGCCTATGTCACGGCGCTCTTCGGCGTCAACGATTCTTTACCAAGCATTCACATCATATTGTGTTTGAAATCGACGAATCTTGGCACAGCTAGTGGTGCCGTCGTCGGGATTCCGCCATTTTCAGGGGGATGGGCGGGAAACGTGCAACCCCTCTGGACGGGGAGGGTGCCTTTTGCCTATAGTCCGCCCGACATTTGTTTCGCGAGGATCGAGATGGCGACGCTGGGCACCCTGCTTTTCACCTGGGCCAAGGGCAAGCTGGTTGGAACCGATGCCGAGGGCAACCGCTATTACACCGAGCGCAGCGAGGCCAAGGGCCGGCGCACCAAGCGCTGGGTGATCTATAACGGCAAGGTCGAGGCGTCGCGCATCGCTCCCGAATGGCATGCCTGGCTGCACTACACCGCCGACAAGCCCCTGACCGACGTGGCGCGCCAGGCCTGGCAGCAGCGGCACCAGCCCAACAAGACCGGTTCGGCCGGGGCTTACCTGCCTCCCGGACACGATCTGGCCGGCGGCAAGCGCGACCGCGCCACCGGCGATTACGAGGCTTGGCAGCCCTGATATCCGATTGATGGGGGAATGGGGGCATGGTCAGCCGCGTTGATCGCGATACCGTGACGGGCGGGGCCGTGGTTCTGGCCGGGGCTATGCTGCTGATGCTGGCCTTCGCCCTTGGCGGCAAGAGCACCGAGGCGGGGGATGGCTATGTGCTGAAGGCCCGTTTCAACCGCGCCGACGGCATCAATGTGGGTAGCACCGTGCGCCTCTCGGGCTCGCCCATCGGCAAGGTGGTCGAGCAGACCCTGGACGAGCGCTACCGCGCCGTCCTGACCCTGCAGCTGCGCAAGGACATCCAGCTCACCAGCGACACGGCGGCGGTGATCTATACCGACGGCCTGCTGGGGGCCAAGTTCATCGAACTCAAGCCGGGCGGCGACGAGCAGATGCTGAAAGCCGGCGCTGAAATCCAATACACCCAGGATGCGGTGGTCATCGAGGATCTGCTGGACATGATCATCCAGCAGGGCCGCGCCAAGCGCGGCTACCTCGACAAGCCTCTGCCGTCCACCACCAATTGAGCAGGTAGGCCATGGGACGGAATCTGATCGAAACCATCATGGGGGCCGTGGTTCTGGCGGTGGCGGGCTTCTTCCTGGTCTTCGCCTACAGCCATGCCAACATCAAGAAGATCGAGGGCTACGAGGTCTCGGCCACCTTCGCCAGCGTCGGCGGCCTGGATACCGGCGCCGACGTCAAGATCAACGGCATCAAGGTGGGCACCGTCGCCTCGCAATCCCTGGATCCGGTGACCTACGACGCGGTGGTCAAGCTCTCCATCGCCCACGGCATCACGCTGCCCGCCGACACGGTGGCCAGCGTGTCGTCGGAAGGGCTGCTGGGCGGCAAGTTCGTCAAGCTGACCCCGGGCAAGTCGGCCACCAAGATCGCCGCCGGCGGCGCTCTGGGCCCGTCCAAGAACTTCAAGTCCATCGAGGAGATGGTCGGCCAGCTGATCTTCCTGGCCACCAGCGACAACCAGCCGCCCTCGGCCGGGGCCAAGCCCTGATGCGGGCTCGGCTCGCCGCGCTGCTGTTGCCGGCGGTGCTCGCCGTGGTGCCGGCGGCGGCCCAGCCGGCGCCTCCGTCCATGCCTGCCGCCCCGCCCCAGATGACCGGCACCGACCTGTCCTTCGATACGGCGGTGCTGCAGGGCCTGGACAAGGTGACGGCCCGGGTGGTGACGGTGGAGGCGCCGGTGGGGGCGCCGGTGCATGTGGGGGCGCTGGAGATCATCGTGCGCGCCTGCAAGAAGCGCCGTCCCGAGGATCAGCCGGAAAGCGCCGCCTTCCTCGACATCTGGGAATTACGCAAGGACCAGCCGGCCGCGGCCCTGTTCCGCGGCTGGATGTTCGCGTCGAGCCCGGCACTCTCGGCCATGGAGCACCCGGTCTACGACATCTGGGTCCTCGATTGCCGGGGCAAGACGCGTTAGCGGTCCAGCGCCAGCTCCCACGGCACCATGGCGTCACGGTCGAAGCGGGCCGGTTCGTCCAGGGCTTCGGCCAGGCGTTTCTGATAGTCGGCGCGGGGGATTTCCACCGCGCCGAACTGCTTCAGGTGGTCGGTGACGAACTGGGTGTCCAGCAGGCGAAAGCCGCCATGGCGCAGCCGCGCCACCAGATGGACCAGCGCCGCCTTGGAAGCGTCGGTGCGGCGCGAAAACATGCTTTCCCCGAAAAATGCGCCCCCCAGGGCCAGGCCGTAGAGCCCGCCCACCAACTCGCCGTCCAGGCGGACCTCCACCGAATGGGCGAGGCCCAGCCCGAACAGCTCCACGAACAGCCGGACGATCTCCTCGTTGATCCAGGTCTCGGGACGGTCGGGGGTAGGCTCGCCGCAGGCCCGCACCACCGTTTCGAAGGCAGTGTCGCAGCAAAATTCGAAGCGACCGCTCCTGAGCGTCCGGCGCAGGCTTCTGGGAATGTGGAAGGCGTCCAGCGGCAGGATGCCGCGCTGTTCCGGATCGATCCAGTACAGGCGGTTCTCGTCGCGCGACCGTGCCATGGGAAATATCCCCGAGGCATAGGCGCGCAGCAGAAGGTCCGAGGTGAGCGGGCGCATGCCCCAGCCTATCGCAATGACGGGGGCAACGGCAATTCGGCGTCGGGCGCTTGTTGCCGCCCATCGCTGCCTATATAATGGGCTAACGTGACAAAAGCACATTTTATATGCATGAGGGGGCGGATGAAGGCCGAGCGCTTGCACGGGGAGTTCTGGGGCGAGGATCTGGCCATGGGCCATGCCGCCTTCGCCGGGGACGGCCAAAGGAGCGCGGCATGAGGGGCGCCCTCAACCCCATCCTGGCGGTGGACAGCTACAAGGCCAGCCACAAGTGGCAATATCCGCCCGGGACCGAACACGTCTCGTCCTATGTGGAGGCCCGCGCCGACAACAGCGGGCTCGACCTGCCGGGCACCCTGGTGTTCGGCCTGCAGCCGCTGCTGTGCCAACTGGCGGCCCATCCGGTGTCGGCGAAAGACATCGAACAGGCGGCGCATTTGTTCGGCGGCCACGGCGTGCCGTTTCACGAGGAGGGCTGGCGTCACATCCTGGGCCGCCACGGCGGCCGGCTGCCGGTGGAGATCAAGGCCGTTCCCGAAGGCACGATGGTGCCGTTCTCCAACGCGGTGGCCCAGGTGGTCAATACCGATCCTCGGGCGTACTGGCTGACCTCCTATCTGGAGACCATGCTGCAGCGGGCCTTGTGGTACCCATCCACGGTGGCCACCATCTCGTGGGCGGTGAAGCGGATTCTGCGCGAGTTCTGGCGGTTGACCTCGGACGCGCCCGAGGACTGCCTGGACTTCAAGCTGCACGATTTCGGGGCCCGCGGCGCCTCGTCCGGCGAGTCGGCGGCCCTGGGCGGGCTGGCCCATCTGGTCAACTTCAGGGGCACCGACACGGTCGAGGCCCTGCTGGCCGCCGCCGAGCACTACGCCGAGCCCATGGCCGGCTTCTCCATTCCGGCCGCCGAGCATTCCACCATCACCAGCTGGGGACGGGCGGACGAGGTGGCGGCCTATGCCAACATGCTGGCCCAATTCGGCGGGCCGGGGCGGCTGTTGGCGGTGGTCTCGGATTCCTACGACGTCTTCCACGCCGTCGAGCATCTGTGGGGGCGGGAGTTGCGCTCCCAGGTGCTGGAGACGGGAGGCACCCTGGTGATCCGCCCCGATTCCGGCGATCCGGTGGAGGTGGTGGCCGAGGTGCTGCGCCTTGCCGCCGGCGCTTTCGGCACCACGCGCAATTCCAAGGGCTTCCACGTCCTCCACCCGGCGGTGCGGATCATCCAGGGCGACGGGGTCAATCCCCACAGCATCCGCGCCATTCTGGCCCGCATGACCCAGGACGGCTTCGCCGTGGACAACATCGCCTTCGGCATGGGCGGCGCGCTGCTCCAGAAGGTGGACCGCGACACCTTCTCGTGGGCCATGAAGGCCTCCGCCGTCCGGGTGAGGGGGCAATGGCGCGACGTCTACAAGGAGCCGGTCACCGACAGCGGCAAAGGGTCCAAGCGCGGTCGCCTCGCTTTGGTGGGCGACGGGGCGGGCGGCATGCGGACCGTCCGGCTGGAGGAATGCCCGGCCAGGGCCGATCTGCTGCGTCCGGTGTTCCGCGACGGCGAGCTGTTGGTCGAAGAGAGTCTGGCCCAGGTGCGCGAGAGGGCCTACCGGGGCAGGTAGAACCGGCCGGTGATGCCGGTCCGGCTGAGGGCATAGGAGCGGTCGAGCTCGTCGAACATGTCGTCGGGGAAGTTGATGAAGCGGGGCGGTATGGACTGGGCACCCTTGGGATCGTCGACCGGATGGGCCCGACGGCTGGTGATCTGCACCGCGGACGCTTCGTGGCGGGCCAGCAGGCCGGTCAGGGTATCGGCGGGCACCCGGCCGTGGATCACCGCCTGGGTGGCGGAATAGCCGTCGATCCACATGGGCTTTCCGGCCCGAAGGCACAGCAGCAGCGATTCGCAGATGGCCGGGCCGGGAATGGCCTTCAGCCAGGCCACGTCCTCGAGGAACAGGGACTCGCGCTCCTTCAACTCGCCACCGGCCATGTCCACGGCGAAGCGCCCCAGGGCGATGGGCATGTGGAACAGTAATCCGGCGTGAATCAGCAGCACCAGGGCGGCGCAGGCGCGCGGGCCGGCGCCGGGGCGGGCGCGGACCCAGGCGGCTGCCGGGCCGGCGGCCATGGCGCAGGCGATCATGGCGTCGAAGAAGATGTTGGTATCGACGCCGGCGCCGCCGGAAAAGCCGATGGCGATCAGCAGGCTGAGCGCCAGATAGGCGCCCAGCTTGGCGGCGATTCCTCCCTGGCGGCCCAGCAGGGCGAACAGCCCCACCACCGCGATGGGAGCCTGAAGCAGGTCGAGCATCTCGGTGCTGAGGATGACGCCGCGCGCCGGGTCGTATTGACGCGACGCCAGCAGGTTCTTGAAGAAACCGCTGCCGAACTTGGCCTCGATGACCAGCAGGGCCAGGGCCGCCAGTCCCAGGCCGGTACCGAGGAACAAGGCCCGTTCGCGGTTGCTGCCCCGCCAGACCAGATGGATTGTGGTCACCAGCGGCAGGGCCAGGACGTTGTGCTTGCACAGCAATCCGGCGGCGAACAGCAGGGCGACCAGGGGCAGCCGGGCCGCACTGCCGCGTCCGCCGACGTAAAGGGCGAAGCCGGCGCACAGAAAACCCTGGGCCAGCAATTGCGGGTCGTTGACGCCGACGTAATCGGTGGCGAAGCCCGACAGCATGCCCAGCGCCGCCGAGCCCGACAGCACCGCGTCAATCCGCCGGGCGCCGGCGGCGCGGGCCACCAGGGCGGCCGACAGCGCGATGGTGGCGACGGCGGCCAGCGACAGCAGGCGGCCGGCCAGCACCATGTCGCCGGTCAGGCGTCCCAGCATTCCCACCAGATAGAAGGAAAGGGGAGGGTAGTTGTTGACGAACAGCGGGGTGTCGGCGGAATAGAGCGAAAGCCCGGCCATGGCCCGCATCTGCTGATAGGCGTTCCAGCCCTCGTTGTAGTCGATTTCCAGGGCGGTGCCGACACGCAGGCAGGGATAGGCGAACAGGCCGAGCGCCAGGATGGCGAGGCCGGTCACGCTCAGCTTGTAGGCGTCAGTTCTGATCACGGCCCCTCGGGGTAAGGGTTGTGGGTGGCGGGGGTGTAGCAACAAATTCGCCGGCGATCATCCGTTATTTCCCTGTCACGCCCCTCTCAGGGCGGAAATTATGTCTTTGGTCCTGTGGAATGATAAGGTGATTTCCCCTCCCCCCCGATCCTGTACATTCGACCCGCTGGATAATGTGGAGCGAAGAATGGGTGTGGTTCCGCCGACCGCCGGGATCGGGTTGGCCAGGATCGGATTGGGCGAGTCCGAGGCGCCGGGTTTCGGGCGTTTGCGCCGCTGGCTGATCGCAGCCTTCGTTTCCGCCAATCTTTTCCTGGTCATTGCCTATCTGGTGGTGGCGTGGCTGGGCCCACGCTACACCCTGGATGAGACCGGGCGCTCCATGCGGACCCTGGCCCTTGCCCTGTCCGAACAGGTGGAGGCCACCATCCGCTCCGAGGCGGCGATCCTGACGTCGCTGCAGCGTGAAATCCGCGCCCGCGGCGGGGTCGACGCCTTCAGCGAGACCGCCTGGTACGAGATGTTCAGGGCCCATCTCAACCTGTTCAGCGACGATCCGGCCGACAAGCCGTTGCATGCCCTGTTCTTCGTCAATGCGAGCGGAATCGCCTCGGCCAGTTCGGTCAGCAATCCCACCCGGCAGGCCGATGCCTCCCAGCGGCCCTATTTCGCCTTTCATCGCGACAAGCCGGGCGACGAACTGTTCATCAGCGAGGTGTCCCAGTCCAAGATCACCGGGCTGTGGGTGTTCTTCCTGACCCAGCGCATCAGCGGCGAGGACGGGTCCTTCCAGGGGGTGATCGGCATTTCGCTCCGGGTCAACCGTTTCGAGGAGCTGTTCGCGCGCCTGCGCCTGCCGGCGGACGGCACCATCGCCATCCATCGCCTGGACGGAGCGCCGCTCTACCGCTATCCCTTCACCGAAGCTTTCGCCCAGACCCGGCCGAACGCCTTTCCCGGCTTGGGGCCCATGATCGCCAGCGGGTCCGGCCATGACGAGAAGATCAGCCCGTTCGACGGCTCGTCGCGTATCATCGGCTACAATGTGGGGCGCAGCTATCCCATCCTGGCCCTGGCGACCGTGACCCGCGAAGGGGCGCTGGCCGGATGGCGCCGGACCCTGTCCTGGTTCACCGGTCTTGGCATCGCGGCCCTGGGGCTGGGCGGAATGCTGTTCCTGTTCTCGCTGCGCCATCTGGGCAGCCTGGAGCGCGAGGCGCGATTGCGCCGCCTGTCCGAGACCGTCGACCAGAATCCCAACATGATCATCACCACCGATCCCGACGGGGTGATCGACTATGCCAATCCAAGTTATTGCCGGTTCACGGGATTCAGCCTGGACGAGGTGATCGGCCAGACGCCGCGAATTCAGAAGACCCCGGAAACGCCCCCCGAAACCTATGCGGAGCTGTGGCGCACCATCCTGGGCGGCAACGAATGGCGCGGCGAGTTGCTCAACCGGTGCAAGGACGGCCGCACGTACTGGGCCTCGGTGGTCATCTCGCCGGTCATCGACGAGGGCGGCCGCCTGCGCGGCTTCGTCGGCCAGCAGGAGGACATCAGCGAGCGCAAGCGGATCGAGGGGCGGGTGGCCGGACTGGTGGCCGAGCTCAAGCAATCCAACGAAGAGCTGGAGCAGTTCGCCTATGTCGCCTCCCACGATCTGCGCCAGCCGCTCCGCATGATCAATTCCTACATGGAATTGCTGCGCCGGAAGCTGAAGCCGACCTTCGACGACGAAGCCTCGGAATACTTCACCTTCGCCACCGATGGCGCCAAGCGGCTCGACCGCATGATCGCCGACCTTCTCGAGTTCTCCCGCATCGGCCGCCAGTCCTCCATGGAAGCCATCGACCTCGGCCTGGTGCTGGCCGATGGACTGAGTAATCTCGGAATCGCCATCCGCGACGCCGGGGCGAAGGTTGCCGTGGCCGAGGGGCTGCCCACCGTGCGGGGCGACCGATCGGAACTCACCCGCCTGTTCCAGAACCTGATCGGCAACGCCGTGAAATACTGCCCGCCCGACCGTAAGCCGGTGGTTGAGGTTTCGTGCCGCGATGCCGGGCGCGAGTGGGTTTTCGCCGTCAAGGACAACGGCATCGGCATCGAGCCGGAATGCCTGGACAAGGTGTTCGGCATCTTCCAGCGCATGGTCAGCCGCGACCAGTACGAGGGCACCGGCATCGGGCTGGCGGTGTGCCGCAAGGTCGCCGAGCACCATGGCGGGCGCATCTGGGTCGAATCGAAGGTGGAGCAGGGCTCCACCTTCTTCGTCAGCCTGCCGAAGGCGTAATCACACACACTTCCTGATATAGGGCTTGTTGATCTCCCACAGCTCGTCCAGCAGCTTGACGGCGGCGTCCGAGGAATTGACCACCGGATCGGCCAGCAGGGCCTGCAGCGCCAGCTCCTTCGAGGCGTGGACGGCGGCCTCCACCGACAATTGCTGCACGCCGGCCTGGACCAGGGCCAGCTTCTGGATGGGTTCGGGCAGCGGCCCCAGCGAGACCGGATGCACGCCCGCCGCATCGACGATGGCCGGCACCTCCACCGCCAGGTCGGGCGGCAGGTTGGGAATGGTGCCGTTATTCATCAGCACCGCCGATTCCAGGTAGTGGTGGCGGTTGTTGATGATGCCGTCCACCACCACGTTGGTGCGCTCGCCCACCGAATGCTTCCACTCGTCTGGGAGTGGCCCGCCTTTCAGCACGCCCTCGATGGTCTGCTGCAGTTCCACCCGTTCCCGGGCGTCGCCGGCGTAGTCGTGGCCCTCTTCGCCGCCCTCCCAGCCGAAGGCCAGGTATTCGCCCATGTGGTCGTCGCTGCAGCTGGGCCACAGGCCGTAGATGTTGAACATCTTGCGGCTGAACGGCTGGAAGGTGGGGTCGAAGGAAGGCTCCTTCTCGCGCAGCAGGGGATAGAGATCCTGGCCGGTCCAGCGGTTGCGGAACCCCAGCATCCATTGGAAGTGGTTCAGCCCGATGCCCCAGCACTCGGTGTCGTGCCAGGACTGGCCGGTGATGTGGCACAGCGCGCCGCGGGCCATGAAGATGCCGTGGCACAGCCCCATGGACTTGATGGGGCTGTATTTGCCCAAGGCCAGGACGATGCGGCTTTCCGGATTGGAGAAGTTGAGGAACAGGGCGTTGGGGCACAGTTCCTCCATGTCCCGCGTGATCTCGAAGATCAGCGGCAGGGTGCGCATGGTGAAGAACAGTCCGCCCGGTCCGCCGTTCTCTCCCAACGTCTGGCGGATGCCGTGCTTCTTGGGGATTTCGAAATCCATCTTCCACAGGCGCATGCGGTCGATGGCCACCGAGTTGATCACCACGGAAGCGCCGTCGAAGGCGGCGCGGCGGTCGGTGGTGGCCTCGATGATCATGCCCGCCTTTCCCTCGGCGTTCATGCGCTCGGCCAGGGCCTTCATGCGGGCCAGAGCGTCCGGATCATGGTCCACCAGCACCAGGGTGGATCCCGCCAGGGTGTCCGACGAGAACATGTCGCGGAAGGTGGAAAGCCCGAACGACATGCTGCCGGCGCCGAGAAAGGCGATCTTGGTGATGTTCTTCATGGTTCGACCCTCCCAGGTCATTCTTGATTTTCAAATGGCGGCGATGCCGCCCCTTTCCAAGCAGATCGCGGCCTCGTCCCGATAGTCCTCGGCCAGTGCCAGTCCCGCCGCCGCCGCCTCGTCCAGCACCACCACGGCATCCGGGTGGAGTTGCAGGGCCGAGGCCGGGACCAGGGCGGTGACCGGCCCCTCGACCATTTTGGCGACGGCATCGGCCTTGGACGGGCCGGTGGCCAGCAAGATGATGCGCCGGGCCTCGAGGATGGTGCCGATTCCGGTGGTCAGGGCGGCTTCCGGCACCGGGGCGGGGGCGAAGATCGGCGCGTTGGTCGCCCGCGTGCTGCGGCGCAGCCCCACCAGCCGGGTGCGCCCGGCCAGACTGCAGCCGGGCTCGTTGAAGCCGATATGGCCGTTGACGCCGAGCCCCAGGATCTGCAGGTCCAGCCCGCCGGCGGCCCGGATGCGCTCCTCGTAGGCGGCGCAATAGGCCGCCAGGTCGCCTTGGGCCATGCCGTCCAGCAGATGGGTCCGGGCGGGCGATACGCCGGCCTTGTCGATGAAGTGGGCGCGGAGCGTCAGGGCGCAACTGGCGGGGTGGGCGCCATCCAGGCCGAGATACTCGTCCAGCCCGAAAACCGCGGCGCGCGAGAAATCCAGGCCGCGCCGCCGGTCGGTCAGCTGGGCATAGAGGGCGAGCGGTGTCGCGCCCGCCGCCAGGCCGATGACGCAACCGGCCTTGGACCGGACCAGCCCTTCCACCAGGGCGGCGGCGCGCAGGGCGACGGCTTGCGGGTCGGCTTCGATCAGCACTCGCACCGTGTGGCCTCCTGATCAATCCTTCACCAGGATCAGTGTACGAGGCCTGATGGGAAATGCATCCTTTATTGCGAGCTTCCCCTTGCGCGGGAGTGGTCTTTCCCGCCAAGATCGTCGGGAAGTTGGGGGCATGAATGAACCACAAGAGCGGTTGGATCGATTACTGGGATGGCGATGTCTCGGTTTATACGGGGGTTCGCCATCTCGAGGCCCATTACAGGGAGTTGTTTGCGGGAATTTCCCCGCTGCTTCCCTCTGCCCCGTTCACGTTGCTGGATTTCGGCTGCGGCGAGGCGTTGATGGCGCCCGACATCGTCGCCAGGGGGGGGCGGGTGTTCCTCTATGACGCCGCCGGCGGCCGGCGCCCCAGGCTGCGCCAGCGTTATTCCCACCTGGACGGTATCGTGGTGCCCGACGACCTGTCCATTCTGGACGGCGCCTGCGATATTGTGCTGCTCATTTCGGTGATCCAGTACCTTCCGCGCGAAGACCTGCCCGCCCTGCTGGGGCAATTGCACCGGGCTCTCAAGCCGGGGGGCAGGCTGATCATCGGCGACATCCTCAGCCCGACCAACAGCGTCAGCGGCGACGTCGCCGCCTTGTTGAGATTCGCCTGGCGCGAGGCGTTCTTCCTCGAGGCGGTGAGGGGATTGCTGCGCACCTTCAATTCCAACTACCACCAGCGGCGCAAGACCCTGGGCCTGTCCTCCTACACCATCGAGGAAATCGTGGCGCGGCTGGACGAGGCCGGGTTCGATGCCTCGCCCCTGTCCGGCAATATCGGCCACGCCAGCCATCGCCGGTCCATCCTGGCCCAGCGGCGGGGCTGACCCGCTCTTTCCGGTCTTGACCATATTTTTCCAATGGTCTATGCCTGAGAATGAAGATGCGATGCGCTTGCATCTGGGGTTGCGAGGCAAAAGCCATGGATGTTTCGCTGCAGGAGATGAAGCCCGGTGACACGGCCCGCGTGGTGGGCTTCGCCAAGGGCGAACGGGATTACCGCCAGCGGCTTCTGGCCATGGGGCTGACTCCCGGCGCGGTGTTCTCGGTGACCCGTGTGGCGCCGCTGGGCGATCCGGTGGAGATTTCCGTGCGCAACTTCACCCTGACCCTTCGCAAGGACGAGGCCGCCATCCTGAAGGCGGTCAGGGCCTGACCATGGCCCATGTGGTCGCCGTCGTCGGCAATCCCAATTGCGGCAAGACGACGCTGTTCAACATCCTGACCGGCTCGACCCAGCAAGTGGGCAACTGGCCCGGCGTTACCGTCGAGAAGAAGGTCGGGACCTACCGCCGCGATGGCCAGGATTATGATCTGGTCGATCTGCCCGGCATCTACATGATCGGCGGCATCTCCAAGGGCTCCGAGGACGAGAGGGTGTCGCGCGACTACATTCTGTCCGGCGAGCCGGAGGTGGTGGTCAACATCGTCGATGCCTACAACCTGGAACGGAACCTTTACCTCACCGCCCAGCTCCTGGAAATGCGGGTGCCGCTGGTGGTGGCCGTCAACATGATGGACCTGGCGGAGAAGAGCGGCATCCATATCGACGTGGAAGCTTTGTCCCGTGCCCTGGACTGCCCCGTGGTGCCGCTGGTGGCCAGCCGACGTAAGGGGGTGGACGAGCTGAAGGCGGCCATCGCCGCCGCCTGCCGGGCCCGCCGGGTGCCGGGCGTTCAGCCCGATCACGCCGAAGCGGTGGCTGCCGCGCGCGACGCCCTGGCCCCCCGTCTGGCCGAGGCGGCCGCCCGCTCCAGGGTGGAATCCGCCTGGGTGGCGCTGAAACTGATCGAGGGCGACAGCTTCGCCGAGTCCCTGGCCCAGGGGCGGATGGACGCCGAGGTCGAGGCGCACCGCACCGAGATCGAAGCCCGATGCGGCGAGGAGGCGGACATCATCATCGCCGATGGGCGCTACACCTTCATCGGCACGGTGATGCAGGCGTGCGTGCAGCAGACCCACAAGGTGTCGCTGGCCATGACCCGGCGCATCGACAAGGTGGTTCTCAACCGCTTCCTCGGCGTGCCGGTGTTCCTGGCCGCCATGTACCTGATGTTCCTGTTCACCATCAAGGTGGGGGGCGCCTTCATCGATGTCTTCGGCATGGCCGCCGAGGCCCTGGTCATCGACGGGAGCACCCTGGTCCTGGGCGCCCTCGGCGCGCCCGAATGGCTGGTCGCCGTGGTGTCGGGCGGTATCGGCGGCGGAATCAAGACGGTGGCCACCTTCGTGCCCATCATCGGCTCGCTGTTCCTGTCGTTCCTGGAGGATTCGGGCTACATGGCGCGGGCCGCCTTCGTCATGGATCGCGCCATGCGGGCTATCGGCCTGCCCGGCAAGTCCTTCGTGCCGCTCATCGTCGGCTTCGGCTGTAACGTGCCGGCCATCATGGCCACCCGCACCCTGGAAAGCCGCCGCGACCGGGTGCTGACCATCATGATGGCGCCCTTCATGTCCTGCGGGGCGCGGCTGCCGGTCTACGCCCTGTTCGCCGCCGCCTTCTTCGCCGAGAACGGCCAGAACGTGGTGTTCTCCCTCTATCTGGTGGGCATCGTTTTCGCGGTGGGCACCGGCCTGGTGCTCAAAGCCACCCTGCTGCGGGGCGAGGCCTCGCCCTTCGTGCTGGAGCTGCCGCCGTACCATCTGCCCACGGCGCGCACCGTCATGCTGCAGGCCTGGCAGCGTCTGTCGGAATTCATCTTCCGCGCCGGGCAGTTCATCGTGCCGCTGGTCACCGTGCTGAGCGTCTTGAACGCGCTGGGCACCGATCTCAGCTTCGGCAAGGAAAACAGCCGCGAGTCCGTGCTGGCCGCCGTCAGCCGCGCCATCACCCCCATCTTCCGGCCCATGGGCCTTTCCGACGACAACTGGCCGGCGGCGGTGGGGTTGTTCACCGGGGTTTTCGCCAAGGAGGCGGTGGTGGGCACGCTGAACGCGCTCTACTCCCAGGTGGGCGCCGAGGATGGCGGCGCGGCGCCGGAAGAGGCCAAGGCCGGCATCGGCGACAAGCTGGCGGCGGCGGCGGCAAGCGTTCCCGCCAGGCTGTCCAAGTTGGCCCAGTCCCTGGGTGATCCCCTGGGCCTCGACCTGTCCTTCACCGGCTCGTCCGCCGAGGCCGCCGCCGAGCTGAAGGTCAAGGACAGCGTATTCGGCGCCATGGTCGCCCGCTTCGACGGCATGGCCGGGGCGCTGGCCTATATGGTGCTGATCCTGCTCTACACGCCGTGCGTGGCGTCGCTGGGCGCCATCCGCCAGGAAGCGGGCGGCGGCTGGACGGCCTTTGCCGTCGGCTGGACGTCGCTGCTGGGCTATTCGGCCTCGGTGGCCACCTATCAGGCCGCCACCTTCGCCGCCCATCCGGCCCGGTCGCTGGGCTGGCTGTCCGCCTGCATCCTGGCGCCGCTGTCGGCGGCCGGGCTGATGTGGCTGGTGGCGCGTGGTCGCGAGCGGCGGCTGACCACCGTTTCGGGAGCGCGTACATGACCCTGGTGGAGGCGAAGGCCTATCTGGTGGAGCGTCATCGCGCGGGCTTGAGCGAGATCGCCACCCATTTCGACACCTCGCCCGATACCGTCCGGCAAGTGCTGGGCCACTGGATCGCCAAGGGCCGCGTCCGGCGGGTGGATTCGGGCTCCTGCGCTTCCGGCTGCCACTGTCATATCCGCCAGGACGAAATATACGAGTGGGTGGGGTGATCTCCTACCCTTTGCCCTGCCCGAGTTAATCCTGCCGTCATCTCGGCGCAATCTTCCTCCTGTACGTTGTCGTTGAAGAGTTTCGCCCCGTCCGTTCGACGGGGACGGGGCGTCCAACAATGCCGACCGTAATCTCGGCGGTAACCCATGCAACGTCAGGGGAGGAGCATTAATGAGTTCACATGGCAAGCCATCGGCCGCGAATCTCGCGAGCGCCG
Source organism: Magnetospirillum sp. ME-1 (assembly GCF_002105535.1). GTDB lineage: Bacteria > Pseudomonadota > Alphaproteobacteria > Rhodospirillales > Magnetospirillaceae > Phaeospirillum. Next base: position 1,916,389 of record NZ_CP015848.1, on the reverse strand, counting down.
AGCACATTCGGAACAATCCGAAGTTCAAGGAGCTGGTCGCCAAGCGTAACGCCTTCGCGTGGACGCTGTCGGTGATCATGCTCGCCATCTATTTCGGCTTCATCCTCATCATCGCCTTCAACAAGGCGTGGCTGGGCACCCTGCTGTCGAGCGCCGGCGTCACCACCATCGGCTTCCCCATCGGCGTGGGCGTCATCCTGTCGGCCATCGCGCTGACCGGTATCTACGTCTATCGCGCCAATGGCGAGTTCGACGAAATGAACCGCCAGATCATCGAGGAATCCCGCTGATGAAGATGACCAAGACCGCAATCGCGTCCACGCTCGCCTTCGGCGGCATGGCGCTCCTGGCCACCGCCGCCCTGGCGGCCGGCGCCGACATGGGCAATGCCCAGAAGCAGGAAACCAACTGGCACGCCATCATCATGTTCGTGATCTTCGTGGGCGCGACCCTCGGAATCACCTACTGGGCGGCCGGCCGCACCAAGACCGCCGCCGACTTCTACGCCGCCGGCGGCGGCATCACCGGCTTCCAGAACGGCCTGGCCATCGCGGGCGACTACATGTCGGCCGCCTCGTTCCTGGGTATTTCCGCCCTGGTGTACGGTTCGGGCTATGACGGCCTGATCTTCTCGGTGGGTTGGCTGGTCGGTTGGCCGATCATCCTGTTCCTGATCGCCGAGCGCCTGCGCAACCTGGGCAAGTACACCTTCGCCGACGTGTGCGGCTATCGCCTTGCCCGTACGCCCATCCGCACCTTCGCGGCCACCGGCTCGCTGATCGTGGTGATCTTCTACCTGATCGGCCAGATGGTCGGCGCCGGCCAGCTGATCAAGCTGCTGTTCGGCATGGACTATCTGTACGCGGTTATCGTCGTCGGCGCGCTGATGATGATCTACGTCACCTTCGGCGGCATGGTCGCCACCACCTGGGTGCAGATCATCAAGGCCTGCCTGCTGCTGGGCGGCGCTACCTTCATCGCTCTCGGCGTGATGTACAACTTCGGTTTCTCGTTCGAGAAGCTGTTCGTCAAGGCCATCGAGGTTCATCCCAAGAAGGTGGCGATCATGGCGCCCGGCGCCCTGGTCACCAACCCGGTGGACGCCATCTCGCTGGGCATGGCCCTGATGTTCGGCACCGCCGGCCTGCCGCACATCCTCATGCGCTTCTTCACCGTTCCCGATGCGCGCGAGGCGAGGAAGTCGGTGTTCTACGCCACCGGTTTCATCGGCTACTTCTACATCCTGACCTTCATCATCGGGTTCGGCGCCATCACCCTGGTGGCCACCAATCCCGAATACCTGGCCAAGGGCCTCGGCTCCCTGGACCTGAAGGGCGGCAACAACATGGCCGCGGTGTGGCTGGCCCACGCCATCGGCGGCAACCTGTTCCTCGGCTTCATCTCGGCCGTGGCCTTCGCCACCATCCTGGCGGTGGTGTCGGGCCTGACCCTGGCGGGCGCGTCGGCGATTTCGCACGACCTGTACGCCAGCGTCATCATGCACGGCCAGGCCACCGAAGGTAAGGAAGTGACCGTCTCCAAGATCTCGTCCATCGCTCTCGGCATCGTCGCCGTGCTGCTGGGCCTGATCTTCGAGAAGCAGAACGTGGCGTTCATCGTGGCGCTCACCTTCTCGGTCGCGGCCTCGGCCAACTTCCCGGTGCTGATCCTGTCCATGTTCTGGGGCGGCCTGACCACCCGTGGCGCCGTTCTCGGCGGCATGATCGGTCTCTTGATGTCCGTGATCATGGTGGTCCTGTCCAAGGCCGTGTGGGTGCAGAGCTTCGGCTTCAAGGAGGCCCTGTTCCCGTTCGCCTATCCGGCCCTGTTCTCGGTGCCGGCGGCCTTCTTCTTCTCGTGGCTGTTCTCCATCATGGACAACAGCCCGCAGGCCCAGGCCGAACGCGCCGCCTACGAAGCCCAGTCCATCCGGTCCGAGACCGGCCTGGGTGCCGAAGGCGCCGCCAGCCACTAAGGCTTAAGCACTGGCAACAGACTTACTCACTGGGCCGCCGGTTTTCCGGCGGCCCTTTTCTTTTGCCCGAAAAGGCTGCGAGAAGGCGAAGATACTAAAGGCCAATCGACATTCAGGCGGATAGACCTGAAAATGGGCCACAGATGAACACAGATTCCCGCTACGCGGGACACAGATAAGGAATGCTCCTCATTCATCTGTGTTTATCTGTGTGCATCTGTGGCTGAAATTTCTCTCGGGAAGGCATTCCGGCCCGAAATCAGCCGAATTCCCTAAAGCGTCGATACAGCCCAGTTACATCGGAGCCGCCCCCTGGGCCCCAGGTCAAGCCGATGGCTGTCCGGCTCAGGTTTCCCCCGATATCAGGGAATAGGCTTTTTCACCACCAAGACGACGTTCTCTCTCCACCGGGCTTACCCCGGTGGCCCACGCCCGCCCATGACGGCGAGGCGGGGCGGGGTTTCCTGCCCCGCCCTCTTGGTGTCCTTGGTGTCTTGGTGGTTCATCCGCCTCTTCCGCGTCTGCGCGCGGGCGGGAAAAGTCCCGGCCGATTACTTCAGCGGCTGAGGATCAGGGCGATCATCACCGAGCCGAAGGCGATGCGGTACCAGGCGAAGGGAGTAAAGCCGTGCCGTCCGACAAAGCCGATGAAGCCCCGGACCACCACCAGGGCCGAGAAGAACGCCGCCACGAAGCCGATGGCGATCAGGCCGGCGCCGTCGAAGGAGATCTCGGACCAGTTCTTGTACAGGGAATAGGCCGAAGCGCCGCACATGGTGGGAATGGCCAGGAAAAACGAGAACTCGGCCGCCGCGCGACGGTCCAGGCCCAGCAGCATGGCGCCGAGAATGGTGGCCCCGGCCCGCGACACGCCGGGGACCATGGACAGCAGCTGGCAGGCACCGACCCCGAGCGACAGGGCCGGCGACATGTCCTCGATGTCATGAACGCGGGCGCGCTTGGCCAGGCGTTCCACGGCCAGGATGGCGAACCCGCCCACCACCAGGGCCGAGGCGGCCACCAGCGGCGAATTGAGCATCTGCTTGATGTACTTATAGGCCAGGGCGCCCACGACCGCCGACGGCAGGAAGGCCAGCAGAACGTTGCGCACGAAGGCGAAGGAGCGGGGCTGGTTCAAGGTGACGGCCACGTCCCACAGCCGTTCCCGAAACACCCAGCACACCGCCAGAATGGCGCCCAGCTGAATGACGATCTCGAAGGTCTTGCCCGACGATCCCTGGAACCCCAGAAGGTCGCCGACAAGCATGAGATGGGCGGTGCTGGAGACGGGCAGAAATTCGGTAAGCCCCTCGACGATGCCGAGGAGAAGGGCTTCGATCATGGCGAGCATGGTGGATCCGTTCGGAATTGCCTTGGCGGCGGATCATGGTGGGCGCGGCGCCGTTTAGCAACCATTAAACATATGCTGAGCGAGACGCTTGCCCATGGACGAGACTTGACCTAAGACTCGAGGTCTATGGGATTTCGACCTGGAGCAAGGTGGGCTGATGTCTCTGATCGAGTGGGATCCGTCGTTCAGTGTCGGTTCGGCCCGCATGGATGCCGACCACCAGAAACTTATCAGCCTGCTCAACCGTCTGTACGACGCCTGGCATGGCGGTGAGAGCATCGCCGAGCTGGGTTGGCTGTTCGACGAATTGCTGGCCTATGCCGACACCCATTTCGCCGCCGAGGAAATGGCGCTGAAGTCCCGCGACTATCCGCGCCTGGAGAAACAGCAGGACGACCACCAGCGGCTCAAGGAGTCGGTGATGGCCTTTCGCGACCGCCATCTGGCCGGCGAAACCCCGGACGCCCTGACCACCGAGATGACCGCCTTCCTCAAGGCCTGGCTGCTGGAGCACATCCTGGGCGAGGACATGCTGTACCGCACCTATTTCAAGGGCGAGTGATACCGCAGACTTGCCCTGTCATCCCGAACGCAGTGAGGGATCTCGTCCTGGCGCGGCCATTCCGAACCGGTCCCAATGGTCCAGGCGGAGATCCCTCGCACATGCTCGGGATGACGTGAGGCGTTTCAGCCGATGGTCAACACGATCTTGCCGCGCACATGCCCGGTGCTGGACAGGTCCAGGGCTTGCGCCGCACGCGCCAGCGGCATCTCGACGATGTCGGGAACCCGCAGCACGCCCTGTTCCGCCAGCGAGGCCAGGCGGCGCAGATGGCCGGAATCGGGTTTGACGAAGACGTACTTGCAGCGGATGCCGAGGCGCTCGGCCAGATCCTTGTCGGTCTTGTCGGTGATGGAGACCAGCAGCCCGCCCGCCCTCACCGTTTCGTAGGATCGGGTCAGCACCTCGCCGCCCACCGTACCGAAAGCCATGTCGACGCCTTCAGGCGCCAGGGCGCGGGTGGCGGCGACGAAATCCTCGGCCGCGTAGTCGATGACGTGGTCGGCCCCCAGGGCGCGGACATACTCGTGGTTGGCGGCCTGGGCGGTGGCGATCACCCTTGCCCCCACCCACTTGGCCATGGGAACGGCGAAGCCGCCGACGCCGCCCGCCCCCGCATGGATCAGCACGCTCTGGCCGGGGCGCAATTGGGCCACCTCCAGCAGGGATTGCCATGCGGTCAGCGCCGCCAGCGGCACGGTCGAGGCCTGGGCGAAGGTGTAATTGGCCGGCATGGGCGCCACGCCGTCGGCGCTCATCACCACGTATTCGGCGTAGGTGCCCCACTGGATGTCGGGCTTGCGGCAGAACGACCACACCCGCTCGCCCAAGGACAGGCCGGTTACGCCGTCCCCCAGCGCCGCGATGGTGCCGGCGGCGTCCCAGCCTGGGATCAGCGGGAACTTGCAGGGAAACAGCCGCGCCAGTCCGCCTTCCCTGATCTTCCAGTCCACCGGATTGACTCCGGCGGCATGGACGCGGATCAGCACCTCGCCGGGACCGGGCGTCGGCGTCTCGATCTCGTCCAGGCGCATCACCTCGGGGCCGCCGAACCGGTCGCAGATTATGGCTTTCATGGCGAGCGCTCCGTGCAGTCGGGCTATCGCCCGAACCCATCCGGGGCCAAGCCCCGGACCCCATTTCACTTATAAACCAAAGGGAGGTCTGGGGGCATCGCCTCCAGCCGGGGCCGGGGCGGGAGCCCCGTTATCGCCTCAGCCCCCCGCCTCGCGCAGCTTGAACCGCTGCACCTTGCCGGTGGCGGTGCGGGGAATCACCTCGAGGAAGCGGACGGTACGCGGGCATTTGTAGATGGCCAGCTTCGAGCGCAGGGTATCGACGATGCGGGTTTCCAGCACCGGCTCGCGCTCGCCCGGTTCCGGCACGGCATAGAGCACCAGGCGGACCAGCCCATCCTCGTTGGGAATGCCCACCGCCACGGCGTCGGCGACGCCCGGCACCATCAGGGCGGCCTCTTCCACCTCGGCGGGGCTGACCCACTGGCCCGATACCTTGATCATGTCGTCGGAGCGCCCCTGGGGGCTCCACCAGCCCTCGGCATCCATGCTGAACACGTCGCCGGTCTTCCACCAGCCGTCTTTGAGCACCCGTTGGGTGACGTCGGGGCGGTTGTGGTAGCGGCGGAACAGCGAGTCCATGCGCACCCACAGATCGCCGGGGGTGTCGGGCGTGGTGATGATCTCGCCCGACGGCGTGCGCAACTGGGCCTCGGCCCAGGGCAGCGGCCGGCCGCAGGCGCCGGGCTTCATGGCCGTGGGCGTGCTGGCGATGAACAGGAACAGTGCTTCGGTGGCGCCGATGCCTTCCAGCATCAGCCCGCCGGTCTCCTCCATCCAGCGGCGGCACAGCTCGGCCGGCAGGTTCTCGCCCGCCGAGACCCAGGTGCGCACGGTCCTGAACGCCTCGGAAGACGCCACGCTGTCCTTCAGCATGATGCGGTAGAGCGAGGGGACGGACAGCACCACCTTGGGCCGGGTACGCTCGATGACCTCGGCGGCGGCCGCCGCGTCGGGCCAGCCGCGATGCAGCACCAGGGTTGCGCCACAGCGCAGCGCGCCGATCAGGCAATGGCCCAGGGGATAGGCGAAGAACAGCTTTGACGTCGAGAAGATGCGGTCGCCGGGCAGGACGCCCAGATTCTCGCGCACATGGCGCTCGCCCAAAGGGATCGAGCCGTGGACATGCACGGCGCCCTTGGGCTGGCCGGTGGTGCCCGAGGTGTACATCCACAGGGCCATATCCTCGGGCGACATGTCGGCCGAGGACAATTGGTCGGAGGCGCCCGCCAGGAAACCGGCGAAATCGTCGGTGGTCACCATGCGGGCCGAGGCGCGGGCCATGGCCAGGGATTCGGCGGCCAGATCCTTCAGCGCGCTTTCGGCCAGCAGCAGCGGCGAGCCGCTGTCGCCCAGGGCATGGGACAGGTCCTTGGCCGCCAGGCGGGTGTTGAGCGCCACCGCCACCAGCCCGGCCTTCATGGCGCCCAGATAGGCCGCCACCAGCTCGGGGCCATCGTCGAGCAGCAGCAGGACCGGCTGCTGGCGCTTGACGCCGGCGGCCAGCATGGCGTTGCCGAAGCGGCAGGCCAACCGGTTCAGCTGATCATAGGTCAGGGTCTGCCCGCCGCAGATGATGGCAAGGCTCTCCCCGCGACCCGAGCCGAGGCTGGGGCCGAGAATTTCGTCGGCTGCGTTCATGAATTCACCCCGAAAAGGGTGGCGAGCCGCATGACGCGGCTCGCCTTTATCGACGTCCGGCTATTCCACCAGGACCCAGTCACCGTTCTTGATCTCGACCATTTTGAAGGATTCGAGACCCAGACCCATGTGGTCGGTGGGCGAGTAGGTGTAGATGCCGGTGGTGGCGACGAAGTCCTTGGTCTGCTCGATGGCGTCGCGGACCTTGGCCTTGTCGGTGGTGCCGGCACGCTTGAAGGCGTCCACGGCCATCATCAGGGCGTCGAGGCCGTGACCGGGCAGCGGGCTGACTTCCAGCGGCTTGTTGCGCTCCTCGTATTCCTTCTTGAAGTCCATGACCACCTTCTTCTGGCGGTCCGTGGCGGGCAGCTGCTCGGCCACCGCCTGGGCGCCGGCCGGCAGGCGGGTGCCGTCGGCGGCGGTGCCGACCAGACGCAGGAACTCCTTCGAGGCCACGCCGTGGGACTGGTAGACCGGAAGGGTCAGACCCAGCTGCTTCAGGTTCTTGGTGGCGACGGCGGGGCCGGTGCCGGTGCCGAAGATGAACAGGGCCTGCACGCCGGCCGTGCCGCGGATCTTGGTCAGCTGCGGGGTGACGTCCGGGTCCTTGGGCGAATAGACCTCGTCGATCAGGATCTCGACGCCGTACTGGGGCGCCAGCTTGACGGTCTGGTCATGGCCGGACTTGCCGAAGCCGACGTTTTCCGACAGCAGGGCGATCTTGGTCAGGCCGCGCTTCTTCAGGTCGGCCAGCACCTTCTCGGCGGCCAGCCGGTCGGATTGCGGGAACTTGAAGGTCCACTTGCGCACCGGGTCGCCGATGGCGGTGCCGCCGCCCAGCGACATGTAGGGAATCTCGGCGCGCTCGATCAGGCCGAGAACCGCCATGGAGGTGGGCGTGCCCGACCCGCCGATGATGATGTCCACCTTGTCGTTGTCGATCAGGCGCTTGACGAAGGTGGCGGCCTTTTCCGGCTCGGACCCGTCGTCATAGATGATGGCTTCGATCTTGCGCCCCAGCACGCCGCCCTGGGCGTTGACCTTGTCGATCATGTAGTCGAAGGTGCGCTTCTGCGGGTCGCCCATGGGCGACATCTGCCCGGTGACCGACAGAAACATGCCGATCTTGATGGGCTCGGCGGCGAGTGCGGCAGTCGCCGCGCAAACGCCCGTCATCACCGCCAGGGCAGCCCCGGCCGTACGCTTCCAATTCATGAAGTTCCTCCCACTTCGTATGATTTATCCAGGCTAATCACTTCTTATTTTTGTCGGTATTGTAGTACCGAATTACGTAAAAGCGAAGTCCGAAAGTGCGCTCGCCACGGCTTGACGCCGCCTCGGGGTGGGCGCACCATCTAAAGCATAACGAAGAAGTGGGGGGCGTGGATCATGAACTCCAAGCCCAAGGCCGGGAACGGCACGCGCATATCGGATCAGGTCACCGACCGGATTCTCGCCCGCATCGCGTCGGGCGAATGGGGACCGGGCCACCGTCTGCCCGGCGAGCGGCAATTGGCGGAAGAGATGGGGGTCAGCCGCGTCTCCATCCGCGCCGCGCTGCAATCCCTGAAGACCCAGGGACTGCTGGACGCCGTCCAGGGCGGCGGCACCCGGGTGATCGCCAGTTCGGCGGCCATGGACCCCGGCATGCTGGAACTGGTCCGCGTCAACCGCGACAATCTGCATGACCTGGCGGAGATCCGGGCCATTCTCGAGGCCTGGGCGGTGGGGCGCGCCGCGCTCAACCGCTCGGACGAGGATCTGGCCGAATTGGCCCGCATCATGGCGGCCACCGAGGCCGACATGGCCGGCGGGGCGCACAAGAGCGAGAACGACGTCTGCTTCCACCTGGCCATCGCCAAGGCGTCGGGATCGGGAATCTACCTCCACATCATGGCGGTGATCAGGGGCATCCTGCACCAGATGGTGGACTATCACCGCTACGAACTGTTCCCATCGCGCGAGGATGATCGGGTGATCTTAGGCCAGCACCGTGCCATCTTCGAGGCGGTGAAGGCCAGGGACCCGGTGGCGGCGGAAGCCGCCATGCGCTCCCATCTGGGCTTCGTGCTGACCCGCTACGGCCGACAGGCGTTGTAATATCGGAATTCCGTCACGACGTTGAGACATAGGCGTGGTTGCCGCCCATGGCGCCTCTGCTATGCTGGGCGGCGGGAAGTACCATTGGGGAATCATATGCGACGCGCACGCAATGCGAAGATCATCGCCACTCTGGGCCCGGCCTCCTCGACGTCCGAGGCCATCGAGGCCCTGTTCCTGGCCGGGGCCGACGTCTTCCGCCTGAATTTCAGCCACGGCAGCCACGACGACCACAAGAAGCGCATCTTCACCATCCGCGAGCTGGAAAAGAAGGTGAAGCGGCCCATCGCCATCCTGGCCGACCTGCAGGGGCCCAAGCTCCGCGTCGGCGATTTCGAGGGCGGCCGCGCCCGGCTGGAAACCGGCGCCGCCTTCCGCCTGGACATGGACGACGCCCTGGGCACCGCCGTCCGCGCCCCCCTTCATCATCCCGAGGTGTTCGCGGCCCTGAAGCCCGGCAGCGACCTTCTGATCGACGATGGCAAGCTGCGCCTGACCGTGGAATCCTGTGGTCCCGACTTCGCCGAGACCCGCGTGACGGTGGGCGGCGAGATCTCCAACCACAAGGGCGTCAACGTGCCGGGCGTCATGCTGCCCATCTCGCCGCTCACCGAGAAGGACCGCCGCGACCTGGAATTCGCCGTGGAGATGGGGGCCGACTGGATCGCGCTGTCCTTCGTGCAGCGCCCCTCGGACGTGCAGGAGGCGCGGCGCCTGATCGGCTCCTATGTGGGGTCGCGGGTGCGCATCCTGTCCAAGCTGGAAAAGCCCTCGGCCATCGAGCACCTGGCCTCGATCATCGAATGGTCGGACGCGGTGATGGTAGCCCGCGGCGATCTGGGCGTGGAATGCCCGCCCGAGACGGTGCCGATCCTGCAAAAGCGCATCATCAAGGCCTGCCGCCGGGCGGGCAAGCCGGTGGTGGTCGCCACCCAGATGCTGGATTCCATGGTCCATGCGCCGTCGCCCACCCGGGCCGAGGCCTCGGACGTGGCCACCGCCGTCTATGACGGTTCGGATGCGGTGATGCTGTCGGCGGAAACCGCCTCGGGCGAATATCCGGTGGAGGCGGTGACCATGATGGACCGCATCATCGGGCAGGTGGAGCACGACAAGAACTACCAGATCATCACCGACGCGTCGCGGCTGGACCCCGAGCACACCACGCGGGACGCCATCAGCGCCGCGGCCCGCCAGGTGGCCCATACCCTGGGGGCGGCGGCCATCGTCACCTTTACCTCGTCGGGCTCGACCACGCTGCGCGCCGCCCGCGAACGGCCCGAGCAGCCGATCCTGTCGGTGACCGCCGACATCGAGGTGGCGCGCCAGATGGCCCTGGTGTGGGGGGCTCATTCCATCATGGCCAAGGACGTGCGCAGCTTCACCGAAATGGTGAGCAAGGCGGTGAACTTCGCCCAAAGCGAGGGCTTCGCCCGCGTCGGCGACCGGGTGGTGATCACCGCCGGCGTGCCCTTCGGCCATTCGGGCACCACCAACATCCTGCGGGTGGCCGAGGTGGAAGATCACGGCAACCACCACAGGCACAATTCGGATTGATGGCGAGATGCGAGCGTCACGACGCCCGCATCTCGCCTACACGTAGCCCAGCCTGAGCGCGCCCCAGTGGCGGCCGTTCACCATGATGGGGGCGGAGACGTCCAGCATCAGGGCCTGGCGGCCGTTGCCCATGTCGCGGCGATAGCTCTGCACGGTGAAGGGATCGGTGGCCCGCGCCGCCTTGAGGCCCACGGCATCGTCGAACTTGCGGCGGTTGCGGCAGTGTGCGGCGTTCCAGGCCGGGTCCGCCCCCTGGGGCTTCGAGAACTCGGCGTTGTGGGTGGGCAGGTAGCCGTTGCGGTCCACGGCGGCGCAGAACACGATGCGGTCGTTGCCCGCCTTTACCCCGTCCTGAATGGCGGGCAGCACCCGGTCGGTGAAGTCGGAAAAGCGGGTGGCGTACTGGGTGGGGTTGCTCCCCGCCACCGCCCGGTAATCCTCGTCGAACAGATCGGCGGCCGAGAGGGTTCCCTTGGCCAGTTCCTGCTCGAACAGGGCACCGATGTCCCTGGCCTTTTCGCGCGCCAGGGCGACGAAGGGGGTTTCCGGCGTCTCGATGCCGGCCTGGGCGGTCAGCACCACCAGCCGCTCGCCGGCGCCCAGCAGGTCCTGCAGGCGGTTGCGGGCGTCATCCAGGCGGGTCTTGAACTCGGCCAGCCCGGCGGCGGCCTGGTCGATCTCGGCCGACAGTTCCGACGAGCGGTCGTGGATGGAGGTGGCGTCGCCGGCCACGTTCTCCACCCGCCCGGCCATCTCGGCCAGCGAGGCGCGGATGTGGTCCATGGCGTCGGCGATGGCGGCGGTCTCGGCGGTCAGGCCGCTGGCCTTGGTGGCGCTCTGGTCGCCTTGCTCCACCAGCTTGCCGGCGGTGCCGGTCAGCCCCTCCAGGGTCTTTCGGATCTCGGCGCTGGCCGATCCGGCCCGGCGCGACAGTTCCTTGACCTCGCCGGCCACCACGGCGAAGCCCTTGCCGTGTTCCCCCGCCCGGGCCGCCTCGATGGTGGCGTTCAAGGCCAGCAGGTTGGTCTGGCGGGCGATGTGGCCGATGCCCTGGGCCACGCCCACCACGCTGCTCATGGCGTCCTGCAATTCCAAGAGCAGGCCGCGCCCGTCGGTGACCATGCGCACCACGTCGTCGATGCCGCCCAGCGAGCCCCTGACCCGCTGCTGGGAGGTTTCTGCCTCGGCCGAGGCGGCGGTGGCGCCCGACAGGGTTTCGTCCATGGCGGCGACGATGCGTTCGTTGGCTTCCGACAGGGCGCGGATGCCCTGCTGCAACTCGGCCAGCAGGGTGTGCTGGTCGGCGACCCTGGTCGCCACCTCGTCGATGTCCTCGGCGATCTCGATCATCTGCTTGCCGATGCCGCCGGTCTCGCGGGCGAAGGCGGCGACGATGGTGGTTTCCTCCTGGCGGATGCGAAGGAGCGAGGTGACGCAGAACCGCACGATGCGGGCCAGGGGGCGCACGGTCTCTAAGGGCCCGGCGATGCCGAAATTGATCAGCCGGCTTCCTTCGAAATCGACGCCCATGTTGACGCCTTCGCGCATGCCCGAAGACTTGGCGGCCTCTTCCCTGGTGACCCCGTACTCGTCCATCTCGCCGCGCATGATGCGCGCCGCGATGGCGTGGGTGGTGCCGATGCGTTCCTTGACGCTGGAGGCGACGATGCGGCCTTCCTCGCCCATGAAGCTGCACACCAGGCCGAGCTCGGCCGAGAAGACCTCGCACAGTTCCTGGCCGAAGCGGGTATCGAATTCGATGGTCATGGCAAGGGGCGGCCGGTGGTGCGCATGGGGACTCCATCATGCGGAATGCCGCCTGGTTCAGGATAGAGACCTTGTCTGGCGGAATGGTCAAATAAACTAACCAAGCCGTCATGAGAATGCAATATCCTATTACCGCCCGCTCGCCGCGGGCGGTTCGGCAAGGAAATATCGTTGCTCAGGAATAGGAGAGGGGGCCGCCGTGGCCGGACAGGGGGATGTGGCGGGACGGCTCGGCGTGCAGGGTGACGTGGCGGCCGTGGAAGCTGAGGCGGCCGGCATCGGCCAGACGGCGCAGCAGGCGCGAGATCACCTCGGGGCCGGTTCCCACCATGGCGGCCAGATCCCGCCACGAGATGGGCAGGGTGAGCGACAGGTCGCCGTTGGCGTCGCGTCCCCCGGTCTCGGTGGCCAGGGTGGCCAGGGTGGACAGCACCCGGTCGGGCAGGTCGGCGCTGCACAGGCGGAAGATGGCGTCCTCGTTCTCGCGGATTTCCGCCGAGCTGAGCCGCAGCAGCGCCAGCCCCACCGACGGGTCCTCCTGCAACGCGGTGTTGAGGCGCTCGGCCGGCACGAAGCAGCCGGTAATCTCGGTCAGCGCGCGGGCCGAGCTTTCATGGATGCCGCCGCCCAGCATGTTGGCGCAGGGAAAGAAGGCGCCGGGGTGGAGGATCTTGAGGATGACCAGCTCGCCTTCCTCGTCCACCCGCTCCAAAGCCACCATGCCGGTGGCCAGGGAATAGGCGCCCCCCACCAGATCGCCCTGGTGGTAGAGGTTCTTGCCCTTGGCGACGGAAAAGCGGGACGACAGGGTGGGGAAGGGGCAGCGCTTGCCCAGCACGTCGCGCATCGGCTCGCGTCGAGGCGAGGACCACGCCTCACATCCGCTGCAAGTCTTTGACGCGCCCATTCGGCTCTCCCTCACCAGGAATATAGCACGGCAGATGTCAGGATGATTGGCGATTCAAATCAAGAAAAAAATATTCGATAAGGAATAGTTCTAAAACTATACGGACGACCTACTCTATCGCAGTGCAAAAAATGGGCAACGTCGCCACCTGTCCAAGATTACGGCGGGATTACATTTTGTGATGAATTTTAATAATTCTGGATGGAATCGTGACCTCGAACCCCTTGCCGTCTGCATTCTGGAAGCTGGGGAAGTGGCCTTCAACCATATTCTCCCTAAGGGATTTGACGAATTCGTGGTCGCCCCCCTAAGACGCGCTTGCGGCATCCCCGAAATGCTCCATATCAATCGGAGCCAAGACAACCGCCTGGATCGTTGCCTGTCTTAAGGGACGATCCAGCCGCCGCTCGAACGAAGAGGGCAAAGATGGATTTCGAGAAGTTTACCGAACGCTGCAAGGGCTTCATTCAATCGGCTCAGACCCTGGCGCTGCGCAGCGGCCACCAGCGCCTGACCCCGGAACACCTGGCCCAGGTCCTGCTGGCCGACAAGGAGGGCCTGGCCGCCAACCTGATCCGTGCCGCCGGCGGCGATCCCGTCCGGGCGCTGAAGGGCGTCGAGGCCGAGCTGGCCAAGATCCCCAAGGTGGAAGGCCCCGGCGCCGGCGGCGTCCACCTCACCCCGGAACTGGCCCGCCTGCTGGATCAGGCGGTGCAACTGGCCGACAAGGCGGGCGATTCCTTCGTCACCGCCGAACGCCTGCTGCTGGCGCTCGCGCTCGCCACCGGCACGCCGGCGGCCAGGGCGCTGGCCGATGCCGGGCTGACGCCCCAGGGACTGAACCACGCCATCGAGGAGGTGAGGAAAGGCCGCAAGGCCAATTCGGCTTCCGCCGAGGACAGCTACGACGCCCTGAAGAAATACGCCCGCGACCTGACCCAGGCGGCGCGTGACGGCAAGCTCGACCCGGTCATCGGCCGCGACGAGGAGATCCGGCGCACCATCCAGGTGCTGTCGCGCCGCACCAAGAACAATCCGGTGCTGATCGGCGAGCCCGGCGTGGGCAAGACCGCCATCGTGGAGGGGCTGGCCAGCCGCATCGTTAACGGCGACGTGCCCGAGACCCTGAAGAACAAGCGCCTGATGGTCCTCGACCTCGGCGCCCTGGTGGCCGGGGCCAAGTTCCGCGGTGAGTTCGAGGAGCGCCTGAAGGCGGTGCTGACCGAGGTGACGGCGGCCAATGGCGAGGTCATCCTGTTCATCGACGAGATGCACACCCTGATCGGGGCGGGGGCGGCGGAAGGCTCCATGGACGCCTCCAACCTGCTGAAGCCCGCCTTGGCCAGGGGCGAACTGCACTGCATCGGCGCCACCACGCTGAACGAGTACCGGAAGCATGTGGAAAAGGACGCCGCCCTGGCGCGGCGCTTCCAGCCGGTCTTCGTCTCCGAGCCGGGGGTGGAGGATACCGTCTCCATCCTGCGCGGCCTGAAGGAGAAGTACGAACTGCACCACGGGGTGCGCATCGCCGACGGCGCATTGGTCTCGGCGGCAACGCTGTCCAACCGCTACATCACCGATCGCTTCCTGCCCGACAAGGCCATCGATCTGGTGGACGAGGCGGCGTCCCGGCTGCGCATGCAGATCGATTCCAAGCCCGAGGCCCTGGACGAGCTGGACCGCCGCATCGTCCAGCTGAAGATCGAGCGCGAGGCGTTGAAGAAGGAAAGCGACGCCGGATCCAAGGACCGCCTGGGCAAGCTGGAGGTGGAACTGACCCAGCTCGAGCGCGAATCCTTCGACATGTCCGAGCGCTGGCGGGCGGAAAAGAACCAGCTGGCCGATTCCACCAAGGTCAAGGAACAGCTGGAGGAAGCCCGCATCGAACTGGCCAACGCCGAGCGCGCTTCCAATTGGGCCAGGGCGGGCGAGCTGAAATTCGGCGTCATTCCCGATCTGGAAAAGCGCATCGAGGGGGGCGGCGCCTCGGGCCAACGCATGCTGACCGAATCGGTGACCGAGGAGCACATCGCTTCCGTCGTGTCGCGCTGGACCGGCATTCCGGTGGAGAAGATGCTGCAGGGCGAGCGTGACAAGCTTCTGGGCATGGAATCCCGTCTCAAGACCCGGGTGGTGGGCCAGAACGAGGCGCTGGTGGCGGTGTCCAACGCCGTGCGCCGGGCCCGCGCCGGTCTGCAGGACCCCAACCGCCCCATCGGCTCGTTCCTGTTCTTAGGCCCCACCGGCGTGGGCAAGACGGAACTGACCAAGGCCCTGGCCGAGTTCCTGTTCGACGACGAGACCGCCATGGTCCGCATGGACATGAGCGAGTACATGGAAAAGCACTCGGTGGCCCGCCTGATCGGCGCGCCGCCCGGCTATGTGGGCTACGAGGAGGGTGGCGCCCTGACCGAGGCGGTGCGGCGGCGCCCCTATCAGGTGATTCTGTTCGACGAGGTGGAGAAGGCCCACCCCGACGTCTTCAACGTGCTGCTGCAGGTGCTCGACGACGGGCGGCTGACCGACGGCCAGGGCAGGACGGTGGATTTCCGCAACACCCTGATCGTGCTGACCTCCAACCTGGGGTCGGACATCTTGGCCAATCAGGAGGAGGGGCACGATTCGGCCGAGGTGCGTGCCGAGGTCATGGAGGTGGTGCGCGCCAACTTCCGCCCCGAATTCCTCAACCGCCTGGACGAGATCCTGCTGTTCCACCGCCTGGGACGCGGCGACATGTCGGGTATCGTCGATATCCAGCTCAAGCGCCTGCGCGCCTTGCTGGCCGACCGCAAGATCACGCTGACACTGGACGATAACGCCATGGAATGGCTGGCGGAAAAGGGCTACGACCCGGTCTACGGGGCGCGGCCCTTGAAGCGGGTGATCCAGCGCGCCCTGCAGAATCCCCTGGCCGGGCAGATTCTGGAAGGCACGGTCAAGGATGGCGATACCGTGGCGGTCACGGCGGCCGAAGGCGGGCTGCTCCTGAACGGAAGAATTACAGGCGATGAGGTGTGAATGTCCCACCTGCACGGAAGGACATAGCTGCTATTCCGGTATGCGGTAGCTGAATTTGTGGCGCAGCTTTTCCCGGTCGTGCTAGAAGCCGACTTCTTAAGTCTTGCCGGTGCTCCTCTCCCCCCCATCCCCCCCGGGAGTACCGGTCTGGTCGGGCCGTCGCGAAAGCGGCGGCCCGATCGCCTTTTTAGGGGGCGTTGAGGGCCTACCGCGCCGCCATGGGGCGGATATCGCTCAAGGCGACGAAACCGGGATGGGCGTCCTTGAAGACCTTGAAGGTCTTGACGCCGCGCCCTTCGGCGAAATCCTCGTAGGCCTCGATCAGGGCGGCGCGGCATACCGCCTCCACCTCGTATTCGGCCAGGCCGTCCAGATCGGTGCTGCCGAGCACTTCGCGAAAGCGCTTCAGGATGTGCAGGCGGCTGACATTGACCACCGATTGCTCGAAGGGGACCCGCAGGGTCTCGAAGAACTGCTCGGCGGACGACAGGGTGGCAAGGGTGTCGAGGATCATGACGGGGCTCCCATGAGGGCGGTGGCGGTGCCGGCGAAACGGCGCAGATCGTCGGCGGTGGGAACGGTCTTGGTGGTCGAGGCGTGGCGGCGCACCTGGGCCAGCATGGTGCGGGCCTTCGCCGCATCCACCTCCAGGCCGATCTCGCGGCAGGCGTGCAGCACCGAGGTCAGCCCCGAATGCTTGCCCAGCACCAGCCGGTGGCCGCGGCCCAATTCGGCGGGGTCGAGGGCCTGGTAGGTGCGCGGGTCGCGCAGCAGGCCGCTGACATGGATGCCGGATTCGTGGGTGAAGATGTTCTCGCCGACGATGCTCTTGTCCACCGGCACCGGGCGGCCCGAGGCGTCGGCCACCAGCCGCGACACGCGGCCCAACTGGCGCTTGTCGATGCCGGTCTCAAGGCCGTAGAGGTGGCCCAGCGCCACCACCACTTCCTCCAGCGGCGCGTTGCCGGCCCGCTCGCCCAGGCCGTTGACCGTGGTGCTGACATGGGTGGCGCCGCCCCGGACGGCGGCCAGGGAATTGGCGGTGGCCAGCCCCAGATCGTCGTGGGCGTGGATTTCCAGCTCGATGGAACAGGCGGCGCGCAGGGCCTTGAAGGAATCATGCACGGCGAAGGGGTCCATGATGCCCAGCGTGTCGGCGAAGCGGAAGCGCTGGGCCCCGGCCGCCTCGCAGGCCCGCACCACCTCGGCCAGGAAGGCGGGATCGGCGCGCGAGCTGTCCTCGCCGCCCACCAGCACGTCGAAGCCCATGGCGCGGGCCTTGGCCACCATGACGCGGATATGGCCCAGCGCCCAGGCGCGGTCGCGGCCCAGCTTGGCGGCCAGCTGCAGGTCGGAGACCGGGATGGACAGGTTGACGGTGGCGACATTGCAACGGGTTGCCGCTTCCAGGTCGTCGTCCCGCATGCGGCACCAGGCGATCAGGCGGGCCTTGAGCCCCAGACCGGCCACCTTGGCGATGGCGGCCTGTTCTTCCGGCCCCATGGCGGGAATGCCCACCTCGATCTCGGGCACGCCGGCGATGTCCAGCGCCCTGGCGATGTCCAGCTTCTCGTCCAGGCTGAAGGCGACGCCGGCGGTCTGCTCGCCGTCGCGCAAGGTCGTATCGTTCATCACCACGAAGGGGGGCATGACGATGGTGGCGGCCTCCGTCATGGCCGTTCTCCTCAGCCGCAGGTCTTGATGCCGCAGGAACAGCCGCCGCCCGAGGTGGCGGTGGGGGCGGGGGGCTGGTTGGGATTGTCGAACACGAAGCCCGAGCCCATGGAGGAATTGTCCACGTAATCCATGGTGGCGCCCGTCAGCCACAGGGCCGAGCCGGGGTCGAGGAACACCTTGACGTCGGAGAATTCCAGCACCTGATCCCCCTCGGCGGCGGCTTCCTCCAGGCCCATGTTGTAGGAAAAGCCCGAACAGCCCTTGTTGACCATGATCCGAAGACCCTGGAACTCGCCGTTGCAGACCTCGCGGATGACGTCGATGGCCTTGTCGGTCAGGTTCATCATGACTGTGTCCTCCTTGCCGGATGGATTGTCTGTGATCCTGGATCAGCAAGAAGGGTGCCAAGTGTTAATCGGTTGAAATTAAACGATAGTGGCCGGGACGGAATCCGACAATGTCGGCTTTGCGACAAGCAGCGCCACCCCGTCCTCGGCCCCGAAGCAATGGGCGTAATCGGTGCAGACCTCGCAATTGGGGGATTTGCAGATCAGCACGCCTTCGCGCTGGCACAGTTCGCGGTAGAAGAACTTCTTCCACTTCATGTCGCGGCTGTTCAGCTCGGCCAGCCCGAGGAAATGGCGGCGCATCAGCCCCGACAGGTCGGCGCGGCTGGTCAGCCCCAGATCCTGCCACAGATGGTTGGAGCCCAGGCAGCGCCGCGCCACGATATGGGCCAGCCATTCCTCTTCGATCAGGCCGCGGGTCCGGTGCTCGAGCAGCAGGGCGCGCAGGTCCGGCTCCTCGATGGTCAGGGGCTTGTCGCCGTGGCCCGACAGCGACAGGCCGGACAGCAGGCCCGGCGCATGGGGGAAGTGACGGCCCACCAGGGCGGCCAGTCCTTCCTCGGAAAGCCCCAGTCCGACGGTCAGGCTCTCGCCCGGGCTGGACAGGGCCATGGCGATGGCGCAGGCGAACAGGTGGCGGTCGAAGGGATCGCCGCTTCCCGGGCCGGACATCAGGCGGGAATAGGTTTCCTTGGCCATTGTGCTGTCCTCCTGTCCGGAATTGTCATCCTGAGGCGAAGCCGAAGGATCTTTCAGCATCAGACGGTTGCCGGTCTTGCCTGAAAGATCCCTCGCCAGGGCTCGGGATGACACGTGGTCCCTTACGCCGGCACCGCCTCGTGGGTCTGGGCGTTGGTGCCGCACACCGCGTTGCACGAGCCGCAGCCGATGCAGCTGCCGGCCTTGTCCATGGTCATGACCTTGCGCACGATCTCTTCCGAATCGTCGAAGGGGTCGCACATCTCGTCGTCCTCGTTGATGCCCATCAGCTTCATGACGGCCTGGGTACAGACCTTGAAGCAGCGGCCGCAGCCGATGCACAGCTCGTCGGAGATGGCGGTGAGATACTTCGGCACCCACGGGGTGCCGTCGCGGGTGGAGAAGGTGCGCAGCGACATGGCGTTGTTCCTTTGCTTGCGAGGATTTCAGGCGGCGGCGACTTCGGGGAACCTGGCGATGGTGGCCACACCCTCGGCGATGAGCTTGCCGGCCTTGGCACTCATCTCCTCGGCCGAATCGAAGCCGAAGCGGTGCAACTCGCGCATATAGGCGTTGACCGCCACCAGCTTGCCGGCGGTGAGGATCACCCGGCCCCAGCCTTCGTGATGGATCTTCATGATGGGGGCGACGGCGTGGCCGCTCTCGGTCTCGATGGCCATGGCGATGGCGTTGAAGTACTGCTCCACCCGCCACAGGATGTCCGGGTCGGGATCGCCGAACAGGGGGATCTCGCGGCGCTGCTCCTTGGACAGGATGTAGGGCGCCAGCACGTCCTCGTCGGATTCGTTGTCCCAGGCCCCCGACTGGTCGTGGGCGCGGATGAACATCAGCAGGGTCTTGATGAAGGGGTCCTGGGTGGCGGTGGCGGTCATGGCGGAGACTCCTGATGTCTATTCGTCGTCGTCGATGAAACGTTCGTCGCCGGCCTCGCCGTCGCGCATGGCCTTTCTCAGCCAGGGCGGCGGGTTGCCCTTCAGCATGGTCCGCACCCGGTCGATGACGTCGGAGATGGCCTCGTCGGCGGGCAGCTTGATGGGGTGGACGCGGGCGCGGACCACACGGGCCGCCGCCGGGCCGCCGATGGCGCGGCAGAACAGCAGCGATGCGCCTTCCAGCGCGCTGATCTTGGCGGCCAGGCGGTCCTCGCCGTCTTCCTTGTGGTTGCCGTCCTCGGCCGAGACATTGTCGAACTGCACGGCTTCCAGGAAGGTGTGCCCCTCGGGGCCGATGTCGTAGAACATGAAGGTCTTGGCGCTGGCGAAGTGGGCGTCCACGCGCTGGCGGTCCTGGGTGGCGACGGCGATTCTCATGTGACCTCCTTTGATCTTCGGTCTCGATCCCTGGTGAGGGGAGGCGGCGGGATCAACCAGCCGCAGCACTCTGGTGGCCATGGGCGTGCTCCGAGGGCTCGTGTGCATGTCCGGGCCGTTCCATCAGGATGTTGCCCAATTGGGTGATCAGGTCGCGCGTCCCCCGGTATCCGGCCGTGGTCAGATGGGCGGCGCCCAATCGGTCGAACACCGGAAAGCCGGCGCGGAACAGCGCAATGCCGTGATGGGCCGCCACCTGGCGGCCGTTGGAATTGGCGATGATCAGGTCGGCGCCGCCGGCTTCCAGGATCTGGTCCTCCAGATCCTCGAAATCGCCGACGATCACCCGCTCGGCCGCCAGTTCGGCCAGCATGGGGACCGGCTGGGTGGTGACGGCCGCCGCGATCGTCGCGCCCATGTCGGTGGCAAGCCGGCCCATGCTCCAAAGAAGCGCGGGTTCGGCGGCGATGGCGACGGAGCGGCCGCCGAAATAGAAGTGGCCGTCCAGCATGGCGTCGACCAGCTGCGAGCGGGCGCGGCGCTGGCGGGCGGGAACGGGAATGCCCGCCACCGTGGACAGGCAGACCATCAGGCGGTCCACGGCGTCCAGGCCGGTGACCCGGTCGAGCACGATGGAGGGCACGCCGGTAATGGATTCGGCGGTCTTGGCGGCAATGCGCATGTGCTCGCCGATGGCGATGGTGAGGCGCGCCCGGCCCATCTCGCGCACGCCGGCGATGGGGGTGCCGCCCAGGGTGGTGGGGGTGTAGGCATCGGGGACGTGGCCGTCGAGCGAGTCCGACAGATCGGGCAGCACCATGGCTTCCAGGCCGAAATCGGCGATGATGTCCTTCAAGGCCTCGACATCGCCGGGGGTGAGGTGGGCGCCGGGCAGCAGGTTGACCCGGTCGAGCCTGGCATGGTTGCCCGAGGGGCGGGCCAGGGACTTGATGATGGCGGTCACCGCCTTGCCCCAGCCGGTCTCCAGCGAGCCCGAGAAGTCGGGGGCCGAGACGTCGACCACGGCGATGTCGGACAACTCCTTGTTGCGCGCCCGGATGACCTTGACGTCGCCGGCCATGTCCTCGCCCCGGGTCTCGGTCAGCGCGGTGGAGATCAGGCCGATGATTTCCGGTTTGGCGCGCTTGGCGATGTTCAGCAGCCCTTCCTCCACCTGATCCATGCCGCCCAGGATGGTGCTGATCTCGTTCATGGCGGTGGTCTGCAGCGGGATGGCCTCGCGGAAGTGGCGGACCATCATCACCAGGGCGAAGGCGGTGCAGCCCTGGGAGCCGTGGAACATGGGCAGGCAGCCCTTCATCCCCATGAAGGCCAGCGCGGCGCCCAGGGGCGCGCTGACCTTGAGAGGGCTGGTGGAAAGCGCCTTGTTGTGGTCGATGATCAGGGCCATGGTCTCAGGCCTCCCAGGGGGCGGGGGCGCGGACCTGCGCCCAGATGGGGCTGTTGATGGAAAGATCGATGGCGCGCACCAGGGCGACCATGCCGTCATAGGCGGCGTAGCCGTGGTGGCGTTCCTGATTGATGTCGATCCACGGCGTGCGGGCCTTCAAGGCCACGAACTGCGAGCGTCCGCCCGACAGCATCATGTCGGCCCGGCCCTCCTTGAACATGGCGTACATGTCCCTGGGCGTGATGGCGTCGGCCAGCTTGTCCTCGTCGCCGCCCAGGCGCTCCAGCGCCTTGGACTTGTCGGCCTCGGTGGCCTTGCGCACCGAGGAGCCCACCACCTCCATGCCCACTTCCTGCAGGGCCTGGATCACCGACCAGCTTTTGACGCCGCCGGTGTAGAGCAGCACCTTGCGCCCCGAAAGGCGGGCCTTGTAGGGCTCGAGCCGCGCCCAGGCCTTGGCCTCCTCCTCGGCGATCAGCGCTTCGGTGCGGGCGGTGAGCGTCGGGTCGGCGCCCTGCTCGACCAGCATGCGGGCGATGTTGCGAAGGGCGTCCGAGGTGTCGGAGATGCCGTAGAACGAACCTTCGAAGTAGGGGATGCCCCACGTCTCCTTCATCTTGCGCGCCAGGGTCACCAGCGCCTGGGAGCACAGCACCATGTTGGCCCTGGCGGTGTGGGCCGCCGCCACCTCGCGGTAGCGGGCGTCGCCGGTGATGGAGGCGCGCAGCCGGATGCCGAGTTTGGCCAGCAGGGGGCGGAACTGGTCCAACTCGCCCGCCACGTTGTACTCGCCCAGGATGTTGATGTCGCAAGGCCCGGCATCGTCGGGCTGCAGCGTGCCGATCACATGCTCGAACAGGGCGTCTCCCCCTAAGCGGTTGCCGAGGTTCTTCGAGCCGACGAAGCCGGGCGAATTGATGGGAATGACCGGGGTGCCAAGGCGCTGGGTGGCGGCGCGGCAGACGGCGTCCACGTCGTCGCCGATCAGCGAGCCGACACAGGTCTGGTAGACGAACACCGCGGGCGGGTTGTGCCGCGCGATGGCCTGTTTGATGGCCTTGTAGAGCTTCTTCTCGCCGCCGGCGATGATGTCCAGGTTGGTGAGGTCAGTGGTGAAGCCCCGGCGGTAGAGATCCGAACCGGTGCTCCACGAATTGCGGCCGTCCCAGGAATTGCCCTCGCAGGCGATGGGGCCGTGGACCAGATGGACCACGTCGGTGATGGGCTGCAGCGCGATCTTGGCGCCGTCGAAGGCGCATCCCCCCGCAGCGGCTCCGGGGACGAGGGACTTGCCGCAGCCCTTCTTGCGCTCACCCTCGGACTTGGCCTGATTCTTGGCGCAGCCGGGCTCGTTCATCAGTTCGGCGATCTTGGCCTTCAGCATGGTGGGCCTCGCTTGAAACGGTTCGAACTCCGTCTCGCAAGGGCCGTGCCATCATGAAAAATGGCGAAAATGCTGGATTGCGCTTAAACGCCAGCCGGCCATTGTCGCAAGTGCGACAATGGCCGGTGTCGGAAAAAGGAATGATGGCCGCAATATCGGGTTAAGGGGAGGATTATTGCCCAGGAGTGACGGATTGGGGCGTATAGGGGGAAATCTCCTCCACTGCAATGCTCTCGGACGCGCCGAAGACGAAGGGCTTCAGTTGCTTCTGGCAGAATTTGTCCTTGAATAAGAGGTCGCGCATGGTGTCGCCCAGAGGCTCACCCGATTGAAGGGCCCACAACAGAAGCTTGGCATCGACGGCATTGAGTCCAAAATCATCGGCTGCCTGGATGACTTGCTGGCAGAACTGGCTGGGATTGCCATTCTTGGCGTTCATGGCGATCAGTGCCTGGCCATACCAATCCTTCTTCCGCAATGCGCCGATCAAAGTCGTGTCGGGGCCAACCATTTCGTTGAGGACCAGCGGGGGAGTGATGGCCTCGATCACCTCTTTTGCACACCCTTCCTTGATGTTTGCCTGGAGTAGACAATTGTTGGCGCTGAACAGCGACATGCGTGGCTTTTCCATGGTGAACGACCAGGAACCAATCAGCCGTTCCGGCATCATGGCGCCGGATGAGCCAGGAGCCAGCAGGCTGACAACGACTGTCTTGTTGGCGTCCCAGGTCTTTGCCAGAGAGGTTCCGCCTCTGGTCTCATTGGTGTCGCTGCTGGACATTTGGCTGATTGCCGTATCCCAGACCTTTGCCTCCTTCCGCACCTGATCAATGTTGAGGCTGGTCAGAAGCGAGCCGCCCGGCGCCAATTGGCCGGCGGCCACCTCGGCTACCCGCAGGGCCGCAGACACGGCCCCGGTCTTAATCTCTTTCTTGTAGTGGGCGACAACCTCGGTGGTCAGACGGGTATCGGCGGTGACACGGATCAGGGGGCTGTACCAAATGTCCTTGAGGTTGACGTCAAACCCTTCTCCCTCCTTGCCGCTGCTGTGGCTTACCGAGTACAGCGGAATTGGAGCTCTGTAGTTTAGCCGTGAATGCACCTCGATGTTGGCGACAAGCGAGAATGTCGTGTTCTCGCCCCAGAGCAATCTCTCCAACCAAGTGCGACGCTCTTTGTCGTAATCGGGAGCCCCGATTCCAACTTGCTGCAGTTTTCCATCATTTGTCAGGGAATTGGGAGTCCACCAGCCGACAACGCGCGCGTAATAGCCGGCCTGGGGCCTGAATTTTTCGGCCGCACAGGTTTTTATCTGCTTTGTTCCGACCCACTGGGTCTCGTCGGTCAGCATGCATTCCTTGTTGAGATGGAGATGAATGTAGTTGGTGGGGTCGGGGGACAGGTCGGCGCGATTCGCCCCTTTGGCCGGGAATTGCGGCGGAACAGCGGCCGGACTGGCGCATCCTGAAATGGCGACGGCACAGGTCATTGCTGCAAGCGTGAATTTGATATTCATGGCAAAGCCTCCCTCATGGGAATTTTTAAGCCAAGTTTCGCTCTTTATGAGTGTTGGCAGTCAACAAAATAGATGTTATGTTAAGATAAATAACAACAAATGATATGTATCGTTACTCTTCGTCATCCGAAAAGAAGAGCCCCGGAGAGGGCGGGTTCCTCTCCGGGGCGGTCCTCACGTGCTTTTCGGAAGGGCTGGGAGATCAGCGCGTGAGGTCGTAGGAGATATCGCTCGAGGCGTCGGTGACCTCGAAGATACGGTCCAGGATCTCCACCAGGACCCGCAGCGCGCCCTGGTAGCCCAGGGTGGGGAAGCGGTGGTGGTGGTGACGGTCGAAGATGGGGAAGGTCAGGCGGATCAGGGGGATGCCGGTGTCCTTCTCCAGGTACTTGCCGTAGGAGCTGCCGATCAAGAGATCGGTGGGCTCGGTGAACAGCAGGGACCGCATGTGCCACAGGTCCTTGCCGGCGTAGACCTTGCAGCCGGCGCCGAAGGGCGACGAGGCCAGCAGGGCTTCCATGGCCGCGACCCATTCCTTGCCGCCGTTGGTGGACAGGCAGTGCAGCGGCTCGCAGCCCATTTCCAGCAGGAAGGAGACCATGCCGTAGACGAAGTCGGGATCACCGAACACGGCGACCTTCTTGCCGTGCAGGTAGGCCTGGCTGTCGGTCATGGCGTCGACCAGACGGCCGCGCTCCTTCTCGATGCTCTCGGGGATCGGCTTGCCCGACAGTTCCGAGATCTTCATCAGCAGGGCGTCGGTGCCCGACACGCCCATGGGATAGCGGAAGTTGGCGGTGGGCTGGCCCTTGGTCTCGATGTATTCCAGCGACTTGGCCGAGCAATCGTGCTGCAGCGCGATGGTGGCCTTGGCGTCGATGGCGGTGCGGACGTCGTCCAGCTTGGTACCGCCGTCATACATGCGGTAGGTGCCGTCCGAGGGGGTGTCGTAGATGTCCGACACGTCGGAGATGAAGGTGTACTCGACCCCCATGGTGTCCAGGTAGCGCTTCAGTTCGCGGTTGTTGGCGACCGCATAGCCATCGAAGCCCGGGATGATGTTGATCTTCTCGGTCACCTTGCCGCGGGTCTTTTCGGACTCGCGGTCCCAGAAGTAGCTCAGCACGCCCTTGATCATGTTGTCGTAGCCGGTGGTGTGGCTGCCGACGAAGGACGGGGTGTGGGCGAAGGGGACGGCGAAGTCGGCCGGAACCGATTCCTTCTCCTTGGCGGTGGCGATGAAGGCCGACAGATCGTCGCCGATGACTTCCGCCATGCAGGTGGTGGAGACGGCGATCATCTTGGGCTTGTACAGGGTGTAGGAGTTCTGCAGGCCGTCGACGATGTTGGTCAGGCCACCGAACACCGCCGCGTCCTCGGTCATGGAGTCGGACACGCAGGGCACGGCTTCCTTGAAGTGGCGGGCGAGGTGCGAGCGGAAGTAGGCGACGCAGCCCTGGGAGCCGTGCACATAGGGCATGGTCTCCTCGAAGCCCTGGGCGGCGAACACCGCGCCCAGAGGCTGACAGGCCTTGGCCGGGTTGATGACGGCCTTTTCACGGGCGAAGTTCTTTTCCCGGTATTCCCAGGTCTTGGTGTACTCGGCCTGGGCGGCGACCGCCTCGTCGGTGGGGCGGCATTCGAACTGGGCCTTCTTGGCCGCGAACATCTCCGTGTATTCGGGCTCCTGGAACAGGGAGACGTGGTCCTTGGTCTTTTCGGCGCTCTGAGGCATGACTTCTCTCCTTCTCAACTCCCCGCGCCCCCGGTTGTTGGGCGATGCGCGGGGAGGAGTTAAAGCAAAACAACGCGTTACAGGTCTGATGCGGAGCGTCAGGCGGCCTTCCAGGGGGCCTTGAACTTGCTCCAGACCGGGCTGTTGATGGCCATGTCCATATCGCGGGCGAAGATGGCGAAGCCGTCATAGCCGTGATAGGGGCCGGAATAGTCCCACGAGTGCATCTGGCGGAAGGGCACGCCCATCTTCTGGGTGGCGTACTTTTCCTTGATGCCCGAGCCGACCAGGTCGGGGCGGATCTGCTCGATGAACTTCTCCAGCTCGTAGCCGGTGACGTCGTCGTAGATCAGCGTGCCTTCCTTCACGTAGTGGCCGGTGCGCTGATAGTCGTCGTTGTGGGCGAATTCATAGCCGGTGCCGACGATCTTCATGCCCAGGTCTTCATAGGCGTTGGCGACGTGACGGGGACGCAGGCCGCCCACGTACAGCATCACGGTCTTGCCTTCCAGGCGGGCCTTGTACTTGGCGACCACCTCGTCGACCAGCGGCTGGTACCTGGCGATGACCTCCTCGGCCTTCTTCTGGATGGTCTCGTCGAACTGAGCGGCGATCTTGCGCAAAGACGCGGCGATCTGGCTCGGGCCGAAGAAATTGTACTCCACCCACTTGATGCCGTACTTCTCTTCCATGTGGCGGCAGATGTAGTTCATCGACCGGTAGCAGTGGATGAGGTTCAGCTTGGCCTTGGGCGCGCGCGCCATCTCGGACAGGGTGGCGTCGCCGGACCACATGCCGATGACCCTGAGGCCCATCTCTTCCAGCAGCTTGCGGCTGGGCCAGGCGTCGCCGCCGATGTTGTAGTCGGCGATCAGGTTGACGTCGTAGGGGCCGGGGACGAAGGCTTCCTCGGGCGAGGGCTTGTCGAAGACCCAGTCGCGGATGGCGTCGTTGGCGATGTGGTGGCCCAGCGACTGGGACACGCCGCGGAAGCCTTCGCACCGCACCGGAACGATGGTCTTGCCGGTTTCCTTGTGCTTCTTCTTGGCCACGGCCTCGATGTCGTCACCGATCAGGCCGATGGGGCACTCGGACTGGATGGAGATGCCCTTGTTCAGCGGGAACATGGTGTCCAGCTCGTCGATCATGGCGTCCAGGTTCTTGTCGCCGCCGAACACGATGTCGCGTTCCTGGAAGTCGGAGGTCACCTGCATGGTGACGAAGGAGTCCACGCCGACGGTGCCGTTGAAGTAGTTGCGGCGCTGGGACCAGGAATACTGGCCGCAGCCGACGGGACCGTGGGAGATGTGGACCATGTCCTTGACGGGGCCCCACACCACGCCCTTGGAGCCGGCGTAGGCACAGCCACGGATGGTCATGACGCCGGGGATGGACTTGATGTTGGACTTGACGCCGCAAGAGGTGGTGCCTTCCTCCTCGGCCGGCTTGGCGACGGCGAGGTGCTTGGAACGGCGCTTGGCGGCCTTTTCCGGGTACGCTTCAAGGACGTCCTTGATCAGCGCCTCGGCGGCGGCGGTATCGTTGGTGTAATCGAGGCTCATGGCCCTCTCCTTCAGTGTTTGAGTGGGCCCTCCACCCTTTAGGAGGGCCCGCCGTTTACCTGTGGATCAGCCCGCGCTGCAGAGCGACTTTTCCTTGGCGGCCAGTTCGGCCAGGGCCTGCTCGTCGGTCTTCATGATGCCGAACTCGATCAGCATGTCTTCCAGCTCTTCCATGGTGATCGGGGTCGGGATGGTGCCCTTGCCGCCGTTGGCATGGATCTTCTGGGCCAGCTGGCGATATTCCTCGGCCTGCTTGGAGTCGGGCTTGTACTGGATCACCGTCTGACGACGCAGTTCGGCGTGCTGGACGATGTTGTCGCGCGGCACGAAGTGGATCATCTGGGTGTTCAGGCGCTTGGCCAGGGTCTCGGCCAGATCCAGCTCGCGGTCGGTCTGGCGCTCGTTGCAGATCAGGCCGCCCAGGCGGACGCCGCCCGAACCGGCATACTTCAGGATGCCCTTGGCGATGTTGTTGGCGGCGAACAGGGCCATCATCTCGCCGGACATGACGATGTAGATTTCCTGAGCCTTGTTCTCGCGGATGGGCATGGCGAAGCCGCCGCACACTACGTCGCCCAGCACGTCGTAGGACACGTAGTCCACGTCGTCATAGGCGCCGTTCTCTTCCAGGAAGTTGATGGCGGTGATCACGCCGCGGCCGGCGCAGCCGACGCCCGGCTCCGGGCCGCCCGACTCGGTGCACTTGATGCCCTTGTAGCCGATCTTCATCACGTCCTCGAGTTCGAGGTCTTCCACCGAGCCGGCCTTGGCGGCCAGGTGCAGCACGGTGTCCTGCAGCTTGGTGTTGAGGATCAGACGGGTGGAGTCGGCCTTGGGGTCGCAGCCGACGATGAGAATCTTCTGACCCATCTCGACGAGAGCGGCCAGGGTGTTCTGCGAGGTGGTGGACTTGCCGATACCGCCCTTGCCGTAGAAAGCGATCTGACGAACCATGGGAATTTCCTTTCGCTGGTTAGCCTAAAATTTGCTCGGCGAGGACACGGCCACCGCCACGGTCTCCTCATCGCAACGGGCGTGCCAAGTTTGTGTGCGGCGCAGCGAAAATAATTTACTCAATAAAAACAATGTGATGATGGTGTGTGTCGGGCATGTGCCCGCTTTTTGTGCGTCTGTGCGGAATCCGACAAAGCGCCGTCCGTGTGTTGCAACCCCAACAGGACCGGGGGTTTTCACCCCGCCCCATCGGCTTGTGCCAAAAGGTACGGAGCTTGCATGAGGTGGCCGTTAAGTAAGGTCATCCCGAGCGCGGCGAGGGATCTCCGTTTGGAATGGCGGTTCCGTCCCGGACATGCCGGACCAGGATGAGATCCTTTCTCCCGTTGGTCGTCAGGATGGCGTGTCCGACTATAGAGGGGCTCCGGCTGACACATGAACGACGCGCGGGCGCACAGCATCGGCCACAGCACCAACCTGATGGGCCTGTCCACCAGCCTTCTGGGATCGGCGGCCTTCAACGAGGACCCGCGCGAGCTGCACATTTCCGGCGTGCGCGAGATGAACGGGCAGTTGTTCGAGATGCTGGGCCGGTCGGACGGCCTGATGGATGCCGGCGACGCCTTCTATAAATACATGATGGCCATGTTCGGCATCGATCCCGAGCAGCAGGAGGAACTGAAGGGTGCGCGCCGGCGCTACCGTTCCAGCTTCCTGCGGCTGCTGAAGGGCTGGGGCTACGATTCCAACGGCCCCGAGGGCGCCGTGCTGAAAGGCTGGGTGGAAAGCCGCTTCGGGCTGTTTCCCACCTTTCACAAGGAGATGATCACCCGCTTCTCGACCCAGGGCTGGGCCACCTATGTGGACGAGAAGATGTCGAGCCGCTTTCACAACAACTCCATCTACTGCCAGCTCGACATGCTCTACGAGTTCTGCCAGTGGGCGCTGGCCCGCTTCGCCGCGCCGGGGCAGACCCATGTCACCTTGTATCGGGGCATCAATTCCTTCGACGAGCACCAGGTGGTCGAGCGCCTGGACCGCAAGACCGTGGTGATGCGCCTCAACAACCTGGCGTCGTTTTCGTCGGACCGCACGGTCGCCGATTGCTTCGGCGACACCATCCTCACCGCCCGGGTGCCGACGGTGAAGATCCTGTTCTTCAACACTCTGCTGCCCGTCCATCCCCTGAAGGGCGAGGGCGAGTATCTGGTGATCGGTGGCGATTACCAGGTCGCCGCGGCCTATTTCTGATTGGATTTCCCATGCGATTGCCCTTCCTCGACCGATCATCCTCATCCGGCCCAAGCCTGGAGGAACGCGCGCTCGGCGCCTATCTGGGCTTTGCCGTCGGCGACGCCCTGGGGGCCACCGTCGAGTTCCTGACCAAGGGGGAAATCCGCGAGAAGTACGGCCTGCACCGCAAGATGATCGGCGGCGGCTGGCTGCACCTGGCTCCGGGCCAGGTCACCGACGACACCGAGATGAGCCTGTGCCTGGGCCGCTCGCTGGTCCGCAAACAGGACCTGGACCTCAAGGATGTGTGCGACGAATTCGCCCTGTGGCTGAAGGGCGGGCCGGTGGACGTGGGCAACACCTGCCGGCGCGGTATCCGCCGCTTCATGACCCATGGCACCCTGGATGGCGGCTATTGCGAGGGCGACGCCGGTAACGGCGCGGCCATGCGCAACCTTCCCATCGCCCTGGCCACCCTGGGCAACCCGGCCCTGTTCGAGGACTGGACCGTCACCCAGAGCCACGTCACCCACCACCACCCCCTGTCCGACGACGCCACCCTGGCGCTGGGGCGCATGACCCAGGCGCTGGTGGCCGGTCTGGGCATGAAGGCGGCGCGCGACGAGGCCAACGCCCTGGTCGAGAAGCATAAATGCTTCCGGTTCGAGACCTTCCGCGGCCAGTCCACCGCCTATATCGTCGATACCATGCAGACGGTGCTGCACTTCTATTTCCTGACCGATTCCTTCCGCAACTGCCTGATCGAGGTGGTCAACCAGGGCGGTGACGCCGACACCACCGGGGCCATCGCCGGCATGCTGGCCGGGGCCACCTATGGCGTGCGGGAGATTCCGTCGGCATGGCTGAGCAAGCTGGACAAGGCGGTGGCCGACGAGATCCGCACCCAGGTGCCGGCCCTGCTGGCGGTGGCGGACACGTTCAAGAACAAGGCGTAAGGGAGAAACGGATGATGGCGCTGGTCGTCTTCTACGAAAAGCCGGGCTGCAGCAACAACACCCGGCAAAAGCAGCTGCTGTCGCGTTCGGGACACGACGTGGTGGCGTTGGATATCCGCGCCCAGGGCTGGACGCCGCAAGCGCTGCGGCCGTTCTTCGCGGGCTTGCCGGTGGCGCAATGGTTCAACCGCGCGGCCCCTCGGGTCAAGTCGGGGGCGGTGGTGCCGGAAGCCATGGGGGAAGAGGACGCGCTGGCCGAAATGTGCCTGGACCCGCTGCTGATCCGCCGCCCCCTGATGGAAAGCGGCGGCCGGCGCATGGCCGGCTTCGACGAGGCGGCGGTGGCCGGCTGGATCGGGCTGGCCCCGGCCTTCGAGCCCATCCCGGAGACCTGCCCGCGCAGCGACGGAGTCTGCTCGGTCCCCGGGCGGTAGGGCGGGGTTCTCCGCCCCCCCCCCGGTCACACCGCCTTGACGCTGGAGAGGAAGGTCTCCACGTGCTTGCCCAGGCTGGTGCCGGATTCCTCCAGCACTTCGGCCACCTTGTACATGTTCGACGCCATCTCGCCGGTCATGTGGGCGGCCGACGACACCTCGGTGATGTTGCTGGTCACCTCGTGATTGCCGTTGGCGGCTTCCTGGACGTTGCGCACGATCTCCTGGGTGGCGGCATTCTGTTCTTCCACCGCGGCGGCGATGGAGGAGACCACCTCGTCCACCCGTGAGATGGCGGCGCCCACCGTCTTGATGGCGCTGACGGCGCTTTGTGGTGGTGGSTTGGATGCCSCCGATCTGTTCGGCGATCTCGCTGGTGGCCTTGGCGGTCTGGGTGGCCAGGTGCTTGACCTCGTTGGCGACCACGGCAAAGCCCTTGCCCGCCTCGCCGGCGCGGGCCGCCTCGATGGTRGCGTTCAAGGCCAGCAGGTTGGTCTGGGCSGCGATGTCGTTGATCAGGCTGACGATCTCGCCGATCTTCTGGGCGGCGGWSGACAGGCCTTCCACCGTGGMRTCGGCGGTCTGCACCCCATCCACCGCTTCCTGGGTGATGCGGGTGGTGTCCTGGACCCGGCGGCTGATCTCGTGGGTCGAGGCGCCCAGTTCCTCGGCCGCCGAGGCGACCGTCTGGATGTTGGCGGTGGCCTCCTCGGCGGCGGCGGCGACGGCGGCGCTCTGGCGCGAGGTCTGCTCGGCGGCGGCGTGCAGGCTGGTGGAGGTGGAGTGGACGCTTTGGACCGTGCTGTCCACCTTGGCGATCACCCGGCGGATCATTACGTCGAAATCGGCGGTGAGCAGCTCGCGCTTACGGCCCCTGGCCACTTCACGCTCCTGCTCGGCGCGGGCCTCGGCTTCCAGGCGCTCGGCCTGGATCATGCTCTCCTTGAACACCTGGACGGCGCGGGCCATCTCGCCGATTTCGTCCTTGTTGGCGGTGGCGGGAATCTCCACGCTCTTGTCGCCCGAGGCCAGCTTGGACATGGTGGCGGTCATGGCGTTCACCGATCCGCTGATCGACCGGGCGATGATGTAGGACAGCGCCAGTCCGAACGCCAGGGCGCAGGCCGAGATGACGATGCTGAGCGCAAGGCTGCGGTCGAAGGCGTTCGAGGCTTTCAGGAATTCGGTCTTGGCTTCGCGTTCCTGCAACTCGATGTCGCGCACCAGCGCCGCGTCGGCGGCCTGGAATGACTTGATCGCCACCTCMTTGGCGKARRTGCGGGCATTGGAGAAGTCGGCCATCTGGGCCAACCCCATGACCTTTGATCGATGCTGGCGGTACTCGGTCAGGTACTTGTGGAATTCGTCGGCGATGAGCTTTTCGTCCGGGGTGAGAAAGGTGGAGATGTATTCCTTCCACTGCCCGTCGACGATTGAATCGAGTTTGGCGATTTCGGCCGCCGTGGCTTCGCTGAAGCGCTCCTGGTCGATCATCTTAAGGACGAGAATGCGGGTGCCGAACAGGGCGCGCTGGATCGTGCCGAGTTGGACCAGGCAGACGGTCCGGTCCTCGTAGACCGTCTTCAGGCCGGAACTGATGGACGACATGCCCTGGATGCCGAGCAGGGCGACGATGGCCAGGAATGCGCTGGCCAGCAGTGTCGAGGCGGTGAGGCGGGTCGAAATCTTGTAATCGGACAGCGCAGGCATAGTACTTCCCCCTCAAGGCAGATGGCTCGGCGATTCGGCTTAAAGGTTGCGGCTGGACGGGCCTGATTTTCCGCAACAGGATTGGACGTTTTCTCTGTCTGTCTTACCTCCCTAGGTAGAATTAGCATTGCTAAAAAGTCTTGGTTATCCTCCATTGGCCATAAGGTGAATTCTCAATGAATGTTCATGTCTCGGGGCGCTACGGGGTGATGCCCAAAACCGAGCGTGCCTCGGGCTCTATGAACGGCGGGGGCAAGGATGCTCGGTCTGTTCATGAGGTCTCCCAAAAAACGCGGCGACTGGGCTTTGCCGTCCGCCGATGTGTTTTTTGGGAGGGGCGGCCCTATACAAGTCACTTAAGTATGGTATGGATGAAAATTATCTTTTCAACCCTGGCGATGGTCCAGGGCGCGGCAAAGGCCTCGCGGATCCAGGCCGCGTACCATTCTGCGCCAGGGCTGCCCGACGGCCAGGCCGGCACCGCACTCACCGGCAGGCCGAGGCGGCGGAAGATATAGAGCGAGCGCGCCATGTGGCAGGCGTCGGTGACCACGGCCAACCGCGCCCAGCCGCGCTCCTCGACGATGGGCCTGGACAGCAGGGCGTTGCCGATGGTGTTGACGGAAGCGTCCTCCACGTGCAGCCGCCCGGCCGGAATGCCGGCCCGAAGGGCGAGGTCGCGCATCACATGGGCCTCGGGCACCGGGTGGCGAACCGCGCCGCCGCTCATCAGGAGATGGGCGGCCCGGCCCTCCTTGATCAGCCGGACGCCCCGCGCCACCCGCCGCGCCATGGCCGGGCTGGGGCTGCCGTCGGGACGCACCATGGCGCCCAGCACGATGGCGGCATCGAAGCTATCGACAGAAGCGGCGGACATCTCTTAACTGTGGGCAACGGATTTCAAGGAGAGTGCCATGGACAAGCGCCGCAACACCGACGTCATCGTGGAGACCCTGGCGCTGGAAGGCAAGCGGGTCATCGACGTGGGCTGCGGAGACGGCGCGCTGGCGCGCCTGATGACCCGCTTCGGCGCCCATGTGCTGGGGGTGGAATGCAGCCCGCGCCAGTTGGCCAAGGCCCGCGCCGCGGCCCGGGTGGCCGACGAGGAGATCGTCGAGGGCGTGGGCCAGGCGTTGCCCGCCGATGACGAAAGCGCCGACGCCGTGGTGTTCTTCAACTCGCTGCACCACATTCCCATCGCCTTCCAGGCCAAGGCTCTGGCCGAGGCGGCCCGGGTGCTGAAGCCGGGTGGCGAGGTCTATGTCTCCGAGCCGCTGCCCTGGGGCGCCTTCTTCGAGGCGGTGCAGCCCATCGACGACGAAACCTGGGTGAGGGGGGCGGCGCTGGCCTCGGTCAAGGGCGCCTGGGTCCACGGGCTGGAGGAGGAGAGCGAGTTCACCTACCTGCATCCCATGGTGCTCAAGGATTACGACGCCTTCCGCGACAAGATCGTCTCGGCCAACACCGAGCGCGAGGCCAGGTTCGTCGAACTGGACGCCGAGATGCGTGAACGCTTCGCCCGCCTGGCCAAGCCGGCCGAGGACGGCGGCTTCGCCTTCGAACAGCCCATGCGCGTCAACCTGCTGCGCAAGGAATAGGGACCTGGGATGATTAACGCGGCATTGCTTCAATCCCTGTTCCTGCGGGCGGTCCAGGCTTTTCAGGGCGGCAACCTGGATCTGGCTGCCGCCGAGTGCCAGCGTATGCTCTCCATCGATCGGCGCAACACCGCGGCCATGCATATCCTGGGGTCCGTGGCCTTTCGCCGCGGCGATCACGACACGGCGGTGGACCTGCTGGGCAAGGTGGTCAGGCAGGATCCGGCACGAATCCAGGCTGTCATTACCCTTGGTGAAGTGCAACTGGCTCTGTCGCGGTTCTCCGAGGCGGCCAGCAACTTCAGGAAGGCTGTCTCCGCCCGGCCGGAGGATTGGGTCCAATTCTACAATCTCGGCTTGGCGCTGCGGGGGCTCGGCCAACTCGACGAGGCCGCGAAGGTCCTTGAACGCTGCCGGGACCTGGCCGACGCGGACGCCTCCTCGCCATGGAACGCCCTTGGAGACATCTACCGCAGCCAGGGGCGTCTGGAGGAGGCCCTGGCCTGCTTCGAGCAGGCATTGCGGATTGCGCCGGGCTTTTCCATGGCACAGAACAACCTGGGCATTACCCTGCATGCCCTGGGACGGAGCGTCGAGGCCATCGCCGGCCTGGAAAAGGCCATCGGTATGAACCCCGAAGACCCGGAATTGCGCTACAACCTTGGCTGTTCCCTCCAGGAGACCGGGCAAACACGGCCCGCGATCGAGGCCTATCGTCAGGCCATCGCGCTCCGCTCCGATTACGCCGCCGCCCATTGGAATCTGGCTCACTCGCTGCTGCGGGCCGGGGAGTTCGCCGAGGGCTGGCGCGAATATGAATGGCGCTGGCAAACGGTCCAGACCGCCGACACCTATCCCCAGCCGTTCTGGACCGGGGACGCGGCGGCGGGACGGACCCTCCTGATCTGGGAGGAGCAGGGCCTGGGCGACACCATCCAGTTCATCCGCTTCGCGCCGCTGCTGGCGAAGCAGGGGTGGAAGGTGGTCGTGGTGGTGCAAAAGGCCCTGAAACGGTTGCTGGACGGATTGCCCGGCGTCGAGATCGTGGCGCGGGGCGAAGCCCTGCCGCACTTCGACGTCCATGCCCCGATGCTGAGTCTGCCGCATCTGCTGGGCGTCACCGCCGATGCCGTTCCGGCCCCGGCGCCTTACTTGGCGGCCGACCCCGCCAGGATCGCCCTCTGGCGGGATTGGCTGCAATCTCGCCCGGGCCTGCGGGTCGGTCTCGTCTGGCAGGGCAATCCCACCGCCAAGGTGGACAAGGGCCGTTCGATCCCTCTGGCTTGCCTGGCTCCGTTGGCCGCGATTCCCCACATTCGGCTGATCAGCCTGCAGAAGAACGAGGGGGTGGAGCAGTTGGATGGCCTCCCGACCGGTATGACGGTCGAGACCCTGGGGGCGGATTTTGACGCCGGCCCCGGAGCCTTTCTCGACAGCGCCGCGGTGATGATGAACCTGGATCTGGTCATCACGTCGGATACGGCCATCGCCCATCTGGCCGGTGCGCTGGGACGGCCGGTCTGGGTCCTGCTTCAGGCGGTTCCCGACTGGCGCTGGCTGGATGGTCGCGCCGATTGCCCCTGGTATCCCTCCATGCGCCTGTTCCACCAGACACGGGCCGGGGATTGGGACGGGTTGGCGCAGCGGGTGGCTGGCGAGTTATCCCGCTTCAAATGAAAAACCCCCGCCGGGATGACCTGGCGGGGGTTTTCCGAACCTAAGGCCCGAGGCCTCAAGGTCAGCCGTGGATGGCCTTGTACTTGGCCAGCAGGGCGTCCTTGCTCTCGACTTCATGCTGAACGATGCAGTCGGCCGGGCAGACCATCTGGCACTGCGGGCTGTCTTCGGCGCCGACGCACTCGGAGCAGCGGGACGCGTCGATCACGTAGATCACGTCGCCGGCGGAAATGGCCTCGTTCGGGCAAGCCGAAACGCAGGCGTCGCAGCTGGTGCAGTCGTCGGTAATCTTCAGGGACATGGGTTTTTCCTCTCTCCTGGCAACCCCACTTTTGGCCGTTCCCGGTCCCCGCGTTGATCGCGGGTGACCGGGAAACGGGGGGATATTACGCCGCTTGACCCAGGCGGGCCAGCTTTTCGTGACGGAAGGCGCCCCAGATGGCGGCACCGATGGCACCGGCATAGATCGAGTCCGGATGGGACACGGCCTTGAGGTTGACCTTCTCCTGCTCGGCCGCCTCGTTCAGGGCGGCGACCAGGCCGGTGTCGAGCGCCAGACCGCCGGTGACCTGGACGATGCCGTCCACGGCGCCGATGGACTTCAGCAGCTTGGCCAGACGCACCGCCATGGACACGTGAATGCCCTTGAGGATGTTCGAGGCCGAGATGCCGCGCGACACCATGTTGATGACGTCGGTTTCGGCCAGCACGGCGCAGATGGACGACACCTTCTCGGGGTCGTCGGCCTTCTGCGACAGCGAGCCGATTTCGTCCTGGGCGATGCCGAGGTAGCGGGCGATGTTCTCGAGGAACTGGCCCGACCCGGAAGCGCACTGGCTGGTCATCTTGTAGGAGAGCACCTTGCCCGAGGCATCGATCTTGATGGCGCGGCCGTTCAGAGCGCCGATGTCGAGCACCGAGCGGGCCTCGGGGTTGAGGAACAGGGCGCCACGGCCATGGGTGGTCATGGAGTAGAAGTGGCCGGTGGCGAACTTCAGGTTCTCGGCGTCGCCGGTGGAGGCGACATAGGCGACGTCCTCCTTCTTGACGCCCGCGGTCTTGAGCATGTGCTCATAGGCCTCGGTGGTCAGCTGGAAGGGATCGCGGTTGCGGATGCGCGAGTTTTCCTTGGCCAGCCATTCCTGCTTGTCGCCGTTGACCTTGAACAGCACGGTCTTGATGCAGCCCGAGCCGATGTCGATACCGGCGGTGATGAGTTCAGACATGGGTTTTCCTCCCTTCCGGCTCAGTTGACGACCGCGCGGACGGCGAAGGTCGCGCCGCCCAGAGCACCGGTGTAGATCGAGTCCGGGTCGATGTTGATGGTCACGTCGCCGTAGTTTTCCTTGATCAGCTTGCGCAGCTCGCGCACCGCCGCCTCGTTCTTGGCGACGCCACCGGTGAAGGTGAACTGGTCCTTGACGCCACCGGCGCGGGACAGGATCGACATGGCGCGCAGGATGATGGCGCGGTGCAGACCGGCCAGGATGTCCTCGCGCTTTTCGCCCAGAGCCAGACGGTCACGCAGCTCGGCGCCGGCGAACACGGTGCAGGTGGAGTTGATGCGCACCTGCTTGGTCGAGTTCATGGCCAGCGGACCCAGCTCGTGCAGGCCCATGTTCATCTCGTCGGCGATGTAGCCCAGATAACGTCCGCAGCCCGCGGCGCAACGGTCGTTCATCTGGAAGTTCTCGACGATGCCCACCGGGTCCACCTGGATGCCCTTGGTGTCCTGGCCGCCGATGTCCAGCACCGTGCGGGTGTCCGGGTACATCATGTGGGCGCCCAGGCCGTGGCACAGGATCTCGGAGCGGATGTGCTCCTTGGGGAAGGGCAGGCGGACGCGGCCATAGCCGGTGCCGACCACGTAGGTCTCCTCCAGCGGAATGGCCAGGGCTTCCTGCACCGGCTTGAGGATCGACGAGCCGGTCATGGTGCCCTTTTCCAGGGCGCGGACGAACTTGCCCTCCATGTCGCCGGCCGGCGGACGGTTTTCCACTTCGATGATCGACTTGTCATAGACGTTGAGGATCAGGTCGAAGCCGAGACCGGCCTCCTTGCACACGGCTTCGCCGTGGCTCATGAACTCGGCGCCGGCCAGATCGCGGAAGAAGTCCGACTTGCGCTTGACGCCGGGGGCGTACTGCTTGGCCGAGCTGTCGCGCAGCCGCGAGAAGGTGCCTTCCAGAGCCTCGATCACCGCCTTTTCGCGGCCCGCGAAGCGCGGGCCCTTGATGTTGGCGACGCAGGTCTGCTCCAGGTCGTCCAGCTGCTCGAGGAACTGGACGTGGCGGAAGTTGCGCTCCAGATCCGACAGGATGCCGTCGACCTGGCCCGACACCTCCGACACGTTCGACAGAGCGCGGCGGAACAGGGTGAGACGGGTGTCGATCAGCGCTTCCTGCTTGGAAACGGCGGCCGCGGTGTCGTAGTTGGAACGCGAATTGGTGATGCCGCGTCCCATGACCTGCAGGTTTTCGTCCATGACCACCGCCTTGGTGGTGGTGGAACCCAGGTCAATGCCGATGAAACAACGCATTGTATTTCCCTCCCTTACGCGGCAACGGTCTTGGAGCCGCCGCCACGGCGCTTCTGCTCGATCATCTGGAAGTAGCTTTCCAGGCGGTTCTTGACGTTGGCCGCCGAGAAGTAGCGCGGATCGACCAGGTCGGTTTCGATGAAGGCGCCCGGGCGACCGGTGCGGCGCTCGACTTCCTTCATGATCATCAGCTGACCGGCCGAGAAGCTGTTGCAGCTCTTGATGGAGTTGATCAGCAGGCCGTCGGCCTCGTATTCCTCGACATACTTGGCCAGCAGATCGACGCGGGTCGGCAGGTTGAGGTTGGTGTAGCAACCCAGGCAGTAATCGGCCAGCGATTCCAGGGGGTTGTCGGGGTCGTGACGGAAGCCCTGGTCGTAGAGACCGCCCACCTTGGTGTAGGAGGAGGCGACCACGACCGCGCCCTCGTCGTAGAACATCTTCCAGAACTCACGGAAGTTGGTCCAGTTGGGCGGACCCTCGACGATCAGACGGTACTTCTGGTCGTTGAAGTAGGTGCCTTCGGGGGTCAGCGGACCCTGCTTGGCATCGACGCGGTTCTGCACTTCCTTGCGCAGCATCTCGTAATAGGTGACCGCGTCCTCGGTGCCACGGAAGGCGGTGAAGATCGGACCGATGTAGTACACGCCGCCGAAATAGGCGTCGATGGGCGAGGGCTTCTTCTTGCCCTGCTCCAGGCACCACACCAGGTTGTCCTCGGCCTTGGCCGAGTTGCGCAGGTACTGGCGCAGGCGGTCGATGTCGAACTTGACGCCCGAGACCTGCTCCAGGCCCGGAATGACCACTTCCTTGAGCTGCTTGACGATGTAGTCGCGCATGTTCTTGGTGGAGTGGCCGTCGCCCTCGTAGGGCACGTGCAGCATCAGGGTCGGGCACTTGTACTCTTCACGCAGCAGCTCGAACCACTTCATGAAGGTGTAGCAGCCGGTGTAGCTGAGCATCAGCACGTCGGGGTTGGGATAGGGCTTGCCGTTGGGCGCGATGTTGCCCTTGGACATCTGGCCGATATCGGCCTTCACGTAGGTGCAGACGTCCTCGGAATGGCCCGACTTCTCGGCTTCCATGATGTAGCCGCCCGAGGCCTTGCGCATGCCGGCCTGGATGGCGTTGATCTCGGGAAGGTTGTTGACGATGTCGAAACACATCAGCAGTTCGTTCAGGTTGCCCGGAACGAAGGTGGAGGA
Organism: Magnetospirillum sp. ME-1; assembly: GCF_002105535.1. Taxonomy (GTDB): domain Bacteria; phylum Pseudomonadota; class Alphaproteobacteria; order Rhodospirillales; family Magnetospirillaceae; genus Phaeospirillum. The sequence continues at coordinate 1,876,467 of NZ_CP015848.1, read as the reverse complement.
CACTTTGCGGCCGGTCTCGTGCTTGGACGTGATCGCGTCGTAGTTACGAGCGATCATCGCCTTCTGCATTTCCATCGACGGCTCTTTGACGGCTTCAGGCTTGCTCATGATGTCAGCTCCACAGCTTGATGGAATCGGCGAAGGTGCCAGCCTGCTCGCGGATCGGCTGCATCTGGCCCGAATTTTCGGCGTACTTGAAGGCGATGTAGGGGATGCCGGCTTCCGACAGCTTGTTGCAGACCATCGGGCGGTCCAGCAGGGCCGGATCGCAGAAGCTGGGGGTCGCGTAGATCACGCCCTCGGCGCCGCAGGCCTTGACCGCGTCCACATGGAACTGGCCCTTGACCTTGCCGTCGGGGACGTACTTGCACGAGGTCTCCACCGAGTTCTCGATATAGGTGGTGGCCAGGGCCTCCAGCGGGTCGCCGCTGGTGGGGACGTCCACCATCAGGAAGCGGTTGTTCAGCGAGTAGTCGTCATCGACCACGTAGCAGCCGGCCATCTCGATGGACTTGATCAGGTTCAGCGGCGGCTGCTCGCAGAACGAGCCGTAGATGGAGATGCGGACGTTGTCGCGCTTCGGCCGGTCTTCCTTGGACGCGGCGGCCATGTAGTCCTTGAGCATCTGGTTGTGCTCTTCCACGTCCATCATCAGGCCGGCGCGCATCAGCACGTAGACCTCGGAGGTGGGGGCCAGCCAGGGCTGCTTGGCACGGAAGGCGTAGACCTCGCGGATCAGGCGGCGGTTCTCGTTGTACAGGCCGATGGAGCGACGGATGTCGTCGTCGCTGATCTTGCGGCCGGTCATGGCCTCCAGGCCTTCCTTCAACTCGTGCAGTTCCTGGACGTAATAGGTGCCGCCGATGGACTTGTCGTAGTTCTGGGGCGTGTCGAAGAACTTGGACCACACGTTCGGGAACATCAGCTTCCAGATGCCCGACAGGTTGCGGATCACGTCGCAGACGAACGGGAAGATCATGCCGTCGACGAAGTCGAGACGGTTGGTGACGCCCAGTTCGATGGTCGAGCGCGGAATGCGGCAGATGTAGCTCTGATAGTAGGCGTCGCCGTGGATGACTTCCATCTGGTCGCCGCCGCCGAAGATGCCGAGCGGCAGGCAGCCGGCCGCATGGATCATCTCGATGGGCGAGTAGACGGGCAGGAAACCGACGACCTTGCGGCCGGGCTTGGCGTCCTTCCACTTGCGGGCATACGTGAAGTTCAGGTCTTCGAACATCTCCTGGCAAACGGCCATGATGTCGGCGACGCTTTTATTCTTTCCAGACATCCTATCGGTCCTCCCAAAGTGCCGGCCTCTTTTCGAGAAAGGCGTTCAAACCCTCGACTGCGTCGTGGGTGGCCATCAGGCCGTTGAGATAAAGGGCTTCAACTTCAGCGATCTTGGCCTTGACCCGCTCGTTCATGCCGAGACGGGCGGCCTTGACCGCGAAACGCAGGCTTGCGGCCGAGTGCTTGGCCGGGCCGTTGTCGAACCAGGCCAGAGCGGCGGTTTCCGGATCGTCCACCACCGCATTGGCGATACCCAGACGGGCAGCCTCGGCGCCGTCGATGGACCGGCCCGAATAGAGCAGATCCTCGGCGGCCACCCGGGGCATGCGCTCGGGCAGCAGGCAGGATGCCGCCGGGGCGAACACGCCCAGCACGATCTCCGGCTGGCCCAGCTTGGCGTCGGGCGAGACGAACATCATGTGGCCGGCCAGGGCGACTTCCAGGCCGCCGCCCAGACACTGGCCGCGCACGGCGACCAGGATGGGGAGCGGGAAGTCGACCATGGCGATGACCAGCTTGTGCAGGCTGGCCAGCATGTCGGCGCACTGGTCGGGCATGTGCTCGGCCACCGAGGCGCCGAAGCTGAAGTGCGGCCCCTCGTGGTCGATGAGCACGCCGCGCAGGGCGGAATCCTCGTGGGCGTCGGCCAGGGCCGCCGTCAACGCCGCGATCATCTCGGCGTCGACGATGTTGGCCTTGGGCCGCGACAGGCGCAGCCGAAGCAGCTTCCCGTCGCGGTCCTTCCAGACCTTCAGGCAGTTGGAGGTCGCCTCGGCCATATTAGTGGCCCGCCTTGGGGATCAGGGACTCGATCAGTTCGGGAGTCCACGGAGCGCCCTTGGCCAGGGCCTGACGCAGGGCCACGAAGTCGATCTCGCGGTCCTCCTTAGGTCCTTCATTGAAAGCCCTAAAGCCGGTGCGGGCCTCGGTCATCATGTTGAGGCCCAGCCAGTCGCGGCTGTTTTCCTTGTTGGCGTTCCAGGCGTTCAGCTTGGGCTTACGCAGTTCCTGGATGGTCTTGGTAAAGCAATCCGGGAAGGTGTGCAGGATCTTGGCGCAGATCTCCTCGACCTTGGCGTCGAGCAGCGACAGGTCGATGGTGCCCTTCTTCAAGAGCTCCTTGCCGGCGGCCAACTCGGCACCGGTCTTGGACTCGCCGTGGATGATGCGGCCGTACTCGTCGACCATGCGGTCGGTGATCACCAGCGGGTTGGCGACGAACTTGCCGTCGACCTTCAGCGCCGGAACCACGTCCATGATGATGCCCAGACGGTAGGCCTTGTGGGCCGACCAGGGCTCGCACAGCGAACCGGACACCATGGCCTGCTCGCAGCCGACCATGACCGGCAGGAAGTCGGTGGCGCCGCCGATGGGGGCCGAGCCGTGCTTGGGGCCGGCCTGGCCGAACTTGGCCAGGTCCTGGGCCACCGAGAAGTCGGCGGCCATGCCGATTTCCTGGCCGCCGCCGATGCGCATGCCGTTGACGCGGCAGATCACCGGCTTGTCGCAGCCCAGGATCGACGAGACCATGTCGTTGAACAGCCGCATGTACTGGCGGTATTCCTGCGGGTTGCCGGCATAGTACTCGGCGTATTCCTTGGTGTTGCCGCCGGTGCAGAACGCCTTGTCGCCGGCGCCGGTGAACACCACCGAGGACACGTCGCGGGCGTTGGACGCCTCGCGGAAGCCCATGATCACGCCCTTCACCATGTCGGTGGTGTAGGAGTTGTACTGCTTCTGGTTGTCCAGGGTGATCCAGACGTTGTACAGACCCTCGGCCACGCTGCCGTCGGCGCGCTTGGCCGGGCGCTTCTCGTACAGCACGCCGGGAACGATGGTGGTGGGAACCAGATTGTGATCGTTGAGGTGGGCGGGCGCCGTACGGTCGACGATGCCAGCGGTTTCCTTCTTCATGACCTGATTTCTCCCTCTCTACAGGATTTCTTTTAGGCGTTGGGGCACAGCACGGCGCGGCGCGACAGCTTGTGGTCGTGCACGGCGGCGAAAGTGTCGTTGATGCTGTCCAGCGGACGGCGCTCGACGAAGTTCTTGATGTTGACCTTGCCCGACAGCACCAGCTCGAGCGCGCCCGGATACAGGTCGGGGCCGCAGCCCCAGTTGCCCAGGGCGCGGGCGTGGAAGGCCATCAGGTTCGACAGGCGGAACTCCGCCTTGTTCATGGTGTAGCCCACCACGCAGATGGTGCAGCCGTGGACCATCAGGTCGAAGGCGGTCTGCTGGCCGGGAACCGAGCCGGAGCATTCCATGATGATCCACTCGGTGGAGCGCAGGCCCTGGGCCTTGGCGAAGGCGCCGATCTCCTTCTTGAGATCGCGGGTGCTGGCGAAGTCCTTGGGGTTGAGCCCCAGGGTCGCGCCGGCCGCCTTGACCGCTTCCAGCTTGGCGGGGTCGATGTCGAGAGCCACCACCTTGGCGCCCATGGCCGAGGCCACCTGGACGGAATAACCGCCCACGCCGCCGCAGCCGATGACGATCACCAGATCGCCCTGGCCGATGCCGGCCTGGACCGCCGCCTGATAGGGAGTGGTCAGCGCGTCGGCGACCACGGAGACTTCCGAGAGCTCAAGGCCGGCGGCCTTCAGGCGGGCCTCGTCGACCTCGCACAGGCCGTTGGCGGGAACGGTGATGTGGGTGGCGAAGCCGCCCTGCAGGTCGTTGCCCGGCATCTTCTGCGAGCGGCAGATGGTGCCCTTGCCGCGCTTGCACAGATCGCACTCGCCGCAGGGGATGACGGCGGAGATGATCACGGCCTTGCCGGCCCAGCCTTCCGCACCCGCGCCGGTATTGATCACGCGGCCCGAAATCTCGTGGCCCAGCGCCAGCGGCAAGGCATGGTTGGTGCGAACGCCATTGTAATAGTAGTCCATGTCGGTATGGCAGACGCCGCAGCCGGCGATCTCCACCAGAACCTCGCCGGCGCCCGGGGCGGCGAGTTCCATCGCCTCCTTGACCATGGGCTGGCCGACGCCGGTCATCATCCAACGATAAGCGGACTTGCTCATTCCGTTTCCCTCTCTCTTTTCCCGTTATCGCCAGCCCCTCCCGCCGAGGCTGGGGGAGCTGCCCTTGTATTATTCCGTAAATACGTACCACAATACCGAATTAGCCGTCAAGCGCAGCATGTGGGCTTGTGGTCCGACCCAAATGGGTGGTATGCACCTAGTCTCAGCCGCGTGGGGGAAACGGTCTGCCCCTTTTCTCCGAGCGGTGTGTAATCCCCCTTATGTCGAGCCGTCCAAGGCTTGGGAGCGGGGGCGGCTTAAACACTGGCCAGGCCCACTGCGAAGGAATTCGGGGGCCTCATCTGGGGAAACAGAATATGACGACGAGTTCCGGATTCGGGTCTGTCTCGATCGCGATGTGCGGCAGTGGTGGCGCCGGCGTGATGACGGCCGCCAACATGTTCCTCGACGCCGCCGCCGAGGCTGGTTACTACGCGCTTTTCGGCCGCTCCTCCGGCCCGCAGATCCGTGGCGGCGAGGCCGCGGCTCTGGTGCGCCTGGGCGTTGATCCCATCACGTCGGTGGACGACACCTTCGACATCATGCTGGCCATCGACTGGCAGGGCGTTCAGCGCTTCGCCGCCGAGGTGCCGCTGTCGAAGAACTCCCTGGTGATCTGCGATCCCTCCGCCGGCGATGTGCCCGAGGTCTACGTCAAGACCGGGGCCAAGATCGTCCACCTGCACATGAAGGATCTGGCCAAGGAGATTCCCGGCGGCCGTCCCAACATGATCGCTCTCGGCGCCGTCGCCGAGCTGATCGGCATTCCGGTCGGCCCGCTGACCGAGGTGCTGGGCAAGTCCCTGAAGAAGAAGCGCGCCGACGCCTACGAGGCTTCGGTGGCCGGCGTCAAGGCCGGCGCGGCCGCCGCCGCCACCCTGGACGGCGCCAAGCGCCTGGCTCCGGCCAAGGCCAAGGACGTCAAGCGCTGGACCGTCACCGGCAATTACGGCGCCGGCCTGGGCGCCATCCGCGGCGGCGTGCGCTTCTGCGCCGCCTATCCCATCACCCCGGCCACCGAGGTGCTGGAATACCTGTCCGGCGCCCTGCCCAAGGTGGGCGGCGTGTTCGTGCAGGCCGAGGACGAGCTGGCCTCCATCAACATGTGCCTGGGCGCCTCCTACGGCGGCGAAGCCTCCATCACCGCCACCGCCGGTCCCGGCCTGGCGCTGATGACCGAGGGCCTGGGCCTGGCCGTGGCTTCCGAGACCCCCGTGGTGGTGGTCGACGTGCAGCGCGTCGGTCCCTCCACCGGCATCGCCACCAAGTGCGAGCAGTCGGACCTCAACATCGCGGTCTACGGCCTGCACGGCGACGCCCCCCATCTGGTGGTGGCCGCCAATTCGGTCGGCGACTGCATCTTCACCACCCAGTGGGGCGTCTATCTGGCCGAAAGCCTGCAGACCGCCTGTCTGGTGATGAGCGACCAGGCCCTGGGCCAGAGCCGCGCCATCATCGACGTTCCCGCCGACGTGGCCTTCGTGGGCAAGCGCCTCGCCGCCGTGGCGCCTGCCGAGGGTGAGGTGTTCAAGCGCTACGCCAACACCGCCAACGGCATTTCGCCCATGCCGGTCCCCGGCCAGCCGGGCTGCCAGTACACCTCGGACGGCCTCGAGCACACCGAGACCGGCACTCCGTCGTCCCAGGCCGCCGACCACACCATGCAGCTGGACAAGCGCCAGCGGAAGCTGGACCAGTTCGACTACGGCAACCATTGGGCCACCATCGAGGGTGAGGGCGACATCGCCGTCATCACCTGGGGTGCGTGCACCGGCGCCGCCCGCGAGGCCATCGCCCGTGCCAAGGCCGACGGCGTCAACGCCAAGCTGATCTCGCTGCGCCTGATCTCGCCCACCCGGCCGAAGCATCTGGCCGAGGCGCTGAAGGGCGCCAAGAAGATCCTGGTGGTCGAGCAGAGCCATCAGGGCCAGTTCACCCGTTACCTGCGTGGCGAATACGATCTGCCGGTGAAGCCGGAATCGTTGTCGCGTTCCGGTCCGCTGCCCATGCGTCCCGGTGAAATCCACGCCCGCCTCCTGTCGATGGGGAAGTAAGTCATGTCCAGCTGCGAATCTTCCGCTACCTACACCGCCAAGGACTTCAAGTCCGACGTCAAGCCGGTCTGGTGCCCGGGCTGCGGCGACTATGCCGTGCTGTCCTCCATCACCAAGGCGTTCGCCGATCTGGGCCTCAAGCCGCACGAGACCTCGGTGGTCTCGGGCATCGGCTGCTCGTCGCGTATCCCGGCCTACACCAACACCTACGGCATCCACTCCATCCACGGTCGCGCTCTCGCGGTCGGCCAGGGCCTCAAGCTGGCCCGCCCCGACCTGACCGTGCTGGTGGCCGGCGGTGACGGCGACGGCTTCTCCATCGGCGGCAACCACTTCCTGCACGCCTGCCGCCGCAACGTGGACCTGACCTATATCGTCATGGACAACCGCGTGTACGGCATGACCAAGGGCCAGCCCTCGCCGACCACCGAGTCGGATTGGGACGCCTCGGCCATGGCCCCGCCCGGCGGCACCGGCATGACCCCGTTCCACCCGCTGGCCATCGCGCTGGCGTCCGGCGCCAACTTCATCGCCCGCGGTTTCTCGGGCGATCCGAACGGCACCGCCCAGGTCATCGCCGAAGCCATCCGCCATCCCGGCTTCTCGTTCGTTGCCATCATGTCGCCCTGCATCACCTTCCGTGAAGAGCAGCGCGAGTGGAAGAACACCATGCGCAACGTCAACATCGAGCCGACCACCGATCCGGCCCAGGCGGCGCGCCGCCTGATGACCGACGACGGCTACAACTGCGGTATCCTCTACCGCGGCAACCGTCCGGCCTATGGCAAGGAGAAGAAGGCGACCAATGCGGTGTCCGATCTCGATCGGGAATTCACCCTTTGAGCCGTGCCCCTGATTATGGGGCGGTGAAGACCTCCGCCGAGTTGCTGTCCGTCGCGCGTGCGATGGAAGAGCGCTCGGCGGAGCGCTACCGCGAACTGGCCGAAGCGTTCGAGGCGTCGTGCAACAACCCCGACACCGCCGAAGCCTTCGCGGAACTGGCCGATATCGAGGAACGGCACGCCGCCGACTTCCCCGCGTCCATCGGCCCGCGACCCGAGACCGTGCCGTGGGGAGAAGACGATCCCGAGATCGCCGACCCCGATGCCGTCCACTACCTGATGTGGCCGTGGCACGCCTTCGACCTGGCGCTCCGCCACGAACACGAAACCCTGGCCCTGTTCTCCGCCCTGGCGGAACACTCCCCCCACGCCGAGGTGAGGGCCGAATCCCTCCGCCTGGTGGAGCGGGAAAAAGGCCACATCGTCACCATGCAATCCCGCCGTGACGAACTCCCCGTGCCCCCCGACGACTGGGACGACGACGACGACGATCCCAACTGGGAAGCCGGGGACTGATCCCCTGATTCATGGAAACGCCCCGCTCGGACAGAGCGGGGCGTTTTTCGTTGGGTGAGGCGGGGGAGGGGGCTTCCTCTGCTCTATTGAGCGGGGGCCGCCGGATTCACCACCAAGACACCAAGGACACCAAGAGGGCGAGGCAGGCGGTTCCGCCTTTCTCCCCACCCCCCCCTGTCATCCTGAGCGTAGCGAAGGATCTTTCACGCCGTGGCGGCAGCCGCTGGAAGAAGGGACGCGCGTTCCGCCCGCAGGAAGAATACGAAGGGACTCGTCCCTTCGCACCCTTATCCTTCTTTCCCAGCCTCGCCCATCCGCCCCAGCACGGCCCCGCTGAACGTCGTGAAATCGCCCAGGTGGCGTTCGATGACCGCGATGGTGATGGGCAGCGACAAGGCCTGGTAGTCGTGGACGGCGATGTTGCGGAAGCCGACCATGCGCTGGAGTTTTTCGGCCAGATCGTCGTCGATCCATCCGGCCTTGGCCAGCAGGGTGAAGACGTCGCGCGCACTTTGGGGGATGCCGAGGCGTTGGCGGCGGATGATGGCGTGGCCCATGTCGAGGCAGGCTTCGCAGGCGCGCTGGATATTGAGGATGGCGGCGTCCTGGCGGGTGAAGTCGGCGGCGAAGGTGGCGGGGTCCTTGGCGAATTCTTGGGCGGCGCGGGCGACGCAGCGCTCGATGGTGGCGGCTTTGTTGAGGAGGACGTCATCGGCCATGGACGCGGCCTTCCCGTTGGATGTCGGCGATGAGGGGGGCGCGGGCTTCGTTGAAGTCCATCATTTCGGACAGGATGAAGAGTTCGTAGCGCTCTGCTTCGCCGTTCAGGGCGAACAGGCGGCGTCCGGTGGTGATGATCTGGTGCTGCATCACGGTACTGGCGGCGCGCAGGTCGACGAGGTCCACGTCGATGTCGAGACGGCGGGCGATGGCTTCGCCGGCTTCCCACACGCGCACCGGGTCAAGGGGCGAGGGGTGCAGGACGGCGAGGTCGAGGTCGCTGTTCTCGCCATGGCTGCCCTCGGCGCGGCTGCCGAACAGGTACAGGGCCTGGGCGGCGGGCAGGGCGGCTTGCAGAGCCTCGATGATGGCGATGTCCTTCATGGGAAAGAGGATATCGCGTCCCCGGTTAATTCAAAAGGACCGGGATGCGCGAAGGGACGAGTCCCTTCGCACCTCTTTCCTTCTTACCTAGTCCCCAAACGGAAGCGGGGCCGGAGATCGGGCAATCTCCGGCCCCTTTCGGGCGGGTCGGGAACGGGAAGGGCGACCCGCCGAGTGCGGCAGGGGAGGGTTACCCGAGCCGGCGCTGGAAGATGAGGCGCTGGGAGGGCTTGAAGCCGCAGCGATTGAGGAAGCCCATCAGGCTGAAGCTGTCCCAGGCCAGCTGGGTCTGGACCTTCTCGACGCCGAGCGAGGCCAGGTTGGTGAGCAGCTGGCTCATCAGGGCGCGGCCGACGCTGTGGCGGGCATAGGCGGGATCGACGCCGATGGTGTCGAGCACGGCGGTGGACTGGGCGCGGCCGAATTCGCCGAATTCGGTGCGGGCCATGACGAAGCCGGCGAACTGGCCGTCGATCTCGGCGACCAGGGAGACGCGGACGCCGGATTCCTTGGTCACCTCGGCGATCTTGCGCTTGTAGTAGGCCGAGCGGTCACGGCGCGAGACCTTGCGGTCCACCGAGACGATGAAGGGATAATCGGCCTCGGTCAGCGAGCGCACGGGGATGCGGTCGCGCGACAGGGCGGCGTAGTCGTCGCCGGAGGGGTCGGACAGGTCCACTTCGTCGCTGTCGCGCACCTGGGTGGCCAGGGGGGCCTCGAAATCCGAGACGTTGTCGGTGGTGCGCTCGAGGACCAGACGGGGCGCCAGTTCGAAGCCGGCGGACTGGAAGAAGCGGGTGATGCCGTGTTCGGTCCAGTCGGCCTGGCTGACCACTTCCTTGATGCCGCGCTTCTTCAGCGCGTCCTCGAGGGCGGCCATCAGCTTGCGGCCGAGACCCTGACCGCGCTGGTCGGGATCGACGCCGATGGTGTCGACCACGCCCACGGGGCCCGAGCCGCCGAATTCGCCGTCCAGGATGTGGGCATAGGCATAGCCCTTGAGAACCGGGCCGTCGGCGGCGGCCAGGGTGACGAAGCTGGCCGGGTCGGCGGTGAAGGCCGCCATGCGCTTCTCGTGGTAGTTACGACGCGGCTTGCCGGTCAGACGGCGATCCAGCTCGATAACGCGCTCCAGGTCGGCGGCAGCGATGTCGCGGATGGTGGTGCTCATGAACTCGCGAACCTCCCCTCTCGTGGGTCCACCGGTCTGGTTTGGGCGGGAGCCGGCACTTGACGGCTTCCCTTGGCGGGCGGTACCCTGTTAAATGAATAATTCGGTACTATAATACCGAAATCAAATCGGCGGTCAAGAGGAGCGTGTCATGAAGTGGGAGTTTCCTGGACGGGTGGCGGTGGTCACCGGCGGAATGCGCGGAATCGGGCGCACCATCGCCGACGGTCTGCTGGCCGGAGGGGCCGAGGTGCATGTCTTCGACCGCGAGACCGGGGACCTGCCCAAGGGCATGACGGCGCATGCGGTGGACGTGTCCAACTCCGAATCGGTGAATGCCGCCTTTGCACGGATCGGCAAGCCGGTTCACCTGCTGGTCAACAATGCCGGCATCACGCGCGACCGCACGCTGTTGAAGATGAGCGACGAGGAATGGGGGGCGGTGATCAACGTCAACCTCACCAGCGCCTTCAACACCATCCGCGCTGCCGGGCCGGGCATGGTGCAGGCGGGCGTCGGGCGCATCGTCAACATGATCTCCATCAACGGCCTGCGCGGCAAGATGGGGCAGGGCAACTATGCCGCCTCCAAGGCCGGCATGGTCGGCCTGACCAAGACGGCGGCCAAGGAGCTGGGCCCCAAGGGCGTCACCTGCAACGCCGTGGCGCCCGGCATGGTGCTGACCGAGATGACCTTGAAGCTGGACCAGCAGTTCCGCGACAAGGCGCTGGCGGAAGCGGCGCTCACCATCCTGCCCGACACCTCGGACATTGCCAACGCGGTGCTGTTCCTGCTGTCGGACGCGGCGCGCTGCATCACCGGCGAGGTGATCAAGGTGGATTCGGGGCAGTACATCTGATCTGAGAGGTGAGGGCGGCTACATCCCCAGGGTCTCGGTGTCGCGCGACACCAGGATCTTGTCGATGCGCCGCCCGTCCATGTCCACCACCTCGAACCGCCAGCCATCCTTGATGAAATGGTCGCCTGCCTCGGGGATGGAGCGGAACTGTGACAGCATGAAGCCGGCGGCGGTGGTGTAGTCGCCGCCACCGTCCTTCATCACCCGGCAGCCCAGGCGTTCGGCGGCCAGATCGACGGCGATGTCGCCGTCCACCAGCCACGAGCCGTCCTCGCGCTCGGTGATGATTCCTTGATATTCCTCGCCGTGCTCGGACAGGGTGCCGAGGATGGAGCCCAGGATGTCGGCGGCGGTGACGATGCCTTCGACGCCGCCGTACTCGTCCACCACCAGGGCCATGTGGATGTCCGACTGCTTCAGCACGTCGAGCACATGGAGCGCCGGGGCGTTATCGTGGATTACGGCCAGCGGCTTGACCGCCGCCGCCACGTCGAGGGGGCGGCCGTCCAGCGCGGCGTTGAGCAGATCCTTGGCCTGGACCACCCCCTGGGTCTCGTCGATGCCGCCGCGGCAGACGGGCAGGCGCGAGTGGCGGCAATCGCGCAGAGTCCGGATGATCTCGTCCGCTTCCCAGTCCAGGTCGATCCACGTCATGTCGGCCCTGGGCGTCATGATGCCGCGCACCCGGCGGTCGCCGAAGCGCATGACGCCCGACATCATCTCTTCTTCCTCGGGCTCGAAGACTCCGCTTTCGGTGCCCTCGGCGATCATGGCGCGGACTTCCTCCTCGGTGACCGTCTGGTCGTCGGATCGGCGGATGCCCAGGATGCGGATCACGGCATGGCTGGAGCCCTCCAGCAGCCAGACCAGCGGCGAGGCCAGGCGGGCCACCATGGCCATGGGGCGCGCCACCTTTTCCGCCATGCCCTCGGGATCGGCCAGCGCGATGTGCTTGGGCACCAGTTCGCCGACGATCAGCGAGGCGTAGGTGATGGCGCCCACCACCACGGCGATGGCGATACCGGGCGCGAAGGCCGCCGCCATGGGGAAGTGGAGCGCGATGGCGGTTCCCAACTGCTCGGCCAGGGTGGCGCCGGAATAGGCGCCGGCCAGCACGCCCACCAGGGTGATGCCGATCTGCACCGAGGACAGGAAGCGGGTGGGGTTGTCGGCCAGCAGCAGGGCGGCCTGGGCACCCTTGGAGCCTTCGGCGGCGCGGGCCGCCAGCCGGGCGCGGCGCGCCGAGACGATGGCCAGTTCCGACATGGCGAACCAGCCGTTGAGGCAGACCAGGGCGATGATCACGGTGATTTCAAAAGCGATTCGCATCACTGGATGATGCCCTATTCTTCCGCCGGGGCAACCATGGTTTCTCCGCCCCAAGTCCCGAGGGCGCGCGCAATCCGAGGTGATTGCCGCTGACCTGATTTCGGTCTACCGTCGAGGGAATGACATTTCGGCAGGGGGCGATCATGGGGTTGCGGATTACGGCGATGGCCGCGTGCGGTATCGTGTTGGGGGCCTGCCCCGGCCCGTCATGGGCGGATGAGACGGCCAAGTCCTCGCCCAGCATCACCGCCACCTACGTCAAGGGCGCCATGAGCGGGACGAAGCAGTACATCCGCAGCTACCTGGCCATCAACCCCGACTGCTCCAGCATGGGCTTGTCCAAGGCGACGGTGGTGACCGAGCCCGAGCATGGCCAGGTGATCGTCGAGAACGGCGAGGCTTATCCCGATTTCGACAAGGACAATGTCCGCGTCCGCTGCAATGACCGCAAGGTTCCCGCCGTGCTGATTTTCTATCAGTCCGAGGCGGGCTTCACCGGCGCCGATCGCATGGTGCTGGATACGGTGATGGCCAGCGGCATGTTCTACCGGCACGAGTTCACCATCAACGTCCGCTAGCCTTCCACATATTCGCCACAAAGCGGGGCCATCCTGATCATGCCGGGATGGCCCTTTTGCTGTTGGGGGGCAAGGGGAAGCAAAGGATTTTGTTAAGAACCATTCGCTAGAGTGGTGGTGATGGGAAGCAGGCGAAAGGATGACGCCATGTGGTCTTCCGTCTCCGATACAACCTTGTCGGGCCGAATGGCCCCAATGCTCGTGCCGATTTCTCGCGCACGCATGACAGGTTCGCGGAAATTCTCCATCTCCCCTGATGAATTCCGCCGCGATGATCCAAACATAAGGAAGTGATCGGTCTGACCCTCTTCGATGGAGTGACGATATGCCCAGCAATGACGATATCTTCACCCGGTACTCGCGAGCCTACGAGGGTCGCAAGGACGTGGAACTCAGCCTTCTGGAATACCTGGAAGGCTGCCGCGACGACCCCATGATGTACGCCTCGGCGGCCGAGCGGATGATCGCCGCCATCGGCGAGCCCGAGGTCATCGACACCGCCAAGGACGCCAGGCTGTCCCGGGTGTTCATGAACCGCACCATCAAGGTCTACCCCGCCTTCTCGGAATTCTACGGGATGGAGGAGACCATCGAGCGCATCGTCGGCTACTTCCGCCATGCGGCGCAGGGGCTGGAGGAGCGTAAGCAGATCCTCTACCTGCTGGGGCCGGTGGGCGGCGGCAAGTCGTCCCTGGCCGAGAAGCTGAAGGCGCTGATGGAGGTCTACCCCATCTATGTGCTGAAGGCCGGCAAGGAGATCAGCCCCCTGTTCGAAAGCCCGCTGGGTCTGTTCGATCCCGAGGGCATGGGGCCGGTCCTGCTGGACAAGTACGGCATTCCGAAGCGCCGCCTGCCCGGGCTGATGAGCCCCTGGGCGGTCAAACGGCTGGAGGAATTCGGCGGCGACATCTCCAAGTTCAAGGTCGCCAAGATCTATCCCTCGCGCTTAAAGCAGATCGCCGTCTCCAAGGCCGAGCCGGGCGACGAGAACAACCAGGACATCTCGACCCTGGTGGGCAAGGTGGACATCCGCAAGCTGGAGATGTTCAGCCAGAACGACCCCGACGCCTATTCCTTCTCGGGCGGGCTCAACCGCTGCACCCAGGGCCTTCTCGAATTCGTCGAGATGTTCAAGGCCCCCATCAAGATGCTGCATCCGCTGCTCACCGCCACGCAGGAAAGCAATTACATCGGCTCCGAGAACATCGGTGCCATGCCGTTCCTCGGCACCGTTCTGGCCCATTCCAACGAGGCCGAGTGGCAGACCTTCAAGAACAACCGCAACAACGAGGCCTTCATCGACCGCATCTGCGTCATCAAGGTTCCGTACTGCCTCAGGGTCACCGAGGAGCTGAAGATCTACGACAAGCTGATCGACACCTCGGAACTGGTGGACGCCCCTTGCGCGCCGGGCACGCTGGAGATGCTGTCGCGCTTCTCGGTGCTGTCGCGCCTCAAGGAGCACGAGAATTCCAACCTCTATTCCAAGATGCGGGTCTATGACGGAGAGAACGTCAAGGAGACCGACCCCAAGGCCAAGCCCATGCAGGAGTACAAGGACGCGGCCGGCGTGGACGAGGGCATGGACGGCATCTCGACCCGCTTCGCCTTCAAGGTGCTGTCGTCCACCTACAATTACGACACCCACGAGGTCTCGGCCGATCCCGTGCATCTGATGTATGTGCTGGAACAATCCATCCGGCGCGAACAGTTCCCCGAGGAGACCGAGAAGAAGTACCTGGAGTTCATCAAGGGCGAACTGGCGCCGCGCTATGCCGAGTTCATCGGCAACGAGATCCAGAAGGCCTATCTCGAGAGCTATCACGATTACGGCCAGAACCTGTTCGACCGCTACGTGGATTACGCCGACGCCTGGATCGAGGACCAGGACTTCAAGGACCCCGATACCGGCCAGCTCTTGAACCGTGATCTGCTGAACCAGGAACTGTCCAAGATCGAAAAGCCCGCCGGCATCGCCAACCCCAAGGATTTCCGCAACGAGGTGGTCAAGTTCGCGCTGCGCTCGCGCGCAGCCAACGGCGGCAAGTCGCCGTCCTGGACCTCCTACGAGAAGATCAGGGAAGTGATCGAGCGCCGCATGTTCAGCCAGGTGGAGGAATTGCTGCCGGTGATCAGCTTCGGGTCCAAAAAGGACTCCGACTCCGAGAAGAAGCACTCGGAATTCGTCGAGCGCATGATGAGCCGCGGCTACACCGAGCGCCAGGTCCGCCGGCTGGTGGAATGGTACATGCGGGTGAAGCAGGCGGGTTAACGTAACAGGGCAAGGGAAGCGGCCGATGAACATCATCGACAGACGCCTCAATCCCAAGGGCAAGAGCCTCGCCAACCGGCAGAGGTTCTTGCGCCGCGCCCGTGCCCAGATCGTCAAGGCGGTGCGCGACGCCTCGGGCTCGCGCTCCATCCAGGACATTGCCAACGGCGAAAAGATCTCCATCCCCGCCGACGGCTTGCGCGAACCCAGCTTCCGCCGCGCCGGCGAGGGCGGCATCCGTGACTACGTGGTGCCCGGCAACAAGGATTTCGTCGAGGGCGACCGCATCAAGAAGCCCGACCCCGAGGGCGGCGAGGGCGGCGGCTCGGAAGGCAGCCCCGATGGCGAGGGCCAGGACGACTTCGCCTTCGTGCTGTCCAGAGACGAGTTCCTCGACATCTTCCTCGACGATCTGGAACTGCCCGATCTGGTCAAGAAGAAGCTGAAGCAGACCGAATCCACCACGCCGACTCGGGCGGGCTACTCGGTCACCGGCTCGCCGGCCAATCTCAACGTGGTGCGCACCATGCGCAACTCGCTGTCGCGCCGCATCGCGCTGAACAGGCCCAAGCCCGCCGAATTGAAGGAACTGGAGGACGAGATCAGGGCGCTGGAGGAATCGGGCGCCGATCCCGAACGCCTCTCCCAACTGCGCGTGGAGTTCGACCGGTTGGTGGCCAAGTCGCGGCGCATTCCCTATATCGACCCGCTGGACGTGCGCTATTCCCGCTTCGAGCATGTGCCAAAGCCGGTGACCCAGGCGGTGATGTTCTGCCTGATGGACGTGTCGGGCTCCATGACCGAGCACATGAAGGATCTGGCCAAGCGCTTTTTCATGCTGCTCTACCTGTTCCTGACCCGGCGCTACCGCAACGTGGACGTGGTGTTCATCCGCCACACCCACGAGGCCGAGGAGGTGGACGAGGACACCTTCTTCTATTCCACCGAGACCGGCGGCACCGTGGTGTCCACCGCGCTGGAGGAAATGCACAAGGTGATCGCCGACCGCTATTCGCCGGCCGACTGGAACATCTATTGCGCCCAGGCCTCGGACGGCGACAACACCTCGTCGGACAACGCCAAGACCGCCGGGCTGCTGGAAGACGTGATCCTGCCCGCCACCCAGTACTTCGCCTATATCGAGGTCGGCGCCGAGTACAAGGACTGGCTGGGCCGCGATTCGGACCTGTGGCGCACCTACAAGGAGGTGGCCAAGACCGCCGACAACTTCGCCATGCGCCGGGTGCGGGTCAGGAGCCAGATCTTCCCGGTGTTCCGCGACCTGTTCGCCAGGGAACGGGGCGACAACGCCGCCTGGTCGGGCGGGGAGGAGGCCGAATCATGAGCGATTCCTCCCAACTCCTGTTCACCGGCGCCGATTGGGATTTCGAGAAGGTGCAACGGGCCTACGACGCCATCGAGAAGATCGCCAAGGGCGAGATGGGCCTCGTCACCTATCCCAACCAGATCGAGGTGATCACCGCCGAGCAGATGCTGGACGCCTATTCCTCCATCGGCATGCCCTTGATGTACAAGCACTGGTCGTTCGGCAAGCATTTCGCCCGCGACGAGACTCTCTACCGCAAGGGCATGCGCGGTCTGGCCTACGAGATCGTCATCAATTCCAGCCCCTGCATCAGCTACATCATGGAAGAGAATTCCATGGCCATGCAGACCCTGGTGATCGCCCACGCCGCCTTCGGCCACAACCACTTCTTCGCCAACAACACCCTGTTCAAGCAGTGGACCGACGCCCGCGGTATCCTCGACTACATGGAGTTCGCCAAGAGCTATATCGCCAAGTGCGAGGAGCGCCACGGCCATGCGGCGGTGGAGCGCGTGCTGGACGCCGCCCACGCCCTGATGAGCCACGGGGTGCATAAATACCCCCGGAAGCGCACTCCCGACCTGCGCGACGAGGAAAAGCGGGCCGCCGAGCGCCGCGCCTATCAGGAGCAGATGTTCAACGATCTGTGGCGCACGGTGCCGAAGAAGGCGGCGGCCAAGATGGGCTCGCAGGAGCTGGCCGAACGCAAGCGGCGCTTAGGGTTGCCCGAGGAAAACATCCTCTATTTCCTGGAAAAGCTGGCGCCCAGGCTGGCCGACTGGCAGCGCGAGATCATCCGCATCGTGCGCAAGATCAGCCAGTACTTCTATCCCCAGAAGCAGACCAAGATGATGAACGAGGGCTGCGCCACCTTCACCCATTACACCATCGTCAACCGTCTGCACGAGATGGGCATGCTGTCGGACGGGGCCATGCTGGAAATCCTGCATTCCCACACATCCGTGGTGTTCCAGCCCGATTTCGACGACCGGCGCTATTCCGGCATCAACCCCTATGCGCTGGGCTTCGCCATGATGAACGACATCAAGCGCATGTGCGAGGAGCCCACCGAGGAGGACCGGACCTGGTTTCCCGACTTCGCCGGCAACAAGGACCCTTACGGCACGCTACGGCAAGCCTGGGCCGATTACCGCGACGAAAGCTTCATCCTGCAATATCTGTCGCCGGCTTTGATCCGTAAATTGCGGCTGTTCAAGATCCACGACGAATCCGAATCGCCCCACATGGAGGTGGCGGCCATCCACAACGAGCGCGGCTATCGCGAGGTGAGAAAGGCCCTGGCGCGCAATTACGACATCGCCCACCTGGAGCCCGACATCCAGATCGTCGACGTGGACCTGGCCGGCGACCGC
Source organism: Magnetospirillum sp. ME-1 (assembly GCF_002105535.1). Lineage (GTDB taxonomy): Bacteria > Pseudomonadota > Alphaproteobacteria > Rhodospirillales > Magnetospirillaceae > Phaeospirillum. The sequence continues at coordinate 1,858,729 of NZ_CP015848.1, read as the reverse complement.
CGCCTGATCCTGCATCACTTCGTCGAGAACGGCCTGATGCTGGACGAGGCCGAGACCATCCGGGTATTGCGTCACATCGCCAATCTGTGGGGTTACGAGGTACGGCTGCTGGAGATCGAATCCGGTACCGACGTGGTCTTGAAGACCTACGAGGACGTGGCGCCGGCCGCCGAGCTATAGGCGCGCCTTCCTCTCCGCCATCACCGCCAGGACCTCGGCCACCCTGCGAAGAGCGGGACGCCAGGACCCCGATCCATCGGCGCGGAACACCCGGACCGACGGATACCAGGGGCTGTCTTCCCGCCCCGAAGGCCAGCGCCAGTCGAAGCCTTGGGGGGCCAGGGCGATGACGGGCTTGCCCAGGGACGCGGCCAGGTGCAACTGCACGGTGTCGCCGCCCACCACCACGTCCAGCCCCGCGATCAGCGCCGCCATTTCCGCCAGATCGGCCGGCTGGGGAATGGGGCGTTCCACCAAGGAGTCGGCGCCGTCCGCCCCGATGCGGTCCAGGTCGTCCTCATCGGCCAGGGCGAGCAGCGAGACGGCGGGATCGGTCCCCAGGTTCAGCATCTCGCCCAGCGGGCAGTTCCGCTCCGCCTTGCGGCCGCCCCAGGTCAGCCCCACCCGCAACCGGTTGTCGCGCGACACGCGCCGGCCGCGACCGGCCACCAGATAGCCGCCCGAGCCCGAAGGCGTGGCGGCGTCGCTCACGCCCAGCAGGCCGGGAAGGGCGGTCAGACTGGTGCGAAGGGAGCAGGGGGGCAGCGGATCGTCCTCGCCCACCGCCTGCTCGACGCCCGGCAACTCGGCCAGCAGAGGCGCAAGCTCATCGGGGCAGGCGATGGTGATCAGCGCTCCCCTGGCCGCCAGAAGGGGAAGGTAGCGGGCCAGCAGCAGGGAGTCCGAGACGTCGCCCGCCGCCTCCACCAGCAAGGCGGTGGCGATGATCTCGCCTCCGTCCCATTGCGGCAGGTCCGGTGCCCGGCTGGGGGATGCGGGCCGGTGGGCCAGCAGGGCCAGGCCCTCATCCAGCCTGCCGGCGCCCAGCAGCACTTGCCCCAGCACCCAATTCAGGCCGGGAAGATGGGGGGCCGTGGAGAGCAGCCGCCGGACCAGGGCTTCCGCCTCCTCCAGGCGGCCCTGGTCGCGGCGCAGCTTGGCGAGGTTGTGGAGCAGGTCCGGGCTTTCGCGGCCGGCGTCCATGGCCGCTTTCAGCAATCCGTCGGCCTCGGTGAAGTGGCTCGCCTGCCTCAGCACACCGGCCAGATTGGCCATGATCGCCGGGTGGCCGGTGCGGCCCAGGGCGCGGGTAAAGCCGGCGATGGCGGCCTCGGTCTTGCCCGCCATATGCTGAATCACCGCCAGATTGGCGTTGGCCATGGCACAGAGGGGATCGATGGCCAGGGCTTCGCCGTACCGGCGGGCGGCCTCATCCACCCGCCCCGCCGCCTGCTGGGCAGGGCCCGTACTGGCGGCTTGGGTAGCCCGCGCCGCCTCGGCCTCCACCAGTGCCGGCGAGGGCGGCAAGGCGGAGGCGCCGTAATGGGCTTTCGGGGCGAGGCCGGAAACCAGGGCCAGGACGGGCCCGGGGCTGCCGTCGAAGGGGACCAGCGAGCCGCACGCCATCTCCTCGGCAAAGCGCCACAGCCCGTATCCCGCCTGGGCGAGGCTGTCGGCGGCGGCCGATCCGTTCCGATGCTCGAAGACGACGATGGCGGCGCGACCGGCGAGGCCGCTGACCACGGACTCTTCCCAGCCGGCCTGTCCCAGCCGCGCGACGATCCGGCATTGGGCCAGATGCGGCCGCTCGTCCAGAAGGGCGGCCAGCGGACGCACCGGCGTGGGGGCCGGGACCCAGTCGGGCAGGGCGAAGACGCGGGCGCCGCCCCTGGGCTGGCGCGACGCCAGGGCGTGGCCCTCTCCGGCGCCGGCGGCGGCGGCGATCACCTCCACCTGCTCCTCCAGCCCGGCGATGGCGAGGCTGTCGCGCAGAATGTCGGCATCGGTGGGCGACGGTTCCAGGGCGATGACCAGCAAGTCCGGGCAATGGCCCACGGACTGGAAGACATGGTCGCCGTTGCCCGCCCCCACCTCCAGCAGCAGATCGCCGGGGGCGAGATGGGCGGCCAGGAACGCCTCCATGGCGGCGTCGGTTCCCATGGCGCGCCGGCGCTGCTGCTCGTGGCGCTCGGCGGTGATCTGGGCCAGCATCTCCATGCGTCGCCGGGCCTCGGCCAGCGGAGCGTCCCACTGGCCCGGCATCGGCTGGCGCAGCAGGCACAGGCCGGGATACCAGGGCGAAACGTCGCCGCCACGCAGCCAGCGGGCATGGGCGGCGTGGGGCAGCAGCAGCAGGACCGGCTTGCCCATGGCGGCGGCCAGATGGGCGGCGGGACCGTCGGCGGCGACCACCAGATCCATCTCGGCGATGCGCCCGGCCAGATCGGCGTAATCGGCGACGGTCGGTGCCAGATCGGTGATCAGGCCGGGGTCGGCCCGCTCGCGCGCCTCGGCCGCCCCCGGTCCGGTCTCGAGCGAGAACAGCAGGGTCCCCGGCACCGTGGCCAGATCGAGCACGCGCCCGAAATCCAGGCGATCGGCCGGGCGCTCCGCTCCCCAGGCGATGCCGACCTTGACCAGGGTGGAGGCCGGCACCCGGATGCGGCGGATGCGGCCGCGCGGCGCGGCCAGATAGGGGGCGGCGGAAATGGACTCAGCCTCGACCCGCAGCAGCCAGGGCAGGTCCTCCAGGGAGGCGACATAATCGGCCGTGAAATCGTGGGGCAGGGGAGGCCCGAGCGGCAGGGCGCGCGCCACGCCCCCCATGGTTTCCAGAAGCGGGACTAGTTCGGGCTGGACCAGCAAGGTGATGACCGCTCCCCGTCCGGCCAGGACGGGGATGAAGCGGGCCATCATCAAGGTGTCGGACAGGCCTGATTCCGCGTAGAGCAGCAGGCTGGCGCCGTCCAGATCCTGGCCTTCCCACGGAGCGGCGGGAAACGGCGGGCGGGGGGCGCCGGGCAGCCGGTGGCGCCACTGGGCGTTTTCCCAGGATTCGGCCATCCGGCCGTTCAGCATCAGCAGGCGGGAATGGGCGAGGCGGGCCGGCGCATCCTCGTCATCAAGGACCAGGGCGTGGGAGATGGGGGCGGCGGCCTCGTCGATGCGGCCAAGATCCATCAGGGTCTCGGCCAGGCTCACCCGATGTCCCGGCTGCTCGGGCTCCAAGATGACGGCGGCGTGGAAGGCGTCCAGCGCCGCTTCCGGCTCGCCCCGGCGGGCCAGCACCCGGCCCAGCGCCGCCCAGGCCGGGCCGTGCCCCGGATTGAGGCGAAGCGCCCGGCGCAAGGTGGCCTCGGCCCCGGCCAGGCGCCCCTCGTCGGCCAGCAGGCGGGCCAGGCCGCACCATACGGCGACGGACTCGGGGCGTTCCATCAGCAGGATATCGATGATGGCGTGGGATTCGTCGGGCTGGTTGAGCTGGCGCAGCGCCTCGGCCAGTTCCAGGCGGCAGCCCAGGTGCTGGCGGTCCATCTCCAGCAGCTCCAGGCAGAAGCGCAGCGCGTCGCGCGGCCGTCCGGCCAGCCGGGAGGTTTCGGCCGCCGCCAGACGCGCCTCGGAATGGCTGGGATCGAGTTCGATGATGCGGCGATAGGCTTCCAGCGCCGGGTCCATGTCGCCGTAGCGCCGGGCGACGGCGGCTTCCTGCCATAGCGTATCGATGACCGCCGAGTGCTCGGAAAGGTCGGAGAATTCCAAATCGAGATCTTCGATTTCGCTCATGGGCCAAGTCAAACCCGGCCCGGAGCGCGAATCAAGGGCTATTCCGCCGCCCGCCTGCCGTCTTTCGGTGACGCGAGGCGCTGCCGCATCTCTTCCATCTCGGCCCGGACTTCGGCGGCGGCCTTCAGCTTGATAGAGCCGAAACCCCGGATGCGCCGGGGAGCCGAGGCGATCTTCACCGCCAACTCATGGGTGTCGGGGGTGAGATGGGCCAGGATGGTCTCGACCGCACTCTCGAACTCGGCGATCAGGTGGCGCTCCAGCTTGCGCTCCTCGCTGCGGCCGAAGGGATCGAACGCCGTGCCGCGCAGACCTTTCAGGTGGGACAGCAGCGGCATCAGGCGCAGCACCCAGGGCCCGAAGCGGCGCTTTCGCGTCCCCATGAAGGGCGGCGCCAGATGGATTTCCAGCGTCTTCCAATCCTCGAACTGCTCCTTCAGCGAGGCGGTGAAGGCCGGATCGGAATAGAGCCTGGCCACCTCGTACTCGTCCTTGTAGCTCATCAGCTTGGCGGCCGAGCGCGCCACGGCTTCGGTCAGCGCTTCGGCCCCGGGCAGGACGGCGTTTTCCGCCGCCCTGACCCGGTCCACCAGGGCGCGGTAGCGGGACGCCCAGGCGGCGTTCTGGTAACCGGTGAGATGGGCCACCCGGCGTTGGATCAACTCGTCCAGGCTTTGCGACAGGCGGCGATGGTCGTTGCCGCCCACCGGCGGCGCGGCCAGGCGCTCGACCGCGCCCGGGTCATGGGCGGCGAGACGGCCCCAGCGGAAGGCCTGGACATTGAAGTCCACCATGGCGCCGTTCAGTTCCACCGCGCGCAGGATGGACTCCTCGGACAGCGGGATGCGGCCCTTCTGCCAGGCATAGCCCACCAGGAACATGTTGGTGGCCAGCGCGTCGCCCAACAGGGTGGTGGCCAGCCGGGTGGCCTCGATGAATTCGGCGTCGCCGCCCACCTGATCCCGGATGGTGTCCTCCATGCTTCGCGCCGGGAAGTCCAGATCGGGGGCGTGGGTGAAGGTGGCGGGCATGGATTCGTGGCGGTTGACCACGGCGAAAGACTTGCCCGGCTTCAGCTTGGCCAGGGTGTCGAAGCCGGCGGCCACCACCATGTCGCAGGCCAGCAGCAGCCGGGGTTGGCCGGCGGCGATGCGGACGGCATGCAGGCGGGCGGGATCGTCGCAGATGCGCACATGGCTCATCACCGCGCCGTTCTTCTGGGCCAGTCCGGTCTGGTCCAGTGAGGTGACGCCCTTGCCCTCCAGATGGGCGGCCATGCCCAGCACCTCGGCCACGGTCACCACGCCGGTGCCGCCGATGCCGGTGACGATGATCCCAAAGGGGTCGGCCGCGCCTGGAAGAACGGGGGCGGGCAGGGCCGTGATGTCGGCCTCGCCCCGGCCGGTCAGCCGGCGGATATGGGCGCCCTTGACCGAGACGAAGCTGGGGCAGAAGCCCTTGACGCAAGAAAAGTCCTTGTTGCACGACGACTGGTCGATGGCGCGCTTCCTGCCCCATTCGGTCTCGACCGGGATCACGGCGACGCAATTGCTTTGCACGCCGCAATCGCCGCAGCCCTCGCAGACCTTCTCGTTGATGAAGATGCGCTCATCCGGGTCGGGCATCAGGCCGCGCTTGCGGCGGCGGCGCTTCTCGGCGGCGCAGGTCTGGTCGTAGATCAGGACGCTGACCCCCGATTCCCCGCGCAAGCTTCGCTGCAAGGCATCCAGGGTATCGCGATGGTGAATGGTGGTGCCGGTGGGGAAGCTGCCCGCCGGGTATTTGTCGGGATCGTCGGAGACCACGGCGATGCGGCGCACGCCCTCGGCCCTTACCTGGGCGGCCATGGCGGCCACCGAGAAGGCGGATTCGGCCGGCTGGCCGCCGGTCATGGCCACGGCGTCGTTGTAGAGGATCTTGTAGGTGATGTTGATCCCGGCGGCGAGCGCTGCGCGGATGGCCAGCGAACCGGAATGGGTGTAGGTGCCGTCCCCTAAGTTCTGGAACATGTGGGTGCGCGACGTGAAGGGGGCCTGGCCGATCCAGGTGGCGCCTTCGCCGCCCATATGGGTGTAGGTCAGGGTCTCGCGGTCCATCCAGGTGGCCATGAAGTGGCAGCCGATCCCGGCCATGGCCTGGCTGCCCTCGGGGATGTTGGTGGACGTGTTGTGGGGGCAGCCGGCGCAGAAATAGGGAATGCGGGTGAAGCCCTGGGGGATGGCGGCCAACCGCCGCTCCTTGTCGGCCAGGAAGTCCAGGCGCTCCTTGACCCGGAGCGAGGTGTAGAAGCGGCCGATGCGCGCGGCGATGACGCGGGCGATCATGGCCGGGGTCAGCTCGCCATAGGGCGGCAGGGCCCAGGCGCCGCTCTCGTCGTGCTCGCCCACCACGCGGGGGCGGACGTCTTCGCGCCAGTTGTAGAGCTGGGCCTTGAGCTGTTCCTCGATGAAGGCCCGCTTCTCCTCCACCACCAGGATCTCGTCCAATCCCTCGGCGAAGGCGCGGATGCCCGACGGCTCCAGGGGCCAACTCATGCCCACCTTGTAGAGGCGGATGCCGATCTCGGCGGCGTGGCGCTCGTCGATGCCAAGGTCGGCCAGGGCCTGCATGACGTCCAGATACGACTTGCCGGTCGTCACGATGCCGAAGCGGGGATTGGGCGAATCGATGATGGTGCGGTCGATGCGGTTGGCCTTGGCGAAGGCCAGCGCCGCCGGAATGCGATGCGCCATCAGCCGGTGTTCCTGGTCCAGGAACTTGTCGGGCCAGCGGATGTTGAGGCCGCCGGGCGGCATATGGAAGTCTTGCGGCGCCACGAACACCTGGCGCCAGGGATCGATGGTCACCGAGGCCGAGCTTTCCACCGTCTCGGAAATGGCCTTCATGCCCACCCACAGGCCGGAAAAGCGCGACAGCGCCCAGCCGAACAGGCCGAAATCCAGAACCTCCTGCACCCCGGCAGGATTGAGCACCGGCATCTGGGCGGCCATGAAGACGTGCTCGCTCTGATGCGCCAGCGTCGATGACTTGGCGCCGTGATCGTCGCCGGCCAGCACCAGGACGCCGCCATGGGGGGCGGCGCCGGCGGAATTGGCGTGTTTGAACACATCGACGCTGCGGTCGAGGCCGGGGCCCTTGCCGTACCACATGGCGAAGACGCCGTCATGGGTGGGACCCTTGAACAGGCCGATCTGCTGGGTGCCCCAGATGGCGGTGGCGGCCAGATCCTCGTTGAGGCCGGGTTGGAAGCGCACGGCGTGGCGTTCCAGATGAGAGGCCGCCCGCCACAATTCCTTGTCGAGGCCTCCCAGGGGCGAGCCCCGATAGCCGGACACGAACCCGCCGGTGTTCAGCCCGGCGGCCCTATCGCGCAGATGCTGCAGCATGGGCAGCCTGACCAGCGCCTGGATACCCGACAGATAGACCCTGCCCTGCTGCTGCAGGTACTTGTCGTCCAAGGTGACGGTGGTGGCGACGGTCATGACGGCGGCCTCGAAAGCACCCCTATGCCTTGAAGGTAATGACCGAGCCTTGCGGTGGAAAGAGCCGGGGCGAAAATAGCAATGAACGCAATGCGGCAGGGTCCGGGCGGCAAGGAAATTGCGGTTCCATGACGAAATACGGGGGATGATTTCCGCTTCCGATCAAGCTATATGAAAGCGCTTGTGCATGAAGGGCCTCCGGGATGACGATTCTTGTAACCGGCGCTGCCGGATTTATCGGTTATCACACCTCTTTGCGCCTTCTGGCCCGTGGCGAGCGGGTGCTCGGCGTCGATTGCATCAGCCCCTACTATGACGTCAGGCTGAAGCACACCCGCCTGGACCATCTGCGCCGGCACGAGGGATTCTCGTTTGTCCAGGCCGACATCGCCGACCGGGCCGCCATGGAAGAGGTGGCGCGGTCCCGTCCCGAGGTGACCGCCTACATCAATCTCGCCGCCCAGGCCGGCGTGCGCCATTCGCTGACCGCTCCCTTCGACTACACCCATTCCAACATCGAAGGGCATCTGGTGATGCTGGAGATGGCGCGCGCCAATCCCAAATGCCGCCACTTCGTCTATGCCAGTTCGTCCTCGGTCTACGGCGCCAATACCAAGCTGCCCTTTTCCGTCGAGGACCGGGTGGATACCCCCATCTCGCTGTATGCCGCCTCCAAGCGCTCGGGCGAACTGATGAGCCATTCCTACAGCCATCTGTTCCGCATCCCCACCACCGGCTTGCGTTTCTTCACCGTCTACGGCCCCTGGGGACGGCCCGACATGGCCGCCTATCTGTTCGCCGACGCCATCGTTGCCGGCCGGCCCATCAAGGTGTTCAACAACGGCGACATGCGGCGCGACTTCACCTATATCGACGATATCGTCTCGGGCGTGGTCGGCGTTCTGGACAATCCGCCGGCAGATGACGGCAAGACCCCGCCCTACCGCCTCTACAACATCGGCAACAACAATTCCGAACGGCTGATGGATTTCATCGGCCTGGTTGAAAGCGCGCTGGGCCGCAAGGCGACCTACGACTTCCAGCCCATGCAGCCGGGCGACGTCAAGGAAACCTATGCCGATATCTCGGCCATTCAGCGCGACGTGGGCTTCGCGCCCACCACGCCCATCAGCGTCGGCGTTCCCAACTTCATCGCGTGGTACAAGCAATACCACGGGCTGTAACCCTTTCTGATGGGGCGGGGCTGGTCAAAAGCCCCGTTCATCCCAATCTATATGCAAGTTGATATGCATGTCGCTGCCGGCAGGTATTCGCCGGTGGTTACCCTTGTTGATTCTTGGCATCGGAGTGAGGTCGGTAAATATGGCGACAATAGTCGGCAAAGTTTGTTTCTTGGATGAATAGGTAATTTTAGGTATATTCGACACGGGATATGACTGTGGGCGGGAGGGCAGAATGTCGGCCACCATGGGGAATGTGTGGGTTCGTCTGGCGCAATCGCTGAAGACCCTCTGGGATGACGACAAGCCGGCCCCGGCCAATGCGCCCGCCGGCAAGGTGTCGCGTCCGACCGCCCGTTCGTCCGTGGACTCCGCCGCGGAATGGCTCGAGCAGATGCTCGCCCGCGATCCCACTATCAAGGCCAAGCTGCATGTGATTTCACTGGTCGAGTACCGCGAGTCGGTGGGCGAGAAATGGCCGCGTCTGGTCGATAAGGTGGCGATCATCGTCGAGCAGGTGGTGCGGCGCAATATCGGGCGGGGCAACACCTTCTGCCGGGACGGCGAAGATTGCTGGATCATGGCCTTTCCCGAACTGAGCCCCGATGACGCAAGGCGCCGCACCATCACCGTGGTCGAGGAACTGGGCCGCTTCCTCTATGGCCAGCAGCAGGGCGGCGGCCAGGAGCGGCCGGTGGCCCTGGCGGCGGAAGTCGCCGTCTGCGAGGCGATCGGAGCCGACGGGGAACTGAATCACGGCCGCATCCATTCGGCGGTGGCCGAGGTGAGGGCCAATGTCTCCACCACCGGTCTGCCATATCTGCCGACCCAGGGGGTAAAGGCCGGACCGGCCGCCAACGACCCGCTCCAGGGCTGGGCGACCCTTGATCGCGGTTCCGACCTGCGCAAGGAGGAGATGCAGTGGGAGACCATCGAGGCTACCGGCGTCAAGAAGCCGGCGGCCTATCTCGACCCCAGCATCGTCGGCCCCATTCCGCCGGGTGCGGCCCTGGCCCTGGTGTGGCGCCCGACCTGGGTGGCGGTGGGCGAAGCCATTTCGGCCTATAGCGCCCGCGTGGTTCGCCGCGATCACGACAAGGCCGATCCCGTCGAGGGGTGTTGGGCCTATCCCGAGGGCGATGTGGCGACGGCCATCACCCTGGATCGCTTCGTGGTCAACTCGGCGGTGCGCGACATCCGCAACGCGGCGCGCAACGCCCAGGAGGGCGTGCCGCAGCCTTCGGTGATCCTGCCGCTGTCATGGCAATCCCTGTCCTCGGACCAGCGCCAGGGGGTGGTCTTCGCCCTTTCCGACCTGACCCAGGACACCCGCAACACCCGGCTGGTGATCGAAATCTTCCACATTCCCGACGGCACCACCACGCCCGAACTGGAATCGGTGGTGTCCTTCGTCGGCGGGCTGTGCCGCGAGGTTCTGGTCCGGACCAGGCTGTCATCCCACCGCACGTCGGTGGCCGCCGAGATCGGCGTGTCGAAAATCGGCCTCGACCTGTCGGAACTGCGTCCCGAGGAGAAGATGGACGACGAGCAATTGCTCGCCGTGCTGGCCCGTATCCAAGAGGAGACGGTGCGTGACGGTATCGGCTGCTATCTGTGGAGCGCCCGGCGCAAGCGGGTGGTCGGCAGCGTGGTGCAGGGCGGCTTCGACATGGTCAACGGCCCCGGCCTGATGAAGGATATCCCGCGCCCGGCCATCGTGCTGCCGGCGCCCAAGACCCGATTCGCGGCGGCGGAATAGGGCTTCTAATAGGCCCGGTCGATGCAGAAATCGATGACGTCGATCATCGCCTGCTTGATGGGGGAGTCGGGGAAGATGCCCAGGGCGTCGCGGGCGATCTCGCCGTAATGGCGGGCCCGTGCAATGGTGGCGGCCAGGCTGCCGTGCTTTTCCATCAGCTTGATGGCGTGGCCCAGATCCTCGTCGGTCTGCTCCAGGTCCTCGAGGCAGCGGCGCCAGAAGGTGCGTTCGTCCTCGTCGCCCCGGCGGAAGGCCAGGATGACCGGCAGCGTGATCTTGCCTTCGCGGAAATCGTCGCCCACCGTCTTGCCCAGCACCGCCTGCTTGGCGGAATAGTCCAGCACGTCGTCGATCAGCTGGAAGGCTATCCCTAAGTTCAGGCCATAGGATTCCAGCGCCTCTTCCTCGACCTTGGGGCGGTCGGCCACCACCGCGCCGATGCGGCAGGCGGCGGCGAACAGGGCGGCGGTCTTGGAGCGGATGACCTCGAGATACGAATCCTCGCTGGTCTCGGTGTCGTTGGCGGTGATCAGCTGCAGCACCTCGCCCTCGGCGATGACCGAGGAGGCGCGCGACAGGATGGCCAGCACCGACAGCGATCCGTCCTCGACCATCAGCTCGAACGAGCGGGAGAACAGGAAATCGCCCACCAGCACGCTGGGCTTGTTGCCGAACAGGGCGTTGGCCGAGGCCTGGCCGCGCCGCAGGTCGGATTCGTCGACCACGTCGTCGTGCAGCAGGGTGGCGGTGTGGATGAACTCGACGCAGGCGGCCAGCTTGATGTGGCGGTCGCCGGCATGACCGGCCAGCTTGGCCGAGGCCAGGGTCAGGACCGGGCGCAGGCGCTTGCCCCCGGCGGCGATGATGTGTCCGGCCAGTTGGGGGATCAGTTCCACCGGGCTGTGCATGCGGTCGACGATGGCGCGGTTGACCTTCTCCAGGTCGTCCTTGACCAGGGCGACAAGGGCGTCAAAGCTCTTCGCCTTCTTGCCACGTTCGTCCTCGAAATTGACCACGATCGCCACGATGCTGAAACTCCTCCCGTGCGGGGCATGCCTACCCGCGCGACGAACATAGTGTTGCCTGGGAAAGCGGGTCAAGCTTACATCGCCTTTTGCGTATGTCTTTCACCCCGATCAAGAGCCTTGATCTCATGGAACCGACCGATCCGCTGACCGAGGACCGCCTGCTGGACGGCAGGCTGCGCCTGATCCAGCCGCGTGACGGCTATCGCGCCGCCATCGACCCGGTATTCCTGGCGGCGGCCGTCCCGGCCCGGCCGGGAGAGCGCGTGCTCGACCTGGGCTGCGGGGTGGGCGCCGCGGCCCTGTGTCTGTTGGCCCGCTGCCCCCAGGCCACGGTGACCGGCCTGGAATTGCAGGAAAGCCTGGCGGGCCTGGCGCGGCGCAATGCCGCCCTCAACGCAATGGAGGAGCGCTTCAATCCCCTGTGCGGCGATGGGGCGGCTCCGCCCCCCGGTCTTGGCGAGTTCGACCACGTCCTGACCAATCCGCCGTTCTTCGCACAGCGGAGCGGCACTTCGGCGGCCAACGCGTCGCGCGCCATGGCCCATCAGGAAGGGGGGCTGGACCTGGCCGGCTGGATCAAGGCGGCGGTCAAGCTGCTGCGGCCCAAGGGACGCCTCACGCTCATCCATCGGGCCGAGCGTCTGGGGGATATCCTGGCGGCCTTGCGGGGCAGGGGCGTGGGCGACATCGCCGTACTGCCCCTGTGGCCCAAGGCCGATCGTGCCGCCGGACGGGTGATCGTCGGCGCGCGCAAGGGGGTGCGCTCGCCCCTGCGGCTGCTGCCGGGACTCGTGTTGCATGGCCAGGACGGGGCCTTCACGCCGGCGGCCCAGGCCATCCTGCGCGGCGGTGCGGCCCTTGACCCCTTGGGTGGGGGGGAGGATAAGACCTGATGTTCGGAAAAATTCTGCTGACCGTTGCCGTCATCGCCATCATCTGGTTCGGCTTCCGATATCTGAGCCGGCTGGCGGAACTGCGCCGCCGCGATCAGGCCGATCGGGTCGCGCCGCCGCGCAAGCCCGGAGCCGGAACATCCACCGAGGCGGAAACCATGGTGGAATGCCGGGTGTGCGGCACTTGGCAGCCCGGGCGCACCGCCCGGTCATGCGGCAGGGCCGATTGCCCGTACTAATACTTATTGAAATATAATCTGGTATAGCCAATATGCCTTTTGTATCGGTGCGGTCGCGCCGTCTGTCGTCCTGACGGATCTGCGGGGCCACACGGGGGAGGATATCGGGTGGCGGAAACGCGGTATCGCGCTCAGGATCTGCTGGTGGGCCTCTACCGTCGCCAGGCCGCGGTGATCGGTGCGCTGCTGTTGTTGACCCTGGCGGGCTATCAGTCGCAGGACTGGCTCATCTCCCATATGTCCGACGACGGGGCGCTGATCAACGTTGCCGGGCGTCAGCGCATGCTGTCGCAGCGCTCGGTGGCGCTGGCCTATCAGATGGCCGCCGCCTCCAATCCCGACGATCGCACCATGTTCGCCGATCTCCTGGCCCAGGCGGGATCCGAGATGGGGGCCGGCCATGCCCGCCTGATCGGCGAAAGCTCGGCGCGCGGCATGAGCGCGGAGATGGAGCGGCTTTATTTCGGCGGAGCGCCGTCGCTGGATGTGGAGGTGATGGCCTTTGTCGCCGATGTGCGGCATCTGGCGTCTTCCGATGGATTGGGAATCGGTCAGGCCTCGCCACGGTTGAAGGCTTTGGCCGACAAATCACGCCTCACCCTGCTGCCGGGCCTCGAGCGTCTGGTGGTGCAATACCAGGACGAGAGCCGCCAGAATGTCGCCCGGCTGCGCCAGGGCTTCACGCTTGGGCTCTATCTGGTCATCGCGGTGCTGACCCTGTCGTGGTTCGGGGTGTTCCGGCCCATGGCGCGGCGCCTGCGCCAGGAATTCGCCGACCATCAGGCGGCCGTGGAGCACAACCACCTGATCCTGGAATCCATGGGCGAGGGAATCATCGGACTGGACCGGAACGGGGCGGTCACCTTCGCCAATCCGGCGGCCTCCGGCATGCTGGGCTATGCCCCCTGGGAGATGCTGGGCCGGAGCCTGCATCCGCTCATCCACCACACCCACCCGGACGGCAGCGAATACCCCAGCACGGAATGCCCCCTGGCCCGCACCCTGTCCACCGGCGAGGATTGCTCGGTCGAGGGCGAGTGGTTCTGGCGCCGGGATGGGTCCAGCTTTCCCGTGCATTACGGCTCGACCGCCATCGTCAAGGAGGGAGACCTGATCGGCGCCGTGGTGACCTTCCGCGACATCAGCGACGTCACCGCCACCCGCCGCGCCCTGGAGGCCAGCGAGCAGATCAAGAGCAGCATCCTCGATGCGGCCCTGGACGCCATCGTCACCATCGACCGTTCAGGCATGGTGGTGGAGTTCAACCCCGCCGCCGAACGCATCTTCGGCCGCCGGTCGTCCGATGCCGTTGGCCAGGAGGTTGCCGAACTGATCATTCCCGAGGCCCATCGCGAAGCCCACCGGCGCGGCCTGTTGCGGGTCGCCGAAGGGCATGGGGCCACCGTTTTGGGCAAGCGCCTGGAAATGAATGGGCTGCATGCCGATGGGCACGAGATTCCCCTGGAACTGACCATCACCCATCTGCCGGACCATGGATTGTTCACCGCCTTCATCCGCGATATTTCCGAGCAGAAGATGACCGAGACGGCGCTGCGCCGGTCCCAGAAGATGGAGGCGGTCGGCCAGCTGACCGGAGGCATAGCCCACGATTTCAACAACTTGCTCGGCATCATTACAGGGAATCTGGAACTGCTGGAGCGCGCCGTCCAGGGCAATGACGCGTGTCAGCGGCGGGTTGACACCGCGCTGCGCAGCGCCCGGCGGGGCGCCGACCTGACGCGGCGCCTGCTGTCCTTTTCGCGCCAGGACCCCAAGGCCCAGGGCAAGAGCCTCACCGACCTCAACGAGGCGGTGGCCGGCATGCAGGAGATGATCCAGCGATCGCTCACCAGGGTGATCGAGGTACGGACCCAGCTGGCCACCGAGTGCTGGCAGGCGGACATCAACCGCAGCGAGTTCGAGGACTGCCTGCTCAATCTTTGCCTCAACGCCCGCGACGCCATGCCCAACGGTGGAATGCTGAGCATCGAGACCGCCAATGTGGTGGTCGATAGCGAATATTGCCGCATTGATCCCAACATCACGCCGGGGCGCTATGCCCTGGTGTCGATCAGCGATACGGGCACGGGAATTCCCAAGGACATCGTCGACCGCATCTTCGAGCCGTTCTTCACCACCAAGGAACGCGGCAAGGGCACCGGGCTGGGTCTGGCCATGGCCTATGGCTTCGCCAAGCGCTCGGGCGGCCATATCCGGGTCTATTCGGAGCCCGGGATCGGCACCACCTTCCGCCTGTATCTGCCCAAGGCGTCCAGCGTGGCGGCGGCCGAGGCGACCCCGGACCTTTCCGCCGAAGCCTTACCCACCGGGACCGAGCATGTCCTGATCGTGGATGACGAACCCCATCTGGCCGAAATCGCCGGCGAGTTCCTGAAGGAGCTGGGCTACCGCGTGAGCATTCCGGGCGATGCCGCCGAGGCGCTGTCCGCGCTGCGCCATGATCCCGCCATCGACCTGCTGTTCACCGACGTGGTGATGCCCCACGGCCTGGATGGTTACGGGCTGGAGCGAAGCGCCCGCGAGATGGGGCATGGCTGCGCCGTTCTGCTGACCTCGGGTTTCACCGGCTATGCCGCGGAGCACAAGGGCGGGCATGGCGACATTCTGCCAAAGCCCTACAGCAAGGCGGACCTGGCCAGGGCCGTGAGAAAGGCCCTCGATGACCGTGTGAGGACGCGATGACCGTAGATCAAAATCTCGATTCACCACCGTCACTGCCGGTGCTCATCCTCGACGATGAACGCGACATGTGCGAGTTCGTCGCCGACGTCGGGACCGACATGGGCTTCAAGGCGACCTGGTGCGACAATTTCGAGGATTTCGCCTGCCGCTATTCGGTGGATCTGCACGGCATCTTCCTCGATCTCGCCATGCCGGGAATGGATGGCGTGGAAATCATCCGCTTTCTCGCCGACAACAATTCCGGCGCCCATCTGGTCTTGATGAGCGGCTACGACGCCGACGTGATCGAGGCGGCCCGGCGACTGGCGGAATCCCGCGGACTGAAGGTGGCCGGAGCGCTGCACAAGCCCTTCGGCGTCGGCGAATTGTCGGCGGTCTACGACATCCTGGCCGCCGCCCGGGCCCCCATCCGCCCCAGCGTGGTGGCGCGGGCGCCGGATCGCTACCATCCCGATACCGCGGCCCTGGGTCTGGCGCTCGACGACGGCCATGTGGTGCCCTGGTTCCAGGCCAAGTTCTGCGCCAGGAGCCGGCGGATTCTGGGGGCGGAGGTTCTGGCCCGCTGGCTCCACCCGGACCACGGCATGGTGGGGCCGGACCGCTTCATCGGACTGGCCGAGCGGGAAGGGATGATCGACCGCCTGACCGATTCGGTGATCCGTCAGGCCCTGGCGCATTGCCGCAATTGGCGCAAGGCCGGATTCTCGCCCCGGGTGGCGCTCAACCTGTCGCCCCACATGCTGCACAACCTCGATCTGCCCGACGCCCTGGTGGACATCGCCCGTGATTACGAGATTCCGCCCGAGAAGATCATCATCGAAATCACCGAAACCGCCCTGGCCGGCGATTTCACCGCCCAGCTGGACATCCTGACCCGGCTGCGCATGCGCCGCTTCGGCCTGTCCATCGACGATTTCGGCACCGGCTATTCGTCGCTCAAGCAATTGCAGCAGGGGCCCTTCACCGAATTGAAGGTGGACCAGTCCTTCGTCGCCAAGGCCCTGGCCGAGGAAGGGGCCAGGGCCATCGTCGAGAGCTCCATCCAACTGGGACATCGCCTCGGCCTCAAGGTGGTGGCCGAGGGCATAGAGACCGAGGAGCAGATGGACATGGTGTGCCGTCTTGGATGCGACGAGGTGCAGGGCTATCTGCTGGGACGGCCCTGCGCCGCCGATGCGTTCAGCTGGCCGGAGGCCTGAGGCTGATCATCTTCAGCCGTTGCCCCACCAGTAGACCCAGATGAACAGGAAGACCCAGACCACGTCCACGAAGTGCCAGTACCACGCGGCCGCCTCGAAGCCCACATGCTTGGCCGGCGTGAAGTCGCCCGCCCGCACCCGGTGCAGGCAGACGGTGAGGAAGCACACGCCGACGAAGACGTGGAAGCCGTGGAACCCGGTGGCCATGTAGAATACCGATGGGTAGATGCCGTCGGTGAAGGCGAACATGGCCTGGCCGTATTCATGGACCTGCAGGGACAGGAACAGAACGCCGAGAGCGATGGTCACCAGCAGCCAGGCCTTGGTGGCGCCGCGCTCGTCATGGCGCAGCGCGTGATGGGCCTTGGTCAGCGTCACGCCCGAGCTCATCAGGATCAGGGTGTTGATGAAGGGGATGTGCCAGGTCTCCAGCGTCTGGATGCCGGCCGGCGGCCATTGGCTCACCATGGGGGCGACGCCGAGCGCCGAGTGGAAATAGGCCCAGAAGAAGGCGACGAAGAACATCACCTCGGAGGCGATGAACAGGCTCATGCCCATGCGCAGGCCGTGGCAGACCTCGTCCGAATGGGCGTGGCCGGACCGGGCCTCGCGGAAGATGTCGCGCCACCAGCCGAACATGGTGAAGGCCACCATGGCCAGCCCGATCAGCATGACGGTGGTGTGGGCGTGGTTGCGAAACCAGTCCACGGCGCCATAGACCAGCACCAGGGCCGAAACGGACCCGACCAGGGGCCAGGGACTGGGATCGACCAGATGGAAGGGGTGGGGGGGCGACGAAGCGCGGGGAGTGGCGTGGGCGTGGCTCATGACCGTCCTCTTTCGTCAGAAACGTTGGCTTGGAAGAAGGTGTAGGACAGGGTGACGGTGCCGACCTCGCTGGTGTGGATGTCGGCTCCCATGGCGGGGTCGAGCACGAAGCTCACCGCCATGTCGACGCTCTGGCCCGGTTGCAGGGTCTGCTCGGTGAAGCAGAAGCACTGGATCTTGGCCACGTATTTGCCGATCTTGTCGGGCGTGGCGTTGAACACCGCGTTGCCGGTGATGGGGCGGTCCGAGAGGTTGGTGGCGGTGAACACCGCCAGGGTATCCTCGCCGAGCCGTACCTTCATCTCGCGTACCTGGGGGGCAAACCGCCATTGCAGGCCCTTGGCCACTGAGGCGTCGAACCGCACCGTTACCGTCTTGCCGGCGGGGGAGGCGGAGTCCGCCGCCACCTGCCGCGGCGGGCCGCCGATGCCGGCGAACTGGCAGAACGCCCGGTAGAGCGGCACGCTGCCGATCACCAGCCCGATCATGGCGGCGATGATCACCACCAGTCCCGCCAGGGTCGCTTGGGTCCTGCGCTGCCGGTCCATCTCGGCTTACTCCGCCGGAGTGCCGATATGGGGCAGATCGTCGAAGCTGTGCAGCGGCGGCGGCGAGCTCACCGACCATTCCAGCGTGGTGGCGCCCGATCCCCAGGGATTGGCTTCCACCGCCTTGGCCGAAGAGAAGGTGCGCCACACCACCACCAGGAAGAACAGCGTGCCGGCAAAGGCGATGTAGGCGCCGATGGACGACACGGTGTTCCATCCGGCGAAGGCGTCGGGGTAGTCGGGAACACGGCGCGGCATGCCCTGGGCGCCCAGGAAATGCTGCGGGAAGAAGGCGATGTTGACGCCGACGAAGGTCAGCCAGAAATGGATCTTGCCGAGCGTCTCCGGGTACTGGTGGCCGCTCATCTTGCCGATCCAGTAGTAGAAGCCGGCGAAGATGGCGAACACGGCGCCCAGGCTCAGCACATAGTGGAAATGGGCCACCACGTAGTAGGTGTCGTGCAGGGTGACGTCCACCGGATTGTTGGCCAGCACCACGCCGGTGACGCCGCCCATGGTGAACAGGAAGACGAAGCCCACCGCCCACATCATGGGAACCCGGAAGGTGATGGAGCCGCCCCACATGGTGGCGATCCAGCTGAACACCTTGATGCCGGTGGGCACCGCGATGACCAGGGTGGCGGCGGTGAAGTAGGCCCGCGTGTCCACGTTGAGGCCCGTGGTGAACATGTGGTGCGCCCACACCACGAAGCCGACGAAGCCAATGGCCACCATGGCGTAGGCCATGCCGAGATAGCCGAACACCGGCTTCTTCGAGAAGGTGGCGATGATGTGGCTGATGATGCCGAAGGCCGGCAGGATCATGATGTAGACTTCCGGGTGCCCGAAGAACCAGAACAGATGCTGGTACAGCAGCGGATCGCCGCCGCCGGAAGGCGCGAAGAAGGTGGTGCCGAAATTGCGGTCGGTGAGCAGCATGGTCAGAGCGCCGGCCAGCACCGGAATGGACAGCAGCAGCAGGAAGGCGGTGACCAGCATGGCCCAGACGAACAGCGGCATGCGGTGCATGGTCATGCCGGGTGCGCGCATGTTGAGGATGGTGCAGATGAAGTTGATGGCGCCCAGCACCGAGCTGATGCCCGCCAGATGCAGGCCCAGGATGGCGAAGTCCACCGAGGCGTCGGGGTGATAGGTGGTGGAAAGCGGCGGATACAGCGTCCAGCCGGTGCCCGCGCCCGCGCCTTCGTACATGGACAGCAGCATCATGATGAAGGCGGGGGGCAGCAGCCAGAAGCTGATGTTGTTGAGGCGGGGAAAGGCCATGTCCGGCGCGCCGATCATCAGCGGCACGAACCAGTTGCCGAAGCCGCCGATCAGGGCGGGCATCACCGTGAAGAACACCATGGTCAGGGCGTGGGCGGTGACGAACACGTTGTACATGTGCCAGTCGCCGCCGAAGACGGTACCGCCCGGATGGGCCAACTGCATGCGGATGATCACGCTCATGGCCCCGCCGATCAGTCCGGCGACGACCGAGAAGATCAGGTACAGCGTCCCGATGTCCTTGTGGTTGGTGGAATAGAGCCAGCGGCGCCAGCCGTGGGGCTGGGCGTGGCCGTGGTCCTCATGCATCGCTGTGGTGCTCATGGCCGGTCCTCCCCTCTGGTGGCGAGCGCGACGGCGGTCGGGGGACGGGTGCCGTCGATGCGGGCGAATTTGGTCTTGGCCTGGGCGACCCAGGCCAGGAACTCCTCCTTGGGCACGGCCTTCACGTGAATGGGCATGAAACCGTGGTTGACGCCGCACAGCTGGGAACACTGGCCGTGATACTCGCCCGCCTTGTCCACCTGGACCCAGGTTTCGTTGAGGCGGCCGGGCACCGTGTCGGTCTTGACCCCGAAGGCGGGGACCGACCAGGAATGAATGACGTCGTCGGCGGTCATCTGCAGGCGGATGGGCACGCCCACCGGCACCACCATGGTATTGTCGGCGGTGAGCAAACGGGGCTGGCCGGGTTTTAAGTCCTCGGTCTGCACCATGTTGCTGTCGAACTTGAAGTCGTGATCCGGATATTCGTAGGTCCAGTACCACTGGTGGCCGACGATCTTCAGCGTCATGTCGGCGTCCTGGACCTTGTCCATGAAGTAGAGCAGCCGGAACGACGGAATGGCGATCAGCAGCAGGATCACCGCCGGTATGGCCGTCCAGACCACCTCCAGGGGCGTGTTGTGCGACCAGGTGGCCGGCTTGGGATTGCGGTCGGCCCTGAACCTTGTGCAGGCATAGAGCAGCAGCCCCGATACCAGGATGGTGATGCCGACGATGACGCCGTTGATGAAGGTCGCCAGCGAGGCGATGCGTTCCATGGTGGGCGTGACCGCGTGCTGGAACGATAGGGCCCAGGGTTGCGGCTCCCCGGCCAGGGCCACCGGTATGACACCGATGAAAGCGGCCGCCGCTGATAGGGCCAGAATGGACCTGTTCATGTCGAATGTCCCTCCCTGCCGTCGTCTCATCCGCAAAAAAGAATTCCCACTCGCGGATGAAATACTGCGCCTGAAAGTCATTCTAATTAGTGGGGTTGCCGTTCCATCATTCCAAGACCCTCGGGCAAAAAAGGTGGATTGGGCTTGAATCCGCCTGGGAAAAACTTACATTCGCATCACCTGATAAAAGTGGGATGTGCGGCATGCTTTCGCGGCTTTTCGGTCTTTCCTCCTCGCCCGCCAGCGACAAGGTCCATGTGGTGGACCCCTCGCAGATTCGCCTGTGGTGGGAGGCGGGTTCCATCCTTCTGGTGGACGTGCGCGAGCCCGATGAATACGCCGCCGAGGCCATCGCCGGCTCCGTCAACCTGCCGCTGTCAACCTTCGATCCGGCCCGCATGCCCAAGCCGGAGGAGGGCAAGCGCCTGGTGATCCACTGCCGCAGCGGCGTTCGGTGCGGCACCGCCACCGAGAAACTGCTGGCCGCCGGCTGGGACGGCGAGATCAACCGCATGCAGGGCGGCATCCTGGGCTGGAAGGCTTCGGGCGGGCCCACCGTACCGGGACGCTGACAGGCGTGGGAAGCCGCGATAGACTGTCCCCCGCAAAGGGGGATTTTTCGTGCGCCGCGTTGCCGCCTTCACGACCCTGATGATCATCGCCGCCGCGCCGCCGGTGCGGGCCGATGGTGGCGCACGGGTCATGGCCGACACCTGCATGGCCTGTCATTCTCCGGAAATTCATTCCTCCATTCCCGGTCTGTCCGGCCGTCCGGCCGGGGAGTTGCTGCGCATGCTGCTGGCTTTCCGCGACGGCGGGCGGGCGGCCACCATCATGGACCGCATCGCCAAGGGCTATTCGCGCGAGCAGCTGGGGGCCATCGCCGGCGAGTTGGCCGCCAAGGAGGCGCCATGACCGCGCCGCTTTCCCGGCGGGCCTTGCTGGCCGGCGGCGGGGCGGCGCTGCTGTCGGCGCCTGCCCTGGCGCGGGGAGAGGCGGCGGCCTCGGTGGTCGTCGTCGGCGGCGGCTTCGGCGGCGCGACGGCGGCTCGTGCGCTCCGCCGCGCCCTGCCGGGGCTGAGGATTACCCTGGTCGAGCCCGATTCCGTCCATGTCACCTGTCCGGGGTCCAACGGAGTGGTCGGCGGGCTATGGCCGCTGTCGCGCCTGGAGCACGGCTACGATCAACTACGCTCGCGGTTCGGTATTCAGGTGGTCCGCGATACCGTCACCGCCATCGAGGCCGACCGACGGTCGCTGCGGCTGGCGTCTGGCGGGCGGCTGGCCTATGACCGGCTGATCGTCTCGCCCGGCATCGGTCTTCGCTGGAACGAGATCGAGGGCTATGACGAGGCGGCCGCCCAGGCCATGCCCCATGCCTGGAAGGCGGGTGCGCAGACCGCCCTGCTGCGCCGCCGTCTCGAGGCGGTGGAGGATGGTGGGGTGGTGGTCATCGCCAGCCCGGGCAATCCCTTCCGCTGCCCGCCCGGGCCTTACGAGCGGGCTGGGCTGATCGCCTGGTACCTGTCGCAGCACCGAAAGGGGTGCAAGGTTCTGATCCTCGATGCCAAGGATTCGTTCTCCAAGCAGGCGCTGTTCCAGGAAGGCTGGAAGGCGCTCTACGGCGACATGGTCGAATGGGTGTCGGGGGCGGCCAACGGACGGGTCATGCGGGTCAACGCCGCCGAAGGCTGGGTGGAGACCGATTTCGACCGCTTCACCCCGGCGCTGGCCAACGTCATTCCGCCCCAGGAGGCCGGGGCCATCGCCATCGCCGCCGGACTGGCCGATGCCGGCGGCTTCTGTCCGGTGGACCCGGCCACCTTCGAATCCCGGCGCGTGCCCGGCATCCACGTGATCGGCGATGCCTGCGTCGCCGGCGAGATGCCCAAATCCGCCTCCTCGGCCAACAACCAGGCCAAGATCGCGGCGGCGGCGGTGGCGGCCTCGCTGGCCGGGCAGGGCTTTGCCGCGCCCAAGGCCATCAACGTCTGCTACAGCCTGCTGTCGCCGGACTACGCCATCTCGGTGGCGGGAGTCTACGAGGTGGCGGACGGCCGCCGGGCGGGCGTGGCGGGGGCGGGCGGCGTCAGTCCCCTGGGGGCCGACGCCCACACCCGCAAGGCCGAGGCGGAATACGCCGCCGGCTGGTATGCCGGCATCTGTGCCGATGCCTGGGGCGGTTGATACCGCTCGTCGAGTGAACCGACCTGTCATCCCGACGACCTCCGGGAGGAGGGATCTCGCCCTGGCATGGCTTTTCAGGACCGGCACCGTGGCCCAGGCGGAGATCCCTCGCATGCGCTCGGGATGACAAAGCGGGTCGGTTGACAGGCCGACCGGTATGATACGTTCCGTTAAGGATAAGCTGGATATTCTGTCCATGTAGTCGCTTCCATAGAGGAGTGAACGACCATGGGCCAGAAGGCTGCGCGCCGCGAGAAACTGGCGGCAATCCGGGACCGGGTCTGGGCGATCATCGCCGCACCCGAGGCCCACTCCCTGATGTCGCGGGAGCGGGCGCTCGATTCCCTCGGTTATCTGTGGGAAATCGAGAAGGACGGCGGCGCCGCCCTGCTGGTCCTGTGAACGATACCGGCCCGCCCTTCGCAAGGGCGGGCCAATTCACGACAGAGGCAATCAGCGCGGTCCGCAGCGCCGGGCCATGCGGGCGCGGGACTCGGCCTCGTCGGCGCAATCGCGGCAATGCTTGGCGTAGGGATTGGCGGCAAGGCGCTCGGGCTCGATCTCTTCGTTGCAAGCCCGGCAGATGCCGGTGGACAGCACCGATTCCGTCCGCCCGAGAACCGCCTGAATGGCGGCGGCGTTCAGCATGTCGGTACGCTCCGCCGCCAGATCGATATCGTCCATTCCCCACACTCCATAAGAGTTGCCCAACCCGCCATATAGTGGCAGGAGGGCAGGGGTGAATCAATATCTATGATGGATGCCTATTCGGTCGCCTTGGGAATCCAGGTGAGCACGGCACCGCCCTCTTCCTGATTGCACAGGTCCGACAGCTTGGCCGCCGAGACGCGCAGCGGCATGGTGCCGTTGATGGACAGCAGGCCCTTGCGCACCAGCTTCCAGCCCACCGAGACGCAGGCCGAGGGCGGCACGTTGTCGGCCACCAGGGCCAGCATGCTGCCGTTGCGCTCGGTGCGGATGGTGCCGCCGAAGACGTGGGGAATGGTTCCGCCGCCGGCGCGGGCGGCCGCCTCCATCTGCTCGGCGAAGGCTTCGGGCGTGGCCGCCGCGCCGCCGTTCTTGAACTTGGGCTGGAACCACAGCACCCCGGCACCCAGCGCGGCGACCACAGCGACGATGGCGGCCAGGGCCAGCGGCCTGGTCCAGATACCCCCCGACTTGCGCGGGGCGGGGGGCTGGAGGAATGCCTTGGAGTGGGTTGCCGAGGTGGTGGCCATGATGAGTCCCCGCTTTCTGCGGTGATAATGAGAATCACATCATGCCAGCGATTGCTTAAGGCAAGGTTGATATGGGGGCCAAAATGGACGAAGGCCCCAGGTTTCCCTGGGGCCTTCGATGGTGGGCGGTACTGGGATTGAACCAGTGACCCCTACGATGTCAACGTAGTGCTCTCCCGCTGAGCTAACCGCCCTTGTCTTGGTCCGTCCCGCTGGTTGGGTCCGGCCGAGGGACGTTCTTTTAGCGTCGTTCTTCGGGCATTGCAAGCCCTTCCGGAATGTCTGCACAATGGAAAATGAACAAGGCGGAATCTCGCCGATTTCCTGGAGCGGGGTATGACACGGGCCGGGCGATTTGCTAAGAAGGATGGGCAAGCCGTGGATGCCATGCCCGCCGAGACCATGTCCAACGAGACGACGAATAATGATGATGCCGTGCTGAGGGTGTTCCTGCCCGCCCGGCAAACGGCGCCGCTGGTCTTCGCCTCGCCCCATTCCGGCCGGGACTATCCGGCCGAGTTCGTGGCGCAGTCGCGGCTGGACGCCCGCATGCTGCGCCGTTCCGAGGACAGTTTCATTGATGAGCTTTACGCCGGCGTGGTGGATCTGGGCGCGCCGCTGATCGCCGCCCTGTTTCCCCGGGCCTATTGCGATCCCAACCGCGAGCCTTACGAGCTGGACCCGGCCATGTTCTCGGGCGCGCTGCCCGAGCATGCCAATACGCGCAGCCCCCGCGTCCTGGCCGGGCTGGGGACCATCGCCCGGGTGGTGGCCAGCGGGGCCGAGATCTATGCCGGACGCCTGCCGGTGGCCGAGGCCGAAAGCCGCATCGCCCGCTGCTACCGTCCCTATCACCGCCGGCTGCGGGAACTGGTGGACGCCACCCGCGCCGCCTTCGGCTGGTCGCTGCTGGTGGATTGCCATTCCATGCCCTCGGTGGGCGGGCCCATGGACCGCGATTCGGGGCTTAGCCGGGTGGACGTGGTGCTGGGCGATTGCTTCGCCGCCGCCTGTTCGCCGCTGTTCACCCAGGTGGCCGAGGATTCCTTCACCCAGCTGGGCTACCGCGTGGTGCGCAACGCGCCCTATGCCGGCGGCTTCACCACCCGGCATTACGGCCTGCCGCGCCAGGGCAGCCACGCGCTGCAGATCGAGATCAACCGGGGGCTCTACATGGACGAGGGGCGGCACTGCCACGGACCCGATTTCGAGGCGGTGCGGCAAGACCTTCAGGCGGTCGCCGCGTCCCTGGCGGCGGCAGCCCAGGAGTTCGGCCGCGCATGAGGGGGCTCAATACGCCGCTGTCCGTCGAGATCCGCGACGCCACCGACGACGACATGGCGGCGGTGCAGTCCATCTATGCCTTCTACGTGTCGCGTACCGCCGCCTCGTTCGAGGAGGAGGTGCCCTCCGTCGATGAGATGAAGGCGCGCCGCGCCGCCGTGGTGGCCCGCGGTCTGCCGTTCCTGGTGGCGGTGGAGGAGGGCGAGGTGCTGGGCTACACCTATGCCGGGCCGTTCCGCCAGCGCTCGGCCTATCGCTACACGGTGGAGGATTCCATCTACGTGGCGCCCTTCGTGGTGCGCCGGGGCATCGGCCGGGTGCTGCTGGGCGCCCTGATCGAGCGCTGCATGGCGCTGGGCTATCGCCAGATGATCGCGGTGATCGGCGATTCCGCCAACCAGGGCTCCATTGCCGTCCACCGGGCGCTGGGGTTCGGCCAGGAAGGCGTGCTGCGCGGCGTGGGGCTGAAGTTCGGCCGCTGGGTGGACGTGGTGATCATGCACCGGACGCTGGGCGGCGACGACCGCCCACTGCCCGATGGGGCCAAGGCGCCGCCTCTGCTTTCCCCCTCGGATCCCGAGTTGCCTTAGCCTTCCGCCGCCAAGGGCAATTGCATGGTAAAGACCGTGCCGTCGGCGGGGCAGCTTTTCACGCTGATGTCGCCACCGTGCATGTCGACGATGCGCTTGACCAGATAGAGACCGAGCCCGACGCCGCAGACCCGGTCGGTTCTGACGGAGCGGTAGTACTTCTCGAAAATCCTGTCGCGCTCATCGGCCGGTACTCCCGTGCCCCAATCGCGGACGTGAACCTCGGCCCGGTCCGGCCCACGGTGTGCCGTCACGGTGACGGGGCTGCCGACGGGGGAGTATTTCATGGCGTTGTCGACGATGTTGGACACGGCGATGGAGACCAGCTTGCTGTCGCCGGCGACGAACAGGTCGCCATCGGCCTGGACCTTGATCGGCCGCAGGCCGGAGGCGAACATGCCGGACGAACAGACCTCGTGGACCAGTTCACCCAGATTGAAGCGTGTGAGCTCCGGGGGGCTGGTCAGCGAGTCGAGGCGCTCCTCGTTGAGATATTCGTTGATCAGGTCGACCATGCGGGTGACGGCGCGGTTGATCTTGGCCACCTCCTCGGCCAGTTCGCCGTTGCCTTGCCCGTAGATGGCGATGATCTGGGCCGCCCCGCCGATGGTGGACAGCGGCCCGCGGAATTCGTGGGAGACCATGGACAGGAAATTCCGCTGCTCACCCATGGAGCGCAGGACCGCGGCGGCGGCTTCCTCCGCGCTTTCCTTGCTCCGCTCCAACTCGGCGGTCTTGTCCCGGACCCGCGCATCCAGATCGGCGTTGGCGGTGCGGAGCGCCGTCTTGGCGGCCTGCATGCTGTCGATGGCTTCGTTCAGGCGGGCCGCCATGCGGGAGAAGCTCTCTTTCAAGGCTTCCAACTCGTCGCCGGCCGCCTCGGGTGGCGAAGCATGGCCGGCATCGGCGAGGACGGCCTCGATCTCACGCTTGAGCGGCGCCAGACGGCTGGTCACCAGCGCATGGATCAGCCAGCCCATGAACCCGGCCACCAGGAAGGTCTTCACGCCATTGCCCAGCAGAATCCCGGCGGTCATGGTGAGGACCGCCACATAAATGGCGTCGATGCTGGCGGTGATCTCCAGGGACCCCAAAGCCTGCGGGCCGGTGCGGCTGTCACGTTCAAGGGGGTAGGAACGGTGGATGACGCGGGTGGAGTGCCGCTTTCCGCTGGACCAGCGGTCGCCATCACGCGTTGTGATGGTCGCCTCCTCGAAATTCGGCATGCTGGTCAGGGCCTTGAGGGCCAAGGTGATCTGGGCGTCGTTGAAGGTCCACACGCTCTCGGCGATGGAGGGCAGCAGGACCTGGACGCCGTTCAACTGCTGTTCCACGGCCGATTGCCGGTCGGCAAACTCGTTGCTCAGTTGCACGACGCTGATGATCAGGGTGATCAGCGAGCTGAAGACGATGGTGTGGACGATGATGCGCCGCCCCAGGGGCCTGTCGGTCTTCGGCTTGATGGCGAGCAGGGGCGGCATCGTCGAGAATGGCTCTCGTTAGGAGGGGTCACACTCAAAGGTGTATACCAGAAGGACTAATGCCATGCCCACCGGATAGGAGGGCAAAAAAAACCGCTGGGTTGCCCCAGCGGCTTGAGTTTAGGGAGGAATTCAAGTTTTTAAAAATCGTTATAAAACATAGTATTGAAGCCGTAATTCACATCTGCAGTTCACATTTTTCGTTCACATTTTTGGCCGATCCGGCTATTGTGCCTGCGCTGGATTGGAGTGCGGCATGGGCAAGAAAAATGGGTTGTCCCGGTATCTGTTCCGCAAGGGCGATACGTTCTATGTCCGCATGGCCATCCCGAAGCCTCTGCGCGCCTTCTTCGGGGGGAAGGACATTCTGATCCGCAGTCTGGGCACCCGCGATCCGAAGGTTGCCGAGAACCGGAAGGATATCGAAGTCGGGCAGATCAAGGCCGAGTTCGAGCGTCTGGCCAACCAGGATCCTCTCGCCCCACAGGCTGTCGGTTCGCTTGTGCGATGGGAGACGGAAGCCTCCGGCGCAACATTGGCAGCCATTAGCGAAGGCGAGGCTTTGACTCTCGGCGCTCTGTCGGTCGAGGCGATGACCACCGACGATCCACAGCGTAAAGCGGAGTTGGAGGCCCGGAAGTGGGCGATGCTGGAATCGGCGCGGGGCACGGCGTTGGACTGGCAGCGCGATCTTGCCACCCGCCGTGGGCGCTTTGCTTTGCCGCCCCAGTCCGTTGTCGATCCAAGCCAGGCACGCCAGTGGATCCGTGAGGCCAACACCTTGTTGGATTTCCAGGAGGGTGGCAGGGGTGCTGACGAGGCGATGCCGCTGGCCGAGGTGGCGGCCATGGTCAGCGGCGCCGATCTGGGGGAAGTCGCCCGGGCGCAGATCGCCGAGGAGATTCCTGCGGCGCTGTTGCCAGCGCGGGCGCACCCCTATCTGGCCCGGTCCCGATCCAGGGGCGTTCCTTCCGACGACAACATCACCCTGGGCGACCTGATCGAACGCTTCTTCGCCGACAGCCATCGGGCCAATCTGGCCGTCGTAACGCGCCGCAACTACGAGACCACTGTGCGCAACCTGAAGGAGGTGTTGGGAGAGAACGTTGCCGTTCGCTCCATCGGCCGCGACGATATCCGCCGGGTCCAGGATGTGATCCTTAATCTGCCGGCGCCCGACGCCAAGCGTGACGGCAGGTTCGATGGGATGGATTTCCGGCGGATGGCCCAGGCCGTCAAGACCGCCCGCGCCAAGGGCGAGATCGTTCCGTGCCTGATGTCGGGCACGCGCAACAAGTACCTGCGCAACATCAGCACGATCTTCACCTATGCCCTCAACGAGCAGAAGATCGACGCCCATCCGGCGCTTGGCCTGACTCTTCACCTACCCGACGACCGGCAGGAGGAAGGCAAGGAGCCATTCGGCCCGGACGATTTGCGCGCCATGTTTCCACGCGCCTATCGTGTCGAAGGGTTGAACTGGCTTCCGCTGGTGATGCTCTATCACGGTCTGAGGCCGAGCGAGGCCGCACAGCTGGATGTGGCCGATGTGATGGAGGCCGACGGCGTCTGGGCCATCGACATCAGCGATCAGACCAGGGGGGCGGATGGGGCCGCCCGCTGGGGCGACAAGAGCTTGAAGAATGACCGCTCGACACCCCGTCGCATCCCGATCCATCAGCGTCTGCTCGACCTCGAATTTCTCGACTACCTGAAGGTTCGCCAGGAGGCCGGCGAGCGGAAGCTGTTCGCGGTCAAGCGCTACGGGCAGGCCGGATATTTCGCGTCCATCCGCGATGATTTCGCAGCCTGGCTGGCGGCGGTCGGCGTCAAACGGTCCGCGACGTCTCCCCATTCCCTGCGCCACACCTGGAACACCACCGCCTTTCCCGTCATGGACGACCGCATCCGCAAGATCATCGGCGGCTGGACCCTGGGCAAGGGCGTCGATGTCCGCACCTACCTCCATACCAATCGGCTGTCATTGGCCGACATGAAGAGGGAGTTGGACAAGGTGGCCTTCGAGGTGCTGAGCGCCGAGGTGGATTCTGCCCGTGCCCATCCGGGGCTGATCGGAATGCAACGCCGGTTTCGGCCGGGCGAAATCGCTCTGAAGCTGCCCAAGAAAAAGCGTCTTGTTCCGGGAAAGGTGCGGGGGGCCGACAATGCCTGATCTTGCGGTCTTTCTCGAAGATTGAATCTCTGATAACGGGGCGCCCCCGCAAATATCGGAAGAGTTCAATGAAATCATCATTCTCCGCGTTGACGCCTCGCAGGATCGAAATGTTCTGCGAGCGACGTCTCGCCCCTGTTCTGCCTGCCGACCTCACCCTCGCGCTTCAGGGCTATCTGGTGGGCCTGCTGGCGCGAAAGGAGTTCCCGCCATACCGAGGCACCCAGATCGATTTCGAGGCGATTGCAGACGCCATTTCATATGAGGCCGCGCCGCTGAAATCGCAGAGGGCTCAGTTGCAGCCGATCCTGGATGCGGTCGCCCGCTCGGTCGCTGAAGCCGAATTGCGGCTTCGGGCAAACAATGGCGACAAGGCCCGGAAGTGTACGCCGCCGCGAGAAGCGAAGAGGCCGGTGGGAAGGCCGCGCAAGGCGATCGTGGACTTTCCCGACCCGGTGACGGAGGACTGGGATGAGCCAGACGATCTGGGCTCGGCTTTGCGGCTGCACGCCACCCGCCACGGCGAGTCGATCCATCACCTCTTCAAGGCTGTCGTAAGGCCGGAAGACGGCATACACCTCAGCACATTGCTCTCCTGGGCCCGTGGGGCAAAGGCTCCCCGCTCAGTGATCAGCCTCGATGTCCTGCGCCGCGTCGAAAGGCGTTATCGGCTGCCGAAAGGGTATTTTGCCGAGAAGGCCGCCAATCTGGTTCGGGCCCCAACCGGCTTTGACTTGGAGAATGTGTCCGCATCCGAGCGCCGCCGTCTGGCTTGGCATCTGCCCGATGATTTCAACGCCCGCCCGCGCCATGAGCAGGCGGAAATTCTCGACTGGGTGCGCAATGTCATCATCAGCGGCTCCACGGATTATCGGCGATTTCAGGCTTCCGCCATGCGCCAGCACTACGCGGTCCGGTTCGCCTGTGCGTCCGCGCCACGAAGAAGGCCATCCCTCGCAAAGGCGCCGGATGAGCCGGGCATCATCGACGCGCCGGCCCAATTGAACGCGGAACTGGCCGAACTCCTCAAATTCAAGACTTCGACCTTCACCGCCTATGGCCTGCAGCGCAACGGTGTGTGGGGGGAGGAAACCGCATCACAGAGAATCGAGCATTTCGGGCTGTGGTTCGGCGCCTTCGCCGCCCCGGCGGAGAGTGAGGTTCGGGGATACGGCACCGATCCGAAGAGCCTTACCTTCGCGATGATGGTCTTCCCGCAGGTCTGGGACTGGTATCTGCAATGGCGCGAGCAGCGCCGCGGCTTCTACACCAAGTGGGAGGTCGATCTTCTGACGATCGCCGCCGCCTTTTGCCGAGAAGAGACCGGCTGGCTGCGGCAGAAGCCGGGCATCGGCGATCACCTCAGGGAAGTCGAAGGACTGATCACCCGCCAGGAAATTGACGAAGCTAAGGCTGACTGGGTGTCGGCCTGCGAGCGGATGTATCGTCATGCCCGCCGGCGCATCAAGGAAATCGGCCGCGTCGCCCGCATTCACCGGGACCCGTTCGAGCCGATATTGTCGGTTCTCGAAGCGCCCAGTCCGGTTGGGGAATACCGCAAGATCACCGAGGAGATCCTGTGTCGCATGCCGGATGAGCGTCGGCAGCCACGGGCCGCCGCCGAGGGCGTGCGGGCCTTCCTGCTGCTGAGAATCGGCTTGCACACCGGCCTGAGGCAGAAGAACCTCCGGGAGTTGCTTCTTTGTCGCCGGGACCAGTTGCCGACGCCGGAGCGCCGCCTGGAAGACATGAAGCGGGGCGAGCTCAGATGGAGCTCACGGGACCATGGCTGGGAAATCCTGATCCCGTCGGTTGCCTTCAAGAATGCCGGTTCGTCCTTTTTCGGCGCCAAGCCGTTCCGCCTGATTCTTCCGGATCTGGGCGGTCTCTATGAAAAGATCGAGGCCTATATCGATCGTCACCGCGCCCGGCTGATCGGGCCCGGCGCCGATCCCGGGACCTTCTTCGTCAAGACCGCGAAGATGACCAGCACCAATGCCGCCTACAACCAGAACACCTTCTATGAGGCGTGGCGGCTGGTCATCCAGCGCTACGGCATCTTCAATCCCTGGACCGGGCGTGGCGCGATCAAGGGGCTTCTGCCCCATGGGCCGCACAATGTGCGCGACGTCCTGGCGACTCACATCCTTAAGCAGACCGGCTCCTACGAGCAGGCCAGCTACGCCATTCAGGACACGCCGGAGATGGTTGCCCAGCATTACGGCCGCTTCTTGCCGCAAGACAAGGCCGAGATCGCCGCCCGCATTCTGAACAGGGTCTGGGAGGCGGCCTGAGGTGACCCGGTCACGGGTTTTGAAAGCGCAAAGCTGACGGATGGGAAAGGGTCATATTCACCGCAAGAGACGCTGTGGATATGGTCTCTTCTCTGGCCATGCTGTGATCGGCGGAAGCCGCTTTCTCTTCCGCGTTGGTGCGGTTTTCAATACATTATCTTGACGATTTTGCATTATTGGTATAGATAGCGATACCGCCCTATGATTCGGTATTGTTTTCATAACCAAATACCGTCGAACTCGCCGCATCGGTACGGAATTCAATACCATGGCCACCCTGCGCTACGGCATCGTCACCTTCAAGAACCAGCGGGTGGGCATCCTCTCGGAACTGGCGGGCGGTGGCACCCGCTTCTCCTATGATGATGGCGTCGATCAGTCGATCGCCTGTGCCTTGCCGGTCTCCGGAAAAGTCCACGAATACCCCCATGGCATTCACCCATTCTTTGCCCATCTGGCGCCGGAAGGGTGGCTGCGGGAGCGGCAATCGGCTTTCGCCGAAATCGACCGGGACGACGATTTCGGCATCCTGCTGGCCTTCGGGGCGGATTGCATCGGCGCGGTGGGGATCAGCGATCCGGGCCATAGCCATGACAAGGTCCGCCTCAAAGGCGCTTCTGCCCCCCTTGATGCCGCCGCGGTCCAGAACGAGCGGACTATCAGCGGCGTCCAGGCCAAGATCCTGTGCGCCGACAATGGCGCCGGGGGCTTCCGTCCTGCTGGCGCGGATGACGTTGCCCCCTATATCGCCAAGTTCCCGGAGAGCCGTCTGCCCGACATGGTTGCCAATGAGGCAACGACCCTGGAGCTGCTGCGCATCCTGCTGGGCGGGGACGAGGTGGCGGTTTCATCCCTGGCGCCCATCGACGGAATCGAGGGTATTGCCCTGGTGGTCAGCCGCTTTGACCGCGCCGGGGGCGCCAAGCTCCGCTGCGAGGATTTCGCCCAGGTGATCAGTCAGCCTCCCGGCTTTGATCACCACGGCAAGTACAATGCCGGCTATGAGGCGATCGGTCGCGCCCTGGGTCATTCGGCGGCCCGTCTGCTCGACGCCAGACGCCTGTTCAAGCGTTTGGCCGCTTATGTGCTGCTGGGCAATGTGGACTGCCATCTGAAGAACTGGAGTCTGGTGGAGAGCGGGGAAGGCCTGCGGCTGTCGCCGGCCTATGACGTTCTCAACGGCTATCTCTACGCCGATGCCGGCTATACCACCCGCTTCGGCTTGGCCATTGGCGACGAGCGGCTGCACTGGGAGCGCTACGACCGCGCCCTGCTGCTCGGAATTGCCGAGGAAATCGGACTGGCCCGCCGGGCCGCCGAGAGTGTGCTGGCCGAGCTGGCTCGACGCAAACCGGCCCTGGACAAGCGATTACGGCAGGGATTGCGGCTGGACGAGGGACGCAGTTGGGCCTATCGCGCTTCGGTCGCCTCCGCCTGGGAGAGACTCCATGGCTGATGCGAAGCTGCCGGACCTGAAAGTCCTTGCCGCTCTGGCCCTTGAGCGACGCAAGCGCGCCGGTCTCTCCCAGAAGGCCCTGGCCGATCTGGCCGACGTTGGCCACGTCACCGTCATCGCCTTGGAAAAGGGTGATGGAAATCTTCGACTGGAAAATGCCTGGCGTATCCTGTCCGCCCTGGGATTGGCGGAGGAAGGGTGATCTCGGTTCAGAGATCGCAGGTTTGTTTCCCACAACGGTGGGCAGGGGACGGTCAGCCATCATACTCGCCACACAGAAACTTACGCTTTTCGTAAGTTTCTGTGGAGCAGGCCACGTGGTCGCTCCGAAGAAGGGATGGCTGGCCGATGCAGGGAAAACGCGCCCGGATATCTCCCCGAAGAGTGTTAAGCCCTCCTTGACGTCCCTGATCGTGGACCTGAACGCCGGTCCTCGATCCGACCCAGCTCCTCCCAGGAACCATGGGGGAGATGAGGACGATGATTGCCAACCGCTTCGGCCTGCCCGGCCTGCTTGAAGGACCGACCAGCATCACCCTGGACCCGGACGGGACCCGGCTGGAGATCACCGAGGCCCACCTCGTTGCTGTCGATGCGGACCGGCTCTGCCCCCACGGCTGTCCGGGCCGCATGGCGAGCAAGCAGCCGGTGATGGTGGAGATACAGGACGTGCCCCTGGGTCTGGCGCACCGGCGGATCCACCTCGCCTATCCGGTGCTTCGCTGCGGGACGTGCAAGACGACGCGCCGCCTGCGCCCGGACTGGCTGGACGTCACCCGACCGAT
This sequence comes from Magnetospirillum sp. ME-1, assembly GCF_002105535.1. Classification (GTDB taxonomy): domain Bacteria; phylum Pseudomonadota; class Alphaproteobacteria; order Rhodospirillales; family Magnetospirillaceae; genus Phaeospirillum. The sequence continues at coordinate 1,825,152 of NZ_CP015848.1, read as the reverse complement.
GACCACCCGTCTGGTCGCCATGATCGAGCATGAGAGCCACCGCGCCAGTACGGTCGAGGTGGCGCGGCGCACCGGGGTGGATGAGCGTGTCATCGGCCAGATCTTCGATGAGGCGGCATGGCGCTGGCAGCCGGTGGCGCCACCCCTGGCGCCCCGCCGGCTGGGTATCGACGAGGCCCATATCGGACGGGTGTGGCGGGGCGTGGTGGTGGATCTCGACAGCGGCGCCCTGATCGACATTCTGGAAGGACGCGGCAAGGAGCATTTCCGGGCCTTCTTCGACGGCCTTGAGGGAGCCGATGCGGTCGAGGTGGTGGCCATCGACATGACCCGCGCCTATGAGGAGGTGGCACGGGAGTGTTTCCCTGGCGCCATGGTGGTGGTCGATCGCTGGCATGTCACCCAGAAGGCCCGCGAGGCCCTCAATACGGTGCGGGAAGGGGTCAGGAAGCGGGTTGGCAGGTCCGCCGCCGCCCGCCTCAATGCCGGCCGCGCCCTGCTGCACAAGCGGGCCTACGAGTTGGCCTTGGCAGAGAGGGAAAGCCTGAACGGGCTGTGCCGCCGCCATCCCGATCTCGGTCTCGCCTATGATCTCAAAGAGGGGCTGTTCGAGGTCTATGACCAGAAGGATCCCGTGCGCGCCGAAGCGTGGCTGGACAAGTGGCTGGCCTGCGTCGATGCGGTGGCGGAGCAGGCGCCGCAATTTGCGCCGGTGGCGGCGATGATCCGCAACTGGCATGGGCCGATCCTGGCCTATTGGCGCACCGGCCGAACCACCAACGCCATGACCGAGAACGCCAATGGCCGCCTGAAACGGATCCACCGCGAGGGGCGGACGCTGGATTTCCGGCGCTTCCGCGCCAAGGCCCTGTACCGCATGGGGGCGCGGCCGCGTGTCGGCATTCTGGCCAGCGAGATCCTCTGGGCCTGGGCCACGCTCCGCAACCAGGGCTGGACGACGGAGAGGATTGTCGATCATCTCACTGTTGGTCACTCTCCGCCTCAGCCATAGGCCGCCCAGAAGTCCCCAGGGGTCACAATCCGGACGCCGAGGTCCTGGGCCAGGACGGTTTCGTCATGGGTGACCACACAGGCCGCGCCGCGCGGCAATTCGCGATGGACCGCTTTGCCTTCGCCGGACGGAGCGGGCCCGATCACTTCGTCTGATCCAAGCCGGATGACCTGCAGGGCGACGGCGTTCACCATGGCGCAGACCTGGAGAGGGGGCCAGCCGGCGGCCCGGCCCAGCCTTGTCATGCCTTCTGCGAGGCGGGCCATGGCGCGGGGCGTGAGGGCGATCTCGAGCGCCTTGTGGCGCCAGGCCGCCACGATCCGCCCCTGGGCCGACGACGGATAGGCAAAGCCAGCCAGCAGGGTCTCGGCATCGGTGATGATCCTGAGCATGGTCATGGCGTCACTCCCGGTCCGCCGGGGCTGAGCCCCCGGCGGTATGGTTGGCGATGATCTCGAGCCCGTCGGCGAAGGGGATCTGGCTGAACTCGCGGGCCATCCAGTCGGCCATGCGGTCGAGGCTGGCGGCGAGATCGCGAAGCCGGTCAAACAGCTCGATCTCCACCAGGGCGGCGACCGGCTGACCGTCCTTGGTGACGACGATGCTGTCGCCGCGGTACTGCACCTGATTGATCTTGTCGCCCAGGGTCTGGCGGAAGGCGACGGCATTGACCTCGATGATCATGGGGAACTCCTCCTTCGGCATGGTCCCTGGGAGGATGTGGATCGCCCTGGCCGGAGCGATCGCCATGAGCGGAAGAATCGTCATGGCCGTGGCGGTTGCCATGCCCATGATGACCGGCATGGTCAATATGGTCGGCATGGATGCAATGACCGTGAGGATCGGCCGGATCAGGGGGCGGGGAGGGGGGCGTGTTGGCCGCGATCCGGCTCGGCGAGGCGGCGATCTGAGGGGGGATGCTGGCCTGAAGAGGCTGATAACGCCCAGTYATGGACCTCTTGCCCCCCCGTGATCGCCGCCTCGCCGAGCCGGACCGATCAGAGGCCGGTGCGCGCCATTCGACCCGTCGCCAGGGCATCCGCCGGGCGGATGTACTGCCACAGGGTCTGCCGCCGCTGGTGGCCGGTCTGGCGCTGGATGGCCCATTCAGGCGCTCCCGCCATGGCCGCCGAGGAGGCGAAGCCGGCCCGCAGCGAATGGGCTCCCAGGCTGGCGACGAAGGCCCGCGCCCGCTTGCCCGCCAGTCCCCTCGCCTCGGCCGCCTGTCCCGCCGCCTTGCAGACGATGCGGGCCACCGCCCGGGGACGCAGGACAGCCTCCTGGATCCGCCCGAAGCGGTCGATGGGTCGGAACAGCGGACCCTCGGACAGATGCGCCCGCATGATCCAGTCCTTCACCGCCGCCACCGGGCAGGGGCCGTCATCGGTCGCGCAGGCGATCCCCTTGATCAGCGAGCCCGCCCCGTCCTGATCTGTCTTGCCGCCCGGCAGGTAGACCACCAGTCCGCCGGCCCGGAAGTCGAGCATGGGGATTTCGAGAGCGGCGAGTTCGGAGCGGCGGAAGCCGCCGGCGAAGCCCAGCAGCAGCATCGCCTTGTCGCGGGCTCCGGCCAGCGAGCGCGGCAGCCCCGCCACCATGGCCCGCATGTCGTCGGGCGTCAGCGCCTCCTTGCCCTGGGGCCGCGCCCCATGCACCCGGCGGATGCCGGACAGCACCGCGCGGATCTCGTGGTTGCCGGGATCGAAGGCATGGCCGGCAGCCCGGTGGTAGGCCGCCAGCGCCGCCAGGCGGCGATCCAGGGTGCTGGCCCGGAGCTTCCCCGCATGGCAGGCGAGGTAGGCGCAGACGGTGTCCACGCTGGTGGGCAGGGACGGATGGTCGCTCTCCTTGCACCAGTCCTGGAAGTGGGCCCAGTCGGAGCGGTAGGCCCGCCGGGTCGCCGGGGCCTTTGATGCCGCCCGGTAGAGGGCGAGGCGGTCGGCGGTGTCATCCGGCAGGGGGAGATCAGTCGGCGCCATGGGACACCTCCGTGCCGGTGGTGCGGTCGTTGAGGGTGACGTGGCAGCGATGCTGGCCCTCGCCATCCACATAGTCGTCGACGACCCGGAGCCGCCGGTTGGGCAGGCGCTGCAGCCAGTCGAGGCATTCGCGCAGACGGCCGCCATGGCCTCTGGGCGAGATCAGGATCACATCCATGGGAAACCTCCATGAGAGGGGTGGAGGCCGGGCAAACCCCGCCCGTTGACGGCCCACGGGTGAGCCGCCGGAGCAATGGAAAGCACGGCCGGACTTGCCTAAGGAGATCACCTCAGGCTAGTACTCTGGTTACCACTCCGGCGAGTCCGGGTCAACAAGATAGTAACCAGGTTACGTGATGCCGCTCACCGCCACCCAATGCCGCATGGCCCGCGCCGCCCTCCAGATCGGCGTCCGCGACCTCGCCCAACTGGCCAAGGTCTCGCCCAACACCATCGCCCGCCTTGAACGCGGCGAGACCCTCTACGCCCGAACCCTCGACACCATCCGCGCCACCCTGGAAGCAGCCGGGGTGATGATCATCGATGCGGACGAGAACGGCGGGGATGGGGTGAGGGTGCGGAGAGAGGAGTGATTGTCCCGCTTCCCAACATGGTCAGACAAGCCAAGTTGGATGCTGGGATGAGGAGAAAGGATATCAAGCGGTTCGGCACGCTCCGGCGCTCAGAATGATGAAAGCAGGTGTTCAATCCACAAAATCCGCGGGAAATGACGATTTCCAATTCATGACATGACGCGCTCCAGACGATCTTTTCTCTTCTGCCAGTCGGGCAATACGCCGTCCAGAAGCTCGAAGAAAGCCGGGCCATGGTGCGGTTCGGACATGTGGCAGAGCTCATGGGTAATGACATAGTCGATCGAGTCCGTGGGGGCCTCGATAAGCCGGCTGTTGAGCAGGAGACGGCCGGCGGGTGACATCGATCCCCAGCGTTGCTGAAGTTGGCGGATGATCAGCCCTTTGGGGCGAAAGCGGTCCGGTTCGGGGAAGCGCAGAAGGTTTAGCTCCAAGCGTTCGCCGAATTTCGCGTGGGCGCGCTCGCGGTACCAGGCTTCGACCAGATCACGGGTGACATCGGCCTTCGCAGGGTGGTGGGTCTGCACCACGAGGAAGCCGCGAACCAGTGTCACCTTCGCCTGAATATGAGGTACCACCTTCAGCCTGTATTGGCGACCGAGATAAAGATGGGTCTCGCCCGCCACGTATTGGCGCTCCGGGGTTCGGGGTAGGTATTGGATGAAAAACCGCTGCTGACGTCTAATCCAAGCGGCACGTTTGCGCACCTTGGCCTCGATATCTGCCATGGAGGCATCGAGCGGCGCCGCGATCATCACCGTGGCATCAGGTTCCACCGCGATCTCAAGGGTCTTCCGGTCGCGGCGGACGACGACGAACTCAATGACATGCTCCCCGTATTGGATGGAATGCCGCTCGGTGGTCATCCGGGAAACCGGGCGCGTGCAAGGTCCATGACCTTGTGTTCGAGGTCGTCCATCGCCTCGACCGACAGGTTGATGCCTTTTTCGTCCCTGAGCACATCGAAGAAATAGTCGTCGATGGCGTTGCGCATGTTGTTCTGGGCGATGTCGTTGGACCAGACGTCAACGATGTGGTGGGCCTTGATGATGTCAATAATGGCCAGCGCAATGTTGGCTGCCTCATCCTTGTCAATCGGCTGGCCATCTCCCGTCACTAGGAGATTTTCCAGAATGCCGAAGAACGCCTGGCCGTCATCGTTCCCCTTGATGGCGTCCGGCATTTGCCGACCACGATCCTTGTTCGCCACCTTGCTGGCCAGATCGATGACCTGCTGCAGATATTCCCGCTCAGACAACCGCATGGCCCGATAGTCGCGGATTGCTTCTTCCAGCAACTCCGAGAAACGACGATAGAATGTGGGATCCTCCTCCATTCTCTCGGTGATGGCACGCCGGGTGGCACTGGCGATCCGGTCGGCGCGAGAGGCTTCGGACACGCCTGTTTCTTCGACCACGGCCCTGAGGGCATCTGGGTCGTTGATGTTCACCATCTCGATGATGGTTTCGGCTGGCAGGGCGACCACATGGTCATCCAGCAGCTTCTGGATCTTCGGCTCGAACTCCTTGACGTCGACCGTCTCCTGGTACCGTAGCTGAACCGAGCGGCGCAGTTCGGAGAACTGCTTCCAGTCGCGCTTCATGGCCGCGATCTTGGCCTCGTCGAACACGTCGAGGATTTTGTCCGACGAAAGGGAGATGTGCAGGCACCGGCTGAAAGCCTTGAGGCGCTCGTAGAATTCCTGGCGGATAGCCTCGTCGGCCAGGAACTGCTCGAACTGCTCCATGTCCTTCTTGTTCTTGACCGGCTTGAACAGATCCCAGAGCTGGTCGTGCAGTTGGGGAAGCTTGCGGATTTCCTCACGGACGTCGTGGACGGTGCCCGCCAGGTCGTTGGCGTCGAAGCCGTCGAAGGCGCTGTAGGTGGTCAGGGCTGCGTCCAGCTCTCCCAATAGCCCTTCGTAATCGATGATGAAGCCGAACTGCTTCTCGATTTTGCAGTCCTCGTCTTCATAGAGCCGGTTCACGCGGGCGATGGCCTGCAGCAGGTTGTGCTCGCGTAGCGACTTGCAGACATAGAGCACCGTGTTCCGGGGGGCGTCGAAGCCGGTCAGCAGCTTGGAGACGACGATCAGGATTTCGGGATCACCGAAGCCCTTGAAGGCATCGATGATCTGCCGGTTGTACTCGTCCTCGGTCTTGTAGCGGGCCATCATCCGGTCCCAGAACACCCGCACCAGATCCTTCGACTCCTTATCGACCTCCTCGTTGCCTTCATTGTCATCGGGGGGAGAAATGACGATCTCGCTGGTGACGTGGCCGATTTCGTCCAGCACTTCCTTGAAGCGGACTGCGGCAGCCTTGGAGGGAGCCACCAACTGGGCCTTGAAGCCGGTTCCCTGCCAGTGCTTGCGGAAATGCTCGGAGATGTCGAAAGCCTTGGCCCTGATGGTCTGGCCTGTCTTCGACAGGGCGTCCAGGCGGGAAAACTTCTGCTTGAGGTCGGCCTTCTGCGCGTCGGTTAGGCCTTCGCTGATCTTCTCGAACCAGCGGTCGATGACGTCACCATTGACCTGTTGTTCGACCAGGCGGCCTTCGTACAACAGGGGAACCACCGCCCCATCGGCCACCGCCTCGTCGATGGCGTATTTGTGGATCAGCCCGCCGAAGGTGGACAGGGTGTTCTTCTCTTTCTTCAAGAGCGGCGTGCCGGTGAAGCCGAGATAGCAGGCCTTGGGCAGCAGGCGGCGCATCTTGGTGGCGAACTGGCTGTCGCCGCCATAGCGCCCGGTCTGGGAACGATGGCTTTCATCGACCAGGACGAAGATGTTGGCATCCTCGTCGATATCGACCGCCCCCCTAGCCGCCGTATCGAACTTGTTGATGATGGTGGTGACCAGCGGGGCCTTGTTGCGGATCAGCTCGATCAGGTTGGCACCGCTCGCGGCGCGGATCGGCTCCATCTCGCAGGACTTGAAGGTATCCTTGATCTGCTTATCGAGGTCGTCGCGGTCAGTGACGATGATGATGCGCGGGTTGGGAATGGACTTGTCCAGCGCCAAGGCGCGCCCCAGCATGACCATGGTGAGCGACTTGCCCGACCCCTGGGTGTGCCAGATGACGCCGCCCTTGCGCCGTTCGTCCACTGAGATTTGTCGGACCCGCTCCACCGCCTTGCGAATGCCGAAGAACTGCTGGTGGCGTGCCACCTTACGGGTGCCGCCGTCGAAGACGGTGAAGCGGCGCACCAGATCAAGCAGCCGTTCCGGCCGGCACAGGGCATGGATCGCCCGGTCCTGGGCCGTGATGGCGCGGGGGCCTTCGTCCGCCATGGCCTCGAAAAAGGTTCGGGCGGAGGCAAAGTCACCCGAGAACACCGCATCGGCCTCGGCGGCGGTCAAGGGCCGGTTGGCCGCCTTGTCGATGTCCTCGTCGCGGTCCTCGTCATCGCGCCAAGTCTGCCAGAATTGCCGGGGCGTGCCGACGGTAGCATAGCGTGCCTCGACCCGGTTCATCACCAGCAGGAACTGAGCGAAGTGGAACAGCTGCGGGATGTTGTCTTCGTTCTGATAGCCGATCAGCTGGCTACCGGCCTTCTTCAGGCTTTCGGTCGGTCGCTTGTTCTCGATGACCAGGAAGGGGATGCCATTCACATAGGCTACGATATCGCAGCGCTTGGTCTGGGTGCTGCCAGTCCGCTCCACCGACAGCTCCGCGGTGACGTGGAAGACGTTGTTGGACGGCGTCTCCCAGTCGATGAAGCGGAAGGAGTAGGATTTCGAATCCCCCTGGATGGTCTTGGTGATGGTGGTGCCCAGGACAAGCGTGTCGTAGATGTCCTGGTTGGTGCCGCGCAATCCCTTCTGCCGATCGGGCGTGGGCTTCAGGCGCCGGATCGCCTCGTGCGCGTCGGCCAGGTCGAACGGGTACTCCCGCCCCCGGTAGGTAAAGCGGTTGATGTGCAACAACTGGTCGGCCAACAGGTCGTCCAGAACCACATTGCGCAAGCGCCCCCCGCGCAGAAGCACGGCATCGGCCTGGGACAGCGGGGTGAAGCCCAGGGCAACCAGCATCTGGAGCGCCGGGATCTGGGACTGGTGCTTCTCGGCGGCGTCGAAGGTCATTTTCCGGTCACCACGAATTGCTTGAAATCGGAGATCGCTTTCTCGGCCTGCCTTTGGGGCAATCCTTTCTTGCAGAATGAAGTGACACGTTGGCTCCTGCCTGAGGTGGCATTAAGCCTCGTGCAGTTGATGTCAACGTGTCCTGCGGAAATTGGCGCTATGGAGTACGAATACTCATAGACCCCACACTTCCCAATCTCATTGCCCGCAGGGTCGACCGTCCAATATCCGGGATAGGACAGCTTCTCGATGGATCGGCGCATCTCAAGCGCGCTCGAAAAACGCTGGGTCGGGTCAGGATGCACGGCCTTAAGGACTAGGCGGCGGACTGGGGCGGGGATGTGACTTGGGAAATTCTTCTGCGTGAGAAGCTTCCCTGCAGCGATGTCCTGCTCGTATTGAGGGGCGCCGATGCTGGCCTTGATGGAGTCCAGGACGTTCAGGCCGAGCAACAGTCTGGCGAGGGTCATGCCAACCTGAAACAGGTCGGAGCTTACACCGATGTTTCCCGTGGTGACGACTTCGGGCGCTCGATGGAGCAGATAGGAGTTCGGGGCCGGCACGGGGGCGCCGTTTACGGAAACACCCGTGATGCCGTAGTCCGACAGCATCGCCTGCTGCTGCCGCCCAAGCAGGATGTTTCCCGGTTTGATATCGTTATGAAAGAAGTTCCGTGCATGCAGATACTCCAGCCCTTGAAGAATATCCCGCGCAATACGTATCACGGTGGGAAGGGGCAGATATCCGGCCGGATTGGCAAGTGTCTCGACCGAGCCGTTGGGCAGGTAGTCCATCGCCAAGATGACCGCGAAATGGTCACCTACCACAGGCACGACATCGGCCTGGTGGACGTAGACCAGGTTATTGTGCTCCAGCCGGTTGCCGATCTGGGCCTCGCGCAAGCGCGTATCGACAGACAGGCCGGGCTTCAGGATCTTCACAGCGTACTCTCGCTGCAGGGCGAGCTCCTGGGCGAGCCAGACCTCGCCGAAGCTCCCCTGGCCGATCATACTGGTCAGTTGGTACTTGTAGAGCCGCATGCCGGCTGCGAATGCGACAGGAACAAGCTGGGTCATCGGTTGTGCAGTCCCCACCACGCGGCATTGACGGCATCCGCCATTTTGTTGTCCCAGTACTTGTCTGTCTTTCCGACACGGGCCTCCCCATGGCGCTTGGTGTCGGAGCTCGTCGTCGCCATCGATGAATAGATTTTGATCTCAACTGGGAGGTTCCGATGGGCACTGGCGAGGATCACCGCCGCGTCGTTGTACGCGGATCGCCTCTTCGCCTTCGTGTCCTGCTGGGTGAATTCGTTCTGCTTGATCACCACCTTGGCAATGTCGGGGTGGGCATCGATGATCGCGAGAACTTCGCGGTACATCCAATCCAGCCGTTCGGCATCGGCCTCGTCGCCAATCGATGCTGGGACCGGTAGCTTGCTGTCGCTCGTCGCATTCTCGAGCGTGAAGATGCCATTGTCTTCGGAGACGACGGCATAGCGGGGAGCTTTGGGATCTCCGCGAAATCCAAGAACTTTCATTGTATGTCACTCCCGGTATGGACCCGCCATTCGCCCGTCAGCAGCTTCTGCATCAGGCCGCGCTTCTGCCGGGCGAGGACTTCGATTTGCTTTGCGAGCACAGAGCCCTCTGCTGTCAGAGCGTCCAGCAGTTCAGCCTGCTTTTCCTGATCTTCGATGGGCGGAAGAAAGACCTTAATCTTGGAGAAGGCCGGGAACTTGAGGTTCCAAGTGTCGCTCGTCAGGCCTTGGGAATAGCGTTCGAAGTCGAAGACCATCCGGCGTGACTTGAATAGGTGCGCGGCGTAGCGCCCCACGATCCGGTTCGGGACTGGCGTGACGACCGTATATGCGGGGCTGATGATGCCACGAAGAGCGGACAGGCCCGAGACGCCCTGCCACATTCGCATCGTGTTGTAGCCAATGTCGCCGGGAAGGATGAGCTTGTAGTTCGATTTGTCCTCGGTCGAAGTGTCCTTGCGGCCCACATCGTCGCGGTCAATCACGCCTCCATTCATGGTGATGCTGAGCAGCCGGTCGCTTTCCTCACCCGACTGACTGCGTTCACGAAAAACATCGCCGAGATCGAACTCCTGCCATGCGTTGGGCCGGCCATGGAAGGTGGGATGGCACGGGTCAAAGAACCGTCGAGCAAGCGCCTTGTAACGGGTTTCCTTCGCCGCCCGCAGTGCCTCCAGCTTCTCGATGGCCTCGTCCCACGTCCGCAGGGTTTCGGCGATCTTGCGCTGTTCGGGGAGGGGGGGGAGTGCAATCCCAGCCTCTCTAAGTATCCCTAGATTGATGTGGGGCTGTCCCGTTTGGATGACAGTACTATCTACATATCGACCGAAAAATGAAGATTGCAAGAACTGGAATATATACTCCGGTTCAGCTATATCCTTGTCAACTTTCAGAGCCATCTGGCTTTGGCAAATGACATATTCTTTATATGTTGAAGATAAAGGAATTCTCGACACTTTCCCATATGTGCTTCCGCGTTGAACAACTACAATATCGCCAGGCGCTGCCATATTTGCCTTCAGCTTTCGAGCCTTCTCGTGAGTCACAAAAGTGAATTCGCCGCCTATTGTACTTCCGATCTGATTTGAGACTCGTATCACCGGCACTCCAGCATCTACGTAGTCATCTTGTGTCAGATCGGATCCAAATGGTCCGCCAATAATCTTCCCGTTGCCACCGACGGCATCCGAAAGGGTCTTAATCTTCCATCCCTCATGCATCTCCGCCCCCCTTCTTCCGCCCCTTCGACGCCTCGGCAATGCGCTGCAATTCGGCCAAATCGTCCACCTGCTCGGCGGCCGCGCGTTCGGCCTCGCGCCGCTTGGCGTCGAACTCGGCGTAGCGGGCGTGAGCGATGGCTTCGGCCTGCTTGGCCGAGACGGTGCCGGCGTTGCGCAGCAGCGGCAGCTCGTTACTGGACAGGAAGGTGTCGAGGACTGCGTCCCAGTCCCCCAGCCGCATGGTCTGGCGGCGCCGAGCGCGCAGTTCGGCGGTGTCCAGGAACATGGTGACGATCTGGTTGAGGTCCTTGATCTCGGCCTCGCCCAGATAGTTCTTGGCGATGGACACGTCGGCCTTGCGCACGCCCCGGCCGTGATCGGCGCCCTTCCAGGTGGTCAGGCCCATATTGGTGGCATCGGCGTCGGCGCGTTCGCGGATCAGCTCGCCGGCGGTGTGGTTGGTGATGGCGAACAGCATCTTGTTCTGGATCTTGGCGTAGAAGTCGGTGGCCTCGCGGGCTTGCGGGTCGTAATCCTCGCTCAGGGCCAGGATGTCCCGGACCTTCTGATAGAACCGCGCCTCCGACGCCCGGATGTCGCGGATGCGCTCCAGCAGGTCGTCGAAATAATCGAAGCCAGGGTCCTTGAGGCGGGCATCGTTCATGACGAAGCCCTTGACCAGATATTCCTTCAAGGCCGAGGTCGCCCAGCGGCGGAACTGCGTGCCACGCGGCGAACGCACCCGGTAACCGACGGCAAGGATCATCTCAAGCCGGTACTGGGTCACCGTGCGCTTCACCTGTCGGGCGCCTTCGGTCTGAACTGTCAAGTATTCCTTGACGGTTGCCTCCGGGGTCAACTCGCCCTCGGACAGAATGTTGCGCACATGCAGGCTGACGTTCTGCTTGGTGGTCTGGAACAGCTCGGCCATTTCGACCTGGCTCAGCCAGACAGCGCCATCGATGGCTCGCAGCTGGATTTCCGCCGCGCCGTCCTCGGTGGTGTAGAGGATCAGTTCGCCTTCAGGCATCGACGCCCAGCTCCTTCAGATAGCCGGCCATGCGGCCCCGGACGTCGGCTAGTTCGGCCTCGATCGTGTTGATCTGCCTTTGCAGGGCGGCGACGTCGATTTCCTCTTCCGGCTCGAAGGTGTCGACGTAACGGGGGATGTTCAGGTTGAAATCGTTTTCGGCGATTTCCTCAGGCGCGGCGAGGTGGGAGTATTTGTCGATCTTCGCCCGACTGGCGTAGGTGTCCAGGATCTTGCCGATGTGCTGCTCGTCCATCACGTTCTGGGTCTTGCCCGGCGTGAATTCCTTGCTGGCGTCGATGAACAGCACGTCGCGGCGAGCCTCGTTCGGCCCGCCCTGCTCGCGGGAACGGTCGAAGACCAGGATCGCCACTGGAATGCCGGTGGTGGTGAACAAATTGGCCGGCAGTCCGACCACGGCATCGAGCAGATTTTCCTCGATCAGCGCCTGGCGGATGCGGCCCTCGGCCCCGCCCCGGAACAGCACGCCATGGGGCACGATCACCGCCACCCGGCCGCTCTGGCGCTTGGCAATCTCGACCATGTGGGTGATGAAGCCGTAATCGCCCTTGGACTTGGGCGGAATGCCCCGCCAGTAGCGTTTGAACGGGTCTGCAGGCGCGTCCTCGGCGCCCCACTTGTCCAGGCTGAAGGGGGGATTGGCCACCACCACGTCGAACTTCATCAACTGATCGCCCTCGACCAGGGCGGGGCTGTTCAGGGTGTCGCACCATTCGATGCGGGCGGCGTCCTTGGCGTGCAGGAACATGTTCATCCGCGCCAGCGCCCAGGTGGCGCCGTTCACCTCCTGGCCGTAGAGGGCGAAGTTGTCCGAGCCCACCTCTTCCGCCGCCCGGATCAGCAGCGAGCCGGAGCCGCAGGCAGGGTCGCAGATGGTGTCACCCGGTTTGGGCGCGGCCAACTTGGCCAGCAGGCGGGACACGGCGGCGGGCGTATAGAATTCCCCGGCCTTCTTGCCGGCATCGGAGGCGAAGCGGGAGATGAGATAGATGTAGCACTCGCCGATGATGTCCTCGGTCACCCGCGACGGACGCAGGTCGAGGGCGGGTTTGGCGAAGTCCTCCAGCATGTTCTTGAGGCGGCGGTTGCGGTCCTTGACGCGGCCCAGGTTGGCCTCGGAATTGAAATCGATGTTGCGGAACACACCTTCGAGCTTGGCCCGGTTGGCGTCCTCGATCTTCTCCAAGGCGATATTGATCAGCTCGCCGATATTGGCTTCGTTCCGCTGCTCATACAGATCGTAGAAGCTGGCCCCCTCGGGAAGCACGAAGCGTTCGCGCTCAAGCCGACGGCGGATGCGGGCTTCGTCGCCGCCATACTGCTTGCGGTAACCATCGACGTGATCGTTCCAGAGGTCCGAGATGTACTTCAGGAACAGCATCACCAGGATGTAGTCCTTGTACTGTCCGGCATCGACAACGCCCCGGAAGGTGTCACATGCTGCCCAAGCCGTCTGATTGACCTGGTTCTGGGTGAGCTGATCGTTCATTTCGTCTTCCTTTCTGGCCCGGCGGCGGGGCTCATAGTCTTGATGCGATCTGCGAGGATCATGCCGGTCAGCCACCGTCGCCTCTCGGCGGCCAAGATGCTCAACTCCCGCTCACGCTCGGCGAGGGCGTCGATGGCGACGACCTTCTGCTGGATGACGATGTCGGGGATGTCGATCTCGAGTTCGTCTAGGCTCGATCGTGGCACCATGCGGATGTTGGTGCCATAGGCCGAACCGTCGAAGTGGCGCTGCGCGGCAGGCTGGTTGATCGCCCATGCCAAATATCCCGGCAACACGATGTCACGCTTGGGACGAAGCACCATGAGCGGCAGGATCGCTACCGCCGACTCGATGAAACGGTCATCCAAGGCGCAGGCGGTGGTGCGCTCGCCACGCGACCGAAAAAGCACGTCTCCAGCGCGCACGAAATACCGCTCGGCAACGCCTTCAAGCGGCACTCGCGCGAGGTGGTGGGGATCGACGGCGCCTTCGGCGGAAATGTCACGCAACTGGATGGCGGGCACGCCACCGATATCGATGGACTCCAGCTTGCCTCGGGCGGTGAAGCCGCTGTGGATGGTGCATGTATCGGAAAGGCGCATGGAAATTCCTCTGTAACTCACGCTACAGAGTATTGCGCGCACCTGCGCCGCGGTCAATGGAAAATGCTGTAGGGTTGCCTACAGTGGTATATATAACCTGAGGTGGTGTAAGGCCTTTTAAAAAATGCCGTTTAATGGCCGTTGTGGCGAGCTGCGCTGCTTGAGGGCTGAAATAATGCGCGCGTCGAGAGCGCTTGGGATTCGCAACGACTGGTCACATTTTCTATTCACATTTCAATATAAATAATGGATGCCTAATGTATGACGCAATTCATTGAAAACACAGAAAAAAAGCCGCTGGGTCGCCCCAGCGGCTTGAGTTTAGGGAGGAAACGTCCAAGAAAGCAGAAAAGGGGTCCGAGGACTGTCCTTTGCTGCACTGCAATATATATCGATGGGGCCTGGGCGAGGCAAGGCAAAAAACGGCGGAAAACTGCCGAATCCCCTAAATTCCCCCTTTGGTGGCCGCAACACAGGTATGACCACTTTGCGGTGGGAATCGTGGAAGTCCTGGCACGAGGTGTGCAAGAATGCCGACAATTCTTGGGCTCGTGGAGCGCGTGATGACGGTTCGGCGAATGGCATGGATGGTGGGATTGGGCGCGGCGCTGGCCGTCGCGGCGTTTCCCGCCCACGCCGTTCCCACGGTGGCGAACGAGGGTTTGTGCGCCGCCGAGGCCGCCGTTCAGGAGCGCCTTTACGGCATTCCCACCGCGTTGCTGCACTCCATTTCCATCGTCGAATCGGGCCGCTACGATTCCCAGCACAAGGCAGTTATTGCCTGGCCATGGACGGTGATGGCCGAGGGGCAGGGGCGATATTTGCCCAGCAAGGCCGAAGCCATCGCCGAGGTGAAGCGCCTCAAGGCCCGGGGCGTGCAGAACATCGACGTGGGCTGCATGCAGGTCAACCTGCGCCACCATCCCAACGCCTTCGCCAATCTGGACGAAGCCTTCGACCCGGCGGCCAACGTGGCCTATGCCGCCCGCTTCCTCAAAGGGCTGTTCGGAGCCACCAACCACTGGCCGACGGCGGCATCCTATTACCATTCCCAGACTCCCCATCTGGCCGCCGCCTACCGCGAGCGGCTGATGAAGGTGTGGAACGCTCCGCCCAACACCGCCGGCGGCACCCAGGTGGCTTCGGCCCGGGTCAAGCCGGTGCCATCGGCTCCGCCGCTGCGTCAGGTGCCGGGCAACGCCCAGGTGGAGGAGATGCGCAAGGCGTGGCGGGAAAGCGCCCAGGCGGCGCGCGACGAGGCCGGCCGCATCGCCGACGCCTACCGCAAGGCCCGGGTGGCCGAATACCAGCTGCGCCGGGTCCGTTTCCAGGAAGCGCGCAATTCGCTGAACACCGCCACCCGTTACTGAGCGGAGTCGGACGGCTCCGGGGCCGGCTTTGCGGTGGATTGGGAGCGGCCACGCAGGGCGCCGAATACCCCGAAGGCGATCATGAAGAGGATGAAGCCGCCCAGCACGAACCACTTGCTGTCGCCCAGCCATTCCTCGAGCTTGCGGCCCATGAGATAGCCGCCCCAGGCGAAGGAATGGGCCCAGATGGCGGCTGCGATGAAGTTCAGCACCAGATACTTGACGCGCGGCACTCCGGCGATGCCGACGATGAAGGGCGCCACGTTGCGCACGCCGTAGATCCAGCGGAACGACAGGATGAAGATGGCCGGGCTGCGGTTGACGGTCTCGAAGGCCCAGTCGATGCGGCCCGTCAGGCTGGGCCAGCGCTTGAGCAGCGGCGCGCCGTACTTGCGGCCGATGTAGTAGTAGAGCTGGTCGCCGAAAAAGCTGCCGGTCAGGGCCGCCAGGGCCAGCAGTTCCACATTGATGCGGAAGCGGCCTTCCGAGGCCAGCACGCCGGTGACGATCACCACCGTCTCGCCCTCGACGAAGGTCCAGGCGGTGATGAGCGGATAGAGCAGGTATCCGTATTCGGTCAGGACGTGGACAACCAGCTCTTCCAAGGCAATCCCATAGTTCTAGGGGTAATAACCGGCAGTAAAAATCCGGCAATATAGGGCGGGGGTCAACGTCGAAATCGCTTGGTTACGAAATCGTCATCGCTTGGCCGTCAGGAACGGTCGGAGCGGGGCGCGATCCGGTTGACGTGGCCCATCTTGCGGCCGGGCCGGGCCTCGGCCTTGCCGTAGAGGTGCAGGCGCGCCGTGGGGTCCTTCAGGATGTCCAGCCACTGGTCGACGTCGTCGCCGATCAGGTTCTTCATCTCGGCGTCGGAATGCCGTTCGGGCGAGCCGAGCGGCAGGCCGCAGACGGCGCGGACGAACTGCTCGAACTGGTCGGTGACGCAGGCGTCCATGGTCCAGTGGCCGGAATTGTGGGGCCTGGGCGCCATCTCGTTGGCCAGCAGGCCGTTGGGCGTGACGAACATCTCCACCGCCAGCAGGCCGACCACGCCCAGCGCCTCGGCGGCGCGGTGCGCGATGTCCATGGCCTGACCGATCAGCGACGGCGCGATGGGAGCGGGAACGGTGGTGGTGTCGAGGATGTGGTCACGGTGGACGTTCCACACCGGATCGAAGGCCGCCCATTCACCGTCCTGCCCTCGCGCCACGATCACCGAGATCTCGCCCAGGAAGTCGATGAAGCCCTCCAGCACGCCCTGGCCGGCCTGGTCCAGGCCCTTGCCCAGTGCCGCCCAGGCTTCCGCCAGGTCGGTGTCGGGGCCGATTTTGACCTGGCCCTTGCCGTCATAGCCCAGCCGGGCGGTCTTCAGCACGGCGGGCCGCCCGATCTCGTCGATGGCCCGGCGCAGCTCGTCCAGGCTGCCCACCGCAGCCCAAGGCGCGGTCTCGATGCCGATGGAGTTGAAGAAGCGCTTCTCGTTGATGCGGTCCTGGGCGGTTTCCAGCACGCTCCAGCACGGACGCACCGGCACGTGCAGGGCCATGTGCCGCACGCTTTCCGCCGGAATGTTCTCGAATTCGAAGGTCACCACGTCCACCGAGCGCACGAAGCGCTCGATGGCGTCCTGGTCGTCGTAGCGGGCGATGGTGGCGGCGTCGCTCACCTGGGCGGCGGGGGAGCCGGTCTCCGGGGTGAAGATATGGACGCGATAGCCCAGGCGCGCCGCCGCCAGGGCGGCCATGCGGCCCAACTGGCCGCCGCCGATGATGCCGATGGTGCTGCCGGGCGGCAGCGGCGACGACTGGGGATCGTTGCTCACGGGCGGATCAGGTCGGAGGATTCGGGGTCAACCGGGGCCTCGGCCACGGAATCGGTCTGGCGGGCGCGCCAGGCCTCCAGGGCGGAGTCGACCTCGGGATTCATCAGGGCGATCACCGCTCCGGCCAGCAGGGCGGCATTGGTGGCGCCCGCCTTTCCGATGGCCAGGGTGCCCACCGGAATGCCGCCGGGCATCTGGACGATGGAGAGCAGCGAGTCCATGCCCTTCAGCGCCTTGCTCTCCACCGGCACGCCGAACACCGGCAGCGTGGTCATGGCGGCGGCCATGCCGGGCAGGTGGGCGGCGCCGCCGGCGCCGGCGATGATCACCTTCAGCCCGCGGCCCTTGGCCGAAGTGGCGTAGTCGTAGAGACGCTTGGGCGTGCGGTGGGCCGAAACCACCCGGGTCTCGAAGGCGATGCCGAGGTCGGAAAGCACCTGGGCGGCGTGGCGCATGGTCTCCCAGTCCGACTGGCTGCCCATGATGATGCCGACCTGGGGGGGGGCTGCTTTGCCCATGCTGTGTTCCTGCCCTGCCTCGGGAAGAGAAAGGGCGGAATTATATGCAGACGCGCCCCGGACGCAAGAACGGAATGCTGAAAATTCGGACAGGCTTGTTGCCCCTGTGCTACCATGCCTTGAAATCGTACTTCCCGTGGGGGGAAGCATGGCCAACCAGTTTCGCAGCGATCCGGTCTATTCCGTCGGGCATGTCAACGAATACGCCCTCGACAGGGATTCGCATCCGCCGGGCCATCATCCCCATTCGCCCTATCCGCCCAACGAACCTCCCCATATCCAGCACAGTATCGCCGATGTGGCCTCGATCCTGGGGCTGCCCGACGCCGCCATCACGCCGGCGGTGCTGAAGGCGGTGACCGGCCTGCTGGGCGAGGCCGACCGGCTGCGCTGGATGGAGTCGCAATCCCGCCGCCGCCAGGCGTTCCTGGAGGGGCTGGCCGAGCGTGATCCGGTGGTCCCGGCGCTCAACCGCCGCGGCTTCATCCGGGAACTGGAGGCGCTGCTCAGCATCGGGCACGGCTCGGGCACCCTGGTGCTGCTGCACGTGGCGGGAATCGAGCATTTGCGTCAGGCCCAGGGGCTGGCCGCCGGCGACGGGGCGTTGCGCCACGTCACCGCCCATCTGGTGGGATCGCTGCGCACCTCGGACCCGGTGGGGCTGATGGGGGGCAGCGATTTCGCGCTGCTGCTGTCGGGGACCGAACTGGCCGCCGCCCGCGACAAGGTGCGCGACATCATGGAGCGCATCAACCTGCAGCCCTTCTACTGGCAGGGCGACGTTCACAGCTTCGCGTTGTTTTCCGGCTACCATGTGCTGCAGCCGGGCGAGAACGCCGAATCCGCCGTCGCCGCCGCCGACCGGGCAAGGCGCGGCCTGCCGGGGTGATTTCTGAGTCAGAAGACACGGAGGGCGCGGATGCGGCGCTACGCACCGCTCGCGGATGAACACGGAAATCATTCATCCGTGTTCAGAGAGAGTAGGATGCCTTATCCGAGCCGTTTAACAGGGGGCAGAAAAACTCCCGTCATTCCCTCGAAAGCGGGAATCCATGCACCCACCGCTCAATATCGTGCGGCAGAGCTTCGTTCTCATCCCGGCATGGACCCCCGCCTGCGCGGGGGTGACGATAAAAAGGGAGGGGGAACGCGTTTTTCGCAGCCTGTTAAATCCGCCTCAGTTGATGACTTCCGGCATCACCCAGCCCGATTGCAGGGCGATGCGGACCGCCTGGGCGCGGTTGGCGGCGCCGATCTTGCGGTAGACGTTGCGCAGGTGGACCTTGATGGTGATTTCCTGCAACGACAGCGCGATGGCGATTTCCTTGTTGGTGCGACCCTCGACCAGCTGGGCGAGGATCTCGCCCTCGCGCCGGGACAGGCGGTCGAAGGGCGGAGGGGCGCCGGCCGGCCTGGCGGCCACCGGGGTGATGGACTGGTTGCTGGGGTCCTCGAAGAAGGTGCTGGACGGCAGGTACTTTTCTCCCGACAGCACCAGGCGCAGCGCGTTGACCATGGCGGTGCCGCTGACCGTCTTGGGGATGAAGCCGGCGGCCCCGGCCTGTACGGCGGACACCACGTGGTCGCGGGTGGAATAGCCGGAAACGATCACCACCGGGGTATCGGGCACCCGGGCCTTGATCTGCTGCAGGCCGGAGAGGCCGTCCATTCCCGGCATCATCAGGTCGAGCAGCACCAGCCCGATTCCGGGCTTGTCCTCGATAACCTTGATGGCCTCGCCCAGGGTGGCGGCGTCCAGAATTTCCACGCTCGGATCGAGTTCCTGCAGGAATGGCCTCAAGCCATCGCGGACCAGCTTGTGGTCGTCAGCCACCAGGATTTGCATGAGTCCCGCTCCCAAATAAAACAGATACCCCCGCCCCAGAGGGGCCCCAACCTACTCGAAAGTATAAACAAGCTTTTTGGAACAAACAATGGAGTAGCAAGGCGCCCCTGAAAAAATTACTAGGTCGGCGGCTGGAGGAAAATAGTCACCAGTTCGCCCAATTGTCCCAGCGCCACCGGCTTCTTCAGGACGGCGCAGCGGTCGTCCTCCAGATTGGCGGCAACCCGTTCCGTGGCGCCCAGGTGGCCGGTGACGATGACGATGGGCAGCAATGGGTCGTAGTCGCGCAGCCTCTCCACCAGCTGCTCGCCATTGCCGGCCGGCATGCGCAGATCGGTGATGACCACATCGGCGGGGTCATCGGAGAACAGCTTCCAGGCTTCGATGCCGGTTCCGGCGACGCTGACCCGGTAGCCCAGTTCCCGAAGGTATCTGGCCAGGGTCTGGGCGGCGGTGGCCTCGTCGTCCACCACCAGGATGTGGGCGTCACCGGACCCGGCCTGCACGGGAGAGGGCGAGAGCGAGGGCAGGGGGATCGGGCCGGCGGCGTCCAGATCCAACGGCAAGGAAATGGCGAAGCGGGCCCCCACCGGGCTGTCCTGCAGGGCCAGCTCCCCCTTCATGGCGGTGATCAGCCCATGGCTGACCGACAGGCCGAGGCCGGTGCCGCGCCCCGCGTCCTTGGTGGTGAAGAACGGTTCGAACAGATGGGCCTTCATGGATTCGGAAATGCCGGGGCCATTGTCGGCGATGATAATTTCCACGTGATCGTCCCGCCGGTCGGCGCGGACGGAAATCTCGCCGTTCCAGTCGGCCGGCATCGCGTCCTTGGAATCGCGCAGCGCGTGATGGGCGTTGTTGAGCAGGTTCATCATCACCTGCTCCAACTGGATGCGCCGCCCCCGCACCGGCAGCGGGGCGGCGGGCAGGGCATGGCGGACGCAGATGCCGTCGGGCCGGAACTGGCCTTCCAGCACCTCGATGGCCGAGCGCACCGCCAGGGCGGCATCGAAGACCTGGATGGGGGTGGTGTCGCGGCGCGAGAAGATGCGGATGTCGTCGATGATCTCGGCGGTGCGTTCGCATTGCTCAGCGATCATGGTGAATTGCTGGGTCTGGAAGTCCTGGCTGGCCTTGTTCCGCTCGATCAGCATCAGGGCGCCCTCGGCGGTGAGGCGGATGATGTTGAGCGGCTGGGACAGCTCGTGGACCAGACCGGCGGCCATCTCGCCCAATGTGGCCAGCTTGGCGGTCTGCAGCAGGGTCTCCTGCACCCGTGTGCGCTCGCTGATGTCGCGGACCACCAGCAGGCGGGCCGGCAGGCCCCGAAACGAGATGGAGCAGGCCAGGACCTCGGCCTCGAAGGGGGTGCCGTCCAGCCGCAACAGGCGATAATGATTGAGGATATGGCCCGGCGGCGGCGAGTCGAGGCGTTCCAGCGCGTCGCCCCGGCTGTCGGGGTGAACCAGGTCGAGCACCGGCCGCCCGGTGAGCGGCGCCCAGGAACTGGCGCCGAAGGCATGGATGGCCGCCTGGTTGGCGAACAGGATCGAGCCGTGGCCGTGGACGACGATGGCGTCGGGGGCCAGTTCCACCAGGGAACGGTAGCGCTGCTCGCTTTCGGCCAGTTCCCTGGCGATCTGCTGGTGCCGCGACCGCATGCGCAGCGTGGCGATGCCGTGGGACAGATTGCGCGCCACTCCCATCAGCATGCTGACCACCTGGGTGTCGAACATGCCGGGCTGGGCGGCATAGAACATCAGGGCGCCGATGCGGCTGTCGCCTTCACCCACCGGCAGGGCGACACTGGAGCGGAAGCCGAAGAGCTCGGCCTTGGCGCTCCAGGGCGCGAAGATCGGGTCGGTGCGGGTGTCGGCGACCACATAGGGCTGACCGGTGCGGATGGCGATGCCGGTGGGGCCCTGGCCGAACTGATCGTCGTTCCAGCTGACCGTGAGATCGTTCAGGTAATCGACCGCATAACCGGCGCGGGCCATGACCGTCACCTTGCGGTCCGGCGGCTGTCCGGCATAGCCGATCCAGGTGAGGCGGTGACCGGCCTCGGCGCCGATCAGGCAGATCTGGTCCAGCAGTTCCAGCTCGTCCGAGGCCTGCAGCAGGGCCTCGGTGGCCCGGACCAGCAGATTGGCCGCCTGATCCATCCTGCGCCGACCGGTATTCGTGTCGCTGCCCTGGGACATTACCGCCCTCTCCCTGTTCCCCCGACGATGATACGGTGCCGGAGGGGCGGCGCAACCGGATTGTGCTGCCTCTTGAGCGCGAGGGCGGCTCGTGCTTTGCTGCGCCGCCGGCCACCAGCGAGGATTCACGTGCGCCATTTCATCGCCTTTCTGCTGACGTTCGCCTGGGGCGGAGCCGCCCTGGCCGCCGAATCCGCTCTCGACCTTCTGGACGCGCCGGAATCCTATACCGCCGCCTTCTCGGTCACATCGTCGCGGGGCACCTATCACGGCCGGGTCTGGCACATGCCGGGGCTGGAGCGGCGCGAGGTGGCCACCACCGGCGGCGGCCAGGGCATCCTGATCGATCGCAAGGCCGATTCCGCCACCTTGCTGAACCTGTCGGGGAAATGGCATGTGGGACTGTCGCTGCGGGCCGCCGCCGGCATGGTGGGGGGGCTGGAATCCTGGACCGCCAGCCGGACCCGGGTACGCGAGGAAACCGTCGCCGGCCTCAAGGCCACCCGCTGGAAAACCCGGGCCGAGGGACCCAAGGGCGGCTTCACCGGCGACATCTGGACCAGCCGTGAGGGCATCGTGGTCAAGGCGGCCGGCGTGCTGAGCAACGCCGACGGCGATGATTCCCCGGTGGAAATGACCCTGTCCGACCTGCGGGTCGGCGCGGTGGACCGTCAGGTGTTCGAAGTGCCCAAGGGCTGGTTCGGCTTCGACCTGCGCCAGGTGCCGCCGGACAAGGTGGTCCAGGCGGTGGAAAGACTCAAGCCGCTGCTCGAGGGACGCAAGGGGTGTCCGGTGAACCATAAGCTGAAACCGTGTCCCTAGGATTTCAGCGATGTTCATGCCTGTGATTGAATCATAAGATGAAACTATTTGAAGCACAAGGCGATACTGGCCGACAGAATCAGCAAAAATTGGACGGTTCGTCTTCGTCATCATCCTGACTGCGGATCACGTCCAGCCATTCTGCAAATTCATCGATGCCATATTTATTCTTGGCCAAATTGCAGGAGAGATGCGTGATCTGGACGTTGGCGTCGTCGTAGGCACCATTTGCACTGTCGATGCGGTCGGCTGATGGCTGAAGCATCCGGTTCTTGGTTCCCACAGGGATGTGCCCCTGGCACAACGGGCAGAGCCCCCGTTGGCTATGCCATTTACGGGTCAGCAGGGGCATGAGATCGCTGATGTTCGGAGCGCTCCGCAGTGGGTTGATCTTGACACCCTCTTCACCGCTGCGCTCTACCCGTTGCTGAATGAGCAGTGCCATTCTGGTGATTTCGGCTTTGAGGGCCTTGTCAGCCGTAGGGGCAATAGCGGAATGCATTTCGAGGTAGGTGCGCACACCTGGGCGCAGGTTCAACTGAATTTCCTCAATATCGAGGCCCATTACCGCTTCGCGCTCGCTGCCGACGGCCTCGACTAGGTTCCCTCGATTTTCAATCCAGCCAATCTGGGAATATGCCGTGGGGATGACTTCCCGCGCCTCAGGAAAGGGCGGTCCGGCCATGACTGCCGCCCGGGTGACAGCCATCGCATGTCCCCATCGATTTTCTCCCCAATGGCGGACTGACTCCTGCCACGAAGCCTCTGGGATGATCTCTTTCGTAGCCAAAACTTGGCCGGGCTGGATGACTACCGCCGATATGATCCGGCTGCGGTGGAGTGGGTCTTCGGTCGAGCTGGGGCTCGTGGTGCCAACGTAGATCAGGATGTCGATGCCCGGTCGGAAGGCACTCAGGCGAGTGGCAACGGATTTCTTGGAGAACGATACGCAAGGCCAATAGTCGCTGATCGGCCCCCATTCGCTCTTAAGATAGGCGACGTGACAGGGTCTGTGCGGGGTCCGCCCCGAGGTTGAACCGATTGATGCGCAGGAACTTGTAGCCATACGACTCGATGATCATTTGCCGCTCGATGTCGTCCGGCTTGTAATACTCCGCCCAATTCCCGACATGGACGTTCTTACGGTCGGTGAAGTGTTCCTGGAACCCCACGGGGCCATACCGCTTCTTCAGACGGTTCGGCAACTTGGCTGAATGGCGAACGATCAACTTCCGAAACTTGTTCAACTCGCGGTCGACGTTATAGGTCAATCCCCGCAGGATCTGTTCGGTCGGCGTATCGTCCCGATCAAGGATCATGGAAATGAGGATGGCGTCCTTCAGGACATCGGTCAGCAAAACCGAATTCTTAGCCAGCAGATACGGGGCGCAGAAGTCAAGCAGCCGCCGGGCTGTTTCCACCGACGGAGCCCCGCCATCAATCTTGCATTCGACGAAGCTGTTCCAGTTCGAAAGATTGGTGGGTTGAATGCCCAGGTGATCGCAAAGCTCCTGACGGGAGACCTTGCTCAAGGCATGGACCTCCAGCAGCAGCTTGGTGGCGTTGCGAAGGTGCCGCTTGCTGGGCAAGGGGCGAACAGCAAAATCAACGACAGGGGCGGTGCTCATGATTGATCTCCTTGATCCGTGGAAATTTGATGCCCGGATCATCTCAATCTGAGATCAATAAATCTATTATAAACATGGCACTAATAAGTCAATATTCAGTGATCGCTGAATCATCTGAAAATCAGTCTTGACGCCCCCGGATTCCTAAGTCTGTCTCCCTGCGCTCATTGGGAGGGGAATTTAGCCAGAGGCGCTTGATACTCCATCTAGCGTTATCGCGTCGCCACATGACAACATCTTGCGTTCATCGGCACGTGAAGATATATTGCGCCAATTGGTGGTTGGGGAGTGGGTCCAATGCCCGCGCTGAAGACATACGATCTGTTCATTTCGCATGCTTGGACTTACACCGAGGTGTACGCCAAGCTCGTCGATTTCCTGAACGCAGCACCGTTTTTTGCCTGGCGCAACTATTCGGTCCCAAAGACCGATCCGTTGACGGGTGGGAGTGCGGCCAAGCTGACGAGTGAACTCGATCGCCAGATTCGCCCGGTCAACTGCGTGCTGATTATCGGCGGCATGTATGTCTCCTACCGGGATTGGATCCAGAAGGAGATCGACATAGCCAGATCCTATAACAAGCCGATCGTGGGCATTCGACCCTGGGGATCCCAGATGATGCCACAGGCTGTTACTCAGGCCGCCCGCGAAATCGTTGGATGGAATACCGCCAGCATAGTCGATGCCGTGCGTAGGCATTCGATCTGATGTCCGAGATCGCCGACAAGCCGATATCTGCGCTGCAAGCCAAGCGTGAAGGGTATCCCGAGGACAAATTCGAGGTTCACCTACTCGACCAGTACAAGCTCTATGTCGAGATGGCGGATCGGGTCAGCGCCCGCAGGATGCAGGCCAGCAATATGTACATGCTGGTGCTCTCCGCGGCGGCCACGGCCTTCGCGTTGGTTCCGGATAAACTCTCGGACAAGGCAAAGCCGCTGCAATTGGTGTTGGCCATGGCGGCCCTCTTCATTGGGGTCCTCTGGCACAGATCGTTGGCCTATTACAGGGATCTCAACGAGGCCAAGTTCAAGGTGATCCATGAGATGGAGGCTGGCCTCGGCCACCATCGCTGAGATGTCCTCCCGGGCCCGTGCCAGGGCATCGAGATCGATCTCAGAATTGAGCACCTTGCGGACGTAGGTGCTGATCGTCTTGTGCTGCCACATGGTGAGATGCGTGGCGTAGTTGGTCTCTGCCTTAGCCACTGGCATGACAACGTACCGGTTGATCCGTGGGTCGCGCACCCGGATGGTCGCCAGGTCGGATGGATCGTATTTAATCTTGACCATCTTGTCCGGCGCTGCCTCGTGGAAGGCCGGGTCCTGCAGCCAGCCGACGATCTCGTCGCTGACGTAGTGAAGGTGCTCGAATTCGATTCCTGTGCGCCGGAGCTTGCGGGTATCCACCCGCCCCAGCAGAGCGTCGAGCTCCGAGATGTGGCTGACCTGGCGGACCGGTGATGCCTGACAGCCGCGCAGCCAGGCGTTCACCGGGATGTCGTTGATCCCGCGGTGCTTGTTGCGGCTGAAAACGTCAACGACCCACTTGTGGACGATCGCCTGCAGGGTGCTGAACGGGATGATCGCGTTCTTGACCGGGTCGTAGTCGTCTCGCTCGAGGATGTTAGAGAAGGTGGTGCCTGGCTGCTGTTGCAGGAAGGTCTTGTTGAGCGTCTTGAAGAACCGCTCGACCGAGCCCTTGTACCAGGGCTGCTTGGCCGGAGAATGACGGATATCGATGTGCATGCAGGCACAAAAATCCTCGAGGTCGGTGCCGAGGAATTCCATACCGCGGTCGAGCGACAGCATGTCCGGCACGCCGTGGCACGGCCACTCGTTCTCGATCTCGGGGAACTTCTCGTTCAGCCAGCTCTTAGGCCGCATCGCGTTGCGCAATGCCTGCATCACCGAATGCACCGAGGGCGGCTCAAAACCGAGGTAGAAGCCGGTCACCATGCGCGAGAACTTATCAACGCAGACGGTGAAGTAGGGGCGTCCCAGCGGCAGATAGGTGTCGTCGTCAACGCAGAAGAGGTCGACGTGGGTGTGGTCCATTTCGACCACGGCCAACGGGTGCGTCGCATTGGCCTGCGGCTGCACGGCGTCGAAGGCGAGCTTGGCCGCCCGCTTTCCTTGCCGGGCTTCAGTGACATCGCGCAGGTCGAGGTCTTTGACCAGATTGTAAAGGGTCCTGACCGAGGGGCAGGCCATCTGGTCCGTATCTGAGCGCAGCCGATTCTCGCGATTGATTCTTCCCCGCAGGTGGTAGTGGATCTCGCCAACCGTCCGGCGCTCTGGCGTCATATACTGTTCGGCAAGTAATTCATCAATGATGGCTCGGACGTCGCTGCCAAGACGGTCCGACCGGTTCCCTTTGGCCTTGGTTCTATCGACGAGTAGGCGGAGGTCCGCCTTCTCACCGGCACGACGCCTCCAGCGGCAAATGGTCAGGTAGCTTGGTGGGTTAGGATCGTTGAACTGCTCGGCCAGCCGCCGAATGGCCTCCTCAGTGGGGCCGTGGCTGAGTTTGACGATGCCCATCTTCAATAGGCCATCGAGATAGCGGCGCCGGCGCCGCGCCGCTTCCTTCAGATCATCGGGATGCGAATGGAAATCCTCCTGGAGGGCTTCCAGTGATGCCTTGCTGGGAACGGTCGGAATGATACGGAGCTCGCCCTCAACCAGGGCTTCGGCCAACTGGTTGTCAGTCGTCGTCCGCTTCTCGCCGGTGGCGATGGCCTCGAGCAGAATGGCACCGTCAGCCAGCCGCTCCAGCACACGGTACTGATGGTCCTGCAGAAACAGGGTGTCGCCACGAGCCAGGCGTATGGCGGTCATTGGCGTGCCTTTACGGTAACGATGCCGGGTGGATTGTTTGAGACGTAGACCATGGTGGATGGGCCCAACGGCTCGTTGAGATCGGCGAGCAGCTTTCCCTGGCCGACCAAGCCGAAGACCGTCGCCTCCGGGATCGGCCGGCCGACTCGGCCGGCGGCTAAGTCGCCAATGCTGATGGTATGGACGCTTTCCAGAATCTCCCGAATGTTCGGCAGCGCTGGTGCTGGCAATTCGAACTTGGCTGCTCGGTTGATCACTGCGGCATTGGACAGACGGGGCTCAGTCCGGATGAAGCTCTCGGCGTCGATGAGGAAATTGTGTCCCATCTGCTCAATGACCGCTCCGACTTTGCGAAGCCGCTTCTGCAACTCCTCATCGGCTAGGTCCTCATCGGGTTTCACCTCGTGTACCTCGGTGCCATCGATGGTCTCCAGCAGAAAGTCTGGCGTGTAGTGATGGAGCCCGCCAGCGAAGCCGTATTCGACCTGGAAAGGCTGAGCATGGATGGCGATGACGGTAGGATCGACCTCAGCCAGCAGGATGAAATCCCGCTCGATCTGGCTTTCCCAGGGGATCATCCACCCCATTTTCCGGCTCGCAAAGCGACCAGTTACCCGCACACTGCAACGTGTCACCACATTGCGGACAGGGCGCCCAGGAACAAACGGCTTTCGCAGCATGGTGTTTCGACAACAGGTTTCACTGCGGTCGACGATAACAGCCTTAGGGCGTGTCGGCTAGTAACAGCTTATGGTTCAAAAAGCGGATTCTGCACCGGATTCCGGGCCCCAAAGCGGCCATTTTGAAGCATAAGGTGTTACTGGAACTGGGATGGGAGGGGGAAATAGGGGGCGGGAAGGCGCTAGTAACACCTTATGGCTACAATGGTTTCAGCTTATGGTGCAGCCTACAAGGGGAAGTAGGGGCGAACCCTACCAGGTCCGCACGCGGCCGGTATCGATGTGGACGAAATCCGAGGCGGGATAGATGCCGACACCGCCGGCCTTCAGCGACAGGGCGGCGCGGCCCACATGCTTGGTGGCGTGGCCGGGCAGGCGGATATCCACGGCCTTGCCCTGGGTGTGCAGGGACTGGGTGGCGACGCCGTCGCTGAGCGAGGCCATGATGGCGTTGGTGGCGGGCGAGCGATAGCCGCAGATGATGTGGATCGGACCCTTGGCCCCCACCTTGCGCTGGACCGAATTCATCATGTCCAGCAGCTTGGGATCGATGGGGTGGACCTGGTTGTTGCGGTGATCGCGCAGGAAGCGGCTGATCTGGGCGATGGACTTGGTCTGGTAGTGGCCTTCGGCCCAGTACACCGATTTCAGGCTTTCGCCGGTATGGGTGTTGTAGAGGTGGATGTGGCGTTCGGGCATGCGGCGGACGGCGGCCTCGACCGGGTTGCTGACCACCAGGGTGGCCGCCGCGCTCAGACCGAGCCCAAGGAAGCCACGTCGGCTCTTCGCCTTATCGAACATTCCCCCTCCGTCCTCTTTTTCCCGAGGCTCTCCCCCTCGGGTGGGGACCTTATTACCATTTCCGGGCGGGCAGGAGTCAACTACCCCTTCGTCCCCACCCGGGTAGGCTCTGATTCGTATGGAGACGGTCAGGACGCGCCGGCGGTGCGACGCGGCGCCGGGGCATGGGCGCGGTCCAGCGCGGTCATCAGGCGGCGGTCGTGGCCGTAGATGTCGTCGCGGAAGTGCAGGTTGCCGCTTTCGTCGGCCCAGGCGGTCCAATACATCATGTAGACCGGCGTGGTCCGTTCCAGCATCAGGGTGCGGGTGGATTTGTTGGCGGCGAGATTTTCCGACAGCTTGCCCTGCCAGCGCGAGCCCAGCAGCAACTCGCCCAGGTCCACCGGGCGTTCCAGACGCACGCAGCCATGGGACAGGGCCCGGTACGAGCGGCCGAAGACCTTCCGGTTGTTGGTGTCGTGCATGTAGATGTCGTCGGAATCGGTCAGGTTGAACTTCAACTGGCCCAGCGCGTTGTCGGGGCCGGGCGGCTGGCGCAGGCGATAGGGAAACTTCTTGCCGATGGCGTTCCAGTCGATGCCGTCGCCGGCCGTGCCGGTGCTGTCCTCGGGAAGGTCGACGATCTGGAGATTGCTGGTGGCCAGGTAATTGGGATCCTTGCGCAGCTTGGGCAGGATTTCCTTGTTGGCGATGGAGCTGGGCACCCGCCAGGCGGGGTTGAGCACCACCGAACTGACGGTGGTGTTCATGCTGGGGGTGGGGTGCTTGACGTCGCCGACCACCACCCGCATGGACATGACGATGTTGCCGTCATCCACCACTTCCATCTGCTGGGCCGCGATGTTGACGGCGATGTGGTGGCGCCCGAACGAGCGGGGCATCCAGCGCCAGCGTTCCAGATTGGCGGCGATCTGCCGGGCGCGGGCGTCGGCGGGCACGTTGAGATGGGCCAGGGTCTTGCCGCCGACGGTGCCGTCGGGGTCGAGGCCATGGCGGGTCTGGAAACGCTTGACCGCCTCGACCAGCGGGCCGTCATAGGTCTTGCCCTCGGCGAAGCCTTCGCCCAGATCGCCCGAGGCGATCAGGCGGCGGCGCAGCACCGGGATGCGGTCGTCGGTCTCGCCGGGGACCAGCTTGTCGCCCGGCGGCAGGGTGGGCCAGCCACCGGCGGCGGCCATGGCGCGGGCCTTCTCCAGCCCGTCGCGCAGGCGGATATAGCCGACATAATGGGGCGAGATGGCTTCGGCCTGTTCGGCCAGGGGCTTGCCGTCAGCCAGCGCCTTGAGGAAGCGGGCGCCGTCGAACTCGCCCCGCGTCTCGGCGCCGAAGCCGCCCACGTTGCGGGCGGGCAGAACTCCACCGATGGCCAGGTCGCGGCCGAAGCGCAGCAGCGTGGCGCTGACCAGCACGTCGCCGTCCTGATCGCCCGGCGGATTGGGCACGGCATAGGTGGCGGGATCGAGGCCCTGGGCGGCGGCCAGGGCGCGCGCCTCGGCCAGCAGGGCCTGGGCGGTGGCGGCATTCCAGGCGGGCTGGCCCTGCCGTGCGCGATAGAAGTCGCGCAGCGCCTTGGCCTCGGCGGCGGGCTCGGCCAGCGGGGCCGAGGCGATGGCCGCTTCGATGCGGCGCAGGGTTTCGGCCGAGGATTGGGCTTGCGCGCCCGGCTCCCAGCCGAGGACGGCCAGACCCATGGTCAAGGAGAAAAGCAGCGGGCGCGACGACAGCACTTATGACCTCTAGCCCGGATTGCGGGCGAACTACATCGTTGGGGGAGGGTCGAAAGCCCTCCCACATGACTCGATATCGATCCAATCCGTCCGGGTGTCAACGGGCAACAGCGGCGTTGCCCGGATTTGTCACAACTCGTCAGCCCTGGGCCCAGGGCAGGCCCGAGGCCTTCCAGCCCGCCGTCAGGCCGCGATGCTTGGCCTGATCATGGGGACCTTCGAAGCCGTCGGTGATGTTCCAGGCGGCGGTGTAGCCCAACTGGGTCAGCAATTCGGCCGCCGCGCGCGACCGCACGCCCGAGCGGCACAGCAGCAGCAGGGTATCGTCCTTCTTCACCCCATGGGCCTCGACCTGGGCGGCGAAGGCGTCGTTGCGGGCCATGGTGGGGAAGACCTGCCACGAGACCAGCAACACCTGCTTGCCTACCGGCGACAGATCGGGAACACCGACGAAGGACCATTCCGCCTGGGTGCGGACGTCGATGATCTTGGCCGCAGGGTCGGAAGCAAGGCGTTCCCAGGCGTCCTTGGGGGAGATTTCCCCGGCATAGCCGAGGGTGTCGGGATTGGTCATGGCTGGCTCCAGAAGCAAAACTACATAAAATCTACTGCATAATAGAGCTAATGTACACAGAAAAATGTTGACCAAGGTGTGAAATGTGGGCTACACCGTAGTTTATCGAAGACATACACTTTTATTGGTGTAAAAACGCAAGAGGGCCAGTTATGAAGGACGCCACCCACGCCGACCTCTCCGCCATCGAGCCCCTGGTTCGCTCGTCGGATCTGGCGGAATACCGGCAGGGACTTCAGCGCCACCAGAGCGGCGAATGGGATGCGGAGCGCTTCACCGCCTTTCGCCTGCGCCACGGCGTCTATGGCCAGAAGCAGGCCGGCGTCCAGATGGTCCGCATCAAGATCCCCGGCGGCGTGGTGCCGACGCCCTGGCTGAAGACCCTGGCCACCGTCAACCGCGAATTCGCCAAGGGTCCGGCCCACATCACCACCCGCCAGGATTTCCAGCTGTATTACGTGCCGCTGGAGCGCACCGCCGACATGCTGGACGTGCTCAACGCCGGCGGCATCACTACGCGCGAGGCCTGCGGCAACACCCTGCGCAATATGACATCGTGCGCCCTGGCCGGCGCCTGCGGCCGCGAGCTGGTGGACGCCGGCAAGGTGGCCGACCAGCTGGCGCGCACCTGGCTGCGCCATCCCCTGGTCCAGCACATGCCGCGCAAGATGAAGTTCACCGTGTCGGGCTGCGCCACCGATTGCGGCGCCTCGCCCATTCACGACCTGGGCTTCGTGGCGGTGGAGCAGGGGGGCAAGAAGGGCTTCAAGATCCTGGCCGGCGGCGGCCTGGGCGGCCAGCCGATCATGGCGGTGGAAGTGCTGTCCTTCGTCGCCGAAGAGGATCTGCCCACGGTCATCGAGGCCACCGCCCGCCTGCACCAGCGCTATTCCAACCGCCGCGACCGCGCCATGGCGCGGCTGAAGTTCGTGCTGAAGCGCTTCGGGGCCGAGAAGTTCACCGCCCTCTTCCAGGAAGAGTTCGAGCGCCTGAAGAACCTGCCGCAGCGCCCCTGGCAGCCGCTGTCCTGGCGCAAGCCGGTCGAGGCTCCGGTGGCCCGCACCCCCGTCGGCGTGGTGCCCGGCCATGACGGCAAGGTGGCGCTGGTGGTCTACATTCCGCTGGGCATCGTCGATTCGGACCAGCTGGATGCCCTTTACGACATCGCCGTTTCGGCCGGCGTGACCCGTCTGTCCACCACCCGCGACCAGAAGCTGGCCTTCATCGACGTGGCCAAGGACAAGGTCGCCGAGGTGACCGCCCGGGTCCGCGCGCTGGGCTTCGACATCCCCGAGGCGGCCGAGGACGTGCCCGATGTGGTGTCGTGCCCCGGCACCACCACCTGCCGCATCGGCATCACCAATTCCCAGAGCTTCGGCATCCAGGTGGAGAAGGAAGCGCGCGGCAAGGCCGATGCCAAGGGCGTTTCGGTGCATGTGTCGGGCTGCCAGAATTCCTGCGGCCTGCACCACGTCGCCGATATCGGCCTGCACGGCATGGGCAAGAAGATCGACGGCAAGCCCGCCCCCCACTACCAGCTGCATTTCGGCGGCGACGCCTATGCCGGCCAGGTGGGTCTGGAAGGCCCCATCGTTCCGGCCCGCCTCGCCAACAAGGCGGTGGCCCTGCTGCGTCCCGAGATCAGGGCCGCCCGCGCCAAGGGCGAGGATGTGCGGGCCTGGGCCGAGCGGCTGGGCAAGGACGGCATCAACGCCATCCTGGCGCCGCTGGCGGCGGGCCAGGGCGACGACCTGTTCACCGATTGGGGCGATGCCGACGTGTTCGTCGGTCCGCCCAAGGCCAAGGGCGAGTGCGCCGCACCCCAGGTCAGCACCACCTATTACACCGATCTGGCCGATGACGGCCTGATCAACCTGGACCGCTTCTTGGGCACCGGCCGCTGGCCCGAGGCGCTGAAGGCCGGCGAGGAAGCCACCGTCTACGCCCTTCGCCTGCTGCTGGCCAGCCATGGCGTGACCACCGAGGACGACCAGGACGCGGAAGGGGTGTTCGCCCTGTTCCGCTCGTCGCCGGCGGCCTCCATCGAAGCGGTCAACGCCTTCGAATCGGTACTGGCCGAGCGCACCTCGGCCCTGGTCACCGGCGAGGCCGACACCTATCGCGAGGCGGTGGCCTACTTCATCGACACGGTCGGCGTGCTGGTCACCAAGCCCAAGGCGCCGGTGGTGGCCGAGGTGGGCGACCTGGCCTCGATCCTGGCGGTGGTGGCCTGATGCCGCTTGACGTCGACCATCTGATCGCCCGGTACGGCCATCTGGACGGCAAGGATCTGCTTGCCGCCCTGATCAAGGGCGAACTGGCCGGGCGCGTCGCCGTGACCTCGTCCTTCGGGGCGGAATCGGCGGTGCTGCTCGATCTGGTCGCCCAAGTCGATCCGGCCACCCCGGTGATCTTCCTCGACACCGACGAGCTGTTCGACGAGACCATCGAGTACCGCACTCAGTTGGAGCGCCGCCTGGGCCTCACCAATGTGGTGGTGGTGCGTCCCAGCGACGAGGAACTGAAGGACGCGGCCGATCTGTGGCGGACCGACGAGGACCGCTGCTGCGAGCTGCGCAAGGTGCGGCCCCTGGCCCGCGCCGTTTCCGGCTACGACGCCCTGGTGGACGGCCGCAAGCGCGCCCACGGCGCCGAGCGGGAAAACCTCGCCACCCTGTCGGACGGCGGCGGCGTGCTGAAGGTCAGCCCGCTGGCCACCTGGAGCGCCGAGGCCATCGAGGCCTATTTCGTCGCCCACGATCTGCCGCGCCACCCGCTGGTGGCACAAAACTACCGCTCCATCGGCTGCTGGCCCTGCACCCGTCCGGTGGAGCCCGGCCAGTCGCCCCGCGAGGGCCGCTGGGCCGGCAAGAACAAGAGCGAATGCGGCATTCATACAAAATCCCTGGGCCGTTAGGGCCCGGCGAGCAGAACGCGGAAAGAAACAAGAGATGATCATGAACGATCTCGACGCCTTGGAGAGCCAATCCATCTACATCCTGCGCGAGGCCTTCAACCGCCTCGACAAGATCGCCATGCTGTGGTCCATCGGCAAGGATTCCAACGTCATGCTGTGGCTGGCCCGCAAGGCCTTCTTCGGCCATGTGCCGTTCCCGGTGCTGCACGTGGACACCCACAACAAGATCCCCGAGATGATCGAGTTCCGCGACCGCGTCGCCAAGGAATGGAACCTGCCGCTGATCGTCGGCGAGAACACGCAAGCGCTGGCCGCCGGCATGGGGCCGCACAAGGGGCGCGTCGAGTGTTGCACGGCGTTGAAGACCGAGGGGCTGAAGGCGCTGCTGGCCAAGCACGGATTCACCGGCGTCATCGCCGGTATCCGCCGCGACGAGGAAGGCACGCGCGCCAAGGAGCGCGTCTTCTCTCCCCGCAACCAGTCGGCCGAGTGGGACTTCAAGGACCAGCCGCCCGAGTTCTGGGACCAGTTCAAGACCGATTTCGCGCCCGGCACCCATCTGCGCATCCACCCGCTGCTGGCGTGGTCCGAGCTCGACGTGTGGCGCTATATCGAGCGCGAGAACATCCCCATGGTCGATCTCTACTTCGCCAAGGACGGGCGGCGTTACCGGTCCTTGGGCTGCGCGCCCTGCACCGGCTCGGTGGCCTCCACCGCCACCACCGTGGCCGAGATCATCGAGGAACTGGAGACCACCAAGATTTCCGAGCGTTCCGGCCGTGCCCAGGACAAGGAATCCGAGGACGCCTTCGAGCGTCTGCGCGCCGGCGGCTATATGTGAGCGAGGGGACAGCACAATCATGAGCAACACCGCAACCGCCCTTAAAGTCAGCCCCGAGGCCTCCGTGTCCCAATCCGCTTCCCCCATGAAGATCGTCGTGGTCGGCCACGTGGATCACGGCAAGTCCACCCTGGTGGGCCGCATCCTCAACGAGACCGGCGCACTGCCCGAGGGCAAGGTCGAGTATCTCCGGGAAGTCTGCGACAAGCGCGGCATGCCCTTCGAATGGGCCTTCGTCATGGATGCGCTGCAGGCCGAGCGCGACCAGGGCATCACCATCGATACCGCCCAGATCCGCTTCAAGACCGCGCACCGGCCCTACGTCATCATCGATGCGCCGGGGCACAAGGAATTCCTGAAGAACATGGTGTCGGGCGCGGCGTCCGCCGAGGCTGCCGTGCTGGTCATCGACGCCCATGAAGGCGTGCAGGAGCAGTCGCGCCGCCACGGCTACCTGCTGCACCTCCTGGGCCTGCGCCAGATCGCCGTGGCGGTCAACAAGATGGATCTGGTAGATTTCTCGGAAACCCGCTTCAACGAGGTGAAGGCCGAGATCGTCGCCTATCTCAACTCCATCGGCGTCGAGCCCACCTACGTCATTCCGGTGGCCGCCCGCTCGGGCGCCAACATCGCCGAGACGGCCGCCGAGACCCCCTGGTATACGGGGCCCAGCGTTCTGGGGGCGCTGGACCTGTTCGAGCCGGCCAAGCCGCTGACCGATCTGCCGCTGCGCCTGCCGGTGCAGGACGTCTACAAGTTCGACGAGCGCCGCATCATCGCCGGACGCATCGAATCCGGCCGCCTCAAGGTGGGCGACACCCTGGTGTTCTCGCCCTCGGGCAAGATGGCCAAGATCGCCACCATCGAGACCTGGGGCAACACCGTGGCCGCCGTGTCGGCCGGGGCCGGCCAGTCGGTGGGCATCACGCTGGACGAGCAGATCTTCGTCGAGCGCGGCAACGTCGCCAGCCTGGAGCACCACACCCCCTACCAGTCCCACGACCTGAAGGCCCGCGTCTTCTGGCTGGGCCGGGGACCGCTCAAGGTGGGGTCGCGCTACAAGCTGAAACTGGCCACCGCCGAGCACGTGGTGGACGTAGTGACCATCGAGCGGGTCATCGACGTGGAGGACCTGGCCAACCACCAGGGCACCGAGGTGGCCCGCAACGCCGTCGCCGAGGTGGTGTTCCGCGCCAAGTCGCCCATCGCCCATGACTCGTTCATCGACAATCCCCGCCTGGGCCGTTTCGTGCTGGTCGAGGGCTACGACATCGTCGGCGGCGGCGTCATCGCCGAGACGCCGGCGGGCGAGGCGCGGTCGCGCTCGACCCACGTCACCGAGGTGCCCCACAAGGTGGATGCCGAGACCCGGGCCATCGCCAACGGCCATCGCGGCGGCGTGGTGTGGCTGACCGGCCTGTCGGGCGCCGGCAAGTCCACCATCGCCATGGAGGTGGAGCGCCAGCTGTTCCTCAAGGGCTGGCAGGTCACCGTGCTGGACGGCGACAACGTGCGTACCGGGTTGTGCGGCGATCTGGGCTTCTCGGATGCCGACCGCGCCGAGAACATCCGCCGCGTCGGCGAGACGGCCAATCTGTTCGCCGAGGCCGGCATGGTGGTGGTGACCTCGTTCATCTCCCCCTTCCGCGCCGACCGCGAGAAGGTGCGCGCCATCAATCCCGATACCTTCCACGAGGTGTACGTCGCCACCGGCCTCGACGAGTGCGAGCGGCGCGACCCCAAGGGCCTGTACAAGAAGGCCCGGGCCGGCGAGATCAGCTACTTCACCGGTATCGGCTCGGCCTACGAGGCGCCGGCCCTGCCGGAACTGACCCTGACTACCGAGGGCAAGAGCGTGGATGAGAGCGTCGCCGACCTGCTGCGCTATATCGAGAACGCCTTCTCGCTCTCGGCCCGCGAACAGGCCAACGGCTGGGGGCTGTAATACCGGCCTGTCATCCTGACGACCGCAGGGAGGAAGGATCTTTCAGCTGCAAGCGGCTGCCGCCATGGCGTGAAAGATCCCTCGGCTTGCGCCTCGGGATGACAGGAAAAGCCGGTTCTTTCGACGGAGGGGCGTCGCCTCGAGGGCGGCGCCCTTTTCCTATGGCGCCCTCGGCAAGGTGAAGCGGATGGTGCAGCCCTCGGTGACCATGGTGTCGACCCAGATGCGTCCGCCCAGGCGCTCGACGATCTTGCGGCAGATGGCCAGGCCGATGCCGATGCCGGGAAACTGCTCCGGGCCATGGAGGCGGCGGAACACCTGGAACACGTCGTCGGCATAGGACGGCAGGATGCCGATGCCGTGGTCGGTCACCGAAACGGTGACCATGTCGCCATCCAGGCTGGCGGCGATCTCGATTCGGGGGCTGGACTCGCTGCGGGTGAATTTCAGGCCGTTGTCGATCAGGCGGGTGAACAGATCGGCCAGAAGCTGGGCATTGCCCATGACCCGGGGCAGGGCCCCGGCCTTGACCGAGGCGGAGCGGCGTTCGATCTCCCCCTGCAGATCCTTGAGCGCCCGGCGCAGCGCCTCGTCCAGGCCGACCGGCTCCATGGCCGTACCCATGGGCGCCGTCTGGGCATAGGTGAGCAATCCGCGGACCTGATCCTGCATCCGGTGTCCCGCCGCTTTCAGATAGGCCAGCAGGTCGCGGGTTTCTCCGTCCAGGGTCGGGCCCATGCGGCGCTCCAGCAACTGGCTGAAGCTGACGATGCCGCGCACCGGTTCCTGCAGATCGTGGGCGGTGATCTCGGTCATCCGTTCCAGTTCGTGATTGGTGCTGATCAGCTTTTCCATGGAGGCCGCCAGGGCCTGTTCCGCCGCCTTGCGTTCGGTGACGTTTTCCAGGGCCACCAGCACCCGGTCCAGGCTGTCTTCGTGTCCCGGAGTGACGCGCCAATGGACCACCACCACCCTCGGTTCGCCGTCCAGGGTCTTGACCTCGCCTTCGACCGATAGTTGCGTCTCACCGTTCCAGATCGCCACCAGCTGGCGGGCGAAGGCCTGGCGCGACGCCGGGGTGAAGGTCTTTTCCAGATTGCCGAGCAGGGCGGCCGCGCTTGGTGCCTTGTGCAGCGCCAGGGTGGCGGCGTTGACGTTGATCACCTTGACCAGGGCGGCGCAGCGGTCGATGAAATCCGGATGGTGGGCGAGATGGCCGTCCAGTCCGCCGCCGATGGCGCCGTCGAGGGACAGGATCGCTTTCTTGACCTCGGAGAAGTCCTCTTCCCACAGCGAAACCGGGGAATTGTCGAACAGCAGCCGCAGATGTTCTTCCCGCGCCTGCAGCGCGTGGTAGCCGCGTTCGATGGCGCGGCGCATGTCGGCATAGGCCATGGCCAGCTCGTTCAGCTCGTCATGGAGGTCGCCCGGAAGCATTTTCCATTCGCCCGTGTCGAGATTGGCGTGGCGCACATGGGCGGCCATTCGGGACAGAGGCTGGGCGACGAGGGTATAGACCTGCCAGTAAAGAGCGGCCAGGATACCGGCCATCAGGGCGATGTTGGCCAGGAACAGCAATCCGGCCCGGTGATATACCGGCATGAGCATCCTGCCCTTGCTCACCGAGATGTCCAGGCGGCCGATACCCAGCTCGCGCGCCGAATAGAACCGGGTGAGGGGAAAGGATCTCGCGATCTCGTCGGGATCCTCGCGGGTGCCGCTCTCGGCCATGACGGTGCCGGCCTCGTCGGTGACGCGGACCTGCTGGACGTAGGGGAACTGGCCGATGCCCGCCACCAGTTGCGCCAGCCGCTCATGGTCCTGCAGCCAGACGTTTTCCGCCACGCTGGCCAGATAGCCGGCCTCGATCTGCTGGAAACGCTCTTCCGTCCGGCTGGTGGCGATGTGGTAGTCGGCGGCGACCAGGCCCGCGGCCATGGCCATGGCCATGACCAATCCCACGCTGCCCAGGCGGATGATTAGCCGATGGGCGACGCTGTTCTTGCGGGCGAGGGAGGACATGAAGGTCATTTGACCTCCGTCACCGATGGGCCCAGGCCGCCGAAGACCTGGCGGGCGATAGCATCGTACGATCCGTCCTTCTTCATCCGGCGCAGGATGTCGGCGACGGCCGGGGCCAGGTCGGCATGGCGGCGGTGCAGGTAGATGTACATGGGCACCCTGGCCAGCGGCGGCTCGGCGCAGACCAGCGGGATTCCGGCCTCGCGGGCCAGCCACAGGATCTGCCAGCGTTCATGCAGGATCAGTTCTACCCGTCCGGCCCTGAGCAGGCCCAGCAACTGGGCGGAATCCTTCACGGTGGTCAGTTCGCGTACCCGCGGCAGGTTGTGCTCGAACACCTGCCAGCCGATGACATAGGCGACGGAAAACGGCCCCACGGCGGCCCAGTCGGTGGGAAGCGGAGCGCCGGGCGATGCACAGGCCACGAAGTCGTTGACGAACATCCGCTCGGGAACGGCGATCAGATTGGTATATTCCCTGTCCAATCCCGCCACCCGTCCCGCCAGTCCGTCGATGATTCCGTCATCGGCCAGTTTGAGCGCCCGCGACGAGGCGGCAATGACCTCCAGGTCCGCCGGACGGCCCAGCTTGTCCGCCAGAAGGTGGATCAGGCGCTGGTGGAACCCGGTGCCGGCCGCGTTGGTCCAAGGAGCGATCATACCGGTGGAAAAGCGCAGGACATCGTCGGCCTTAACCGATGCGGGGGACATCAGCCCCGCCGTGATCAAGACCGCCATAGCCGCTCGCCAAAACCGATCGGCAATTCGTGTCAACGAATCCCCCCATCTCAGGTTTTGGCGATTATATCATAGGTCTGTAGTGCCTTGGCATATCCGTCGATAGGGGGCCGCGGCGATGGTCCTGATACGGTCAACGGAGACGGCGGAAATGCTGGGTGGTTGCCCAAGACACGGACATCAACTGGTAGACCGGGCGCCGAAGCGCCCGGTCCTTTGCTCGGCCACCGTCAGGCGGCGTCCTTCTTGCCGGGGCCCTCGATCAGTTTCTTGGCCTTGGCGAACAGGCTGGTGGGAGCCTCGCCGGCGATTTCGATGCGGCGGGGCTTCATGGCCTCGGGGATCTCGCGCACCAGATCGATGGTGAGCAGGCCATCGGCCAGATTGGCCCCCGTCACCCGCACGTGATCGGCCAGGGAGAAGCGGCGGGTGAAGCCGCGCGACGCGATGCCCTTGTGCAGGTAGCTGGCGCTTGCCTCCTCCTCAGGCTTCTTGCCGGTGATGGCAAGGACGTTGTCCAGGGTCTCGATCTCCAGTTCCTTGGACGAGAAGCCCGCCACGGCCAGGGTGATGCGGTAATGGTCCTCGCCGGCGGTCTCGATATTGTAGGGCGGGTAGGCGGAATCGGCGTCGGAGCGGGCCGCAGCCTCGGCCTGGCGGGCCAGGCGCTCGAAACCGATGGCGGTGCGCAGCAGGGGGGAAAAGTCGTAGCTCAACATGGTTCCATTCTCCTTTGCGAAGCAATGTCACGCTGTGGTCCATTCCATCGGACCTGTCCGGACCCTTCATAGGCATCCGGCGGAAATGATTTAGGATGGCTTTGCCGGGCTGCAAGGGTGGTTTGTTTCCCGGCGATTTGACATAGTCCCCCACGACGTTGGGCGGGGAGAGAAGGGGGCGGGAATGGCGCGCGCGACCATCGTGATCACGGGGGCGGCGATTCTGTGCCTGCAACTGATCGCGTCCCGGGTGATGACCCCGTTCTTCGGTGTCAGCCTGCTGATCTGGACCGGCATCCTGTCGGTCACTTTGCTGTGTCTGGCGCTGGGCTATTATTGCGGCGGCGTTTTCTGCCGGCGGCGTCCTTCCGACCAGATCCGTGACGCCTATTACCTTGCCCCCACCCTGTCGGGGGGCTGGCTGGTGGTTGCCGTCCTGCTCTATCCCGTCTGCCTCGGGCCGCTGGCGCAGCTGAGTCTGGTGGGGGGCGCCTTCCTGGCCTCGATCCTGCTGCTGGCGGTGCCGCTGGTCCTGCTGTCGGCGCTCAATCCCCTGCTGGTGGCGCTGGAGCGGCCCCTGCACGGCGAGGCCGATGCCGGGGCGGGCTGGGTGTTCTTCATCAGCACCATCGGCTCGGTGGGCGGTGTGCTGGTGGCCGCCTTCGCGCTGATTCCCCATCTTTCCGGCCGTCATTCCATCCTGGTCATCGCCGCGGTCCTGGGGCTGCTGGGCGCCATGGGCGGGGGAAAAGGCCGGACACTGGCGCTGGCCTGTCTGGCCGCCGCCCTGGCCCTGGCCATCCTCGACCCGGCAGGGCGGAGCGGAGGCGACGCCCGCGACGGCGAGGATCGGCCCTGGCGCACAATCGCCGCCTATCCCTCCGCCTTCGGGGTGCTGAAGGTGGTCGAGGTGGGCGAGGGGCCGGGCATGCTGCGCATCCTGTTCAACGACGGTCTGGCCCAGAACGGTTTCGACGCCGAGGGGCGCCCGGCGCTGCAATTCACCCATTTCCTCGAGGCGGGCGCCGCCCATCTGGCGCCCTCGGCCCGCAAGGTCCTGGTTCTCGGCCTGGGGGCGGGGGTGATCCCCGCCGCCTTCGAGGCCCGGGGGGCCAAGGTCGAGGTGGTGGAAATCAACCGCCGCGCCTATGACGCGGCCGGCGACCATTTCGGCTATCGCCCCGGCCCGGCGACCCGGCTGGTGTTCGCCGACGCCCGCACGCAGGTGCGCGGCTGCGCCCCCGACCACGACATCGTTTTCGTCGATCTGTTCTCGGGCGACGGCATCCCCGAGCATCTGCTGACCCGCGAGTTCTTCGCCGATGTGCGTGGCTGCCTGAACGATGGCGGCGTGGTGGCCATCAACAGCTTTCTCGACTCCCGCCACATGGAACCCACCAACGCCATCCTGGCCACCCTGACCCGGGTGTTCGGCCGGGTGGCCATGGTCGAGCAGGCCCGCCCGCCGTCCCGGCCGGTGACCAACGGCTTCCTGTTCGCGGCGCGCCGGCCCGGCCTTCTGGACCGTCTGGCCGAACTGAGGATCACGCCCGGCACGGTGTCGCCCCGCATGGCCGAGCAGATGGCCCGGTCGCTGGCCTCGCTGCGCTTCATCGACCGGACTTCGCCGCTGCTGGCCGGTGCGCCGGTGCTCACCGACGAGGACAACCCGCTGTCCGCCCTGGCCGCACCCGCCCAGATGGCCTATCGCCGCGCCATGGTCGGCACCATCCCCGATCCCATCCTGGCGGATTGATCGGGCCGGGGAGGCTTGACCAAAAGCAAGTTCCTCAGCACCGTCTCCATGATCTACTCCGGGCCGTATTTTGGAAGGTAAACCATGTCCGACCGTATTCTCATTCTGGTGGCCCTGTCGCTGATCCTCGCCATGGTGGCCGGCACGGCCATTCAGATTCGCAAGCCGCAGCCCACCCCCATCCTGGTGAAGGAATCCATGCGGCGGCCGGACTATGCCATTGCCCTGGAAAACCCCATGACCACGGACATGGACGGCGTCACCAAGCCGCTGCACGAGCGCTTTTCCAAGCCGACCGTGGTGAACTTCTGGGCCACCTGGTGCATTCCCTGCGTGCGCGAGCTGCCGCTGTTCGCCAAGTTCAAGCCCATCGCCGAGGCTGCCGGCATCCAGGTGCTGACCGTCAACGTGGACAAGGAAGGCGCTCCCGTCGCCAAGAAGTTCCTGGAGGAGCGCGGCATCGCCAACATGCCGGTGGTGCTCGATCCCGACGGCTCCCTGTCCAAGGCGCTCAAGGTGCGCGGCATGCCCACCGCCCTGCTGGTTAACGCCAAGGGCGAGGAGACGGCCCGCATGGAAGGCGAGGCCGATTGGGCGGGGCCGGGCGTGATCGACGTGGTCCGCGAACTGCTGACCCTGCCGTCCCATCCCGTGCTGGCCAAGTAGCATTCAGGAAGGGTGAGAAGATGACCACCATGTCGCGATCCTTCGGCCGCTCCGATCTCGCCAACGGCGCTCACCGCGACGTGGCGATCTGGCTGCTGGCCTGTTGCTTCATGGTGGCGGTCATGGTGCTGCTGGGCGGCCTGACCCGGCTCACCCATTCCGGCCTGTCCATGGTGGAGTGGGAGCCCATCCGTGGCATCATTCCGCCCCTCAACGAGGCCGAATGGCAGCTGTTCTTCGACAAGTACAAGCAGACCCCCGAGTACATCAAGGTCAATGCCGGCATGAGCCTGGCGGACTTCAAGGGGATCTTCTGGCTCGAGTACATTCATCGCGTGTGGGGCCGGCTGATCGGTATCGTCTTCTTCCTGCCTTTCCTGTGGCTGGCCTTTTCCGGCCGTATCGGAAAGGCGATGATTCCGCGCCTGCTCGGCGTGTTCCTGCTGGGCGCCGCCCAGGGCGGCATGGGCTGGTTCATGGTGAAGAGCGGCCTGGTGGACAATCCGGCCGTGTCCCATTACCGGCTGACCGTCCATCTGGCCCTGGCCTTCCTGATTCACGCCTGGATGTTCTGGCTGGCGCTCGACATCCTGGCCGATCACCGGCCGGCGCCGCGCCGCCTGCACGGCGAGACCGGCGGCGTGCTGTCCTGGTTGTTCTGGCTGACCGCCCTGGTGGTGGTCACTCTGCTGTTCGGCGGCCTGGTGGCCGGTTTGAAGGCGGGGCTGATCTACAACACCTGGCCGCTGATGGATGGCGCGATCATCCCCAAGGACCTGTTCCCCGAGGGCTTCCACTCCCTGTTCGAGGACATCAAGACCGTCCAGTTCGGTCACCGCACCCTGGCCGAGATCACCGTCGTCGTGGCCCTGGTCGGCTGGTTCCGGGCCCGTGCCCGTCTGGGCGACCAGGTCCCCGCCGCCATTCATGCGGTGGGGATCATGGCTTTGCTCCAGGTGGCCATGGGAATCGGGACCTTGGTCCTGGTGGTGCCCGTCTGGTTGGCCTCTGCCCATCAGATGGGGGCGATGGCCCTGCTGACGCTGTGCCTTTGGGCAATCCACGATCTGCGCAAGCGCACCTGAAACCCGGCTTCGGCGCGCGGCTGCTCCCGCAAAAAATGTAGCGTTCCGGCACGTTTGTGATCGCTCGACTTTACCAAAGTCAAGGAGATGAACTTTCCGTAATGAGAGGTTCATGGTCCGGTCGTCCGGAGTTTTTTTCGGAAATGCCAAGGGAGTTCGATCGATGTCCAATTCAATCGAAGGCAAGGAGGAGGAGCAGATTCCGGTGATGCAGCGCATCCTGGATAATCCGTTCCTGCTCCTCTTTATCGGTGTGGTGGTTCCGGCGGTTTCCTACACGATCTGGGGGATCATGGAAGTCGCCCAGCTGCCGATCGCCAAGTAAGGGAGGGATAATAAATGTCTATTACTCCTCCGGAGCAAAAAGTCTGGTTCAATGAGCCCGTCGAGAAGACCGAGGTCGTCTGGGTGCTCATCGCCCTGACCTGGGCGCTGATCATGTTCGCCATGATGCCGCTGTGGCACCTCAAGGGCACCCAGAACATGTCCAACGAAGCCTATCGCATCCAGCCGGATGTGTATCAGGCCCGCGTGGACGCTTTCGTCGAGAAGTACAAGGTGGGCGAAGAAGGTCACGCCAAGACCCCGGTGGTTCGTCCCCCGGCCGGTTCGGACGTGTACATGCTGGCCCGCCTGTGGGAATGGTACCCCGTTCTCGAACTCGAGAAGGGCAAGTCCTACCGCCTGCACCTCTCGTCCATTGACTGGCAGCATGGTTTCTCCGTGCAGCCCGCCAATATCAATCTGCAGGTCCATCCCGGCATCGACGAGGTGGTGACCATCACCCCGACCGATTCCGGCGATTTCGGCATCATCTGCAACGAATACTGCGGTATCGGCCACCACACCATGCTCGGAAAAATCCGAGTCGTGGCTGGCAAGTAATCGAGGGGGAGCGCAAATGGTTGCCAAGCCCGTATTTCGAACCTGCGGCTTCACGGGTCTCAAGATCCATGATGAAGCCGAGAAGCTGATCAAGATCAACGCGGTCACCGCCATCGTGGTGCTGGCCCTGGGCGGTCTGTTCGGCCTTCTCGTCGCTTTGACCCGCTGGCCGACCGTGCACCTGCTGCCGGCCGACCTGTTCTAC
Source organism: Magnetospirillum sp. ME-1 (assembly GCF_002105535.1). Classification (GTDB taxonomy): domain Bacteria; phylum Pseudomonadota; class Alphaproteobacteria; order Rhodospirillales; family Magnetospirillaceae; genus Phaeospirillum. The sequence continues at coordinate 1,780,972 of NZ_CP015848.1, read as the reverse complement.
CTGGCGCTGACCGCGCACGGTATCGACATCCTGATCGTCTGGTGCATCTTCTTCGAAGTTGCGCTGATGTACTTCGCCTCGGCCATCCTGCTGCAAAGCCGCCTGGCCACGCCCAAGATGGGCTGGGTTGCGTACGCCCTGATGGTTCTGGGTGCCGCGATCACCAACTGGAAGGTCCTCGAGGGCAATTCCAGCGTGATGATGACCTCCTACGTGCCGATGCAGGCTGACCCGCTGTTCTACGTGGGCCTGATCCTGTTCGCCGTGGGCGCCCTGATCGCCTGCTTCATCTTCCTGGGCACCCTGGTGGTCGCCAAGGCGGAGAAGACCTATGAGGGCTCCATTCCGCTGGTCACCTTTGGTGCCCTGACGGCGTGCATCATCGCCATCTACACCATCTCGTCCGGCGCCATCATCCTGATCCCGACCTTCCTGTGGTCGGTCGGGCTGATCAGCCACATCGACCCGCTGATGTACAAGGTCGTGTGGTGGGGCATGGGCCACTCGTCGCAGCAGATCAACGTGGCCGCCCACATTGCCGTGTGGTACGCCATCGCCGCGATCCTGTTCGGCGCCAAGCCGCTGTCCGAGAAGGTCAGCCGTTGTGCCTACCTGACCTACATCTTCTTCCTGCAGATCGCTTCGGCCCACCACCTGCTGGTGGAGCCCGGCCTGTCGTCCGCCTATAAGATCTTCAACACCTCGTACGGCATGTACCTCGCCGTGCTGGGTTCGATGATCCACGGCCTGACCGTCCCGGGTTGCATCGAGGCGGCCCAGCGTCGCAGGGGCTTCAACAACGGCATGTTCGAATGGCTGCGGAAGGCTCCCTGGGGCAATCCGGTGTTCTCGGGCATGTTCCTGTCCCTGATCCTGTTCGGCTTCCTCGGCGGCATCTCCGGTGTCACCATGGGCGTGGAACAGATCAACATCATGATCCACAACACCATCTACGTTCCCGGCCACTTCCACGCTACCGTGGCGGCTGGTACGACGCTGGCGTTCATGGCGATCACGTACTTCCTGGTCCCGGTCCTGTTCGGTCGCGAACTGGTCATGCCGGGCCTGGCCAAGCTCCAGCCGTACCTGTTCGGCCTGGGCATGGGCGTGTTCTCCCTGTTCATGATGGGTGCCGGTACGCTGGGCGTGTCCCGTCGTCACTGGGACATGGCCTTCTCGGACGCTCCGCACGCCTTCGCGCATGCTCCCGCTGCCTTCCTCATGATGGGCATCGTGGGCGTGTCGGCGGTGGTCGCGGTGGTCGGCGGCGCTCTGTTCGTCCTGATCATCGTGGGCTCGGTGCTGTTCGGCAAGCCTGCGGTTCCGCCGGCTCCGGCCGCGGCTCCGTCGCCGGTGGCCTCGTACGGCAATGCCGACCACGTGGCCGTCCCGGGCACCTTCGCCCTGGCGCTGCTCTTCCTGACGATGTTTGTGCTCTACTACTTCGTCAACTGGAAGTATCTGGCCAGCACCTGGATCATGAGCTGATCCGGTACTTAAGCTAAGGCGGGCGGGATCTTCGGGTCCCGCCCGTTTCCCTCCAAGGGTATGTCTTGAAAGGGTGGGAGAGGGTGATGACGGCGAACCTCAAAGTGCTGGCGTCGGTATTCAAGCTGCGGATCGGCGTGTTCTGCGCCCTGGCAGCCATTGCCGGAGCCCTGGTTACGCCGAGCGTCGTGCCCCAAACCTCCCAGGTCGTGGCCGTCGCCATGGCCGTGCTGCTGTCGGCCGCCGCCGCCGGCGCCTTCAACCATTACTGGGAGCGCGACATCGATCCGATGATGAACCGCACCCGCAACCGTCCCTTCGCTTCCGGCCAGTTCGCCGCCGGTCCGCTGTGGCCGCTCGGCCTGCTGGCGTTGACCGTCGCCGCGGTGGCCCTGGCCGCCTTTGCCGCCAATGCCTGGGCGGCGCTGCACGTTTTCCTCGGTGCCTTCGTCTACGGCATCGTCTACACCGTCTGGCTGAAGCGCCGCACCGCCTGGAACATCGTCATCGGCGGTCTGTCCGGCAGCTTCGCCGTGCTGGCCGGCGCCGCCGTGGCGGTGCCGAGCTTAAGCCCGCAATCGCTGGTTCTCGCCCTGATCCTGTTCCTGTGGACGCCGCCCCATTTCTGGAGCCTGGCCACCGCGCTGAAGGATGATTACGCGAGCGCCGGTATTCCCATGCTGCCGGTGGTCAAGCCGGAATCCGAGACCAACTGGATCATTCTCGCCAATACCATCGCCCTGGTGGCGTCGTCGCTGTTGCCCTATTTCTTCGGCGCGGGTCCGCTCTACATGGGTGCGGCGATCCTGGGCGGCGTGTGGTTCATCTACAAGAGCGTGCTGCTGGTCATGCGCCCAGGCCGCAAGGCCGCCATGGGCAATTTCTTCGCCTCGCTGATCCAGCTGGTCCTGCTCTTGACCGCCGTCATGGTTGAGCCGCTGCTGGCGGGGTAGAACACCGCCATGATACATGCAAAAGTCCTGATGCTCGTGGGGGCTTTGGTTTCGGCCAGCTTCCAGGCCCTAGCGGCGCCAACCGTTTCCGCCACGGCGGAAGAGGCGCTGAAGCGTTCGCGCGCCGCCGAGGGCAATGTGGTGGGGTCCCACCAATTGACCGACCAGGACGGCCGCCCGGTGGATATCACCCAGTTCCGCGGCAAGCCGGTGGTGATCAGCATGATCTACACCGCCTGCGATCATACCTGCCCGGTCACCACCCAGAACGTGGCCAAGGCGGTCTCCGGCGCCCGCAAGGCGCTGGGCGACGACTCGTTCCAGGTGCTGTCCATCGGCTTCGACACGGTGCGCGACACTCCGGCCAATCTGAAGATGTACGCGCGCCAGCAGGGGATCGACCTCAAGAACTGGACCTTCCTGGCCGGCAACCACGCCACCATGGAGGCCCTGTCGGCCGAGCTGGGCTTTACCTGGTACGTCACCTCGCGCGGGTTCGACCACATCGCCCAGACCACCGTCCTGGACAAGGACGGAACCATCTATCGCCAGGTCTATGGCGAGAATTTCGAGCTGCCTCTGCTGGTGGAGCCGCTGAAGGATCTGGTGCTGGGCCGCACGGCCGCGCTGACCTCGCTGCAATCCATCAGCGACCGGGTTCGGTTCTTCTGCACCGTCTACGATCCGCATTCGGACGCCTATCGCTTTGATTTCGGTATTTTTTTCAGCATCGGATCGGGGCTTCTCGCCGTGCTGACCATCATCTGGATGACCATCCGCATGTGGCGTGACAGCCGCAGGACATCATGATGATCCCCGCCCGCACCCGTCGAGGGGGCAAGAAAATGGAAACGAAAAGGAAATTTCGCCTTGTCTAATCCAATCAAATCCGCCGTCAGAGCGGGCCTCTTCCGCCTTGAAAGCGGCTGGGACATGCTGGTGGGGCGCGAGTCCAACCCCATGTACTGCCTGGGCGCCATGTCGTGGTTCTTTTTCTGGATCGTCGGCGCGTCGGGCCTGTACCTGTTCGTGCCCTACGACACCAGCGCGGTGCGCGCCTGGAACTCCATCGAGTACATCTCGCGCGAGCAATGGTACTGGGGCGGCCTGATCCGCTCGCTGCACCGCTACGGCTCGGATGCCATGGTGCTCACCATGATGCTGCACCTGGTCCGCGAATGGTGCCTGGACCGCTATCACGGCGCCCGCTGGTTCGCCTGGTTCACCGGCGTGCCGCTGATCTGGATGGTGTTCAGCTCCGGCATCACCGGCTATTGGCTGGTGTGGGACGAACTGGCCCAGTACCTGGCCATCGGCACCGCCGAGTGGATGGATTTCCTGGGCATCTTCGGTCAGAGCATCGCGCGCAACTTCCTCAATCCCGGCGCGCTCACCGACCGTTTCTTCACCTTGCTGATCTTCATCCACATCGCCGTGCCGCTGTTCCTGCTGATGGCCATGTGGGTGCATATCCTGCGCATCAACCGCGCCAACACCAATCCGCCCAAGCCGCTGGTCATCGGTTCGACCATCATGCTGGTGGCGCTGTCGCTGATTCATCCCGCCCAGAGCCATCCGCCAGCCGATCTGGGCAAGGCCATCGGCGATCTCAATCCCGACTGGTACTTCATGGCGCTGTACCCCCTGTTCGACGCCAAGGGGCCGCTGATCACCTGGGCGGTGTCCATCGGCGCCTCGGCGTTCCTGTCGCTGATGCCGTGGATGGCGTTCCGCCGCAAGCGCCGGGCGGCCGCCGTGGTCACCTCGGAGCTGTGCAACGGCTGCGGCAATTGCGCCTCCGATTGCCCGTTCGGCGCCGTGGTGCTGCGTCCGCGCACCGACGGCCTGCATTCCAGCGCCAAGCTGGCGGTGATGCAGCCCGATTTGTGCACCAGCTGCGGCATGTGCATGGCGTCGTGCAACAAGACCAATCCGTTCCTGCCCCACACGGGCGAGACCCGCACCACCGCCATCGACATTCCCGATTTCACCTTCGACCTGATGGTGAAGCGGGTGTCGGCCCGCACCCACGGGCTGGTGGGCAAGAACCGCGTGCTGATCATCGGCTGCGAGCACGGGGCGGTGCTGGACCATCTGAAGGGACCGTCGGTTGGCGTGCTGCCGCTGCATTGCACCGGCATGATGCCGCCGTCGCTGGTCGATTACGTGTTCAACAAGGACCTGGCCGACGGCGTGCTGGTCACCGCCTGCCGTCCCGGCGAGTGCTTCTATCGCCTGGGTCCGGAATGGACCGAGCTGCGCATGAACGGCGAGCGCGTGCCCAAGCTGCGCGGCGCCGTGCCGCGTGAGCGGGTGCGCCTGTTCTGGGCCGCCAGCACCGAGACCAAGGCCCTGATGGCCGAACTGGCGGCCTTCCGGGTGGCGCTGGAGGAGCTTTCGCCCATTGAACGTCCCGAATCCACCAGAAGGAGGGTGGCGGAATGATCAAGCCCCGTTACATCGCAGGTCAGGCCGTGGCCTACGCCGCCTTCGCCGTCATGATCGCCTACTTCGCCTCCAATCCGGTCTATCGCCATCACGATCCGGCCAAGGCGCTGCTGAAGCTGTCGCTGACCCATGCCGGGCAGAAGATGGGCGAGTGCAAGGAGCGTTCGGCCGACGAGCTGGCCAAGCTGCCGCCCAACATGCGGGCCAAGACCTCCTGCGGCCGCGAGCGCAACCCCGTGACGCTGGAAATGGACATCGACGGCGTCAAGGTGTTCTCGCAGACGGCGAAGCCCGCCGGCCTGTCGGGCGACGGTCGTTCGCGCTTCTACGATTCGCGCGAAATCTCGACCGGACGGCATGTCATCACGGCGCGCATGCGTGACGGCAATGATCCCAACGTCTTCGATCAGGTGGCCGAGGTCACCGTGGACCTTGCGCCCCGGCAGGTTTTCGTGGTCGATTTCGACGAAGAGAACGGCAAGTTCGAGTTCAAGTGACAAGAACCGTCACCCCGGCTTCGGCCGGGGTGACGCGGCTTGAGACGGAAAAATAGGGGCGGAATGGATCATTCCTGGAGAATGAGTGACCTTTCGGCGGCGCGCCGGGCCGAATTGCGCGGCTGGGCGTTGCTGGCCATCGGTTCGCTGGCCATCGCCGGGCTTCTGGCCCTGGCGCTGGGGCTTTCCCGCACGCCCAAGGTGCAGGACTGGCTCCCCTGGGGGCCGCATTTCTTCTACCGCGCCCTGGTCACCCATGTGGTGCTGTCCTTCGAGGTGTGGTTCCTGGCCGCGCTGGGGGCGTTGTCGGCCATGGCCGCGCCGCCGTGTCCCAAGGGCGACGCCCTGGGCCGCGTGGCGCTGATCCTTGGCAGTCTGGGTGTCCTGCTGCTGCTGATTCCCGCCCTGGCCGACCAGGGCGAGCCCTCGCTCAACAATTATGTCCCCGTGGTGGGGCACAGGCTGTTCTATATCGGCCTGGGCGTTCATGCCGCCGGCGTGGCGCTGGCCTGCCTTCGGCTGTTGCCGGTACTCAAAAGCCACATGGTCGTGCCGTTCGGCATCGCTTGCGCCGGCCTGGCCTATCTGGCCAGCCTGGCCTGCTTCCTGATCGCCTGGGCGCTGATTCCGGCCGGGACCGATGCCGACCTGTTCAACGAGCGGGTGTTCTGGGGCGGCGGCCATGTGCTGCAACTGGTCAACACCATGATCCTGATGATCGCCTGGCAGGCCCTGTCGGAAAAGCATTTCGGCGCCGGGCCGGTTCCCGCCGGGCTGGGCCGCGCCTGCTTCGCGGCGCTTGCCCTGTTCGCGGTGATTTCGCCGCTGATCTACGCCGTGGGCGGCGACGTGCTGGGCCTCGAGCACCGGCAGGTCTTCACCCGCCTGCTGTGGGTGGGGTTGCCGCTGCCGCCCCTGGTGATGGGCATGGGGCTGGCCTGGAGAATCGTCCAGGGGCCGCGCGACTGGCGCTCGCCCGCCTTCCTGTCGCTGGCGCTGTCGCTGTTCGTCTTCGCCATCGGCGGTTTCGCCGGCTTCTTCCTCGGCGTGGCCGACACCCGCACGCCATCCCACTACCACGCGGTGATCGGGGGCGTGCAGTTGGGGCTGATGGGGGTGGTGCTGCTTCATCTGCTGCCCGCGCTGGGGCGCAATATCGGGGCGGGGCGGGGTGTGCGCCTGCAATTCCATCTCTACGGCTGGGGCCAGTTGGTCCATGCGCTGGGATTCTTCCTGGCCGGAGCCGCCGGTGTGCCGCGCAAGACCACCGGCGTGGACCAGGGCCTCAACACCCTGTGGAAGAAGGTTTCCATGGGCGTGGTGGGCATGGGCACCGGTCTGGCGGTGCTGGGCGGCGTCATCTTCGTGTGGATGGCGCTTTCGCGTCTGCTCAAGCGGGGCGAGGAGGGCGGCAATGCTTAAGGGCTTCGCACCGCTTGCCCTGCTGGCCGCCACGGTGATCCTGGCGCTCGGCTGGCTGATGGGGCGTACCGGCGGCCTGGACGTGCTGCCGTCCCAAAGCTACACGGCCGATCTGGCCGAGTTCCACGGCCGCCATCTGGCCCTGCTGGCCGCCCATGGTACCGGCCAGAGCGTGGACGGCATTCCGGTGGTGCGCCCGCCCGCCGGCTCCGACATTCCCATGCTGGCCAAGCGCTGGGAGTTCAGCCCGGCCCTGGAACTGGAGGCGGGCAGGACCTACCGCCTGCATCTGCTGGCCGAGGATACCGTTCACTCGGCGGCCATCGGCGAGGCCGAGGTGCTGCTGACCCCCGGCCAGGCCCGAGTGGTCAGTCTGACCGCGCCGGCCTCGGGGCGGGTACGCCTGCAATGCGCCGAGTATTGCGGCCTCAGCCATACCAAGATGATCGGCAGCATCGAGGTGGTGGCCGGCCGGTAACCTTGACGGCACCTCGACAGGGTGGGAAGATTTTCCGAAATCAGCCATCCGGGAGGGCATCATGGGCGCCGGGAAGAAGAAGAAGCAGGTCGGCCTGCGGCCCGATTTCGTCTGGGGCGTCTCCACCTCGGCCTTCCAGGTGGAAGGCGCCACCAAGGAGGACGGGCGCGGCCCCAGCATCTGGGACACCCGCTGTCGCTTGGCCGGCGGCGTGTGGACCGGCGCCAATGCCGACGTGGCCTGCGACCATTACCACCGCTGGCCCGAGGATGTGGGGCTGATCAGGGATCTGGGCGTCGACGCCTATCGCTTCTCCCTGGCCTGGCCGCGCCTGCTGCCCAAGGGCAAGGGACAGGTCAACCAGAAGGGCCTCGACTTCTACGACCGCCTGATCGACGGGGTGCTGGAAGCTGGCATCACCCCCTGGGTCTGCCTCTACCACTGGGACCTGCCCCAGGCGCTGGACGATCTGGGTGGCTGGACCAACCGCGACTGCGCCGGATGGTTCGCCGATTACGCCGTGCTGGCGGCCAGGCGCTACGGCGATAGGGTCAAGAACTTCGCCACCTTCAACGAGTTCTCGGTCTTCACCATGTTCGGCTACGCCATCGACTGGGCGGCGCCGGGGGTGACCGACCGGGCCGCCCACATGAAGGCCATCCACCACGTCAATCTGGCTCACGGCATGGGCGTCGACGTGCTGCGCGACCATGTTCCGGGCGTGTCCATCGGCGCCATCCATAACCGCCAGATCGTGCGGCCCGAGGGCGGGCTGGCCGAGAACCAGGCGGCGGCCGACCTGCTGGACGCCCATTGGAACGGGGTGTTCTGCGACCCGCAGCATCTGGGCCATTACCCCGAGATCATGGCCCGCGACGTGGAGCCCTATGTCCAGGCCGGCGATCTGGCCCGCATCTGCCGCCCCACCGACTGGATGGGCCTCAACCATTACGGCCCCATCTACGCCAAGGCCGACCCCGCCACCACCTGGGGCTACGGCTGGGGCGCGCCGCCGGAATCGGCCAACCACCCGGAAGTGGGCTGGCCCATCTTCCCCGAGGTGTTCAAGGACGAACTGCTGACCCTGACGAGGCGGTACAAGCTGCCGGTCTACGTCACCGAGAACGGCTGCGGCGGCGGCGCGGGCAGCGACACGCCCGACGAGAACGGCGAGGTCAAGGATACCCATCGCCTGGCCTATTTCCGCGAATACCAGCAGGCCATGCTGGACGCCGTGGCCGAGGGCGCCGACGTGCGCGGCTATTTCGTCTGGGCGCTTCTCGACAATTTCGAGTGGGGCTCGGGCTACGGCCCGCGCTTCGGCCTCTACCACGTGGATTTCGACACCCAGAAGCGCACCATCAAGAATTCCGGCAAGTGGTACCGGGACATGATCAAGGGCTGGCGCAAGGGGTGAGGGGGAGCTATTGGGCTATCGCCCAAGCCCATCCGGGGCATAAGCCCCGGACCCCTTTCTTTTCATGAATCAAAGGGAGGTTTGGAGGCATTGCCTCCAACCGGGGAACGGGGCGGGAGCCCCGCAATGGTACTACCGCCGCTTGTCGCCGCGCTTGGTCAGGCCATCGGCCAGGGCGCGGCGCTCGCCGCGGCGCAGCAGGTTGCCGAACAGGCGTCCGCCCCAGTTCATGCCGCGCTTGGGCTGGTTCCAGTCCTTGCGGCTTTCGCGCACCAGGATGGTGCCGTCGGGCGAGGGGGTGAGCGTCAGCTTGCGCTGGTGGTACTGCTCCAGCTCGGCATGGAAGCCCACGGTGAGGATGGTGGCGGTGGGGAACTCATCGATCAGCAACTGCATCAGCTTGCGTTCGCCATCGGGGTCCAGGGCGTCGGTGGCTTCCTGCAGGAACACCCATTTGGGCCGGTGCAGCAGGAGGCGGGCGAAGCCCAGGCGCTGCTGCTCGCCGGCGGTGAGGCTTTGTTCCCAGATGGCGGTGTCGTCGATGCGGGGCATCAGATGGCCGAGGCCCACCCGCTCCAGGGCGCCCTCCAGCTGGTCCTCGGGGAAGCATTCCATGGCCGAGGGGTAGGTCAGCACGCCGCGCAGGGTGCCGATGGGCATGTAGGGCCGTTGCGGCATGAAGAAGATATGCGCGTCGCAGGGCAGATCGACGGTGCCGCGTCCCCACGGCCACAGGCCGGCCACCACCTTGAACAGCTTGACCGCCGCGCCGGGATCGCCGCCGATCAGCACGTGCTCGCCGCCGACGATCTCGGCGCTGAAGCCTTCGATCACCACGCCGCCATCGGCGTTGGCGATGGTGAGGTCGTGGAAGCACAGCGTGGGAATGGCGGCCTTCTGGACGATGACCGTATGGGCGTCGGGCCGCGACGAATCGTCTCTCAGCGCCTGCAGGGCGTCGTGGAGCGACAGCACGCGTTCCACCGAGGCCCGCCACTCGGCCACCTTCTGCAGGTTGTCCACCGGCCAGGACAGGGCCTGGGACAATTGCTGGAAGGCCTGGGCGGTCTGCATCAGGTGGCCCAGCGAGATGATGCCGGCGATGTAGCGTGGCGCCGCGATCAGGATGGGGAAGGCGGTGGAGAACACCGCGTAGCCCGAGGTGAACAGGAACAAACGGGTGAGGCCGGCGGTCTGGCGGTTCCAGGCGCCTTCGATGCCGCGGAACAGCTCGGAGAAGCGGCGCCGTTCGCCCACTTCGCCATGCAGCAGGGCGATGGCCTCGGAATTCTCGCGGGCGCGGACCAGTCCGAAGCGGAAATTGGCCTCCGCCGTCTGGCGGCGGTCGGTGGCGCCGATCAGTGGGCGCCCCACCCACAGGGCCAGCGACGAGGCGGCCGAGGCGTAGATCAGCGCCACCCAGACCATATGGCCGGGGATGGGCAGCTCGAAATCGCCGAGCGACAGGACCAGATCGCCGGACAAGGACCAAAGGATCTGCACGAAGCTGGCCAGCAGCAGGGCGCAATAGAACAGCGAGTGGATGAGGTCGATGGCCGTCTCGGTGGTCAGGCGGATGTCCTCGGCGATGCGTCCGTCCGGATTGTCGTGGTCGCCCGGCATATGCATCAGCTGGTAATGGTGGCCCATGGCCATCCAATTATCCTGCAGCCGCCGGGTCAGCCAGCGGCGCCAGCCCAGCTGGATGGCGCGCTTGACCTTGAGATGGGTGGCGGTCACCGTCATGGAGGCCAGCAGGATCAGGCAGATCTCGACGATCTGGCCGAAGAACTTCTCCATGGATTTCTGTTCGAGCGCGTCGAACAGCTCGGCGCTCCACAGATTGATCATGATGGGAATGACCACCTGGCCCACGGTCAGCCCCAGCAGCAGGGCGACCAGGCCGCGGACCTTCCACTTCTCGCCCGATTGCCAATAGGGACCGGCCAGGCGGATGAACTGCCTGATGAAACCGGGCGACTGCCGATCGAAATCCTGGCCGTCGCCTGCTGCGGCCCTGTTGTTCACGTCGCTTGCCATCCCGCTTGCGCGGCGGAGCCTGTTGCTCCCCCGGACATCACTTAACCCGGAAATGCGGGCCGAGTGAAGCCCACACCGCATTCATACTGACATTTCAACGTTTCGCAGCGGTTAATTCCCGCACACTTGCAAGTTGGGCGGGAGGGCGCGATGTTGGGGGGATGGGAAACGGGATCGGCGGAAACTGGCGGTTCGGAGCGCTTCTGGCGCTGTGCCTCCTGCTGCCCGCCGCTCCGGCGTGGGCGGAACCCTCGGCCTTTCTGGCGGTTGATCTGGGCAGCGGCGCGGTGATCGCCGAAAGCCGGGGCGGCGCCACCCATCATCCGGCCTCGCTGACCAAGATGATGACCGCCTATGTGACCTTCGCCGCCCTCAAGGCCGGCAAGGTCTCGGTGGGCGACGTGATCACCGTTTCCGACCGGGCGGCGTCCCAGGGCGGGGCCACCCTGGACCTGGTCAAGGGCGAGCGCATCACCCTGGGCGCGGCCTTGAAGGCGATGATCGTGCGCTCGGCCAACGACGCCGCGGTGGCGGTGGCCGAGCACGTGGCCGGCAGCGAAGCGGCCTTCGCCGCCCGCATGACCGAGGAGGCGGCCCGGCTGGGCATGACGTCGTCGTCATTTCGCAACGCCACCGGCATGACCGCCGCCGGGCATGTGAGTTCGCCGCGCGACATGGCGCTGCTGGCCATGGCCATCGAGCGGGACTTTCCCGATCTGCGCCCGCTGTTTTCCAGCCGCGACACCACCTGGAAGGGGCGGGTGCTGCCTACCGTCAACGGCTTCCTCGGGGCCTATGCCGGGGCCGAGGGCATGAAGACCGGCTTCACCTGTTCGGCCGGCTACAATCTGGTGGCCATCGCCCACCGGGGCGGGCGGCGCGCCCTGGCGGTGGTGATGGGGGCGGGGTCGTCGGCGGAGCGTCTGGGCGCTATCCGCCGGCTGATGGATCAGGCGCTTACCGCCCAGCCCGCCGCCGGACGCCCTCTGTCCGGCCTTGCCAATGGCGGAGGGGTACCGCCGGACCGGTCCCTGGACTCCTGCGGTATCGCCCGCAGCGGAAAGAGCAGCGGCCCTGAAAGCGCCCTGGCCCGCACGCGCGCCGCACCGGCCGGCTGGGGGCTGGAGGTCGCCTTCGGCCGTGACCTGGGCAAGGTCCGGCGCGATCTCGGCACGGTCCACCGCGAACTGCGCGGACGCCTGGGCGGCGGCTCCACCATGGTGTTGATCCGGCCCCGCGACGGGATGCTGCGCTATCGCGGGCTGATCGTCGGGCTGGCCGAGCGCCGGGCCGTCGATACCTGCCTGGCCGAGCGGGCCCGGGCCGGCGAGGGGCGCTGCCTGGTGATGACGCCGACCATGCTGGCCGGAGCGGTGGAGGACGAGCGGCGCTTCAAAATGATCTCGGCGCGCTGAGGTAAAACACGTATACTCCCGGTATAAGCATTTCGGAAAAGTCATCGACCCCTGGGGAAAGGGCGGTCGGTTTCGGGAAGAGGCTGGTCGGTTTGAGCCGGAGCATAAATTCGTAACGAAGTTTGACGGAGTAGTGTTCCCGCCTGATTATGGAGGGGCCGCTTCTATGCTAGACTCCGAAGAATCGGCTAAGGAGGCCAAGATGAAGAGCAAACTGTTCGCTGCCTTGATTTTCGCGGTTGGGCTGCTGGTTTCGCAGGTCCCTGGCGGGGCCTTGGCCGCCGATCCGCCGGTTTCGCTGCTGATGCAGGTCAGCGGCACCGTCGAGCACAGCCGGGACGGCACCGCCTGGAAGCCCGTCAACCGGAACAAGTACCTGTTTGCCGGCGACATGATCCGTACCGGCGCCGATGGGTCCGGCAAGCTGGTCGACCAGGCCACCAACATGGCCCAGACCATCGCCTCGGGCAGCCAGATCGAAGTGGCCGGCAATGCGCTGAAGGTGGTCAGCGGCAAGCTGTCCGCCCCCGAAGCCGCGTCCGGCGACCTGGTGGCCGGCCTGGGCAACCGCTTCGCCGAGGCCCAGCGGTATACCACCGTGCGCCGCGGCGTCGCCAAGGACGCCGCCATCAAGCTGCGGGTGGTGCAGCAGGTCACCCTGTCCGCCACCTATCCCGAACTGGCCTGGCAGGGCTTCGGCAAGCAGCACTCCTTCGTGCTGACCATCGACGGCACCGCCCATCAGGTGCCCGGCGCCGATGGCGACCTGGTCCGCTTCAAGGTGCCGGAGCTGTCGCCCGGCAAGCACAGCTTCACCGTGGCGGTGATGGAGAACGGCCAGAAGGTGGCCGAGGCCGACAAGGAAGGCGCCATCATGTGGCTGTCGGCGGCCGAGGACAAGGCGCTGGCCGACAACATCGCCAAGATCCGCGCCATCAACCCCAAGGACGACTTCTCGGTGGCCAATCTGCTGGACGAGAAGGGCGCCACCGTGGCGGCCATGGACCTGTATCGCAAGTACTTCGACGAGAACAAGGACGACAACGAGATGCGTCCGTTGCTCATCCGCGCCTACAACGAGCTGAAGCTGGTCGAGCTGAAGCAGAAGGAAGCGTTGGTCTACAACGACAAGCTCAACGCCAACTGACCTTTACGGGGCGCCCTCTTCCGCGAGGAGGGCGCCCTTCTTGATTCCGGGGAGCGCCATGAGCGGAATGACCAAGCGATACGACATTCTCTTCACCCTCATCCTCTTCCTGGTCGCTATCCCCGCGCAGCACTTCGAGTGGTTCGCCCTGTTGGAGGACCAGACGCTGTCCTTCCGGCACCAGCTGCGGCTGGCCTATGGCGATGCCAAGAAGCTGGCCGTTTCGCCCGAAGTGGTGGTGGTCAACACCGACGAGGCGTTCTTCAAGGCCTATAAGAGCTTTCCGCTCAGGCGCACCGACATCGGCGCCATGGTGACCAACCTGAAGGCGCTGGGCGCCAAGGTCATCGCCGTCGACATGCTGATGGACTTCCCCTCCTCGTACAACGAGGACCCGGCCCTGGCCAAGGCGCTGGCCGACGCGGGCAATACCCTGCTGGTGGCCCAGGGCGAGTTCCGGGACGGCAAGTTCGTCAAGATCAACTATCCCACCACCGCGCTGGACGCCGCTTCGGCCAGCGCCTACACGAACATCCAGTCCAATTCCAAGATCGTCACCACCTTGTCGCGCCTCAAGGTCTTCCCCGAGATGACCGGCGAGAAGGGAGGCTGGCCCTTTGCGGTCAAGGCGGCCGCCATGTTCCTGGGCGTCGAGCCAAAGCTGGACGGCAATACCCTGATCCTGGGCGATCTCAAGGTACCGCTGGATCATCAGAACAAGCTCTATATCGATTTTCCGCCGCTGCCCACCGGCACGCGCTTCCTCAGCCAGTCGGCGGGCCTCTCCGCTCTTGAATTCCTCGACATCTCGCAGCTGGATGAGCGCGAGCTGGCCGAGCTGGAATTCTGGGTGAAGGACAAGATCGTCGTGCTGGGCGACACCTCCGAGGTGTCGCACGACTGGTTCGATACCCCCGTGGGCATGGTCTACGGGGTGGAGATCATCGCCGATTCCATCAGTTCGATCCTCAAGGGGGCACCCTTGCGCGCCGCCAGCCCGGTGATGGATGCCGTGCCGCCCCTGGCCTTGATGCTGGCCATGATCCTGCTGTCGCTCTATCTCACCCGGCCGCTGCTGCGCGGCATGTTCGTGGTGGCCTTGGGGCTGGGCTTCATCCTGGCGGGCAGCGCGCTGTACGTGAATCTGGGCGTGGTGGTGTCCATGTCCTATGCCGTGCTCGCGCTGATCCTGTCCTATCTGCTGGTGGAGTTCCGCCAGTACATGATCGAGCGCAATCAGAAGCAGCAGATCGCCAAGACCTTCGGCCAGTACATCCCGCCGGAACTGGTGGCCGAGATGAACAAGACCGGCCAGCAGGTGACGGTGGGCGGCGAATCGCGCGAGATGACCGTGCTGTTCTCGGACGTGCGCGGCTTCACCACCATTTCCGAAGGCCTGGCGCCGCAGGAATTGACCGTGCTGATGAACGCCTTCCTCAGCCCCATGACCCACGTGATCCACGATCACCGCGGCACCATCGACAAATACATGGGCGACGCCATCATGGCCTTCTGGGGCGCCCCGCTCCACGATGCCGACCACGCCCGCCACGCCGTCCAGGCGGCGCTGGGCATGGTCAGGAAGATGGACGAGCTGAAGGACGACTTCATCGCGCGCGGCTGGAAGCCCATCAAGGTGGGCATCGGGCTCAACACCGGCATCATGAATGTGGGCAACATGGGATCCGACTTCCGCATGGCCTATACGGTGCTGGGCGATGCCGTCAACCTGGGGTCGCGCGTCGAAAGCCTGACCAAGCAGTACGGCGTCAACATGATGGTCACCGAATACACCCAGGCGGCGGTTCCCGGCCTGATCAGCCGCGAGATCGATCTGGTGCGGGTGAAGGGCAAGGACACCCCGGTCCGTCTGTACGAGCCCCTGGGCTTCGAGGGCGAGGTGGATGCCGAGACGGTGGCGGCCCTGTCCAGGCACCTGGCGGCACTGACCATGTTCCGCGAGCAGAAGTGGGATGCCGCCCGGATGGCCTTCCAGGAATTGCACAATGCCGACCCCGAACGGGTGATCTACAAGACCTATCTCGCCCGCATCGAGCATTTCATGGAGGAACCGCCGGGGTCGGATTGGGACGGCGTCTACACCCACAAGGAAAAGAGCTAGCCGTCACTATCGGGCATTGGGGAATGGCCGGCGGCACAAGAGAGAGGGTTCAATGATGGCTTCGCGTGCCTTGACGTTGCTGAGTGGCGCCGCTTTGGCGGTGCTGATCGCCGCCTCTCCGGCCCTGGCCCAATCCGCCGACGACCTGATCGGCCAGGCGCGCGACGCCATGGCCGCCGGCAAGTCGGCCGACGTCCAGCGCCTGGGGGCCGAGATCACCAAGGCCCGTTCGACGCTGCCCGCCTGGGTGGCCGAGAAGCAGCAGGCGGCGTCCGGCGTGCCCCAGGCGAAACAGCGCGCCGCCATGCTGTGGAACCGCACCCACCAGCAGGCCATCGCCTCGGCGGGCGGCGGCGATCTGCCCAAGGCCATCGAGGAGGCGGCCCAGGCGCTGTCCATCGCCAAGGACAATCTGGGCGAGGGCCATCTGGCCACCATCATCAGCGCCACCGACCTGGCCGCCCTGCAGCAGCTGGCCGGCAAGATCGAGGAATCCGAGGCCAATTACCAATTGGCGGTGAAGCTGTCCCAGGCGTCGCTGGGCGACGCCCACCCCGAAACGGTCAAGGTGCAACAGGCCCTGGCCGGGCTCTATTCCTCCCAGGCCAAGTTCGGCGAGGCGGCGAAGATCTATGAGTGGGCGGCCAAGGCGTCCGCCACCGGGCTGGGCGCCGCCCATCCCCAGACCATCAGCCTGCAGCTGGCCCTGGCCCGCGCCCAGGTCAACGCGTCCAAGGCCAAGGATGCCGACAAGCTGCTGGAGTCCGCCTGTTCGGCCAGCCGCAAGGTCTATGGCGAGGCCCACGGCGAGTTCTCGCGCTGCCTGGCGCAACAGGGCGCCTTCAAGCGCGCCCAGGGCGACTACGTTGCGGCCGCCACCCTGCTGGATCAGGCGGTTTCCATCCAGAAGCTGGCGGTGGCGCCCGCCGACCCGCTCAGCCTGACCACCCGCATCGAGGCCGGCGGGCTCTATCACCGCCAGGGCCGCCTGCCGGAATCGCAGGCGATGCTGGAATCCGTGGTACGCGACGCCCAGGCGGCGGGCGACCAGCCGAACCTGCTGTCGGCCAAGGGCGATCTGGCCGACGTTCTCGACGACCGCGGCGAGTACGACGCCGCCGAGAAGATGGCCAAGGAGGTTCTGGACGCCCAGACCCAGGCGCTGGGCGCCGCCCATCCCAACACCGTGGCGGCGCTGTCCTCGCTGGCCTCCATCTACCGCAAGCAGGGCCGCCTGCTGGAGGCGGAAAAGACCTTCACCGACGCGTGGGAACGCTACCGCAAGGTGCTGGGCAACGAGCACCGCTCGACGGTGATCGCCGCCAACAACGTGGGCGAGATTCTCGAGAAGGAGGGCATCTACGAGCGGGCCGAGCCTTTCTTAAGGGGCGCGCTGGACGGCGGGCGCAAGGCCTTCGGCGAGACCCATCCGGCGACGCTCACCACCATGAACAATCTGGCCCTGCTCTATGAAAGCCAGGGCGTGTTCGACAAGGCCGAACCGCTGTACCAGAGCGTCATCACCGTGTTCGGCAAGACCATCGGGCCCAAGCATCCCGACACCATCGCCGCCACCAACAATCTCGCCTATCTCTACATGCTGAAGGGCGAGTACGACCGGGCGGCGCCCATGTTCAAGACGGTGCACGAGGCCTGGGTCAAGGCCTATGGGCCCAGGCACCAGAACACCTTGAAGGCGCTGAACAACCTGGCTCGCGCCCTGCATCGCCAGGGCAAGCTGATTGAGGCGGAGAAGGCCTTCGACACCGCGCTGGCCGGACGGCGCTCGGTACTGGGCGAGAAGCATCTGGACACGCTGCGGTCCATGCACGACCTGGCGGCGCTGTACCGCACCCAGAAGAAGCTGAAGGAGGCCGGCGCCCTTCTGACCAAGACCCTGGCCGGCGACGAGGCGTCGCTGGGGCCGAGCCATCCCTACACCTTCGAGACCCTGAACACCCTGGCCTCGGTGCAGGAGGACATGGGCGATCTCAAGTCGGCCTTCGCCACCCGCCAGACCACCTTCAAGCGCCGCACCGAATTCCTCAACCGGGTGCTCTACGTCACCGGCGACAACGCCCGCGAAGGCTATGTCCGCCTGCACGCCCCCGAACTGGCGGCTTACGTGGCGCTGCTGACCAAGCTGGACGAGCCCACCGCCGGCAAGGCGCTGATGGAAATCAGCCTCAACCGCAAGGGCATGCTGCTCAAGGTGGCGTCGGAGATCCAGCAGGTGACGCGGCTATCGCGCGATCCCGAGCTGACCAAGCTGACCGAGGAACTGGCCGAGGTGAGAAAGCGCCTCGCCGCGCTGACCCTGTCGGGGCCCACCGAGGAAACCAAGGACAACCACGTCGAAGTCATCAACGGCCTGGAAGAGAAGATCAACGACCTTCAGGGCGCGCTGGGACGCGCCTCCACCCGCTTCCAGCATTCGGTGGCGGCCATCGCGCTGGACGATCTGGTCAAGGCGCTGCCGGCCGAATCCGTGGTGGTCGACTTCTTCATCTACGGCGAGGACGGCAGCCAGAAGCTGGTGGCCGCCACGCTACGCAAGGATGGCGACAATCCCGTCTATGGTCTGGTGAAGTACGATTCGCTCAAGACCATCGACGAGGCCATCGTCAAGTACCGCACCGAGATCCAGAACGAAGAGATCGACATGGACGATCTCCTCGATATCGGCCAGCAGGTCCACAAGCAGGTGTGGCAGCCGCTGGACCGTGCGCTGGGCGGGCGCAAGAAGGTCTACGTCATTCCCGACGGCATGCTGAACATCCTGCCCATCAGCGCCCTGGTGGAGCCCAACCGTAAGTACCTGATCGAGCGGGTCGACCTGCATGTCCTGAATTCCAGCCGCGACCTGCTGCCGTCGTCCATTCCGGCGGCCAAGGGCGGCTATCTGATCAATGCCGGCCCCGACTACAACACCGAGGAAGTGACCGGCAAGGCGACCCTGGAAAAGGCGCGGTCGCGCTCGGCCGGCAACGACGTCCAGTCGGCGGTGCGCGGCATGAGCGGCATGCGCGGCCTGAAGTTCGACCCGCTGCCCGGCGCCGAGAAGGAAGGCCAGCTGATCGTCAAGACGGTGGAGAGCCAGGGCAAGCCCACCAACATCTACTCCAAGGCCGCCGCCCAGGAAAAAGTGCTGCGCGAGATGAACGAGCCGCCCGAGGTGCTGCATATCGCCACCCACGGCTTCTTCCTCAAGGCCGACGATACGCTGAGGAAGCGCCTGTTGAAACTGCAGCGCTCCTCGGACTTCCAGTTCCCGCCGCCCGGCGACAATCCGCTGCTGCGCGCCGGCCTGGCCTTTGCCGGCATCAACTCCAACGCCCAGGTGCTGGGCGACATCGATACCGACAACGATGGCGTGCTCACCGCGCTGGAGGTGCTGGGCCTCGATCTCACCGGCACCAAGCTGGCCATCCTGTCGGCCTGCGAAACCGGCCTGGGCGAGGTCCACGAGGGCGAGGGCGTCTATGGCTTGAGGCGCTCGTTCCAGGAGGCGGGGGCCCAGTCGGTGGTGTCTTCCCTGTGGGAAGTCAGCGACGCCGGAACCCAGACCTTGATGGCGGCTCTTTACAAAAGGCTTCTGGCGGGCAAGACTCCTCATGATGCCTTGCGGGAGGCTCAGCTGGAAATGTTGCGCAACAGCCAGTGGAGCATGCCGTACATCTGGTCGGCATTCTTCATGGTTGGTGGTTGATGGCGAAAGTCGGGCGTCATTCACAGCCAAAACCGGAACGCGGTCCTGTGGGGGGAAGCCGCATGCGGGTCGTTGCTGTATCGTCGGGTATAAGCTGGGTCGAGGTCCCGGAAGCGGATCTGCGCGTCCTGTGCGGCTGTCCCGCCGACAGCGTCAAGCATCTGATCAAGCGCGGCCTGATCGTTCCCACCGAACGGGCCGGGGTGACGTTCGAGACCGGCCCCAACGCCATCCTGCTGTCCGACGTGCCGCTGCAGAACGGCGCGTTCTCCAATCTGTCGGAATTTCCCATCCTGCAGATGCTCTACCGCCAGGGAATGATCATTCCCGGCCATCCCAATTGCTCGGGGCGCAAGCCTTTGCTGATGGGCCTGGCCCAGCAGGTCGAGGCGCAGATGGAATACGTCATGCGCGGCAATTACGGCCTGCTGTCGGAAGAGGAGTTGATCGCCGCCCAGGTGCCGCCCGACATGGCCGCCGAATGGATGCGCATGAAGCTGCGCTTCGCCTTCGGGGCGATTCGCCCGCCCCAGGATCTGCTCGACACCTGCATCATCGGCGACGGCGCGGCCATCCTGCCCGGTGGGGTGACGGTGCGGCGTCTGGAGGTCAACGTCTTCGAGTTTGCATACGCAGACGAAACGGTCATGGTCGACCTCAACCTGGGGGCGGGCCGCACCTACGAGACGCCCTACCACCTGGGCTACCACGACCTGGAGCGCGAGTACTTCTCGGTGGTCCATTCGGGCGAAGGCGACGGCTGGGACCCGGAACGGGCCGCCATGTCCTCCATCCTGATGTTCCAGGGCAAGATCTACCTGATCGACGCCGGCCCCAACATCCATTCGGCGCTGCAGGCGCTGGGCATCGGCGTGCAGGAGGTGGAGGGCATCTTCCACACCCATTGCCACGACGACCATTTCTGCGGCCTGACCACCCTGTTCCGCGCCGACCACCGCATCAAGTACTACGCTCTGCCGGCGGTGCGCTCCTCGGTGGCCAAGAAGCTGGCGGCGCTGACCAATATCGGCGAAGACTCGTTCGGTGAATATTTCGAGATCTGCGACCTGCAACTGGGCGTGTGGAACGATATCGACGGGCTGGAGGTGCGCCCCATCTTCTCGCCCCATCCGGTGGAGACCACCGTCTTTCATTTCCGCACCCCGTGGGAGGACGGGTTCCGCTCCTACGCCCACATGGCCGACATCGTGTCGCTGGACGTGCTGGGGCAGATGGTGGACGACGACGAGACCCGCCACGGCATCAGCAGCGAGCTGATGGTCCAGGTGCGCGAGGATTATCTGGTCCCCGCCGACGTCAAGAAGCTGGATATCGGCGGCGGCCTGATCCATGGCTGCGCCGAGGATTTCCGCGAGGACAAGTCGGAAAAGATCATCCTGTCCCACACCGCCCTTCAGCTTACCAAGGCGCAGAAGAGCATCGGCTCGGGCGCGCCCTTCGGCACCGTGGACGCCCTGATCCCGTCCTACCAGGAATACCGCCTGCGCGCCGCCCACGGCTATCTGGCCGAGTACTTCCTGGGCGTGCCCGAGCATCAGATCCGCATTCTGCTCAACCACCCGGTGGTGACTTTCAACCCGGAAACCATCCTGCTGCGCGAAGGCAGCTATTGCGACGACGTCCACCTGATCCTGACGGGACTGGTGGAGACCATCGAGCCCGATTCCGACCAGACCGCCATGCTTTCGGCCGGTGCCATGATCGGCGAGTCCTACGCCCTGTCGGGCGAGCCGTCGTTCGAGACCTACCGGGCGCTCAGCTTCGTGCGCGCGCTGAAGATCCCGTCCGGGCTGTACCGCAGCTTCGTCGAGCGCAACGAGATGAGCGAGCGCATCTCGCGCCTTGCCGATCTCAGGAATTTCTTCAATCACACCTGGCTGTTTGGCGAAAGCCTGTCCAACCTCACCGAGGTGCGCATCGCCGAGACCTGCCAGCCCTATTACCTCGCCACCGGCGAGGAGATCGACATGACCGGCCAGGACTTCGTCTTCATGGTCCGAGACGGCCGTCTCGACCGTCATATGGACGGCGCCGTGGTCGAATATTGCGGCATCGGCGAGCCTTTGAACGAATCCGAGGTCCTGTTCTCCCAGGCCGGGCAGGGGCGTCTGGTGGCGGCCATGCGCAGCGAATTGCTGCTGGTGCCGGGCTCCATGGTGCGCGACATCCCGGTGGCGCGGTGGAAGCTGCTGGAATTGTACCAGCGCCGCCAGCGCATCTTCTCCTCCCAGCGGCAGGACGCGGGAGTCCCGTCGTGAAGCATTTCTGCGCGGTTTCGGCCGCTTTGCTGGCGGCCGGATGCGCCTCCATGGTCAACGGCCCGTCGTCGGAGGTCAACATCGCCACCCAGCCGGCCGGGGCCCGCTGCCATCTGAGTGGCGACGGCTTTTCCGCCGACATCGTCACTCCGGCCCAGGTGCAATTGCCGCACAAGGCGGCCCCCATCACCGTCACCTGCGAGGCCCCGGGCTTCAGGCGCACCGTCAACACCCTGAATGCGGGGGGCAGCGGCTGGCTGTGGGGCAATACCGCCTTCATCGTCTTCACCGGCGGCGCCGCCGTCCTGGGCCTGGTGGTCGACGAAGCGGTGGGCGCCACCACCAGCTACCGCAAGGACTTCAACATGGAGCTGGACGTCGAGGCGGCCCGGCGGCTGCGCGCCACACAGCGCAACGGCGGGCCATCTTTCGATCTCAGCTCGCCATAATCCGTTTCTTGCCAGCCAATACCGATGGGCGCATCCTTTCCGGTGGGTCGGGAAGGGATGGAGGTATGCGTGGCAACCTGGCAGGAGCACATGCGGGTCGGCATCGACGTGGTCGATGACGACCACCAGGAGCTGTTCGCCCTGGTCAGGCAATTCGAGGAGGCCTGCAAGACCACCTCCGGGCAGGTGGATCCGGCAGAGATCGGCCGCATTCTCGAACGCCTCCAGGCCTATGTGCACGACCATTTCGAGCGGGAAGAGACGGCGCAACTGGAGGCCAATTACGAAGGCTACGCCGAGAACAAGCGCCAGCACGACGAATTGCGCGCCACGCTGGACAAATTCCTGGTCAAGCACCGGGCCGGCGATTGGGGCGACCTGAAGGTCGCCACCGACAACATGCGCAGCTTCCTGGCCATCTGGCTGCAGGAGCACATCATGAAAACCGACCGCAAGATGCGCGGCCGCATCCTGCCCTGGGTGCGCAAACGGGCTTAGGGCCTCCGCCTTTCCCTTTCTTTATCGTCATGGCCGGGCTCGTCCCGGCCATCCATGCTGTTGCGCCGGAATCCTGTGTGGAATCACCAGGCTGGCGAGGGGCTCCTTGTCGAACCCTACTCCACCCGGCACTCGATGAAGACGGTGACGCGCTTGATGCGCTCGCCCACGTCGGCCACCGACAATTGCGCAGAGGACGCCGCCGTCTGGTAGTTGACGCCGTTGCTGTCCAGATAGCTGCGGGCCAGATCGGCCTTGATGGCGAAATTGATGTTCTGGGGCAGGTCGCCGGTCTTGTCGGCGATCTTCATGGCGTTCAGCTTGGAGGTGACCACGCCGACGATGTTGCCGCCCATGTCGATCAGCGGCCCGCCGGAATTGCCCTTCTGGACGGGGGCGGTGATCTGGTAGTGGCGCGGGTCGCCGCGCATGCCGTTGAGCGCGCTGACCACGCCGGCGGTGACGTTGGGTTCGCGCGACAGCAGCGAGGACAGGGGATAGCCGATGACCACCACCTCGTCGCCCGAGCGCAGCGGCCGGTCCTGGCGGAAGCGGGCGATTTCCGGCAGCCGCAGCGAGGTTTTCAGCAGGGCCAGGTCGTTGGCGCCGTCCTTGGCCTTCAGCGAGGCGATCTCGGCGGGGCCGTCCTGGGGCTTGACGGTGATGGTGCGGCATTGCTCCACCACATGGGCGTTGGTCATCACCACGCCGTCGGTGGACACCACGAAGCCCGATCCGGTGGTCATCTTTCCGCCGGTGGGACGCGGCGGGGCGGTGGCCGGTTGCTGGGCCGCGGGCGGCGCCGGAGCGGGGGCGGAAGGGGCGGCGCCGGCCACCTGGACTCCCGCGGCGTTGCTCGGCTTCCATTGGGCGATCCGGCCGCGCGCGGTCTCCAGTTCGGCGGGAGACAGGCGGGAGGCGGCCGCTTCGCTTTCCTTCTCGTAATTGGCCTTCAGATTGGCCGGTGCCCGCTGGGCGCCCAGTGCCATCCAGACATAGGCGTCCACCGGGGATTTCGGCACGCCCTGGCCGTTGGCGTACATGACGCCGAGATTGTGCTGGGATTGGGGGTGTCCCTGGTCGGCGGCCTTGCGGAACCATGGGGCGGCCTTGGCCAGATCCTTCTCCACGCCCCCCTGGCCCAGCAGGTAGCCCAGGCCCAGAACGAACTGGGCGACGGGGCGGCCTGCCTCGGCGGCGATGCGGGCGTGTTCCAGGGCCTTGGCCTTGTCCGTGGGCATGGCGCGGCCATCCCAGCTGAGGGTGGCGAGGCGTTCGTGCGAGGCGGCCCAGCCCTTTTCGGCGGCGCGCCTGAAATAGTCGACGCCCTTGCCCTCGTCCTTGTTGATGCCGAGGCCGTTGAAATGAATCTCGCCCATGGCGTGAAGGGATTCCGGCTGGCCCTTGTCGGCGGCGCGGCCGAACCAGACCAGGGCCTGGGAAATGTCCTTAGGGACAGCGCGGCCGTTGAAATAGGCGTTGCCCAGGAAGTGCTGGGCCAGGGAATCGCCGGCCGAGGCGGCGGCGTTGAGCAGGCGCAGCGCCTCGACGTCGTCCCGTGGGCCGCCCAAGCCCTCGAACAGCATGTGGCCTAGCCGGGCCTGGGCGGCGGCGTTGCCCTGGGCGGCCAGCGGCTTGAATTCCCGTATGGCGGCGGGCCAGTCCCGCTTCTGATAGGCGGCCAGCCCCTCGTCATAGCCGGCCACGGCCGGGCCGGCGGCCCCCAGGCCCAGCAGCACGGCAAGGCCGAACGAGGCGAGGGGGCGGCTGATCCTGGGGGGCGGGAACATCGGACTATTCGGCGGCGTCGGCCCGCAGGCGGCCGGCAAGCTTGCCCAGTTCGTCGACGGCGGCGCCCATCTCGGCTTCCAGCGACTGGGTGATGCCGTCGATGCTTTCCGACACGTTCTTCACCTCGCCGGCCACCACGGCGAAGCCTTTGCCGGCCTCGCCGGCGCGGGCGGCTTCGATCAGGGCGTTGAGCGCCAGGATGCGGGTGGTGCCGGTCACCTTCTTGATCTCCTCCACCTTGCGGGAGACCACGTCGGCGAGGGTGGCGGTCAATTCGATGATGCGTTCCTGATCAGACATGGTGTCGCTTCCCGCAAGAGTGTTTGACGCAGTGTACGGGCGGACCGGCCGGGGGGCAATCGCCCGCTTCTCGAAATCGTTCATGACTTGGGAGGCAGGCTCTTTCGTGCCATTGTGCCGACGGCTGGGGCGAGAAAGAAGGGCAATCATGACGGGTACGCTGATCGAGCTGGACGGCCATTTGGCCGTCATCACCATGACCAACCAGGCCAAGCGCAACGTCTTGTCCGAGGTGATGATCGACGGCATCATCGACGGGCTGGCCCAGGCGTCGCGGGCCAAGGCGCGGACGGTGATCCTGCGGGCCGAGCCTGGCTGCAAGGTGTGGTCGGCGGGCCATGACGTATCCGAGCTGCCCAGCGCCCACCGCGACCCCCTGGGCTGGAGCGATCCCCTGCGCGTGGTGATCCGCGCCATCGAGGAGTTCCCGGCTCCGGTCATCGCCCTGATCGAGGGCGGCGTGTGGGGCGGGGCCTGCGAGATGGCGCTGGCCTGCGACATGGTGGTGGCGACGCCCGATTCCACCTTCGCGCTCACCCCGGCCAAGCTGGGCATTCCCTACAACGTCTCGGGCCTTCTGACCTTCATGAACGTCACCGGCATCCACGTGGTGCGCGAGATGGCGTTCACCGCCCGGCCGGTGGGCGCGGCCCGCGCCCAGGCGCTGGGTATCGTCAACCATCTGGTGGAGCCCGACGCCATCACCGGCTTTTGCACCGACATGGCCCGCGACATCGCCAAGCTGGCGCCCTTGGCCATCGCGGTGATGAAGGAGGAGATGCGGGTGCTGGCCTCGGCCCATTCCATCACGCCGCGCATGTTCGAGCGGGTTCAGGGCCTGCGCCGCCAGGTCTACGACAGCCACGATTACCAGGAAGGGGTCAGGGCCTTTCGCGAGAAGCGCCCGCCCAGCTTCACCGGGGAGTGACTATCCCGCGCTCCGGGCGAAGGCATTGTTGATCAGCTCCGCCACCCGGTCGGCCTGACGCTCCTTGAAGGCGGTCCACCAGGCGATGACTTGGCGCTGGAGATCGGCATAGCGTGCGGGATCGGCCTCGACGCTTTGCCACCACCGGGGCAGTTCATCCCACGAGGACAGGATCACGGCGGGAATGCCGCCGGCGGTTCGTTCGTCCCTGAGGAAGGGGGCATCAAGGCAGACCGGAATGGCCCCCGTCTCCAGGGCGTCGTAGAGGCGGATAGTTTCGACCGAGTTGCCACCGGGCACCAAGGCGAAGCGGGTGTCTTCCATCACCGCCCGATAGCTGTGGGCGCTGAACTCGCCGCCGAACTTCAGGGTGGTTTCCAGCCGCGCCGGCAGGTCGTTGGCCTGGATCACCTCCATCATGCGGTGGCGCTCGGCCAGCTCGGGCGGCGTGCGGCCGATGAAGGTCATGGGGGTGGTGCGCAATTCGAAGGGCAGCAGACCCGCAGCGGGGCAGGGGCCGACGCCGGTGCGGTAACCGTTGGGCACCCAAATGGCGCCCTGGCAGCGGCTCCCGGCCGGAATTTCCAGCGCCTCGGGACGCCAGTAATTGCGCAGGACGTAATCGACCTTGGGGTAGTAGGAGCAATCGGCGGAAAGCGTCTCGTCCGCCATGTGCAGGACGCCCACATTGCGGAACGGCGCCGCGGCGAAGGCGTTGACCACCGCGCTCAGCCGGTTCTCGAAGTCGATGACCAGAACGTCGTCCATGGCCTGCATCTGCCGGTCCTGCTCGCCCAGCACCATCCGCACCGGAGCATCGACCTTGCTCAGCAGGACGTCGCGGATGAAGCCCGTCTCCATGATGAAGTCGTACAACTGCCGCGGAGCGAGGACGGTTAAGACCCGGTTGCCTGTGCGTGTCATGGTGAGTCCCGTTTTCCAGCGTTTCAGGATTGGTATGCCCCCAAGCGCAAGGGGCATCAAGGAAAAGCTGGAATGCAAAGGGCCTGGAAAACAGCGGCTTGCCGCGCTTTCCAGGCCCTTCATTGGCTCCGGAGGAGGGATTCGAACCCCCGACCAGCCGGTTAACAGCCGGCTGCTCTACCGCTGAGCTACTCCGGATCAACGGCCTGCCCAAGCGGTAGCGGCAAGCCGAGGAATTCTGTGTCTCACGTTCGTACCCGGACCTGGGGACGGTGGAGGCCGAGGCCGGAATTGAACCGACGTACGCGGATTTGCAGTCCGCTGCATAGCCACTCTGCCACCCGGCCAACCGGCCCAGCCGGCGGGTGCCGACGTGAGGACGCTGCTTATACGCGCTGTTCGATACCGGGTCAAGCGGCTGTTTCAGCCTTTTCGCAGCATTGTTTTCGCGCACGCTCGGGCCTATAAATTCCACCCGTGGCTCTGCCCGTGCAAAACAGGGGGGCGGGCCCGTCAAAGACTTCGACGATCAAAATGGGAGCCCGAGGGCCATGGATTACGCCGGCGCCAGATTCAATATGGTCGAGAACCAGATCCGCACCAACAAGGTGCACGATCTGCTGGTATCGGGGGCCATTTCATCGACCCCGCGCGAGGCCTTCCTGCCCAAATCCATGCGCGGCTTCGCCTATGTTGACGAGGACGTGTCCATCGGCGGCGGACGCTATCTGATCGAGCCGCTGGTGCTGGCCCGTCTGCTCCAGGCGGCTGCCGTCCAGCCCACCGACGTGGTGCTGGCCATCGGCGACGCCACCGGCTGGGCCAGTGCCGTGCTCGCCAAACTGTCCAGCACCGTCATGGCGCTGGAAAGCGATGCCGACCTGGCCGCCCGCGCCACCCAGGCCCTGTCCGATCAGGGCATCGACAACGTGGCCTATGTGAGCGGCGATCCGGCCGCCGGCTATTCCGCCCAGGCGCCCTACGACGTCATCGTCTATGTGGGCGCGGTGGCGGACGTTCCTGCCGCCCTGTGCCGCCAGCTGAGCGACGGCGGCCGTCTGGTGGCGGTGGTCGATTCCGGCACCAGGGGCGCCGGCAAGGTGGTGCAGGTGGTGCGGGTGGGCGATACGTTCGGCCGCCGCGCGCTGTTCGACGGCTCCACCCCCTATCTGCCCGGCATGGCGCCCAAGGCCGGCTTCGTGTTCTGAGTTTCCACCCCGCCCTTGGTTCCGGGTGACGGCAGGGCCGCTCACCCGGACGCAAGGGCAGGGGGCTGGATTTGTCCTTGATCTTCCCCGTCCAAGGTCTAATGTTCTCGGGCGATATTAGGTCGTTCCGGGATGGGGACCCGCATTGCTGAATACAGGTGTTGAATGAGGAAGGTAAGCTGTCGGCTGATCGGCGCGGCATGCATGGTTGTGGCCGCCTCGACCCCCGTTGCCGCCGAGACGCTGGAGGAGGTGCTGGCCTCCACCTATTCGTCCAACCCCACCCTGCTGGCCCGGCGCGCCAAGCTGCGTTCCACCGATGAGGGCGTTCCACAGGCGCTGTCCAACTGGCGCCCCACCGTGTCGCTGACCGGGTCCGTCGGCCGGGGCAGCTATGACAACAATACCCTCAGCAAATATTCCATGACCCGCACGCCGCGGACCGAGGCGCTGACCATCAGCCAGCCGCTGTTCCGCGGCGGCCGCACCCTGGCCGCCACCGCCCAGGCCGAGAATTCGGTGATGAGCGAGCGGGCCCTGCTGGCGTCCACCGAGCAGACCATCCTGCTGGCCGCCGCCACCGCCTATCTCAACGTGGTGCGCGACGAGGCGGTCCTTAAGCTCTCCATCAACAACGAGCAGGTGCTGCGCAAGCAGTACGAGGCGACCCAGGAGCGCTTCAAGGTGGGCGAGCTGACCCGCACCGACGTCAGCCAGTCCGAGGCGCGCCTGGCCAAGGCCACCGCCGACCGCGTCGCCGCCGAGGGCAACCTGCAGAGCTCGCGGGCCAATTACGTCAACAATGTCGGCCGCCCGCCCGAGGCGCTGGCCGCTCCCGCCACGCCGCCGGCCCTGCCCGCCAGCCTGGAGGAGGTCACCGCTCAGGCGCTGGCCGCCAATCCCAACGTGGTCTCGGCCGATTTCACCCACGCCGCCGCCAAGGACAACATCGACCTGATCTGGGGCGAGTTGCTGCCGACCGTGTCGCTGTCCGCCGATATCACTCGCGGACTGCAGAATTCGACCATGGAATCCTCCTACACCAACCGGCAGGTCCTGCTGAATCTCAGCGTGCCGCTGTACGAATCGGGCAGCGTCTATTCCCGCGTGCGCGCTTCCAAGCATACCGCCGGCCAGCGCCGCATCGAGGCCGACCAGGCCCGGCGCGACGCCATCGAAACCGGCACCAAAGCGTGGGAGAGCCTGCAGGCGGCCCGCGCCCAGGCCAATTCCTATCAGGCCCAGATCAAGGCCTCGGAACTGGCCCTGGCCGGCGTGCGCGAGGAATCCAAGGTGGGATCGCGCACCATCCTGGACGTGCTGAACGCCGAGCAGGAGCTGTTCGACGCCCGCGTCAATCTGGTCAAGGCCAGCCGCGACGTGCTGGCGGCCTCCTATCAGGTCAAGTCGGCCCTGGGGCAAATGACCGCCCAGGGGCTCAATCTTCCCGTCGAGGTCTATGATCCGACCAAGCACTATGACGATGTCCGTGGCCAATGGATCGGCAATGGCATCGACAAGGACAAAGGATACGAGTAGAAATAGTGGGGCTCGGATCGGCGTCGAGTGGCTGATCCGGGTTTCTCTTGGGGACTCGTGGAATTTTAACCATTTGTTACCGGCCGTAAGTCACTATTACGGCAGGTCCCTTTCTTGGGCGCAGGCAGACAGAATAGCCGTGACATGAGCGACGACAAGGCCCAGCAAGAACCATCAATGGAGGATATCCTCGCCTCTATCCGACGCATCCTGTCGGAAGATGAAGCCGAGGATAAGCCCAAGGCCCCCGAACCGGTCGCTCCCGAGCCGGAGCCGGAGCCCATGCCTCCGCCCGAGCCCGAACCGGAGCCCGAGCCCGAGCCGACTCCCACCTTCGCCCAGGACGATATCGACTCCTTGTTCGATACGCCGGCCCCGGCCCCCGAGCCGGAGCCCGAACCGGAGCCTGAGCCTGAGCCCGAGCCGCTGCCCATCCCCGAGCCTGAGCCGGAGATGGACGACGACATCCTCGAACTGACCGACGACATGGTCATGGAGGAAGCGCCCGAGGAGCCGGAGCCCGCTTTCGATATCAATGATTTCA
This sequence comes from Magnetospirillum sp. ME-1, assembly GCF_002105535.1. Lineage (GTDB taxonomy): Bacteria > Pseudomonadota > Alphaproteobacteria > Rhodospirillales > Magnetospirillaceae > Phaeospirillum. The sequence continues at coordinate 1,751,376 of NZ_CP015848.1, read as the reverse complement.
AGGCCGATCTCGGCGAGTTCGAGCCGGCCCCCGTGATGGCCGCCGCCAGCCGGGTGATGGACGATTACGAGCCCCCGCCGCCGCGCCGCGCTCCGCCGCCCGACGACGAAGGGCTGATGAGCCCGCCCAGCATCGACCACGGCGCCTCGCTCTTGACCAATCTGGCCCGCGAGATCGTGCGCCAGAAGTCGTTCGGCCTGGGCAACAGCGCCGTCACCCTGGAAGATCTGGTGCGCGAGCTGTTGAAGCCGATCCTGTCGGAATGGCTGGACCAGAACCTGCCCTACATGATCGAGCGCATCGTCAAGAAAGAGATCGAGAGGATGGTAAACCGCACCGGAGAGTACTAATCTCCGCCGGTTCGAAGCCATGGGGCGGCCCGGCGCGATCGGGCCGCCCTTCTTGTTTGTCCCCATTTCAAGTGAAGTGACAGTCCGATGGCCATGCTGGAAAAGACGTATAGCCCCACCCAGGTGGAGCCGAAGCATTACGAGCGTTGGGAAGCCCAGGGCGCCTTCGCCGCCCACACCGAGTCCAACGCCCAGCCCTACACCATCATGATGCCGCCGCCCAACGTGACGGGCAGCCTGCACATGGGCCACGCGCTGACCTTCACCCTGCAGGACGTGCTGATCCGCTATCGCCGCATGACCGGCAAGGATGCCCTGTGGCAGCCGGGTACCGACCACGCCGGCATCGCCACCCAGATGGTGGTGGAGCGCCAGCTGGAAGCGCAAAAGATCACCCGCCACGATCTGGGCCGCGACGACTTCATCAAGCGGGTCTGGGAGTGGAAGGCGGAATCGGGCGGCACCATCACGCGGCAGCTGCGCCGCCTGGGCGCCTCGCCCGACTGGGCCAAGGAGCGCTTCACCATGGACGAGGGCCTGTCGGCCGCCGTCCGCAAGGTGTTCGTCACCCTGCATCGCCAGGGCCTGATCTACCGCGCCAAGCGTCTGGTCAACTGGGACCCCAAGCTGCATACCGCCATTTCTGATCTGGAGGTTGAGCAGCGGGAAGTGAAGGGCCATATGTGGCACTTCAGGTATCCCGTGGATGGCCTTGAAAACACTTATATTACTGTCGCTACCACCCGCCCCGAGACCATGCTGGGCGATGCGGCGGTTGCCGTTCATCCTGAAGATGAGCGCTATACCGCCCTGGTGGGTAAGATGGTGCGGCTACCCATTTGTAATCGCTTGATTCCCATCGTGGCGGACGAGTATTCCGACCCCACCAAGGGCACCGGCGCGGTGAAGATCACCCCGGCCCATGATTTCAACGACTTCCAGGTGGGCGTGCGTCATTCGCTGCCCCAGATCAATATTTTCGACCGCGATGCGCGCACCAACGACGAGGTGCCGGACGGCTATCGCGGCCTGGACCGCTACGACGCCCGCAAGAAGGTGGTCGCCGAGTTCGAGGCGCTGGGCCTGTTGGACAAGATCGAGCCCCACACCCACATGGTGCCCTATGGCGACCGGTCCGGCGTGGTGATCGAGCCCTGGCTGACCGACCAGTGGTTCGTGGACGCCGCGACGCTCGCCAAGCCCGCCATCGAGGCGGTGGAGACCGGCAAGACCCGCTTCGTGCCCAAGCACTGGGAGAACACCTATTACGAATGGATGCGCAACATCCAGCCGTGGTGCATCTCGCGCCAGATCTGGTGGGGCCATCAGGTGCCGGCGTGGTACGGCCCCGACGGGGCGTTCTTCGTCGAGGAGACGGAAGAGGAGGCCGCTGCCGCCGCCCTGAAGCATTACGGCAAGGCGGTCGGGCTGACCCGCGATTCCGACGTGCTGGACACCTGGTTCTCGTCGGCGCTGTGGCCGTTCTCGACGCTGGGCTGGCCGGAGCAGACCCCGGAACTGGCCCGCTATTATCCCGGCGACGTGCTGGTCACCGGCTTCGACATCATCTTCTTCTGGGTCGCCCGGATGATGATGATGGGCATCCACTTCATGGGCGACGTGCCCTTCAGGGACATCTACATCCACGCCCTGGTCCGCGACGAGAAGGGCCAGAAGATGTCCAAGTCCAAGGGCAACATCATCGATCCCCTGGACTTGATCGACAAATACGGCTGCGACGCGCTGCGCTTCACCCTGGCGGCGCTGGCGGCGCAAGGCCGCGACGTCAAGCTGGCCGAGAGCCGGGTGGAAGGCTACCGCAACTTCGCCACCAAGCTGTGGAACGCGGCGCGCTTCTGCCAGATGAACGAGTGCCGCCCGGTGCAAGGCTTCGATCCCAAGGCGGTCAAGGAGACCGTCAACCGCTGGATCGCCGCCAAGACCGCCGAACTGGCCGCCAAGGTGGGCGGCGCCATCGAGAACTACCGCTACGACGCGGCGGCCGGCGGCTGCTATCAGTTCGTCTGGGGCACCTTCTGCGACTGGTACCTGGAATTCGCCAAGCCCATCTTCAACGGCAGTGACGAGGCCGCCAAGGCCGAGACCCGCGCCACCGCCGCCTGGGTGCTGGACCAGGTCCTGCACGTGCTGCATCCCCTGATGCCGTTCATCACCGAGGAATTGTGGGGCCAGATCGCGGCGCGCGACGGCGATCTGATGCTGCGCTCCTGGCCCAGCCTGGACGGCCTTGCCGCGCCGGAGGCCGAGGAGGAGATGGACTGGGTGGTGCGCATGATCTCGACGGTGCGCGGCGTGCGCTCCGAGATGAACGTGCCGCCCTCGGCCCAGGTGGACCTGCTGGTGTCGGGTCTGGCCGAGGCCAAGCGCGGCTGGGCCAAGACCCATGCGGACCTGATCACCCGCCTGGCGCGCCTCACCGCCTTCGAGGCCCAGGCTTCGTCCGAGCGGGTGGCTCAGGCCTCGTCCCACGGCGCCGCCCAGATGGTGGTGGACGAGGCCACCCTGGTGATGCCGCTGGGCGGCGTCATCGACGTGGACAAGGAGCGGGCCCGCCTGGACAAGGAGATCGCCCGTCTGGAGGGTGAGATCGCCAAGGTGGACAAGAAGCTTGGCAATGCCGACTTCATGGCGCGGGCTCCGGAAGAGGTGGTGGCCGAGCAGCGCGAGCGCCGCGACGACTGGGCGCAGGCGGTGGCTAAGCTGCGCGAAGCCCTGGAGCGCCTGTCGGGAGCTTAAGATCGGCGTTCATGCCATCCCGTGAATGCAGGTATGTCCCGGCGAGCACTACCCGCCGAGACATGCCCTTGCTTTGCCGCTATGATGATTCCTGGGTTATGCGGGAAAATTGGGGATGTCCGATCTGGGTGAGCGGATCACGCGGGAACTGACCACACGGTATGTCGCCGTTCTGGTGGTGCTCGGCGCGCTTGCCCTGATGTCGTTCGTCGCCCTGACCCGCATGATCGCCGACGCCGAGGGCAGCGCCGAACTGGTCAACCTGGCCGGTCGCCAGCGCATGCTGGTGCAGCGGGTGGCCTTCGCCGCCAACCGCCTGGTCATCGTCGAGGAGGCGGAGCGGGCGATCACGGTGCGCCTGCTGGGCGAGACCCTGGACCAGATCGAGGAGCGGCACGCCCGTCTGATGCGTGGCGACAAGTCGCCGCCGCCGGCCTCGGTGATGGAGGTGTTCACCGCTCCCCCCTGGAGTCTCGACCGCGACCTTGGGGTCTTCGTCGCCCGTGGCCGCACCCTCTTGGCCGGGGGAAGCCGGCCGTCGGCCACCAATTCCGACCTGGCCGCCATTTCGGCGGGGGCGGGGGGCTCGTTGCTGCGGTCCCTCGATGAACTGACCATCCGCTTCCAGCGGGTCAGCGAATCCCAGATGGACGAGCTGATGAAGCTGCAGGCGGTGACGGTTGCCATGGCCGTCGGCCTGCTGGTGCTGTCGGCGTTCGGTGTCTTCCGTCCCATGGTCTTGCGGCTTCAGGCCGACATCGCCGAGCGATCCGCCAATGCGGCGCGGCTCAAGGAAAGCGAGGAGCGGCTGTGGCGAATCCTCGAGGAAAGCCCGGTCGGCGTTTCGGTGTCGCGGCGCCGCGACGGACGGGTCGTCTTCGCCAATTCCCGCTTCACCGACATCATCGGCATGAGCAAGGAGGAGTTCCTGGGCTCGAAGGCGCGGGAGCATTATGTGGACGACGCCCAGCGGCAGGTTGTTCTGGCCCTTCTGCGCCGGGACGGACGCCTGGACGACGCCGAGGTGGAGTTCCGCCGCAAGAACGGGACGCCGTTCTGGAGCCTCTTGACCATCCGTTCCCTGGACTTCGCTGGTGAGGCTGTCAATCTTGCCTGGATTTACGACATCACCGAGCGCAAGGCGGCGGAACAGCAGATCTTGCTGGCCTCCAAGGTGCTGGAGACGGTGACCGAGGCGGTGGTCATCACCGATGCCGACAACCGCATCATCTTCGTCAACCCCGCCTTCACCACCATCACCGAATATTCCAAGGACGAGGTGCGGGGCCAGAATCCCAGTTTCCTGCGTTCCGGCCGGCATGATCCCGAGTTCTATGCCGATCTGTGGCGGGTGCTCTCGGAAACCGGCCACTGGGAGGGCGAGATCTGGAACCGGCGCAAGTCGGGCGCCTTCTATGCCGAGTGGCTGTCCATCAATGCGCTGCGCGACGTCAGCGGGGCCATCACCCATTTCGTGGCGGTGTTCTCGGACATCACCCACCGCAAGGAGGACGAGGAGCGCATCTGGCGCCAGGCCAATTACGACGCGCTGACCGGCCTGCCCAACCGCTCGCTGTTCCTCGACCGTCTCAACCAGATCGTGCGCCAGTCCAAGCGGGAGCAGAAGCGCTTCGCCCTGATGTTCCTGGACCTGGACGGCTTCAAGGCGGTCAACGACACCCTGGGCCACGCTGCCGGCGACGTCTTGCTGCAGCAGACCGCGTCGCGCATGTCGGTCTGCGTGCGGGCGACCGATACCCTGGCCCGTCTGGCCGGCGACGAATTCGTGGTGATTCTGGACGGAGTGCACGGCCGCGACGATCCCGCCCTGGTGGCCGGCAAGATTTTGAAGGTCCTGGCCGAGCCCTACGAGTTGGAGGCTGGGACCGCCCATGTGCGGGGCTCCATCGGCGTGGCGCTCTATCCCGACGACGCCGAGGACGGGGCAGGCCTGATCCGGCGCGCCGATGCCGCCATGTACGCCGTCAAGCGGAGAGGCAAGAACAACGTCCTGTTCGCCGCCGACCTGCCGTCCGGGGATTGACCTTCAGGTCAGCTTCATGACGTAGGGGCGGTAGGGCCGGTCCTCGGCCAGGATGTGGTCCACCAGCCAGCGCTGCAGGAACCGCGCCGCTTCCACGGTGAGGTCGCGGGAGGCGGCTTCGTCGGCGCCGGCGTCGGCCTCCAGGGCGGTGAAACGCTCGTACAGCCGCTGGGCGTCCACCAGCAGGCGGGCATGCTCGGACCGGTGTCCCGCCAGGCCGGGATAGCCGGAATGGTCCAGCAGGGTCTCCTCGGCCTGGAAATGGATGCGGGTGCGCGCGATCAGCTCGCCCATGATGCGGGTCAGGCGGGTAAACGGAGCCTGCTCCTTGGCGGCGGTAAGGAAGTCGTTGGTCAGGCGCAGGAGCTGGCGGTGTTCGGCATCCATGGCCGGAACGCCCAGCTTCAGCTCGTTGCTCCATTCGATGACGGTCATGCCGGTCGCTCCCGCCGCATACACGGACGGAAGTATAGCATCGGCCCTTCAATGGAATATTAACGCAGCGCCGCCAGCAGGGCTTCCAGGGCCTGATGGAACATGGCTTCGGTCAGGCGGCCGGTATTGGTGTTGTAGCGCGAGCAGTGATAGCTGTCGCCCAGCACCAGACCGCCGGGCAGGGCGTGGAGGCGCCCATGGCCGAAGGGGTGGGCGGCCTGGCGCAGGGACAGGGTGGACAGCACCTGCTGGTGCGATTCCCGGCCCAGGCAGAAGATGCCCTTGAGGTTGGGCATGGCCTTGATCTCGGCGGCCAGGAAGGGGCGGCAGGCGGCGAATTCGGTGGGCAGGGGCTTGTTGGCGGGCGGCACGCAGCGCGCCGCGTTGGTGATGCGGCAGTCCACCAGTTCCAGCCCGTCATCGGCCGATTGCCGGTATTCGCCCCGCGCCAGTCCGTACTTGACCAAGGTGGCGTAGAGCAGATCGCCGGCGTAATCGCCGGTGAAGGGCCGTCCCGTGCGGTTGGCGCCCTTGAGGCCGGGGGCGAGGCCCACCACCAGCAGCCGGGCGTTCAGATCGCCGAAGGACGGCACCGGATCGTGATGCCAGCCGGGATACTGGGCGCGATTGGCATGGCGGAACTCGGCCAGCCGTGGGCACAGGCCGCAATCAGGCTCGGGGGTGGGGTGGTTCATGTCGTGCCGTCCGGTGAACGAAGTGGTTTGCCGGACGGCCAGCCGCCATTGAGGCGGCGGCCAAGCGCCCGGATGGGCGCGCCCGGCGAGGGGCAATGATGATCAATCCGCCGGATAGGCCCGGTCATCCCGGTGTGACTGGGCGCGGGCGATCTGGCCTTCCAGGTCCGACAGCTCGATGAAGACGTCGGCCTGGCGGCGCAGTTCGTCGGCCACCATGGGCGGCTGCGAGCGGATGGTGCTGACCACCGAGACGCGCACGCCCTTTCTTTGCACCGCCTCCACCAGCCGGCGGAAATCGCCATCGCCGGAAAACAGCACCACATGGTCCAGGTACTGGCACATCTCCATCACGTCGATGGCCAGCTCGATATCCATGTTGCCCTTGATCTTGCGCCGGCCCATGGCATCGGTGAATTCCTTGGTCGGCTTGGTGACCATGGTGTAGCCGTTGTAGTCCAGCCAATCCACTAGCGGGCGGATGGGGGAGTATTCCTGGTCCTCCATCAGGGCGGTGTAATAAAAGGCGCGGATCAGCCGCCCCTTGCCGGCGAACAGGTTCAGGAGCTTCTTGTAGTCGATGTCGAAGCCCAGGGCGCGGGCGGCGGAATAAAGGTTGGAACCATCGATGAAAAGGCCGAGTCGTTCGGCGGAATAGAACTGCATGGTGTACTCGCTTGGTCGAAAAGGCTTGGCCCGCAAAAGCGGGAAGAATGACCCCAACGTAGGGGGCATCGGGCCTGGCCGCAAGGGGGCGAAGGGATGGGGGCTTGCTTTCGAAGCCCAAGCGACGATATAAGCTGTCTCTTTCCGAGATTGCCTAAAGCAAGGATCTTCGATGGCGCGCGTTACGGTTGAAGACTGTGTACTGAAGGTTCCGAACCGCTTCGAGCTGGTGCTGATGGCCGGCCAGCGGGCGCGGGACATCTCCGCCGGGGCCAAGCTGACGGTGGAGCGCGACAACGACAAGAACCCGGTCGTGGCTCTGCGCGAGATCGCCGACGACACCGTTCCGCTGGACGGCCTGCAGAACGCCCTGATCCAGAACCTCCAGAAGCACGTCGAAGTGGACGAGCCGGAAGAGGACGAGATGGAGGGCTTCATCCCCGACCGCGACATGGCCTTCGAGACCGTCGCCAACGAGGACGAGATGATCGAGGACGGCATGTCCATCAACGACACCGGCGCCGATTTCGACGTGGACTCGGGCGACGAGTAATCCTTCCGAAAAAGGCCGCCCGTTCCCATCTTAAGGTGGGGGCGGGCGGCTTTTTTATTCTTTTTCCTCTTTGCCGCCGGCCTTCGGTCGGTACACACTTGGGCGGAAAGGTGAGGTGACCCCGGCCATGATGCGCCAGTTCGAGTTGGTGGAGCGCGTCAAGTCCTACGATCCGGCTGCGGACGAGGATGCCATCAACCGCGCCTACGTCTTCGCCATGAAGATGCACGGCTCGCAGCTTCGGGCCTCGGGCGATCCCTATTTCTCCCACCCCATCGAGGTGGCGGGCATCCTCACCAAGTACCGGCTGGATTCGTCTTCCATCATCACCGCGCTGCTGCACGACACCATCGAGGACACGCCGGCCACTCTCGACGACATCGAGAAGCTGTTCGGGCGCGAGATCGGCCGTCTGGTGGACGGCGTCACCAAGCTGAACCGCATCGAGCTGCAATCGGACCACGCCAAGCAGGCCGAGAATCTGCGCAAGCTGGTGCTGGCCATGAGCGAGGACATCCGCGTCCTGCTGGTGAAATTGGCCGACCGCATGCACAACATGCGGACCCTTCACTACATCAAGAACCCCGACAAGCGCCGCCGCATCGCCATGGAGACCATGGAGATCTACGCGCCGCTGGCCGAACGCATCGGCATGCAGGGCATCAAGATGGAGCTGGAGGACCTGGCCTTCGCCGAGCTTCACCCCGACGCGCGCGGCTCCATCGTGGCGCGCCTGTCGTTCCTGCGCGAACAGGGCGGCGACCTGATCGGCCGCATCCTGGACGAATTGCGCAGCATTCTGGACGAGGCCGGCATCAAGGCGGTGGTCTCGGGCCGCGAGAAGACGCCCTATTCCATCTGGCAGAAGATGCAGAGGAAGAACGTCGGCTTCGAGCAGCTGTCCGACATCATGGCCTTCCGCGTCGCCGTGGGGAATGTCGAGGATTGCTACCGGGCGCTGGGGGTCATCCATTCCAAGTACCCCATGGTTCCCAACCGCTTCAAGGACTACATCTCGACGCCCAAGCCCAACGGTTACCGCTCCTTGCATACCGGGGTGTTCGGGCCCGAGCGTCACCGCATCGAGGTGCAGATCCGCACCAGCGAGATGCACGAGGTGGCCGAGCTGGGCGTCGCCGCCCACTGGAAGTACAAGGGCGGCGGCGGCGAAGGCGGCAGCATGACCGACGGCCGCCAGTACCGCTGGCTGCGCGAACTGCTCGACATTCTGGAACACGCCTCCAACCCCGAGGAATTCCTGGAGCACACCAAGCTGGAGATGTTCTCCGACCAGGTGTTCTGCTTCACGCCCAAGGGCGACCTGATCAATCTGCCCCGAGGCGCCTGCCCGGTGGATTTCGCCTATGCCGTCCACTCCCAGGTGGGCGATACCTGCGTCGGCGCCAAGGTCAACGGCCGCATCATGCCGTTGCGCACCCAGCTGAACAACGGCGATCAGGTCGACATCATCACGTCCAAGGCCCAGACGCCGAACCCCACCTGGGAACGCTTCGTCGTCACCGGCAAGGCCCGCGCCCGCATCCGCCGCTTCATCCGCACCCAGCAGCGCGCCCAGTATACCGAGCTGGGCCGCGCCATCCTGGTGCGCTCCTTCCGCCAGGAAGGCTATGAATTCACGGAAAAAGCCCTGGACGGCGTGCTGCGCATCTTCAAGGCGCCGTCATCCGAGGATCTGCTGGCCCTGGTGGGCGAAGGCACGCTGACCGCCCGCGACGTGGTCTCCACCGTCTTCCCCGAATTGAAGGCCCAGGCCAACCGCAACGACAACGTGGTGGCGCTGAAGGCCCGCAGCGAGAAGCCGTCCACCAACAAGAAGGACAAGGCCGGCGCGGTCCCCATCAAGGGCCTGATCCCCGGCATGGCCATGCATTTCGCCGGTTGCTGCCACCCGCTGCCCGGCGACCGCATCGTCGGCATCGTCAGCACCGGCAAGGGCGTCACCATCCACACCATCGACTGCGAGAACCTGGAGCAGTTCGCCGACCAGCCCGAGCGCTGGCTGGACCTCGCCTGGGACGAGGCCGACAGCAACGCCCATGTGGGCCGCATCGATCTGGTGGTGACCAACGAGCCCGGCGCCTTCGGCGCCATCTCCACGGTGATCGCCAAGAACATGGGCAACATCACCAATCTCAAGATCACCAACCGCACCACCGACTTCTTCGAGATGCTCATCGACATCGAAGTGCGCGACGTGAAGCACCTGACCAACGTCATCGCCGCGCTCCGCGCCACGCCGGCCATCAACTCGGTGGACCGGGCGCGGAACTAGGAGTTCATGGGCTGCCGTCCATACCTGCTTGGGGCCATAGGCCCCAAACCCCATTCATGAGATAAAATGGGGGCCGGGGCATCGCCCCGGATGGGTTTGGGCGATAGCCCAATAGCATTTCATCTGGAGTTATGAGGACATGACCGGCCGCCTGCGCCTCGGCGTCAACATCGACCACGTCGCCACCATCCGCAACGCCCGCGGCGGGCGGCATCCCGATCCGGTGCGGGCTGCCCACATGGCGGCGGCGGCCGGAGCCGACGGCATCACCGCCCATCTGCGCGAGGACCGGCGCCATATCTCCGACCGCGACATGGAGCGTCTGGCCAACGAGATCACGCTGCCGCTCAATTTCGAGATGGCGGCCACCGAGGAGATGGTGGCCATCGCCCTGCGACACCGTCCGCACGCCGCCTGCATCGTTCCCGAGCGGCGCGAGGAGCGCACCACCGAGGGCGGCCTCGACGTGGTGGGGCAGTTCGACAGCCTGAAGCCGCTGGTCGGCCGCCTGCTGGACGCCGGCATCCGCGTCTCCATGTTCATCGAGGCCAATCCGGCGCAGCTTGACGCTTCCAAGGCCCTGGGCGCACCGGTGATCGAACTGCATACCGGCGCCTATTGCGACGCCGAGGGGGCCGAGCGCGACCGCGAATTCGCCCGCATCAAGGCGGCCGCCGCCCATGCCCAGGCCATCGGCCTGGAATGCCATGCCGGCCACGGTCTTTCCTACGACACGGTCAAGCCGGTGGCGGCCATTGCCTCCATCATGGAGCTGAATATCGGCCATTTCCTGGTGGGCGAGGCCATCTTCGTCGGCCTCGACGCCTCCATCCGCCACATGCGCCGCCTGATGGACGAGGCGAGGGGGGCTTGAAGCCCCCCCATCGCTCAGACCGCCGCCTTGTAGGGCATGGATGAGGGCAGGGCCCGGGCCAGCTTGCGGTCCTCGGCGGCGGTGTGGCTGGTGAACCACTGGAGCAGGAAGCCGATCATCTCGCTGGTGCGGACCTGATCCAGCGCCACGGAATCGATATAATCCTGCAACTGCTTCAGCAGGTCGCGATGCAGCGCCTTGTGGGCGGCGGTTTCCGGCCACTCGATCTCCTCCATCAACCCTTCCTCGCTGAAGAAATGGAAATCGGCGTATTTGTAGAGCTCGGCACAGGTGCGGAGCAGCCGCTTGGCCGGCGCGCCGGATTCCGCCTGATCGGCGAATTGGGCGATGAGATCCAGGAATATCCGGTGCTCAAAATCGATCCGGGGATGGCCGATCTCGAATTTCTGCTGCCAGGTGGTGTCTACCATCGCTGCCTCCCCCATGATTGGTCAGCTTAACACATATGCCCGGGTTAATTCGCCTGCGGCATGCTGTGCCACCAAATGCGCGCCTCGCGGCACAATCCGCCGGCGAAGCTGGCCTGGAGGATGCCGTCCAGCACCATGCGGGGCAGCGGATCGCCGGGCTTGCGGTTGGGCAGGCCGGTGCCGGTGGACTTGGCCCAGATCTGGAACAGTTCCTCGGAGGCCACCTGATAGGTGACGTGCCAGTGGGCCACGCCGCCGCCATCCTGGCGGGTCAGGATCTGGTATTCGACCTGGACGTCTTCTTGAAGCTGCACCCGCTTCCAGTACTCGGCCAGTTCGGCGGCGCCGGTCTGAACCTGGAAGGGCGTGTTGTGGTAGCGCCCGTCGGGGTGGAAAAGGGCGGCGAATTTGGCCGGGTCCCGGCTTTCCCAGGCCGTCTTGTATCCCTGCATGAAGCCGTCGATGTCCATGTCCGTTTTCCCTGCGGTGATTTGTGTTGTTGCGGGCAGGGTACCCGGATTCTAGGATCGCCGCCATGAAAGCGAGAGTTCAATGATCATCGGCCTGGGCAACGATCTGGTGGATATCCGCCGTATCGAGGACAGCCTCGAGCGGTTCGGCGAGCGTTTCATCGCCAAGGTCTTCACCGAGTCGGAAAGGGCCACCGCCGAGCGGCGGGTGGGAAAGGCCCGCTCCGGTGCCTACGCCAAGCGCTTCGCCGCCAAGGAGGCGCTGGTCAAGGCGCTGGGAAAGGACGGCGTCGGCTGGCGCGACATCGAGGTGACCAACGACGGGACGGGGCGGCCGGTGCTCTGCTTAAGTGGCGGAGCGGCGGCGCTTCTGGCCCGGCGGATTCCGGCCGGGATGCAGGCCCGGCTGCACCTTACGCTCTCCGATGAATATCCATTGGCCCAGGCCGTGGTGATCATCGAAGCCCTGCCTGCTTGACAGCCGGGCCAATGGCTGGCTTGATCTCGGCGGCGCCGTATGCCTTGCGTAAGGCGGGTGTCATGAATTTCAATGGGATAAGCGGCTCTATTCATGTCTAAAGGCAAGTCGGGCGGAATGGGCGAGACGATCCGCACCATCGTCTACGCCATGCTGATCGCCGGAGGTGTCCGCACCCTGGCCTTCGAGCCCTTCAACATTCCGTCGGGATCCATGATCCCCAGCCTGCTGATCGGCGACTACCTGTTCGTCTCCAAATACGCCTACGGCTATTCCCGCTATTCCATGCCGTTCGGCATCGGGCCGGGCGGCGGCCGGATCATGGAGCGGGCGCCTGAGCGCGGCGACGTCATCGTCTTCAAGAAGCCGCCCGAGAACAAGATCGACTACATCAAGCGGGTGGTGGGCCTGCCCGGCGAGCGCATCCAGGTGAAGGCCGGCATCCTGCACATCAACGGCGTCGCCGTGGAAAGGAAGCGGATCGAGGATTTCGTCGAGCGCGATCGTGACGGCAACATCCTGCGCGCGCCGCAATACATCGAGACGCTGCCCAACGGACGCAAGCACAAGATCATCGAATTCCTGGGCGACAACGGCCCCGCCGACAACACCATGGAATACGTGGTGCCGGCCGGGCATTACTTCATGATGGGCGACAACCGCGACAATTCGGCGGATTCGCGCTTCCTGTCCGAGGTGGGCTACGTGCCGGCCGAGAATTTCGTAGGCCGGGCCGAGATCCTGTTCTTCTCGGGCGACGGCAGCGCGGCGCTGTGGGAAGTGTGGCGCTGGCCCTGGGCCATCCGCTATTCCCGCCTGCTGCAGGGGATCGAGTAGGCCATGGCCGGCGCCGCCGAGCTTCACGCGGTGCTGGGCCATGCCTTCACGCGGCCCGAATTGCTGTCCCAGGCGCTGACCCATCCCAGCATGCAGCAGGGGCGGCGCACCAAGACCTCGGATCCTTACGAGCGCCTGGAATTCCTGGGCGACCGCGTCCTGGGCCTGGTGGTGGCCGAGATGCTGTTCAATCGCTTTCCCAACGAGGCCGAGGGCGCCCTGGCGCGCCGCCATGCCGCCCTGGTGCGGCGCGAAGCGGTGGCGCGCGTGGCCAACCAGATCAATCTGGGCCGCCATCTGGTGCTGGCCCGGGGCGAGGACGAGGCCGGCGGGCGGACCAATCCCGGCATCCTGGCCGACGCCTGCGAGGCGGTGATCGGGGCGCTCTACGCCGATGCCGGCTTTGCTGCTGCCGCGTCCTTCGTGCGCTCGCGCTGGGAGCCTCTGATGGAGGAGGCGCTGGCGCCGCCCAAGGATTCCAAGACCGGGCTGCAGGAATGGGCGCAGGGGCGGGGACTGCCGCTGCCCAGCTATCGCATTTTGGGTCAGGAAGGTCCGCCGCACGAGCCGATTTTCCTGATGGAGGTCAGTGTCGAGGGTGTAGGCTCGGCCGTGGGCCGCGGTGCCTCGAAACGGGTGGCGGAGCAGGCGGCAGCCGGCCTGCTGCTGCAACAGGTGATGACATGAACGAAGTTCCCGAAACCAACCAGCGCTGCGGCTTCGTGGCGGTGGTCGGCGCTCCCAATGCCGGTAAGTCCACCATGGTCAACGCCCTGGTGGGCACCAAGGTGTCCATCGTCTCGCCCAAGGTGCAGACCACCCGTTTCCGGGTGATGGGCATCGCCATGGTCGACGACGCCCAGGTGGTGCTGGTGGACACCCCCGGCATCTTTGCGCCCAAGAAGCGCCTCGAGCGCGCCATGGTGGCTGCCGCCTGGAACGGTGCCGCCGACGCCGACCACGTCTGCCTGCTGGTGGATGCGTCGCGCGGCTATGACGACGAGACCAGGGCCATCGTCGAGAGGCTGAAGGAGGCCAACCGCCAGGCCATCCTGGTGCTGAACAAGGTGGATCTGGTCAAGCGCGAGAAGCTCCTGGGCCTCACCGCCCAGCTGGATGCCGAGGGCATCTTCACCAATGTCTTCATGATCAGCGCCTTGAAGGGCGACGGCATCGGCGACCTGCTGGCCCATCTCGGCCGGCTGGTGGCGCCGGGGCCGTGGATGTTCCCCGAGGATCAGGTCTCCGACCTGCCGCAGCGCCTGCTGGCCGCCGAGATCACCCGCGAGAAGGCCTTCCTGGCCCTTTACCAGGAACTGCCGTACTCCCTCTACGTCGAGACGGAGAAGTGGGAGGAGAAGGAGGACGGCTCGGCCCGCATCGATCAGGTGATTTATGTGGAGCGCGAGAGCCAGAAGCCCATCGTCCTGGGCAAGGGCGGCCGCCAGATCAAGGCCATCGGCGCCAGCGCGCGCCAGGAGCTGGAAGAGCTGCTGGAGCGCCGCGTCCACCTGTTCATCCACATCAAGGTGCGTGAGGACTGGTCGGAAAAGCGCGGCCATTACTCCGAGCTGGGCCTGGATTTCGATTCATGAGCAATCGTCGTTCCGTTCCTGTCATGCTGAGCGCCAGCGAAGCATCTTTCAGCCGTCATGGTCTGAAAGACCCTTCGCTGCGCTCAGGGTGACAGGCGGAGAGCGGCATGAGCCCCCGCGCCATCGCCATTGCCCTGATGTGGGTAGGGGCCTTGGTGCTGCTGGGCCTTCTGGTCCATCGCTTCGCCCGGGGCGCCTGGAGCCTCGAGGACGAGGACGTCCCCGCCATTTCCGCCCGGCAGAAGCTGCTGTCCGCCCTGGCCCTGGCCGCTGCCACGGGCGGGGTGGCCCTGTTCGTGTGGAGCTGGAATGGAATGGGATGACGACGCCATCGTCCTGGCGGTACGCCGCCATGGCGAAACCGGCGCCGTCGCCTCCCTGCTGACCCGCGCCCATGGCCGCCACGCCGGTCTGGTTCATGGCGGCCAGGGCAAGGCCAACCGCCCCGTCCTGCAGCCGGGCAATACGGTGCGAGCCAAATGGACCGCCCGCCTGCTCGAGCAATTGGGCAATTACAAACTGGAATTGCTGCACGCTTATGCCGCCGCCTTTTTGGACGACCCGGCCCGCCTTGCCGCGCTGGGCTCGGCCTGCGCCCTGGTGGAGGCGGCTTTGCCCGAACGCCAGCCCCATCCCGCCTGCCACGCCGCCCTGGCCGCCCTGCTGCACGCCCTGGAGGCCGAATCCTGGCCCAGCGTCTATGTCCATTTCGAACTGGCGCTGCTGCGCGACCTGGGCTTCGGCCTCGACCTTTCGGTTTGCGCCGCCACGGGGCAAACCCACGACCTCGCCTGGGTCAGCCCCAAGACGGGCCGCGCCGTCTCCAGGGCGGCGGGTGAGCCCTGGCGGACCAAGCTGTTCGCCCTGCCGGCCTTTCTGGTGGACGGTGGGGAGGGGGATGCCATCGCCATCCGCGAGGGCTTGGAGATGACGGGATTTTTCCTGCAACGCCATGTGTTGGGGCCGCGCCATGCGGAACTGCCGGCGGTGCGGGGAAGGATGATGGGGCGGCTGATTTAGCAAGTTGCGTTTCGGGGCTTCCACACCCTATGGCGTCATGCCCGGACTTGTTCCGGGTATCCACGTGACTTCGCCTAATTCATTGTTTTCGATGCTATATCTACCGCGCCGCGTGGATGGCCGTGTCGAGCACGGCCATGACGCTGTCGGTTGGATGCGGCTGGTGGCGCATTTTTCCGCAGCTTGTTTAGGGTATGCGCCATCCCCATTCCCCTTGACCTTGCCCGGGTGAATGAATAATCATTCAGATGAATGAGCGTTCAGTTGGTGGAGGAAGGAATGAGCTTGTCCAATGGTGCCCCGGGGGGCGTGCCCAGTGCCCATGTGGACCGCTTTGCCCGCGAGTTGCTGCCTCCCCCTGAGCTGTGGCCGGTGTTCGACTACTCGGCGGCGCATCTGTCACACTATCCCGACCGCATCAACGCGGCCGCCGCGCTGATCGATACCGCCGTGGCCGCCGGGTTCGGCACCAAGCCGGTGTTCCATTACGCCGAGGGGACGTGGAGCTATGCCCATCTGCTCGACCGGGCCGAGCGCATCGCCCGGGTTTTGGCCGAGGATTTCGGGCTGGTGCCGGGCAACCGGGTGCTGCTGCGTTCGGCCAACACCCCCATGCTGGTGGCCTGCTGGCTGGCGGTGCTGAAGGCGGGCGGCATCTGCGTCACCACCATGCCGCTGCTGCGCGCCAAGGAGCTCAGCTACATCGTCGAGAAGGCCCGCATCCACGTGGCGCTGTGCGAGCTGGATCTGGCCGAGGAGATGGAGCTCACCCGCCAGAAGGTGCCCGAGCTGCGTCACGTCTCCTACTTCACGCCCCTGGGCGAGGGCAGGCAATCCGGTGCCGATCTCGACCGCCGGGCCGACGCCAAGCCCGCCGGCTTCGCCAATGTGGACACGGCGGCCGACGACGTGGCGCTGATCACCTTCACCTCGGGGACCACCGGCAACCCCAAGGGCGCCATGCATTTCCACCGCGACATCCTGGCATCCTGCGATTGCTGGCCGCGCCGCCATACGGTGGACCCCGACGAGGTCGTCATCGGCTCGCCCTCCATCGCCTTCACCTACGGCAAGGCGGCGTTCATGATGTATCCGCTGCGCTATCGCGCCACCGCCGTACTGGTGCCCAAGCCGACGCCCGAGCTGATTCTCGATGGCGTCCAGCGCCACCGCGCCACCAGCCTTTACGCCGTGCCCACCGCCTTTCACGCCATGCTGGGGATGGTGGACAAGTACGACATCTCGTCGCTGCGCAAGGCCTCGTCGGCGGGCGAGCATCTGCGGCCCAAGCTGTACGACGACTGGCTGGACCGTACCGGGGTGAAGCTGGTCAACGGCATCGGCATGACCGAGATGCTGACCCATTTCATCTGCCAGTCGCCGGACGTGGCCAAGCCCGGGGCCACCGGCTATCCCGCCGACGGCTACACCGCCTGCATCCTGGACGACGACTTCAATCCGCTGCCACCGGGTTCCAAGGGCCGTCTGGCGGTGCGCGGCCCCACCGGCTGCCGCTATCTCGACGACCAGGCGCGGCAGGCGGCCTTCGTGAGGAACGGCTGGAACGTCACCGGCGACATCATGGAGCAGGACGAGGACGGCTGGTTCTGGTACGTGGACCGCTCGGACGACATGATCGTGTCGTCGGGCTACAACATCTCGGCCCAGGAGGTGGAGCGCGCCATCCTCGAACACCCCAAGGTGTCGGAATGCGCCGTGGTCGGCGTGCCCGACGAGACGCGGGGCACCATTGTTCGCGCCTGCATCGTGCTCGACAATCCCTCCCAGGCCAGTGAGCTGCTGGCCGAGGAGATCCAGAACTTCGTCAAGGCCTCCATCGCGCCCTACAAATATCCCCGTGACGTCAAGTTCGTGGAGTTCCTGCCCAAGACCCAGACCGGCAAGATCCAGCGCTTCCGCCTCAGGGATTTGTAGGGCAGACTTTACGGGCGCCTGTCATCCTGAGCGTGGCGAAGGATCTTTCAGCCTGAAGCGGTTGCCGTTCCTGCCTGAAAGCCCCTTCGGCTTCGCCTCAGGGTGACAGCCGGGGGGAGACACAGGGGAAACTGTATGGCGATTCTTGATCTTTCCCAAATCCTGGGCTTTCTGGCGGCGGCCATGCTGGTCACGCTGTCGCCGGGTCCCGACAATCTGATGATCCTGTCGCTGGGGCTGTCGCGGGGGCGGCGTCAAGGCATGGCGTTCGGCCTGGGCTGCGCGCTCGGCTGTCTCAGCCACACCGCCTTGGCGGCGCTGGGCATCAGCGCCGCCATCGCCGCCTCGCCCCTGCTGTTCACCGGCTTGAAGCTGGCGGGCGGGGCCTATCTGGTGTGGCTGGGCATCGGGGCGCTGCGCTCCTCGGGGGCCATGCGCATCGAGGCCGGCGCGGGCGGCGATGAATCCTTGGGGCTGCTGTTTCGCCGCGGCCTGCTGGCCAACGCCATCAATCCCAAGGTGATCCTGTTCTTCCTGGCCTTCCTGCCCCAGTTCGTGGATGCCGACAGAGGGGGGGCGGGATGGCAGACGGCGCAGCTGGGCGTGCTGTTCACAATCCAGGCCTGCGTGCTGTTCGGCCTGATCGGCTGGTTCGCCGGCTCGCTGGGCGGCTGGCTGGGCCGCCATGGCCGGGCCGGGCTGTGGCTCGACCGGCTGGCCGGCGGGGTGTTCGTGGCGCTCGGCGCCAAGCTGATCCTCGACCGATGAAGGACTGGTTCGTATATGTCCTGTTGAACGGCGCCGATACCGCCTATACCGGTATCGCCCTGGACGTGGAAGACCGCCTCGCCCGGCACAATGCGGGCGAGGGGGCCAAGTTCACCCGGGGGCGCGGGCCCTGGCGGCTGGCCCATGTGGAAGGCCCGCTGCCCCATGGCGATGCCCTTCGGCGCGAGGCGGCCATCAAGCGCGACCGCGCCTTCAAGCGGGCGCTGAAATCGGCTCCAGCCCCGTCCTGACGAAGGTGTCGTGGAACCGCGAGGCGCCGAGGGCGGCGATCAGCCGTCGGACGGCTTCGGCATTGCGGCTGCCCGTCACGATTCCGGACGAGAAGGTGATGATGTTCTGCAATGCCGCGGGGAACGGCCCGACCAGCTCGGTTCCGGCCACCGGCAGCAATTCGCTGATCATCTGGACCGCCAGTTCCGCCTTGCCCTCGGCCACTTCATGGCCGCATTCGCCCCCGGCCTTGACCAGGATGGACCGGGGCCGGACCATTTCGGCGATGCCCAATCGGTCGAGGATCGCCGCGAAGTGAATGCCGCTGGCCCCGCCGTCGGCCGGATCGGGATAGGCGATGGAGGCGGCGTCCAGCATGGCCTGACGGAACGCCTCGGGACTGGCGATGTCGGGGTGGGGAGCGCCTTCGCGCACGCTGATGCCCAGACCGGCACGGGCGGTGGGGCGGCAGGACGAGGGATCGACCAGACCGGACTGGGCCAATCCCTTCAGTGTCCCTTCGGCCACCATAATCAGGTCCGCCGGCTCGCCGGCCCTGAGCCGGGCCGCCTGACCGCCCGATGTCCCGTAGGACAGGCAAAGGGGCTCCCCCGCCATTTCCTCCAATTGGGGGGCCAGGGCGTTCAAGGCTTCGGTCACCGCTTGGGTCGCCAGAATATTCAGCATGAGACGGTCCTTTCACGAAAGACGATGAGCTCGGTGGCCAGGGCCAGAGCCAGGGCGGCGGCGCCCAGGACGAACAGCAGGGCATAGGCCCCGCCGCTGGCGGAAAACGTCCAGGCCAGGCCGTAGGCGCCCGCCGCCTGCCCCAGGGCGAAGGCAGCGGTGGTGCGGCTCCAGGCGGCGCGCTGCGCGCCGAAATCGCCGGGCAGCAATTCCCGCACCCGGCCGAGGACCACGGGCACCACGCCGGGTGTGAATCCGCCCATGATGAAGCCGGACAATCCCAGCCAGCCAACTTCGCTGGTGGTTGAGGCCAGGGCGACCACCGCCGCCTGCGTCGCCAGGGCGGCCCTGAGGACGGCGCCGAATCCGAAGCGGTCGCCGAGCCGGCCCAATACCACCGGTCCGACCGAGGCCCCCAGGCCGAACAGCAGCCAGACGGCGGCTCCCCTGCCGATTCCCAGGTCAAGGCCGCGTGCCACCAGATCCACCAGGAACACCATGTGCGGCACCAGCCCGAAGGCGTTCAGCGCGTAGATGCCCATCAGGGCGCGCAGGCGGAAATCACGGGGCAGGGCAACCTGATGCCCGGCGGGCGGCACCGAGTCATCGGGCCAGCCGCGCCACGCCGCCAGGGTGAAGACCAGGCACAAGAGGCCGAGCACGATCCAGGTGACGGCCATGCCCTGGGCCAGCAAGGGCGGCAGCAGGATCGAGGATGCCACGGCCCCCAGCCCGACGCCGGCGAAGATCAGCCCCCCGGCCAGCCCGCGCCGCGAGTCCGGGACATGGGGCAGCACCAGGGTGGCGGCCAGGACCATGATCACGCCGCCCGCCAAGCCAGAGGCGAAGCGCCAGACGAAGAACCAGGAAAAGGCCACGGGATGGGCGCACAGCAGGAAGGACAGCGCGATGACGGCCATCATGATTCTCAACGCCACGGCGGGCCCCAGGCGCCGCCCCAGGCTGCGGGCCGAAAGCGCCCCGGCGAGGTAACCGGCCAGATTGGCGGCCCCCAGATAGGCGGCGGAGGAGGCGGAGAACCAGCCCTCCGCCACCAAAGCGGGGATCAGCGGCGAATAGGCGAAGCGGGCCAGGCCGATTCCCACCAGATTGGCGAGCAGGGCCGAGACAGTGGATCGCCAGGGACCGGGACGGGGCATCGCTCGCTCCTTTGAAGCCGCGCCAACCCTATGCCTCCGCCGTATTCATTTGAAACGATTTGATGTGATAATATCCATCACGCATTGAGATGGATTCGGGGGGCGTCATGGATGCCAGCGATCTTCGGGTATTCGAGTCGGTGGCCCGCCTGGGCGGCATGAGCCGGGCGGCGGCCGAGCTGAACACCGTTCAGTCCAACGTCACCGCCCGCATCCGCGTGCTCGAGGAGCAACTGGGCACCGAGCTGTTCGAGCGGCATTCGCGCGGCGTGACCCTGACCGCCGCCGGGCGCCGCCTGATGCCCTACGCGCTGCAGGTGATCAGTCTGCTGAAGGACGCTCGCCGGGCGGTGGGCGATTTGGGCGAGCCGTCCGGCGATCTGGTGATCGGCTCGCTGGAAACCACCCTGTCCATGCATCTGGCGCCACTGCTGACCACCTTCGTCGAGCGCTGGCCCAGGGTGGACCTGTCCATCCGCGGCGGCACCACCCGCGAATCCGTGGAGCATGTGCTGGAACGCCGCCTGGAGGGCGCCTTCGTCTGCGGTCCGGTCAGTCATCCCGATCTGGTGGAGGAGACGGTGTTCCGCGAGGAGCTGGTGGTGCTGACCGCGCCGTCCATCGGGCGGCTGGACTGGTCGGCGGGGCTGGCGGGCCTGCGCATCGTGGTGCTGCGCCTGGGCTGTTCCTACCGCCAGCGGCTGGAGGACATCCTGGCCCGGCGCGGCGTGGTGGGCCTCAGGCTGCTGGAATTCGGCACGCTGGAGGCCATTTTCGGCTGCGTCGCCGCCGGCATGGGCATCACCTTGCTGCCCCGGCGGATGGTGGAGCGGGTGTGGCGCGGCCGGCCGGTGGGCATTCACACCCTGCCGCCCGACGAGGCCCTGGTGGACACGGTGTACGTGCGGCGCCGGGATTCCTTCGTTTCCAGCGCCCAGTCGGCCTTTCTCGACCATGTGCGCCATGGGTTGGCCCAGGCGCAGGCCGCCGAGTAGGGATTATCCGTTACTCCCTTGATCCAACGGGTATTGCATCGCGGTAAGAGGGCGGGTATATACCCCACAGTGACGCACACGTACGTGCCTATGGCCCTCGTCGGTTATGCAACGACGGACGCGTCCTTTTTGGAAGAGCCGCCGGGTTCTTTGGCGGCGCCCGAAAGGGAGGTGGACATGTTCGTGACCCACAAGATGGGCTTCATCCCGGAAATCTGTACCAGTATGTGACGGCGGTGTCGCGGCCGGAGGTCCGGTCGCTTGCCGCCGTTGTCGTCGAACGCGGGCGCCTCGCGGAGCCCGTGGACAGGAGCGTTGTTGATGTAGTCAGGTCCCGGGGTCGAAGCCGGGCCAAGCCGAGGTAAGGGGAGTACCGCTATGCGCACCATTGTCTTCAGGGGCCGTTTGGTCATCATCGGCTGCGGCAGCATCGGCCAGGGCATTCTGCCCCTCATCCTGCGCCATATCGAGATCGAACCGGCCCAAATCACCATCATCACCGCTTGCGAACGCGGCCGCGAGGTCGCCGCCGAATACGGCATCCAATTCATCAACAAGCCGCTGACCAAGGACGATTTCCGCGACCGTCTGACTCCCATGCTGCGCAAGGGCGACTTCCTGCTGAATCTTTCGGTGGATGTGTCGTCGACCGCGCTGGTCGAGCTGTGCCGCGATCTCGGCGTGCTGTATCAGGACACCTGCATCGAACCCTGGGCCGGCGGCTATACCGATCCCAGCCTGTCGCCGTCCTTGCGCACCAATTACGCGCTGCGCGAGGAGATGCTGCGTCTCAGGGTCGGCGGCCCGGCGCCCACGGCGCTGGTCACCCATGGCGCCAATCCCGGCCTGGTGTCCCACTTCGTCAAGCAGGCGCTTCTGAACATCGCCGCCGATACCGGCCTGGGCAACGATATCCCCAAGGACCGGCAGGGCTGGGGCGAGCTGGCGTCGCGCCTGGGCGTCAAGGTGATCCATATCGCCGAGCGCGACACCCAGCAGGGCACGGTACCCAAGGGACCGGACGAATTCGTCAATACCTGGTCCATCGACGGCTTCGTCGGCGAGGGTTGCCAGCCGGCCGAGCTGGGTTGGGGCACCCACGAGAAGGAGATGCCCGCCGACGGCCGCCGCCACGAATTCGGCGGCGATGCGGCCATCTACCTGCTGAAGCCGGGCGCCAGCCAGAAGGTGCGCACCTGGACGCCGGTGGAAGGGGCCTTCCACGGCTTCCTCATCACCCACAACGAATCCATCTCCATCGCCGATTACTTCACGCTGAGGGACGCAGAGCGGATCACCTACCGCCCGACGGTGCATTACGCCTATCACCCCTGCGACGCCGCCGTGCTGTCCCTGCACGAACTGGCGGGCAAGAATTGGGCGATGCCGTCGAAGCAGCGCCTGATGGTCAAGGAACTGGTCAGCGGCATCGACGAACTTGGCGTGCTGATCGCCGGCCACGCCAAGGGCGCCTATTGGTACGGCTCGCAGCTGTCCATCGCCGAGGCGCGCGAACTGGCGCCCCACAACAGCGCCACCAGCCTGCAGGTCACCGCCACGGTGCTGGCCGGCATGATCTGGGCGCTGGAGAACCCCATGCGGGGTATCGTCGAGCCCGACGAGATCGACTTCCAGCGTATTCTGGAAATCGCCCGGCCGTATCTCGGCCCGGTGGTGGGCGTCTACACCGACTGGACGCCGCTGGACGGCCGCGGCGCGCTGTTCGCCGAGGATCTGGATACTTCGGATCCCTGGCAGTTCAAGAACGTCCGGGTGATCTGAACCTAACGGCAGACGAAGAAGCTGTCGGTTTGGGTCGCGGGCGGACACGTCCGTTCCGGCTCGCCGTTGTCGCGCCTTTCCTGGTTTTCCGTGGCGCAGCGCTGGGCGGGGGAAATATCGCCGATGGTGGCGACGTGCATGCGGGCATAGCCCTTGGGGCAGGTCCGCTCGGCGGCGTGACGGCAGGATTCCAGCTTCAGGGTATTGCCGCAATTGACGTGATGGTAGGTGGAACCGTCGGGGCGGCGAAAGGTTGTGACCTCGGCGCAAGCGCCCAGGAACAGCAGCAGCGACACGACCGCGACGAGTTTCATGCTTTTCACCTTCTGGCTCCCGGCGTCAGCCGGGCGCCAGAGGATAGCCGTCCGCAATCTTCGATGCAAATGGCGGCGAATTACATTTTCAGGCGGCTGGCGTGGCGGGCCTCCTCGCTGGCCTCGATGCCGACCGAGGCGATGGATTCGGCCAGGCCGCCGAAGCCCATCAGGCGGGCTTCCTGGGCGAGGTCTTCGAGCAGACGGGCGATCTGGGCTGCTGCGGCGGGGTTGGGCAGGCCTGACGGGCCTTTTCCGGTGGTGATCATGGGATGGGGCTCCCTGTGTCGGATCAGGCCGGAACCAGCTGGCTGGGCTGGCTGGCCATGTTGCTGTTCAGTACGAAGACGCGGATCGCCGAGGTCAGGCTGCTGGCCTCGAACCGGCGCCGCGCGGCGTCGCACAGATCGTCGATGGTGCAGTGAGCTTCGCCGGCCATCAGTTCCAAAGCCTGCCAGAACTCGTTCTCGAGCTTGACGCTGGTGCGCTTGCCCTTGATGCGGACGTTGCGGCAGATCAGCGTGACCGGCCGCTTGCGCGGCGTCTCTTCCCGCGCATAGGCTTCCGGGTCGGCCAGACGCTCGTCCAGGGTGTTGATGGCGACCTCGAGGATCGCCATCAGCGGGCCGTCGTCACGGTCGAACGCCTTGTCGGCCAAGCGCTTCAACTCGATGCGCAGGTTGAGGTCGGCGATCATGCCCTGACGGTCTTGCCAATTCATGGCGGGCTACTCCGCGGCCGAAAGGTGGACGGGGGCCTTGAGCTTGCTGAAGTCCCAGTTGCCTTCCTGCTGGACGATCAGCGATTCGAAATCCGGGTCGCCGAACGGACCGGCCTGGATGCTGCCCAGGTCGGGGCGGCGCGGAATGTCGTGGACGATGGGCACCAGGGTGCCGCGGTACATGCTGATCGCTTCGCCCGACTGGCGGCCGCCGAAGCGCTTCCAGAAATTGACCGTCTCCAGCCGGGCGCGCCCGGCGGCGATGCGGAAGCCCTTCTGGCGGGCCAGTTCCAGGGCGGCACGGGCCAGCGAGGCCAGGACCTGATAGGACCGGTAGCGCTTGCGGATGCCGACCCGCTCGAGAAGGGCGAAATCGGCGAACCAGCGGACCCGGATCACGCCGGCCGGATCGCCGTCCACGAAGGCGATCAGGTGGGTGGCCACGTAATCGTTGCCGTTGAATTCGTCGAAATAGGTGATGTTGTCCTCTTCGGCGAGGAAAACCGCAGCGCGAACGGCCATGGCCATGGCGAATTCGTCCGGAGTCCGGGCGATCTTCACGGTAACCGACGCGCTGGTGACCTTGCTACCGTTACTGATCTGTGTCGTCATCGGTGCGCCTCCATGCAAGAAACTCGTTGGGGGCTATCTTGCAGAGATGCGCGGTGTTACGGTATGCCGTGAAATGTGAATACCGAGGGGTGTTGCGAGAGGGCATGGGTCAGTTTCGCCTGCATGACTGGAACGATGTCCGGCTGATCATCGCCTGCGCCGAGCACAAGAGCTTCGCCGCGGCCGCTGCGGCCATGGGAATCGACCAGACCACGGTCAGCCGCCGGATCGGCAACATGGAGGCCGCCATCGGGCGGCCCCTGTTCACCCGGCGCAAGTCGGGGGCGTCGCCGACGCCGGCGGGCGAGGCCCTGCTGGCGCGGGCCCGGGCCATGGCGGCGCTGGCCGACGACTTCGAAGGCGCCATGCAGGGCCTGACCAGCTTTCAAAGCCCCAAGGTGACGGTGGCCGCCAGCGAGGGGTTGCTGACCTACACCCTGATTCCCGCCCTGATGGGCCAGGACAAGCACGAATTGCCGCTCGACCGCAGCCTGGTGAGGAGCGAACTGCCGAAACTGGCGTTTACCACCGCGCCGGCCAAGGCCGACATCTCCGTCATGGCGACGTCGCCGGGGGACCTCCCCAAGGTGGGCGGCGCCGTGCATGTGCGGCGCGTGGGAACCATGAACTTCGTTCCGGTGGCCAGCCGGGATTTCCTGCACGAAGTGCGGGGGATCTCCAACTTCGACGATCTGGCGCAACTGCCGCTTCTCGACATCGGCATCTACCGCGCCATTCGCGGCCTGGACGCCTGGAACGGCCTGGTGGCCAGCAAGCAAGGCGAGGGGGTGAGCGTCGCCGCCAATACGCCCAAGCTTCAGCGCCCTTTGCTGGGAGGGGAGGGAATCTCGCTTCTTCCAGACTATTCAACACTCTACGAGCATAAGCTGGAGGCGGTTGACGTGGAGTCGCCCTCCCTGGCGGTGTCGCTGTGGCTGGTGTCGCACGAAGACACCCTGCGCGAGCCTTCGGTTCGCGAACTGTACGACCTGCTGGCCGGAATGTTCACCAGTTCGGCGTGGTACCGGGAAAAGTGATGCCGGAATTGCTGCACTGCGGGATCTGCATACCCTGGTATTCAGCTGCATACTAAAAACGGTTGCGTTTGCATCCGCGTCGGTTAGAATGCGGTCATGTTTCTCACTCAATTAGGGGTGTTGTTTTGGCGAAGCGAAATGTATCGACCCGGGGGCGGCTGGAGAGCGGAGCCCCCAACCCGGTGGACGTCCATGTTGGCGGCCGCATGCGCCTGCGCCGGACCCTGTTGGGCATGAGCCAGGAAAAGCTGGGGGAGGCCATCGGCCTGACCTTCCAGCAGGTCCAGAAGTACGAGCGCGGCGCCAACCGCATCGGTGCTTCGCGCCTGTTCGACCTGTCGCGCGTTCTCGACGTGCCGGTGTCCTACTTCTTCGACGACATGGCCGATGGCGTCCAGGCCCAAAGCCCGGTCAACATCATCAAGGGTTCGGTCGGCCTGTCGGAAGAGCCGGCGACCTTCGAAGCCGACCCCATGACCAAGCGCGAGACGCTGGAACTGGTCCGCGCCTACTACAACATCACCGATCCTCAGGTCCGCAAGCGGGTCTATGAACTGGCCAAGGCTCTGGCTGCCGTCGCCGGCACCGAATAAAGCCTTTCGGCATGAGTGAGAAATGCGGCCGGGGCATGCCCCGGCCGTATTCGTTTCGGCGCTTCGGCGGCCGACCGGCCCCGTGGGTTCTTGTCAATCGACGCGACCCGAGCCATTCTCGACGCACCGCGCCGTTCCCTCCGTAACGCAAGCCTCCGCCCCATGGATGACGCCCAAGACTTTCCCGAGATGATGGACACCCATCAGGTGGCCCGCTACCTGCGCATCAAGGAGCGCAAGGTGTACGAGTTGCTGAAGGAGCGGCGGATTCCCTGCACCAGGGTGACCGGCAAATGGTTGTTTCCCAAGGGTGAGATCGATGCCTGGCTGAAGCGCAACAGCGCGTCGCCTTCGGACGCTCCCCGCCAGGGGCCGGCGCCCATGGTGGTGGCCGGCAGCCACGACCCCTTGCTGGAATGGTGCCTGCGCGAAGTGGGCGGGGGATTGGCCATGCTGCCGGGATCATCCATGGATGGTTTGCGCCAGTTGGCCGCCGGCGAGGCGGCGGTGGCCGGCATCCACCTCCTTGATCCCGACAGCGGAACCTACAACCTGCCCCAGGTCCAGGACGTTCTGGCCGAGCGCAACGTGGTGCTGATCGAATGGGCGTGGCGCCAGCAGGGGCTGGTGGTGGCGTCGGGCAATCCGCTGGGCATTGCCTCGCTGGGCGATCTGGCGGCGGCCAAGGCCCGCGTGGTGCTGCGCCAGGAGGGGGCGGGCAGCCGGCTGTTGCTGGACCGCCTGCTGGCCGAGGCCGGCATTGCCCCGGACACCCTGGTCACCGCCAAGGTGCCGGTGCGCAGCGAGACCGATGTGGGCCTGGCCATTCTGGAAGGCGCCGCCGATGCCGGTTTGGCCGTCGCCTCGGTGGCCAAGAGCCTGAAATTGGATTTCGTGCCCCTGCACCGCGAGCGTTTCGACCTGGCGGTGGACCGGCGCGCCTATTTCGAGCCGCCTATCCAGGCACTGCTGGCCTTTACCCGCACCATGGAATTCGCCCGCCGGGCCGAGACCCTGGGGGGCTATGACATTTCGGGAATCGGCGCCATCCGCTGGAACGGCTAGGCCTCGGCCGTCTGGGCGGGGCGCAGCAGCCGTGACGAGCGCGGTACGCCGCGCGGCCGGACGGTATCCCACCAGCGCATCAGGGCGCCGCAGCCCGGACTCAGCTCTTGGGCCAATCCGCCGGTGAGTTCCCGCCAATATTCGAGCAGCGGCGCTTCCACCGAGGTCAGCAGCGGGATGCCGCAACTGACGGCGGCCAGCATTTCATCGATCATGCCCCGGCCCTGGGCTTCCAGCTTGCCGAACTTGTTGACGATCAGCAGGTCGGTTTCCCCCGCCATGGCCCGGCGCAGCACCGATGTGGCCTCGGCCACCGCCCGGGTGTCGACCCGGCAGCAGGTGGAGCCGCTTCCCAGATCCTGGCTGATGCGGAATTCCTCTCCGTTCTCCAGATCCACCAGCGTCATGGTACAGGCGCACGAGGTCGGCGACGGAGAATTGCGCTGGACCAGTCCGCGGATGTGATAGCCCTGGCCCTGGAGAATGCGGGCGAACCCCTCCATGGAATCCGTGGCGGCGGCCTCGGCCGGCCGGACGATGACGCCGACTTTGAGCGGAATCTCGATAGGGTCTTCTGCCATGAGGATTCACTGGCTTCCGATCGGTTCTCTCATCAGGTGTATCACATTGCGGCGGATGGCGACACCTGCCTTGCTGGATAGGCCGAAAATACGATTATTCAGGCATTATGCAGTGTTCAGCCTTGTGATTGCCTGGGCGCCATTGAACAATGGGGGCGGAGCGGTGAAGACCATGAGGGTGAGCATGCTGCCGTTGCCGAAGGCGTATGAGGGTTGCGGAGGTAACGGCTGAATGGCCGCCGCGTCCTCTGACCAGCGTTCCGACGATGGTATCGGCGCTCTTCCGGCGACCGAGGGCCGGCGGATTATGGATATGGTGATTCGCTACGGCGCGGGGGCGGTGCTGCTCTGGACCGTATTGCTGGGCCTGTCCTTGTGGTGGAACATCGGCCACCAGAAGGACACCACCTTCGAGCTGGCCCTCAATACCGCCCGTTCCGCCTTCAACAAGGATCTGGCCTACCGGCGCTGGGCGTCGGGTCATGGCGGCGTGTATGTGGAGCCGTCCGAGAAGACGCCGCCCAGTCCCTGGATGTCCCATCTGCCCGACCGCGACATCGTCGCCAATGATGGGCGCCTGCTGACCCTGATGAATCCGGCCTACATGCTGCGCGAGATGATGGCCGATTACGGCGAGGATTACGGCATCAAGGGCCGGATCGTCGGCATCGTCTACCTCAATCCCAACAACGAGGCCGATGCCTGGGAGGCCGAGGCCATCCGGCAGTTCTCGGCGGGACGGCTCAAGGAGAAGCTCGAGGTCTCGGCGCTGGACGGCAAGCCGTATCTGCGCCTGATCAAGCCGTTCATCATGGAGGAAAGCTGCCAGAAGTGCCACGGCCACCTGGGCTTTCCCAACGGCTCGGTCCGTGGCGCGGTGGGGGTTTCGGTCCCCATGGAGCCGTATCTCGAGGTGGAGGCCCAGACCATCCGCGCCCTGGCGGTGTCCCATGGCGGCTTTTGGCTGGTCGGCGTGCTCGGCATCGGTCTGATCGGCCGGCGGACCGCCCGGCGGCTGAAGGAGAAAGCCCTGGCCGACGAGGAGACCCGCCTGGCGGCCCATGTGTTCCGCAACGCCATGGAAGCAACCATCATTACCGATCCGCGGGGACGGATTCTGCGGATCAACCCCATGTTCACCGAGTTGACGGGCTATGGCGAGGCCGAGGTGGTCGGCGGCAATCCGCGCATCATCCGCTCGGACCATCACGACGCGGATTTCTACAAGGAGATGTGGCAGGCCATCTACCGCGATGGCCGCTGGCAGGGTGAGATCTGGAACCGCCGCAAGGACGGCCGGGTCTTCGTCGCCTGGGAAAGTATCGTCGCCGTCTACGACGCCGCCGGGGCCATCCGGTACTTCATCGGCAGTTTCAGCGACATCACCGAGCAGGTGGAGGCCCAGCGCCATATTCTGCGTCTTGCCCATTACGATGTGCTGACCGACCTGCCCAACCGGGTGCTGTTCCAGGATCGCCTGGAGCGCGCCGTGGTTCACGCGCTGCGCCATGATCGGCAGGCGGCCCTGCTGTTCCTCGACCTCGACGGCTTCAAGAAGGTCAACGACACCATGGGCCATCGCGCCGGCGACGAGTTGCTGAAGGAAGTAGCCGTCCGGCTGCGCGGCTGCGTGCGCATGACCGACACCATCGCCCGGTTGGGCGGCGACGAGTTCACGGTCATCCTGGACGAGATTTCCTCGGCCGGGGATGCCGCCTTGGTCGCCGAGAAGATTTTGGCGGCCTTGCGGGCGCCCATCGCCATCGAAGGGCGCGAGGTGTTCATCGGCACCAGCATCGGCATCAGCCTGTTCCCCGATGACGGGCGGAGCGGCGACGAGTTGCTGAAGCAGGCCGATACCGCCATGTATCAGGCCAAGGCCGCCGGAAAGGGGCGCTTCAACTTCTACTCGGCCGAGATGACCAAGCGCGAGGAGCATCGCCTCGAGTTGGAGATGGCGCTGCGCCAGGCGGTGGAGGAGGAGCAGTTCCACGTTCACTACCAGCCGAAGAAGAACCTCGCCGACGACCGCATCACGGGGTTCGAGGCGTTGGTCCGCTGGCAGCATCCCAGCCTGGGCATGATTTCACCCCTGGATTTCATCCCCCTGGCCGAGGAGATGCATCTGGTCGACCGCATCGACCTGCTGGTGATGCGCCAGGCCTGCCGGCAGGGGCGGATCTGGCTGGATCAGGGGCATGACGTGACCATGGCGGTCAATCTTTCGGGCGTCAACTTCTCGGTTGACGCGCTCCCCGACCAGGTGCGGAGGGTTTTGGAGGACACTGGATTTCCCGCCGACCATCTGGAGCTGGAAATCACCGAAAGCTTCGTCATCGATCTGGCGGTGGATCAGCGCGAGGTGATGCAGCGGCTGCGCGCTTTAGGCGTGATGCTCGCCATCGACGATTTCGGAACCGGCTATTCCTCTCTCAGCTATCTGAAGCGCCTGCCGGTCAACACCTTGAAAATCGACCGCTCTTTCGTACGCGACATCGCGCGGGATTCGCGCGACATGATGCTGGTCTCCTCCATTATCGGCATTGCCCATTCCCTGGGTCTGAAGGTGGTTGCCGAGGGCATCGAGGATCTGGATCAGCTGAGCATTCTCGGAACCCAGGAATGCGACGAGATTCAGGGGTATTACATCGCCAAGCCCATGAGCGCCGAATTGGCCGGCATCTTCATGACCGGAGCGCCCGCCAGCCATGCCGTCATCCCAGGTTGACGCTGCCCATCCCCGGTTCGGCGAGGCCCTGCGGGTCTGGCTGCGCATCGGCCTGCTCAGTTTCGGCGGCCCGGCCGGGCAGATCGCCACCATGCACCGCATTCTGGTGGAAGAGAAGAAGTGGGTGGGAGAGGCCCGCTTCCTCCACGCCCTGAACTTCTGCATGCTGCTGCCCGGTCCCGAGGCCCAGCAGCTCGCCACCTATATCGGCTGGCTGCTGCACCGGACATGGGGCGGCGTGGTGGCCGGCACCTTGTTCGTGCTGCCCGGTTTCCTGGTGATGATGGGCCTGGCCGCCTTGTACGCGGGCTTTCACCAGGTTCCCCTGGTGGAGGGGCTGTTCTACGGCATCAAGCCGGCGGTGCTGGCCGTGGTGATCGAGGCGGTGCTGCGCATCGGCCGCCGGGCGCTCCGCTCGGCGGAGAAGGTCGCCATCGCGGTGGTGGCCTTTGCCGGCATCTTTTTCGGCGATCTGCCGTTTCCGCTGATCGTGCTGGCGGCCGGGCTCTGGGGCTTCATGGCGGCGAGGGCGGGGCGGGAGTCCTTCCTGCCCGCCGGGGCAGCGGCCACGCCGGCGGGAGCCGCCGACCGGATCCTCGACCAGGGAGCCCTGCACACCCGGCCGGACCGCCGCCGCGCCATCCTGACGGCCGCTATCTGCCTGGTTCTGTGGCTGGCCCCGGTGGGGGCGGCCATGGCCTGGGGCGGGGGCGCCTTCGGGGCCATCGGCCTGTTCTTTTCCAAGATGGCGGTGGTGACCTTCGGCGGCGCCTATGCGGTGCTGGCCTATGTGGCGCAGCAGGCGGTGGAGGTCCATGGCTGGCTGGCGGCGCCCGAGATGCTGGACGGCCTGGGCCTGGCCGAGACCACGCCGGGGCCGCTGATCCTGGTCAACCAGTTCGTGGGCTTCCTGGCCGGATTCCGCAATCCCGGCGGCCTCGATCCCTGGCTGGGGGGAGTCCTGGGGGCGACGCTGACCGTCTGGGTCACCTTCATGCCCTGTTTCCTGTGGATTCTGGGCGGAGCCCCCTATGTGGAGGTTCTGCGCGGCTATCGGGCGCTGTCCGGCGCCCTGGCCGCCATCACCGCCGCCGTGGTCGGGGTGATCTTCAATCTGGGGCTATGGTTCGCCCTGCACGTGCTGTTCGCCACTATCGAGGAGAAGCGCGTCGGACCGTTGCGAGTGTTCGCCCCCGATCCCAACAGCCTGGACCCGGCGGCGTTGGGCCTGGCCCTGGCCGCCGCCATCGCCATGCTGCGGCTCGGCATCGGCATGATACCGACCCTGCTGGCTGCCGGGCTGTCCGGCATCGCGTGGAAGCTACTTCTTTTTCCGTAGGGCGACGGCGGGTTCCAGTTCCTCGGCGGTCAGGCCGCGCCCCAGCTGGTCTTCCAGATGGGGCAGGAGCTGGGGAAAGAACTTGAGCGGCGCCAGCATCTTGATGGCGTTGGCGGCTCCGGCGACGTCATCGCCGGCATCGCGGCGGCAGCGCAACAGCACGGATGCCACCAGCCAGTCGTCCCAGTCGTCCTGATCATAGCCCGAAGGCGGCGGCAGGCCGGCGAAACGCTTCAACAGATCCATCAGTTCCGATCGCGACATCTGCGCGACCGTCTTGTCTTTTCCGCTCATCCCCAATGACTCGCCACTGATACTTCCCCGTCCCGATCCTACTCTACGGGTTCCCTGCGTGGGAAGCGTTTCAGGTGACGATTTGTTCCGCCGGCGTCCAGCGGCGCATCAGCGCCCAGGCCAGCAGGGCGGACAGGGCCGACAGTCCGGCCATGGCCAGGAACGAGCCGCCGCCCAGGCTTTCGTAAAGCCGGCCGCTGAACGGCGTGATCAGTCCCGGCGCCAGCCCGACCGCGATGGCGGCGAACACGCCCTGGGTGCGGGCCGACAGGCTCTGGGGAACGGCGCGGGCGATGAAGTGGATGGCGCCCAGATGGGCGCAGCCGAAGGTGGCGGCGTGCAGCAGTTGGGCCAGAGCCACCAGGGGAACGGAGGCGGTCGAGCCCAGCACCAGCCAGCGCACGACACCGCCCAAGGCGGCGGCCAGCAGCAGGGCGGCCGGGCCGAAGCGCGCCACCACCCGGTTGCTGACGGCGAACAGCACGATCTCGGCCACCACGCCTTCCGACCACAGCAGGCCGATGGCCATGTCCGACAGGCCGGCGGCCTTCCAGTGGATGCTGGCGAAGGCATAATAGACGGTATGGGCCATCTGGTTGAGCGCGGCGCTCCCCACAAACAGCAGGAACAGAGGGTTGAACAGCACCGGACGCAGGGATGGCGGCTTGCCTTCGTGACGCGGCACCTTGAGGTTGGGCAGGCCCAGGCATGAGGCGGCGGTCAACAGCAAAGCCACACTCATCAGCCAGGGCAGTGCCGTTATCGGCCAGGATTCCAGGGTTTTGCCCAGCATGGTGGCGGCCAGGATGAAGGCCAGCGACCCCCACAGACGGGCTCGGCCGTAATCCAGGCCATGGCGTGCCACCACCATCATGGCCAGAGTATCGCCCAGGGGCAGAAGACCGGCGAAGGGGAAGGTGGTGATCACGCTTAAGGCCAGGATGGGCCAGAAGGTTCCGGCCAGGGGGAGCAGCAGCCACACCAGTCCTGCGGCAACGGCAAGGCGGATCATGAGCTGGCGGCGTTCACCGCCGTGGTCGGCCAGATGGCCGATCACCGGGCTGGCCAGGATGCGGGTCAGGTATCCGGCGGCGGCCACCCAGCCGATCTCCGAGGCCGACAGCCCCCGGTCCTGCAGCCACAGCGGCCAGAAGGGGATATGAATGCCGACCGCCACGAACAGGGCGGCGTAATAGGCGCCCAGCCGCAGGCTGGCGGAGCGGGGACTCATGCCGGCTCCATGCAGTCACCCTGAGCCGCAGGCGAAGGGGCTTTCAGGCAAGGGCGGCGAGGATCGAGGGTGAAAGATCCTTCGCAGTGCTCAGGATGACAAAGAAGGGCCGGAACGGTCATTGACGGTCCGGCCGGGCCGCCAGGGTGATGCCGCGATCGGCCAGCGACAGGGCGCAGGCATCGGATTCCAGAAAGCGCCACTCCACTTCGCGCTGGTCGGTCATCCACTCGCAGGCGCGCAAGGGCTCGTCCACCTGGCCGGGATGGCACATCACCAGGGTTCCCGGTCCGGGGGACTCGGTGAAGATGCCAAACAGCTCGGCATAGGGAACCTTGCCGGAAAAGTCGTAGACGCCGCGGAAGCTGCGGTTGTGCGGGATGCCCTCGGCCCGCATGCGCATTCTCAGGCCGATGCCCAGCAGGGAAATGATGGTGGCCCTGACCGGATCGATTCCGCGCCGGGCGATGGCCAGCGGATTTTCCCAGCACGACCGGACCCAGCCGCCGCTTTGCTTGAGACGGCGGCGCCACAGATCCACCACCACGTCGCGGATGATGGGCAATTGGTGGACGTGATGATGGCCGTCGAGGAAGTCGGGCGGGCGGCCCATATGGGCTTCGAAGGCGTCGACCTGCCGCTCCAGCTCGGCGGCGATCTCGGCCCGGTCGAGGCGGCGGGATACGGCGCGCTTGACCATGGTCCCGATGGAGGGCAGCCGGCCCTCGGGCACCAGGGACGGCATGTCCCCCAGCGGCCGGTGGTCGGTCAGCGTCAGGTGGACGCCGAACTGGGCGCGGCCTTCCAGCGGCTTGAGCAATTCGGCCTCGTCCGGCCAGAAGGCGGATCCGGTCATGCAGCCGGTGGCCTGCAGGCGGCCTTGGCTGATCAGGGCGCGGATGGCGAACCCCAGGCCCGGGGCCAGCCCGTAATCGTCGGCGCAAAGGGTGATGGCGGCTTTTTCGCGTGGCATGGCGGCAGGATAGAGAGGCTGGCGTCGGCGCGCAATCAGTACAGCTCGCCGGCCAGCCACCCCCCGATCAGCGCCGCGCCCCGGGCGTTGTAATGACCGTCTACCGGGAAGACCAGGCCTTCGCGGTAATGGTCATGCAACAAGGGAAAGGCGTTGAGGCATTGGACGGCATGCGTCTGGCAATGGGGGCGGGCCAGTGCCTCCTGGTAGTCGGCGGTGGGAAAGTCGCGGCCATTCACGGAATAGAGGGCGAAGGCCTCGTCCTCGAAGAACATCCGTTCGGGCAGCAGGACCACCACCATGCGGCTTCCGCGCGAGGCCGCAATCTCGGACATTTGGCGGATCATCAGGAAATTGGCCTCGGGCACGCCGGCGGCCACCAGATCGGTCACCGGTGAGTGGGAGCGCAGGCGGTAATAAATCGCCTTGGCCCGGGGATAGAGCACCCCGACCAGGGCCGAGGACTGGCTGAGAGCATCGAGGAACGTCTTGACGTCCTGGAACTGGGGCACCAGCACGCCGGTGAAGTCGTAGAACCTTACCCGCGCCCTGGCGGCGGACTCGTCGCCGCCGGCCGCGCCGCTGACCAGATAGCCCTCGACGATGCGGTTGGAATCCTGGGCCGAGGGCGGGGTGATGACGTCGTTCCAGCTCAGCGCCACCAGCACGGTGTCGTTGGGGGTCAGGGTGGGGGCCATCACCTTCATCCGCACCAGATACTGGTCGATGTTGATGGCCGGCACGGCGAGATTGCTGACCGCCACGCCGAGTCCCCGGTGGTTCAGCGCTTCCTGCAGCCGGTTGGGCCAGGATTCTGCGTCGGACAGGCCGTGGCCGAAGGCCTGGCTGTCGCCCAGGACCAGCAGGCGGCGTTCCGCCGATTTCGGGGCGGCGGGCACGATGCGCCGGCCCTCGGAATCGGCGGTGGCGACCGCGTTGGTGAAATCGACGCGGTTGTCCATGACCCCCTGGAAGCCGGGACTCATGCGCCAGTAGCCGTCCGGTCCCACGTCGAACATGCCCTTGGGCAGGCCGGGTTTGGGCGGCGGGCTGATCATCCAGGCGGCGGCCTCGGCCAGTCCCAGGAACAGCACGACCGATGTGAAAAGGAGCAGGATATTGCTGACGATTCCGCCACTCCTGTTACGACGCCTTGGGGGCAATCACGGACTCCTGTCTTTACGATCCGGCGGCGGGCAGGCTGATGACGAAGCGGGCGCCGCCCATGGGTGAGGTGCCGGCATCCAGCGTTCCGCCGTGGTCGCGGATGATGCCGTAAGAAATCCATAAACCCAAGCCCGTTCCCTTGCCCACCGGCTTGGTGGTGAAGAAGGGGTCGAACACCTTGGTGGCGATGTCGGGAGGAATGCCGGGGCCGTTGTCCTCGATGACCAGGGTGACGCCGCCGGCTTCGGCCTTGGCCGCCACCCGGATGCACCCGTCGGCGCGCGACGAGACCGCATCCTGGGCGTTCTCGATCAGGTTGACGATGACCTGATGCAACTGGCCGGGATTGCCGCGCACGTTCAGGCTGTCCGGCAGGTCCAATTCGATGGTGGCCAATCCCTTCTTGCCGGAAGCCGACCACTGTACCGCCTTGGCGACGATCTCGCCCAGATCGAAGACTTCCGGCTTGCCCCCGGCCGAGAACGACAGGCGTTTCAGGCTGCGCACGATGTCGGCCACCCGCTGGGCCCCCTCGGCGGTGCCCTCCATCAGGCCCGGCAGGTCGGCCAGGGTGGCGTCGATGCGCAAGCTGGCGCGCAAGGCTTCGCGCTCGGCCTCGTCGCAGCCGCCGTGGATGGCGTCCAGGTAGGCGGAGATGCGGGCCGAATATTTGGACAGGGCGTGGACGTTGCCGTAGACGAAGCTGATGGGGTTGTTCAGCTCGTGCGCCACCCCGGCGATCAGGCGGCCCAGCGAGGCCATCTTCTCCTGCTGGATCAGCTGGGCCTGGGCGGTCTTCAGCGCCTCGTAGGCGCGGCGCAGCTCGCCCACCGGGCGCCCCGTGAGCACGATGCCGGCCGGCAGGCCGCGATGGTCCAGGCGGGTGGCGCAAGACAGCGCCACCGGTTCGGTGAGCCCCCCTTCGGACGAGCGGAAACGCACCTCGCGGTCGCGCCCTTCCACCGAATCGATCCAGCTGAACAGGCGCAGATTGCCCGTGCCCTCGGCCAGCAATTCGTCCAGGGGGCGTTCATACAGGTCCACCTCGGCGAATCCGGTCAGCTGGATGAAGGCGAGGTTCACCTGCTGGATGCGCCCCGACTGGTCGCAGACGATCAGGATGTCGGAGACCGCCGACAGCACCGAATTGATGAAGCGCTGGGCTTCCTCGAGCGCGGTGTTCTTCTCCTCCAGCTCCACCTCGTAGGAGATGAGGTCGGAATAGACCTCCTCCATCTTGCGGATGACCTCGATCCAGGCGGTTTCCTGAGCGGCCGCCATGTCGGGATCATAGCCGCCGGCGAAATCGTAGGCCGAGGAGGGGCGGGGGTCGCTGTAATTGGCCATCAGCCGTCGCGCTCCAGGCCGTAGCGGCGCAGCTTGGCACGCAGGCCGACGCGGGACAGCCCGGTCTCCTCGGCCACGCGGGTGATGTTCCAGCGGTGCCGGGCCAGGGATTCGGCCAGCAGGCGGGCCTCCAGCGCCTCCACCTGCTCCTTCAGCGTGCCCGGTTCACCGTGATCGGCCAGGGCGCGGCCGGCGGGGCAAACGCGCGAGCGCAGACGGGGGCTCAGCAGGTCCGGCCCCATCACCCCGCCTTCGGCCAGGGCCACCATGCGCTGAATCTCGTTTTGCAGTTCGCGCACGTTGCCCGGCCAGTCGTAGTTCCGCATCTGGGCCATGGAATCGGGGCCGAAGCGCAGGTTGGGCCGCCCGAAGCCCTTGGCGGTGTCGCCCAGCAGCCTCTCGGCCAGCATGGGCACGTCCATGGGGCGTTCGCGCAAGGGGGGGAGGTGGATGGGGAAGGCGGCCAGGCGGTAGAACAGGTCGCGGCGGAAGTGGCCGCCGCGCACCTCTTCTTCCAGGTTGCGGTTGGTGGCGGCGATGACGCGCACGTCTACCTTGCGGGTGAGGCGCGCCCCCAGCGGGCGGATTTCGCCTTCCTGGAGCACGCGCAGCAGCTTGACCTGGAAGGCGGGCGAGGTCTCGCCGATCTCGTCGAGGAAGATGGTGCCGCCCGAGGCCTGCTCGAACAGGCCGATACGATCCTCGTAGGCGCCGGTGAAGGCACCCTTCTTGCAGCCGAACAGCTCGGATTCCAGCAACTGGTCGGGAAGTGCGCCGCAATTCTCCACCACGAAGGGCTTGTTGCCGCGGGGGCTGTTGTAGTGGATGGCGCGGGCCAGCAATTCCTTGCCGGTACCCGATTCGCCGGTGATCAGCACCGAGATGTCGAAGGACGACACCTTGCGCGCCATCTCGATCACCTCGGCCAGCGGCGAATCGGGGGCATGGATGATGCCGTCGAAATGGTGCTGGCGCTTGAGCGTGCCGGTCTTGCTGGCGATGGATTTCTGCAAGGCCGCCTGGGGGACCTTGAGGTCCAGGCTGGCCTGGGCACTTTCCAGCTGCAGGTCGTAGAGCCTGAGCGCGCCGTGCAGGGTCTGGACCAGTTCGTCCGGCTCCCACGGCTTGGTGATGTACTGGTAGATACCCGCCTCGTTGACGCCGGCGATGATGTCCTCGGCCTCGGAATAGCCCGAGATGATCATGCGCACCGGGTCGGGCCAGCGGTTGCGCACCGTCTTCAGGAATTCCACCCCCTGGATGCCCGGCATGCGCTGGTCGCACAAAATGGCGTGGACCATCTCCTGCTCCAGCAAGTCCTCCGCCTCCTCGGCGGTGGACGCGGTCAGTACCCGGAACTCGTCGGCCAGCACCCGGCGCAGGGCTTCCTGGGACTGCTTCTCGTCGTCCACCACCAGGATGATCGGCAAGGTGGTCATGTCCGGATTGGCTCCTGTGGCCTTCGACGTGGCGGAGCGGTATTCTTGAGCCCAGGACCACCAGTGGTCAACCAATTACCAGAATGGATGGATGATGACCGGTTTGATGGCGGAAATCGCGGCGGCCACGGTGGACAAGGGTACGCTGGCCCTGTGGTTCCTGGGCCAGAACGGCTGGATGGTGAAGTCGCCGGCCGGTCTGGTGCTGGCCGTCGATCCCTACCTTTCCAATTCCTGCCATCCGTCGCGGCGTGGTCTCGATGTCGACCGGCGGGTTCCCATCCTGGTGACGCCCGAGGAATTACAGGCCGATCTGTTGCTCTGCACGCACTCGCACCGGGATCACGCCGATCCCGAGACCCTGTGCCCCTGCGCGTGCAGCGGCCGGGTCAAGGCCTTCGCCGGGCCGGGCGACACCCAGGCGGTGTTCGTCGCCGCCAAGGTGAGCGAAAGCCAGCGGAGTCTGACCTGGCCCAATCACGAGATCGGCCTGGGCGATCTGGCGATCACCGGCACTTTCGCCCTGCCTACCGATGCCGGCGACCTCACCCATATGGGCTTTGTCATCCGGGTTGACGGCGGGCCCGGCCTGTGGATCACCGGCGATACCGCCTGGTGCGACCTGCTGGCGGAAGCGGGGGCCAAACACAAGCCCGACGCCATCTGCCTGCCCATCAACGGCGGCTACGCCAACCTATCCCACTGGGAGGCGGCAGAACTGGTGCGCCGGGTGGGACCGGCCCAGGCCATTCCGTGCCACTGGGACATGTTCGCCGACAATTCCTGCGATCCCCGTATGTTCGAGGCCTCGCTGAAGGTCAAGGAGGTGCCGGGCGTCTATCGTCGGCCGGACCATGGGCGCAAGATGGTGATCAGCCGAACCGGCTGAACACCAGCGGCAGCCAGACCAGGGCGAACAGGGTGCTGGCCGCCACGGCGATGGCGGCGCGGTCGGGGTGGATGTTGCGAAGGGTGGCGTGCACCACGGTGACGGCGGCCAGCGGCACCAGGGATTCGATCAGCAGCACCTGGTGCCCGACCCGGCCGAAGACGTGCAGCCAGGCACGGTCCACCGCGATGAAGGCCAGAGCCAGGGCCGGCCAGAGGGCGAACTTGACCGCGAAGGTAAAGGCGGTGAAGCCCAGGTCCAGGCGCAGGCTTCGGATCTGGGCCAGCCCCAGCCCAACGATCATCATGCCCACCGGCACGAAGCCGCCCGACAGCAGGTCCACCGCCTGCATCGCCGCTACCGGCACCTTCGTGCCGCTGAGGTTGAGGGCGGCCCCGATCCAGCAGGCGTGCAGGCCGGGATATTTCAGCACCCGGACGATGGCGCCTCCCACCGAGGCCTCGGCCCGGGCGACGGTATAGAAGCCCACCGAATTCTCGTAGGCGGTGGCCCCGAACGACACCATCACCACGTAGGGCAGGGATTCGGGGCCCGCCAAAGCGAGGCAGGCGGGGATGCCGAAGAAGCCGGTATTGCCGGTGCCGCCGGTAAAGGCGGCCATGCGCTCGCGTCCGTCGCGCCAGAAACGCCCCGCCACCGGCGCGGTCAGGAGCGCGATGCCCGAGCACAGGCCGAACACCGCGAAGGGGAGAATGAGCAGCGCGCCCTTGAGGTCGGCGCTGACGAATCCCTTGAACACCACGGCGGGCGACAGCACGAACAAGGCGAGGCGGCCCAGGTCCTGGCCCTTGACCCCGCCGAACCGGCCCAGCGCGAAGCCGATGCCCACCAGCAGGTAAAGGGGCACCAGCTTCATGGCCAGGGAGGTGTCGAAGGGCAGGGTCATCGGACCAGGATCGCCCGGAAATCATTGACGTTGGTGAGCGTCGGCCCGATCTGAACAAGATCACCCAACGTCTTGAAAAATCCGTATGAATCGTTGTTGCTCAGATACGATTCCGGGGTGATCCCCAAGGCTGTGGCCCGCACCAGCGTGTCGGGCGCGATGACGGCGCCGGCATTGTCCTCGGAGCCGTCGATGCCGTCGGTGTCGCAGGCGATGGCGTCCACACCGGCGCAATCCTTGAGCGCCAGGGCAAGTGCCAGGGCGAATTCGGCGTTGGGGCCGCCCTTACCCTGGCCGCGCAGGGTGACGGTCGCCTCGCCGCCCGACAGGATCACCGCCGGAGCGGGGGCCGGCTGCTGGTGGGCGCGGATGGATTTGACCATTCCGGCCATCACCTTGGCCATTTCGCGAGCCTCGCCCTCCAGGCAATCGCCCAGCAGCAGCGGATAATAGCCGGCCCGCGCCGCCACCAGGGCGGCGGCCTCCAGCGAGCGCTGCGGCGTGGCGATCAGGCGGTATTCACTGCCCGGCAAGTGCTTGGGCGTCTCGGACGCCGAATCGTTCAGGCGCGCCGCAATGGCGGGCGAGGGGGTGATGCCGTACTTGGCCAGCACGGCGCGCGCCTCGGCCAGGGTGGTGGGGTCGGCGACGGTGGGGCCCGACGCGATCACCGAGGGGTCGTCGCCGGGCACGTCGGAAATGGCCAGCGTCACCAGCCGGGCCGGCGCGGCCAGCGCGGCGAGGCGCCCGCCCTTGACCGCCGAGAGGTGCTTGCGCACGCAATTGATCTCGCCGATGGCAGCGCCCGAGCGCAACAGGGCCGAGGTCAGGGCCTGCTTCTCCGCCAGGGTGATGCCGGGGGCGGGGCGGGCCAGCAGGGCGGAACCGCCGCCCGAGATCAGGCACAGCACCAGATCATCGGGGCCGAGGCCTTTCAGCAGCTCGATCATGCGCCCGGCCGCCGTCTCACCGGCCGCGTCGGGGACCGGATGGGCGGCCTCGGCCACCTCAATGCGCCTTGTGGGAACGCAATGGCCGTAGCGGGTGACCACCAGTCCCGACAGCGGTCCCGGCCAGTGGTCCTCGACGGCGCGGGCCATGGCGGCGGCGGCCTTGCCGGCCCCGATCACCAGGGTTCTTCCGGTGGGTGGGGCGGGCAGGACGGGTGGCAGGCAGACCGAGGGGCGGGCCGCTTCGACCGCCGCTTCGAACATGCGTCGCAGGATGTTCGTCACTGGACTCCCTTTCCCATTCCGGGCTCAATGGTCGCACCAGTAGACAGCGGAAGGCCACCATGAGCAATCCCGACGCGCTTTGCGGCGTTCTCGCCCCCATCCTGACCCCCTACGACGTGGAACTGGTGCCCGATGCCGAGCGCTTCGTCCAACTGGCCGTACACCTGATGGGGCAGGGCCTGGGACTGGCGCCGTTCGGTACCACCAGCGAGGGCAACTCGCTCAGTGTGCCGGAAAAGGCCGAACTTCTGGACGCTTTGGGCGCCGCCGGGCTGGAGATGGGGCGGATGATGCCGGGGACCGGCTGCTGCGCCCTGTCGGATTCGGTGGCGCTGACCCGCTATGCCGTCGAGGCCGGTTGCGGCGGGGTCCTGATGCTGCCGCCCTTTTACTACAAAAATCCCAGCCAGGACGGGCTGTTCGCCGCCTTCTCCGAGGTGATCCAGCGGGTGGGCGATTCCCGCCTCAGGATCTATCTCTACCATTTCCCCCAGCAGAGCCAGATCCCCATCACCCATGCCCTGATCGAGCGGCTGCTGGTCGCCTATCCCGGAATCGTGGCGGGCATCAAGGATTCGTCCGGCGATTTCGCCAACATGGAGAGCATGTGCCGGGCGTTTCCCGGCTTCAAGGTGTTCGCCGGAACCGAACGGCTGATCTTAGCCGTCATGCGGGCTGGCGGCGTGGGCTGTATCAGCGCCAACGCCAATATCCATGGTCCGGCCATGCTGGACCTGTGGCGCCGCTGGCGTGAGACGGAGGCCGAGGCGCTGCAGACCAGGATGGACGGATTCCGCGCCATCATGGAGGGAATGCCGCTGATCGCCGCGCTGAAGGCGCTGACTGCGCGGCGGACCGGCGATTACGGCTGGCGACGGTTGCGTCCGCCGCTGGTGGCCCTGCCGCCGGAAGCCGAGATCGAACTGGTCGAACGCCTGGAGAAGGCGGGGATCGCTATTTGAGCTCGACGATGGCTTCCAGGCCGTTGGCCTTGGCGGCGGCCATCAGGCGGCCGTCGGCCTTGGCGCGGGCGACGAAGGAATCCACGGTTTCCAGCCACTGCGCATCGCCCGGCGCCATGGCGTAGGCATAGGGGCTGGGCGCCAGCGGCTTGGGGGGCGTCAGCAGCTTGGCCCAGTCGTGGCGGGCCAGCATCTTGCGGCTGAAGGGATAATCGGTGACGAACAGGTCGGCGCGGCCGCTCATCACTTCCTGCTCGCGGGCTTCGGGGGTCGCCACCTCGAGAAGGCGGGCCTGCTTCAACTCGGCCTTCATGACGTCCACCATGAAGGTGCCGGTGGCCGCCGCCACCACGATGCCGTCGCGGTCCATGTCGCCCCATTCCTTGATCACCGGATGGGTCTTGGTGGTGATGGCGACGATGCCGCTGCGCAGATGGGGGCGGGTGAAAACCAGCTTTTCCTGGCGCGGCGGCGTGATGGCCACCGCATGCATGGAAATGTCGCACTTGTCCGACAGCAGATCGTCGATCATGGTCTTGAACGAGGAATCCACGAAGCGAACCCGCACTTCCAGGTCCTTGGCCAGTTCCTCGGCCATGTCGATGTCGATGCCTTCCAGCTTGCCTGTCCGGGTGTTGCGGTACGAAATGGAGTAGTAATCCGGCCAGATACATACCCGGACCTCGCCGCCTTGGCGGATCTTCTCGAGCCTGCCGCCGGCCGGGGCCGCGAAGGCCTGGCTTCCGATGGCGATCAGGGAAAAGGCGGCGAAAAGACGGATCAGGATATGCATTTTTGTCCTCCAGATACGGACGTATTATGCTATTTCACCTAGGCCATGCAAGCTAACCCGAAAGAATCCCGGAACGTGCCTTCGTCCGAGCATAAGCCGGTCGTGCTGGGCAGCGTCCAGGTCAAGCCGGTGTTTTCGCGCCGGTTGATCGGTTCCGTCGTGGTGTTCGGTATCAGCATGGCGCTTCTGGTGGCCATCGCCACCACCCTGGGATTGTGGACCGGGCGCCAGGAGGCCATCAGCGGCGCCGAGGCGGTGACGCGCAATCTGGCCCGCAGCCTGACAGAATCGGTGGAACGCTCCATCAACTCGGTTGATGTGACCTTGGCGTCGATCGCCGAACTGGCTTCGGAACACGGGATGGCGGGGCCTCGTCCCGACTTGCGGGCGGCGGTGGTCCAGCGCCTGACCTTCATCCCCTATGTGCGCCAGATTCTGGTGGTGCGTGTGGATGGCGCGGTATTGTTCGATTCCGCGGGACAGGCCGATGGCCGCACCCTCGACGTTGCCGGGCTGCTGGCCGAACACGCCCGTCTGCCGCGCCCCCTGGTCATCGGGGTTCCCATCGACGGTCGCTTCATCGGTGGAAGCGGCCGGGCGTCGGGGCTGAAAAGCATACCGGTCAGCCGCGCCATCCGGGCGACGGATGGTTCTGTGCTGGGATTGGTGGTCGGCGCGCTCAATCCGGAATTCTTTGTCGCCAGTTTCCAGGGGATCGAGGCGGAATCCGGGGCTCATACCCATCTTTGGCGGTTCGACGGGCTGTTGCTGGCCGGTGCCGGGGGTGTCAACGACCCCCATCAGGCCATCGGCTGGGACAATCCGCTGTTTTCCCGCCACCTCAAGGATTCCGAGATGGGGACCTTCACCGGTCCCGGCGGAGACGGCATCACCTGGATCAACAGCTACCGCACCACCCTGTCCTGGCCGCTGGTGGTCAGCGTGGGCATTTCGCTCGATGTCGCCCTTCAGAGTTGGCGGCGCAGCGTCGAGACCATCGCCTGGCCGGTGGCCACC
Source organism: Magnetospirillum sp. ME-1 (assembly GCF_002105535.1). GTDB lineage: Bacteria > Pseudomonadota > Alphaproteobacteria > Rhodospirillales > Magnetospirillaceae > Phaeospirillum. The sequence continues at coordinate 1,707,076 of NZ_CP015848.1, read as the reverse complement.
GTTACGCTGATCGTCCTGGGGCTGACGGCGGCCATGGCCATCGTGCTGCGCAACCGCGGCCGTGACGAGGCCCGGCTGCGGCTGTCGGACATGGTTCTGTCCAATGTGTCCAACGGCGTGACCATCGCCGATGCCGGCACTAAGGATTTGCCGCTCATCTACGTCAATCCCGCCTTCGAGCGGATCACCGGCTACTCCGCTCAGACCGCCCTGGGCCGGAACGCCCGCTTCCTGCATGAATTCGACCCCGCCCAGGAGGGGTTGGACGACATCCGCGCCGCCCTGGCCGAGGGCGAGGCGGCGTCTGTGGTCCTGCGCAACCAACGGGCGGACGGCACCTTCTTCTGGAATCAGCTGTCGCTGTCGCCGGTGCGGTGCGCCGATGGCGCGGTGACCCATTGGGTGGGCGTGCAGCGCGACATCACCCAGCAGGAGGAGGCCCGCTCCGCGCTGGCCAAGGCCTATGACGACGTGGCGCATTACAGCGAGGATCTGGAGCGGTTTTCCTTCGTCCTGGCCCACCACCTGCAGGAGCCGGCCCGCCAGATGCGGCTGCAGGCCCAGGTGCTGCTGCAAAGGATCGAGGACTTTCCCGAATCCGGTGCCCAGCAGCCGGCCGAACTGATCATCAACGCCGCCAAGCGGCTGGTGGAGATGCTGCGCGACGTCCAGGCCTACCTCGCCATCGAGCGTCAGCCGGTGACCGGCGGAACGGCATCGTCGGAATCCGCCCTGGCGGCGGCCGTCAACCGCTTCGTCGATGTGGAGGCGGTCGGCTCCGTCGAGGTGGTGCGCGGCATGCTGCCCCGGGTCGGCATACCCCAGAAATACCTCGACGATCTGTTCGAGATCCTGATCGAGAATGCGGTGCGCTTCCGTCATGTGGAGCGGCCGTTGCGCCTGGCGGTCGGCGCCCAGTCCCATGTGGATGGGTGGCTGTTCCGGGTCGAGGATAACGGCATCGGTATCGATTCCAGCTATCACGAGCGGGTGTTCGTGGCGCTGGAACGCCTGCATTCCGGGACGTCCTATGGCGGGACCGGCATCGGGCTGGCCATCGCCCGCAAGATCGTCGAGGCGGCGGGCGGGCGCATCTGGGTCGAATCCGACGGCATCAGCGGCACGACCTTCTGTTTCACCCTGCCCATGCCGCCCAGCGGCGTGGTCTGAAACTTAGCCGAAGGGCCAGAATCTCAACCGAACGGCCAGAATCTCAACCGAACGGCCAGAATCTCAACCGAACGGATCGTCGCACTTGCCGCACATGGGAATCTGGCTGACGTCGCCCTTGCGGAAGGCATCCAGGATGGCGCCATAGGCGGGGCCTTGGCGGATGGCGGCCAGCCCCTGTTCCATGATGTTGCCGATCTTCAGTTGGGCGTTGGAATCATAGCAGCCGCAGGCGGTCACTGTACCGTCGCAGAACACGCCCACCGCCTTGAGGAACAGGCGGCACGGCATCAGCCGGTGGTGCCCGATCTCTTTCAGCGACCAGATGCCGTGGCGCGGGTTGAACGTGCCGCACTGGACCGTGCCGCCGAAATTGTTGGCCGGCACCGTCCAAACGTCGGTGATGCCGTGGGAGGCGAGGAAGGCTTTGGTCTTGCGCAGGTTTTCCTCCCACTCGCCCAGCGCCACCGCCTTGACGGCGAAGCGGGTGGGGGTGCCCTTCAGCGCCTTATGGATGGCCTTGAGATTGGCGAGCGTGCGTTCGAACTTCGAGCCCACATAGACGCTCTCGTAGCTTTCCGCGTCCCAGCCGGCGAAGGAGAATTGCAGGTAGGCCAGCCCAACCTTGGCCAGACGGGCGATCTTGTCGGGGGTGAAGGGGGTGCCGTTGGTGACGATTCCCACCTGGAAGCCCTCGGCGACGGCGCGCTCCAGCATCTCGAAGGCGCGGGGATGGAGGAACGGCTCGCCCTGGCCGGCCAGGATGTGCATGGTGGTGATGCCGCACGCCTTGCCCTCGGCGATGACCCGCTCGAAGACGTCGTCCTCCATGAATCCGGAATTATCCTTCCAGATCTCCCAGCCGCACATGGTGCAGCGCAGGTTGCAGCGGCGGCTCATCTGGACGTACAGCTCATAAGGCACCAGCCCGCGCCGCTCGGCCGGGGCGATGATCAGGGCGCGGGCCTTGGCCAGATGGGGGGAGGCGGCTTCGCCTCGCCCGGCCTCGTCCAGCGCGATGCCTGTCAGGTACTGAATGCGCCCCGATTGCGGCTGCAGGGCGGCGGCGGGCTCCAGCAGCGGCACGGCTTCGGCGGCGCGTCCCTGTTCCACCAGGGCGCCGGCCAGTCCCACCATGGTGTCGAGATGGCCGGGCACGGCCGCCAGCACCCGGCGGAACAGCGCCTCGGCCTCGGCGGCGCGGCCGCGGGCCAGCAGCAATCCTGCGCGCCGGTAGTCGCATTCAGGATGTCCGTCGGCCTGTTGCAGGATGGCCGCGGCTTCGTCCAGCAACTGGCCTTCGGCCAGACGCAGGGCCTCGGCCAGGAGGCGGGCGGGATCGGCGGGCTTGGTCTTCTTCTTGGGCGCTTTCATGGTGGGGCAGACTAGCATTGGCGCCTAGCGGCTTTCCATGCCGGTGTTGTCTGGGGCATTATGCTTCCCGGCCATGGAGGGGAGAGCGGCGCGTGCCGGGGGTGTCAGCCGACGACAGAAACACGGCGCAGGGCAAGTGGTCCGGCGGCCGCTGGCGATTCGGCATCCGGGCCAAGCTGGTGGTGGCCGTCGGCGCCGTGGCCGGCATGATCATGGTCGCCAGCCTGCTCACCTGGTTCAGCTATTCCGAGATCGAGCGCCTGCTGGCGGCGGTGACGCGCACCAACCTGCCGGCGCTGTCCAACGCGCTGAAGCTGTCCGAGGCCACCGCCCGGCTGGCGGCGGCCGCTCCGGCCCTGGACGGCTCCCAGTCCCAGTTTCAGCGCCAGAGCAACTTCGTCGCCCTGCAGCAGCAGACCGAACGATTGCTGACCCTGGTGGACCACCTGGCGGGGTCCATCGCCGACACCGGCCGGGTCGAGGAGCTGCGCTCCATGATCGCCGCCTTCGCCGACAACGTGGTGGACCGCAACATCCTGGTGGACAAGCGGCTGCAACTGGCCGAACGAAGCCGGACGCAAGCCGAGATCATCAGCCAGCTGGATGTGGAGGTTCACCGCGCCATGGCCGGACTGGCCGGCGATCCGACCCTGGCCACCGTGGTGCTGGCGTCCAATTACCTGCGCGAGGCGGTGGTGGCCGGCACCCTGGAAAAGGTTGGCGATCTGCGCAGCGCTTACGAGGAGCAGGTACGCGCCCTGGCCGAACTGGTGGACGGCAGCGGCGCCAAGGCCCAGCGGACGCGCGAGCTGACAAGGCGCGTTCTTGCCCTGGGGACGGGGCCGGAAAACGTCTTCGAACTGCGCACGCTTCAGATGCTGACCATCGCCCGTCTGGCCGCCGCCAACGACGAGGGCAGGGATCTGGTGGCCCGCACTTCATCCTCGGTGGGCCGCCTGGTGTCGGCGGCCGAGGCCGAGGCCGCCGAGAACGAGCGTCGCACGGAAGCCGCGGTGTCCAGCGGGCGGACCACCATGCTGGTGGTGGCCATGCTGACCTTCTTCGGGCCGCTGCTGTTCATCTGGCTGTATCTGGGGCGCAGCATGGTGTCGCGTCTGGCCGGTCTGGCGTCGTCCATGCACGCCATCGCCGAGGGCGACTTCCAGGCGCCCATTCCCGGCGAGGGCAACGACGAGATCACCGACATGGCCGCCGAACTGGCGGTGTTCCGCGACGCCATGGCCAAGCTGCAGGAATCGTCCGAGGCCCTGATCGAAAGCGAGCGGCGCCTGCGCCGTATTCTCGACACCTCGCCCCTGGCGCTGGCCATCTCGCGGGTGTCGGACAACGCCATCCTGCTGGTCAATCCCCGTTGGTCCGAGCTGTACCGGGTGCCCAAGTCCCGCGCCCTGGGCACCACGGTGACGTCCTGCTACGCCGACCCGGAGAACCGGACCCGGTTGGTGGAACTGGTGAGGAAGCGCGGCTTCGTCGGCGGTTTCGAATGCCGCATGCGGGCCAGCGACGGCCACGAGTTCTGGGCCATGTTGTCGGCCGCCGAGATCGAGATGGACGGCGAGCCGGCGGTGATCGCGTCGTCCACCGACATCACCCGGCACAAGGAGGAGGAAGCCGCCCTGGCGGAGGCCAAGAAGGTGGCCGAAGAGGCCAGCCAGGCCAAGTCGCTGTTCCTCGCCACCATGAGCCATGAAATCCGCACCCCCATGAACGGGGTGCTGACCATGGCCCAACTGCTGGAAGACATGCCGCTGCCCGCCGAACAGCGGGAAATGGCCCGGGTCATCCGCGATTCCGCCACCGCGCTGCTCACCATCATCAACGACATCCTGGACTTCTCCAAGATCGAGGCCGGCAAGCTGCAGCTGGAGCTGGTGGAGCTGTCGGTGGCGGATCTGGTGGAAGGGGTGGCCGACCTTCTGACCATCCGCGCCCAGGAAAAAGGCATCAGCCTGATCACCTTCGTCGATCCCACCCTGGCCGACCGGGTGGTGGGCGATCCCGTGCGGCTGCGCCAGATCATCACCAATCTGGCCGGCAACGCCATCAAGTTCACCGACAAGGGATATGTGCGCATTTCGGTGCGCGCGGTCGATCCGCGCGAACGCCCGCTGCGCCTGGAATTCTCCATCACCGACACCGGTATCGGCCTGGATGCCGAACAGCAGGCCCGCCTGTTCGAACCCTTCATGCAGGCCGACATCACCATTTCCCGGCGCTATGGCGGCACCGGGCTGGGTCTGTCCATCTGCCGCCGTCTGGTGGCCATGATGGATGGTGACATCGGGGTGCGCAGCAATATCGGCCAGGGCTCCACCTTCTGGTTCCAGGTGCCGTTGCAGCCCGACGAGGCCGACGCGCCCATGGAGGTCGGGCCGGACCTGTCGGGCATCGCCGTTCTGGTCCTGGCCGAAGGGCCGGTGGCGGCGGAATGCCTGCGCCAGTATCTCGGCCATCTTGGCGCCCAGGTGGCGGTGGTCGTCGGCGTCGAGAGCGCGGTGGCCGCCGTGCGTGCCGCCGCCCTGGCCGGCTGGACCTATGACGTCGCCCTGCTGGACGGCGGCCAGGACTTCCGCCTGCGCATGGGGGTGGCCGGCGCCCTGATGACCGCCGCCGGGCCGGATCTGGATCTCAAGGTGGTGATGCTGGTGGCCCAGGACGCCTTCGCCAGCGTCGCGGCCGAGGTCAAGGCCGCCGGCCTGTTCGCCGCCCTGCCCAAGCCGGTGCGGCGCCGCCAGTTGTGGCGCAGCGTGGCGGCGGCGGTGGGGCGCGCCTCGGCCGAGGACGATGCCGCGGAAGGCGAGGGCATCGAGGAAGGATGGCTGCCGCCGTCCATGGAGGAGGCGGCAAGCGCCGGCGCCCTGATCCTGGTGGCCGAGGACAACCCCACCAACAAGGTGGTGATCCGCCATCTGATGGAACGACTGGGATATGCCATCGAGGTGGTCGGCAACGGCGCCGAGGCCTGGGAGCGCATGCAGATCCGCGATTACGGCCTGCTGCTCACCGATTGCCACATGCCCGAGATGGACGGATACGAGCTGACCCAGCGCATCCGCGAATGGGAGATGGAAACCGTCCACCATCTGCCCATCGTGGCGCTGACCGCCGACGCCTTGGCCGGCACGGCGCGGCGGTGCCTGGATTGCGGCATGAACGCCTTTCTGGCCAAGCCCATCGATCTCGCCCAACTGGATGCCACCATCCGCCGGCTGTTGCCCGTGGCGGTCGGTTTGCGCCAGCGGCGTTCGGACGGTTTCCGGCCGGCCCCGCTCTCCGGGGGAGGCGCCCCGGTGGCCAGCGCCGAAGACCCCAGTCTTCCGCCGGTCCTCGACCTTACCCCCATGCGCCAGATCTTCGGCGATATCGGCGACGAGGTAAGGGAATTGCTGGCCCTGTTCGTGGACACCACCCAGCCGCTGGTGGCCGAACTGGGCGATGCCCTCGAGGCGGGGGATTGCCTGGCGGCGCGCGAGGCGGCCCATTCCGCCAAGGGGGCGGGCAACAGCGCCGGCGCCTTCCGCTTCGCCAAGCTGTGCGCCGAGGCCGAGGCCGCCGCCGCCGCCGCCGATCTGGGCCAGGCGCTGGCGGTGCTTCCCGCCCTGGAAGCGGCCTTCGACGAAGCGGCCAAGGCGGTGGCGGCGGTTTAAGCCCAGGCAAAAAGAAAACCGCGCTCCCGGTGGGGGAGCGCGGTTTGCTTCGATCCGAGCCTGTAAGGGCGCCGACCGGCCTGCCGGACCTTAGCCCTGGCGAGCCTTGAAGCGGGGGTTCGTCTTGTTGATGACGTAGACCCGGCCCTTGCGGCGAACGATGCGGCAATTCTTGTCGCGCAGCTTGGCCGACTTCAGCGAGTTACGAATCTTCATGGTCCGACTTCCTAAAGCGTAATTGTCGCCGAAACGACGTCACTTGGGTTCGCAAGCGCGAGGCCGGGAAAATACGGAAACCCGGACGGGCTGTCAACAGCTCGTGAAACGTTTTTTTTCGAATTTCTGAAGTTATACTCCTGGCCATGCTGAAGTTCATTCCCGATCCCCACGGAACACCGGTCCCCTTCCATGCCGTCCATGGGCGCGCCGACGCGCCTGCGCTGGTGGTGTGCGACCATGCGTCGGCGGCCATTCCCGCCGGTCTCGGCAATCTGGGCCTGGGCGAGGCCGAACGGACCAGCCATGTGGCCTGGGACATCGGCGCCGCCCGCGTGGCCGCCCTGGTGGCCGAGGCCCTGGGCTGTCCGGCGGTGCTGGCCGGAATCAGCCGTCTGGTCATCGACTGCAACCGCCAGCCCGGTGACCCGTCCTCCATTCCCGCCCGGACCTGCGGGGTGCGGGTGCCGGGCAACGAGGCGGTGGACGAGGCGGAGGCCGACAGCCGCGCCCGGTCGTGGTTCTGGCCTTATCATACCGAGATCGGCGACCGTATCGCCCATCTGTGGCGGCATGGCCGCCCGCCGGCCGTGGTGGCCATCCACAGCTTCACGCCCTGCATCCAGGGCCAGATGCCGCGCCGCTGGCACGTGGGCGTGCTTTGGAACCGCGATCCGCGCATGGCGGTGCCGGTGCTGGCGGCATTGCGGGCGCGCGGCGATCTGGTGGTGGGCGACAACCAGCCCTATTCGGGCCGCGAGATCAACTATACGCTCGACACCCATGCCGGTGCGGCGGGGCTGCCCAACGTCTCGTTCGAGATCCGCCAGGACCAGGTGGCCGACGAAGCCGGCTGCATCCGCTGGGCCGGCATTCTGGCCGGGGTGCTGGGCGACGTCCTGGCCGACGACGAACTGTACCGCGTCGAGATCTTCTAGAAGCCGGTGTTGAAGACCGAGCACGAGCCCCTGGTGCGGTCGTTGTTGCCCGTGACCTCGCAATTGCCGCAGGCGGCCAGGGACAGGCCCAGGGACAGGCATAGAAGCATGGCGGTGACGAGGTGTCGCATGGCCCCACCTTATCATGGCGCAACACCCCGCTTGAACCGTCATCCGTGCTTGGCTATGGTTCGGGCCGATTTCCAGCAGGGAGCCTGTCCATGAGCGACGACCAGAACACCAGCCAGATCGGCGGCATCGCGGCCGAGGCGCTGCGGCAGTTCATCGACCGCATCGAGCGGCTGGAAGAGGAAAAGAAGGCGCTGGCCGCCGACATCAAGGACGTCTACGCCCAGTGCAAGTCCCAGGGCTTCGACACCAAGATCATCCGCAAGATCGTGGCGCTGAGAAAGCGCGACCGCCAGGAGCGGGAAGAGGAGCAGCAGATCCTCGACCTCTACCTCGCCGCCATCGGCGAGGCCTGAGCCTCCACCGGGTATCGGAATCAAAAACGGCGCGGTGCCCCGGGGCCCGCGCCGTTTGAATGTCTGCGTCGATGGCGTCTAGCGGCGGCCGCGACGGGTCGGCTTGTCCGTGGTTTCGCCGGCCTTGCGGCCCAGGCCGATCTTCTTGGCGAAGTCGGAACGCTGGGCGGCGTAGTTGGGGGCGACCATGGGATAGTCGGGCGGCAGGCCCCACTTCATCCGGTACTCGTCCGGGGTCATGTTGTAGGTGGTGCGCAGATGCCGCTTCAGCATCTTCAGCTTCTTGCCGTCCTCGAGACAGATGATGTAGTCGGGAGTCACCGACTTCTTGACGGCGATGGCGGGCTTCGGCGCCTCCGACTTCGCTTCCGGCTGGCCGCCTTCAAGGGATGAAAGCGAGCCGTAGACGGTATTGATCAGTTCCGGCAATTGTCCCGCCGGCACCGGATTCTTTCCCACATAGGCGGCGACTACATCGACGGCCATGCGCAGCAGGTCGTCACGATTGGCCTTGTCCGAGTTAATGTCGCTCATCTGTCTGTCCGACCGCAGTTTGTTGGCATAATTGAATCAATGAATGCATGGCGGCACTTCACTGTCAATTGGAAATTGAATCGCGTGAATAATGAGTTCTTGGAGTTGGTGTCGGTTTCAATAATCATCATCCTGATGGATGGGGGTTTACGCCCATAGTCTGTATAGAAATCGGGGTTTCTATTGCCGTAATGCCCAAACATGATCCTATTGGAACAATCCTCGCCGCCGCACTGTGTCGCGATCGGGCATGCCCCATAAGCTTGTGGCGCATTGGCAAGACGGTCCGACATATGGTATCTAGCCCATTCGAACAAGGATCGCCGGGGTAGGGTGTTGATGAGCGCGAAAACCATAGCCATTGCCTGCGATCACGGCGGCATCGAGATGAAGGATCTGCTGGTCAAGGACTTGACCGCGTCCGGCTGGTCGGTGCTCGACCTCGGCACCGATGGCCCCGACTCGGTGGATTATCCCGATTTCGCGTTGAAGATGGCCGAGGCGCTCAAGGATGGCCGGGTCCAGCGCGGCGTTCTGCTGTGCGGCACCGGCATCGGCATCTCCATCGCCGCCAACCGTTTCGCCCATGTCCGTGCCGCCCTGGTCCACGACGCCTTCGGGGCGCGCATGTGCCGGGGCCACAACGACGCCAATGTCCTGGTGATGGGCGGGCGCACCACCGGTCCGGAAGTGGCGCGCGACTGCCTGAAGATTTTCCTCGAGACCGAATTCGAAGGCGGCCGCCACGCGCGGCGTGTCGCCAAGCTGTCCTAACCCGCCGACCTGAAGAGAGATTCGATGTCCAGCGTCTCCACCGATGCCTTTTTCCGTACTCCGCTTTCCGAGCGTGACCCCGAAGTCTTCGCGGCCATCACCAAGGAGCTGACGCGCCAGCAGGACCAGATCGAGCTGATCGCGTCGGAGAACATCGTGTCCCGCGCGGTGCTCGAGGCCCAGGGCTCGGTGCTGACCAACAAGTACGCCGAGGGCTATCCCGGGAAGCGCTATTACGGCGGCTGCGAGTTCGTGGACATCGCCGAAAGCCTGGCCATCTCGCGCGCCTGCCAGATCTTCGGCTGCACCTACGCCAACGTTCAGCCCAGCTCGGGCTCCCAGGCCAACCAGGGCGTATTCATGGCCCTGTTGCAGCCCGGCGACACCATCATGGGCATGAGCCTCGCCGCCGGTGGCCATCTGACCCACGGCGCCGCTCCCAACCAGTCCGGCAAGTGGTTCAAGGCCATCCAGTACGGCGTGCGCAAGCAGGACGCCCAGATCGACTTCGCCGAGGTGGAGGAACTGGCCCGCACCCACAAGCCGAAGCTGATCATCGCCGGCGGCTCGGCCTATCCGCGCACCATCGACTTCGCCCGCTTCCGCAAGATCGCCGACGAGGTCGGGGCCTTCTTCATGGTGGACATGGCGCACTTCGCCGGCCTGGTGGCGGGCGGCGTGTATCCCAATCCGCTGCCCTTCGCCCATGTGGTGACCACCACCACCCACAAGACCCTGCGCGGTCCGCGTGGCGGCATGATCCTGTCCAACGACGCCGAGATCGGCAAGAAGATCAATTCGGCCATCTTCCCGGGCATCCAGGGCGGGCCGCTGATGCACGTCATCGCCGGCAAGGCGGTGGCCTTCGGCGAGGCGCTGCGCCCCGAGTTCAAGCTCTATGCCCGTCAGGTGGTCGACAACGCCCGCGCCCTGGCCGACACCCTGGTGCGTCGCGGCCTGGACATCGTGTCGGGCGGCACCGATTCCCACCTGATGCTGGTGGATCTGCGGCCCAAGAAGCTGACCGGCAAGGCTGCCGAGGCCAGCCTGGAACATGCCGGCATGACCTGCAACAAGAACGGCATCCCTTTCGACCCCGAGAAGCCGACCATTACGTCCGGCGTGCGCCTGGGCACCCCGGCGGCGACCACGCGCGGCTTCGGCGTCGAGGAATTCAAGAAGGTGGGCGAGCTGATCGGCGACGTGCTCGACGGTCTGGCCGCCAACCCCGAGGACAACTCGGCTGCCGAGGCCCGGGCGCGGGCCGAGGTGGCGGCGCTGTGCAAGCGCTTCCCGATCTACCAGTAATCAAGCATAGGGACGGAGGCGGCAAGGACCGCCTCCGCCGTATTCCGGGGGGAAAGATCATGCGGTGTCCCTTTTGCGGTCACGACGATACCCAGGTGAAGGATTCGCGGCCGACCGAGGATAACTCGGCCATCCGGCGGCGGCGCTCGTGCCCCGAATGCGGTTCGCGCTTCACCACCTTCGAGCGGGTGCAGATCCGTGATCTGGTGGTGATCAAGAAGGACGGCTCGCGCTCGCCCTTCGATCGCGACAAGGTGCTGAAATCGCTCAGGATTTCGCTCCGGAAGCGTCCGGTGGACGACGAGCAGATCGAGCGCATCGTCAATGGCATCCATCGTCGGCTGGAAAGCATGGGCGAGAACGAGGTGCCCTCCAAGTTCATCGGCGAACTGGTGATGGAGGTGCTGATGGACCTCGACAAGGTCGCCTATGTCCGCTACGCCTCGGTATACCGCAACTTCCGCGAAGCCAAGGACTTCGAGGATTTCCTGGGGAAGATGGTTGTCAGCCGCCACGACTGATCGCACTCAAGCCGAGATCGACCTGGGTCACATGCGGGCCGCCCTGGCGCTGGCCCGCCGTGGCCTGGGCACCGTATGGCCCAATCCGGCGGTGGGCTGCGTCATCGTGAAGGATGGAAGGGTGGTCGGACGCGGCTGGACCCAGCCGGGCGGACGCCCCCATGCCGAGACCGAGGCCCTGGCCATGGCCGGAAACGCCGCCCAGGGCGCCACCGTCTACGTCACCCTGGAACCCTGCGCCCATCACGGCAAGACCGCGCCCTGCGCCGACGCCCTGGTCGCCGCCGGGGTGTCGCGGGTGGTGGTGGCGGTGCAGGACCCCGATTCAAGGGTGGCCGGCAAGGGCATCGACCGTTTGCGGGTGGCGGGCATTCCGGTGACCGAGGGCGTGCTGCACGCCGAGGCCGCCGAGCTCAACGCCGGCTTCTTCCTGCGCATCACTACCGGGCGGCCGCTGGTCACCCTGAAACTGGCCACCACCCTGGACGGCCGTATCGCAACCCATACGGGCGAAAGCCGCTGGATCACCGGTGAACAGGCCCGTGCCTGCTCCCATCTGCTGCGCGCCGAGACCGACGCCATCATGGTGGGCAGCGGCACCGCGCTGCATGACGATCCCGACCTGACCTGCCGCCTGCCCGGACTGGTGGAGCGTTCGCCGGTGCGCGTGGTGGTGGACGGGCGTTTGCGCCTGCCGCTCACCAGCCGGCTGGTGGCGACCGCCAACGACGTTCCCACCTGGCTGCTGACGCTGGAGGATTGCGACGACGACCGCCGCGAGGCCTTTGAGGATGCCGGAGTGGACGTGGTCGAGGTTTCGGCAGGACCAGACGGCGCCATCGACTTGGAACTGGCGCTGCAGGCGCTGGGCGAGAGCGGCGTCACCCGTGTGCTGGTGGAAGGCGGCGCCCACCTGTCGGCCGCCCTGCTGCGTGCCGGGCTGGTGGACCGCCTGGTGTGGTTCCGCGCGCCCCGCCTGATGGGCGGCGATGGCCTGCCGGCCGCCGTGTCGTTCGGCATCGACCATCTGGCCCAGACGCCCCATTTCGAACGCGTCGATATCCGCGCCGTGGGCGACGACGTGATGGAAACCTATATTCGTCTTTAGAAGCGAGGTTGCTCATGTTCACCGGCATCGTCACCGATCTCGGCGTGGTGCGCCGTATCGTTCGCGGCGAGGGGCGGGAAGCCCGCTTCGAAATCGCCAGCGCCTACGACACCAGCACCATCGCCATCGGCGCCAGCATCGCCCATAACGGCGTGTGCCTGACCATCATCGAGGTGGGGCCGGACTGGCATGCGGTGGAGGCTTCGGCCGAGACCCTGTCCAAGACCACCCTGGGCTCGTGGCGCGAAGGCTCCAAGGTCAATCTGGAGCGGGCGCTGAAGGTGGGCGACGAGTTGGGCGGCCACATCGTGTCCGGTCATGTGGACGGTGTCGCCAAGGTGGTGAGCATCACGCCCGAGAACGAATCCAAGCGCTATGTCTTTGAAAGCCCCGCCGATCTGGCCTGTTTCGTCGCCCCCAAGGGCTCGGTGGCCCTGGACGGCGTGTCGCTCACCGTCAACGAGGTTGACGGGCGCCGGTTCGGCATCAACGTCATTCCCCATACCCAGGCGGTGACCACCTTCGGCACCTATCGCCCCGGCGACGAGGTGAATATGGAAATCGACATGCTGGCGCGCTATGTTGCGCGCCTTCTGCAAAAGGACTAGCGCCTTGGTTTCCGAATATCACCAGTATCTGTCGTCCATCGAGGACATCATCGAAGAGGCCCGCCAGGGCCGCATGTTCATCCTGGTGGACGACGAGGACCGCGAGAACGAGGGCGACCTGGTCATCCCGGCCGAGATGGCCAACGCCGACGCCATCAATTTCATGGCCCGCTTCGGACGCGGGCTGATCTGCCTGTCGCTGACCCGGGGCCGCTGCGAGCATCTGGGCCTGAAGCCCATGAGCGCCGACAACGGCACCCGCATGGAGACCGCGTTCACCGTCTCCATCGAGGCGCGTGAAGGCGTCACCACCGGCATCTCGGCCGCCGACCGGGCGCGCACCGTGGCGGTGGCCATCGATACCGAGAAGAACCGCTACGACATCGTCACGCCGGGTCACGTCTTTCCGCTGATGGCCCGCGACGGCGGCGTGCTGGTGCGCGCCGGCCATACCGAGGCGGCGGTGGACATCTCGCGCCTGGCCGGGCTCAACCCCTCGGGCGTGATCTGCGAGATCATGAACGACGACGGCACCATGGCCCGCATGCCGGACCTGGTGAAGTTCGCCCAGCATCACGGCCTCAAGATCGCCACCATCGCCGATCTGATCGCCTATCGCCGCCGCAACGACAAGATCGTGGCGCGCGAGGTCGAGGCGCCGTTCCATTCCAAATGGGGCGGCGACTGGAAGATGATGGTCTATACCAACACCGTGGCCTATGCCGAGCATATCGCCCTGGTGAAGGGCGACCTGAACGCCGAAGGGCCGGTGATGGTCCGCGTCCATGCCGTCAACGTGCTGGACGACGTGCTGGGCGACCAGGGGTCGGGCAAGGCCGGCGAGCTCCATTCCGCCATGGAAATGATCGCCGCCCACGGTTCGGGCGTCATCGTCCTGATCCGCGAGCCGCGCCCCACCAGCCTGTCCGACATGGTCCGCGCCCATCTGGAGCGGCGTCCGCCCGCTCCGGCGCTGCGCGATTACGGCGTGGGCGCCCAGATCCTGCTGGATCTCGGCGTGCATGAAATGATTCTGCTGTCCAACACCAAGCGCTCCATCGTCGGCCTGGAAGGCTATGGCATGAAGGTGGTGGAGCAGCGGCCGATTCCCGTCGGCTGACTTTAGGAGACTCCCACATGGCGAAGGTTCTCATCATCGAGGCCCGCTTCTACGACCATATCGCCGACGGCCTGCTGGCCGGAGCGCGCGCCGAGTTCGACAAGGCCGGAGTGGAGCACGACCTGCTGGTGGTGCCGGGCATCTTCGAATTGCCCGCCGCCCTGAAACTGGTGCTGACCGCCGCCGAGCAGGGCAACGACAAGGCCCGCTACGACGGCTTCGTCACCCTGGGCTGCGCCATCCGCGGCGAGTCCGACCATTATCACCACGTGGGCACCGAGTGCATGCGGGGTATCGCCGACCTGTCCATGGCCTACGACCTGGCCCTGGGCAACGGCGTGCTGACCGTCCACAACGAGGCCCAGGCCCTGGCGCGGTCCGATCCGGCGCGCAAGAACCTGGGTGGCCAAGCGGCCCGGGCCTGCCTGCGCATGATGGCGGTGAAGAAGGAGCTGGGCCTTTGAGCGACCGTAGGGAGTGCGGGCGCGTTGAGCGCCCCGGAGCGACGCCGGAGCGGAGCGAAGGCGGGAAGCGGAGGAGCCAAGCTCGCGGAAGCGAGCGCCCGGCGCTTGAGGGACTAAAGAAATGAACACCGCGCCGAATAACCCGTCCGTCGCCAAGCGCAGCGCCGCCCGGCTGGCCGCCGTCCAGGTTCTCTACCAGATGGAGATGACCGGGACCGATGCCGAGCGCGCCCTGCAGGACGCCAAGGACCGTCGCGCCGCCGAGCCCAAGGGCCGCATGGCCGATCCCGATTCCTCGCTGCTCAATCAGGTGGTGCGCGGCGTCTCCGCCCAGATGGAGGGTATCGACGGCCATGTGGGCGGGGCGTTGTCGTCCGACTGGACCGTGGACCGCCTGGAAGCGGTGCTGCGCGCCATCATCCGCGCCGGGGCCTGGGAATTGTCGGCCCGGCCGCAAACTCCGGCCCGCGTCTGCATCTCGGAATGGGTCGACGTGGCCCACGCTTTTTATTCCGGTCCCGAACCGGGGCTGGTCAACGCGGTGCTCGACCGTCTCGCCCAGACGCTCCGAGGCAGCGAGATGGGCAAGGGCTGATCAGGTGAGCGGCGGTGCGCCCGACGAGTTCGGCCTGATCGCCGAGTTGTTCGCTCCGCTGGCCGCCGGTTATCCCGGAGCCCTGGGGCTTACCGACGACGCCGCCTTCATCGCCGCCGAGCCCGGCTTCGACACCGTCGCCACCATGGATTCCATGGTGGCCGGCGTGCATTTCCTGCCCGACGATCCGCCGGACCTGATCGCGCGCAAACTGGTCCGGGTCAATCTTTCCGATCTGGCCGCCAAGGGGGCCGAGCCCCGGCTGCTGATGCTGTCCGCCGCCTTTCCCGCCAATGTGGATCGGGACTGGCTGAGACTGTTCGGCGCCGGGCTGGCCGAAGACGTCCGGTCCTTCGCCGTCCATCTCATCGGCGGCGACACGGTGTCGACGCCGGGGCCGCTGACCCTGACGCTGACCGCCCTGGGGCGGGTGGAGGCGGGGCGGGGACTGAAACGCTCGGGCGGCAGGCAGGGCGACACCATCTGGGTTTCCGGCAGCATCGGCGACGGCGCCCTGGGGCTCAAGGCCATCCGCGGGGAATTGCCCGGTCTGGCTCCGGCCCATCTGGCGTTTCTCGCCGGCCGCTATCGCCTGCCCCAGCCGCGGACCGGTCTCGGCCCCAGGCTGGTGGGGCTGGCCCATGGTGCCATGGATGTATCCGACGGGCTGGTTCAGGACCTGGGCCATCTGTGCCGGGCCTCGGGCCTGGCGGCGCGTATCGAGGCGGAAAGGGTGCCGCTGTCCGCCGCCGCCGCCGGGGTTCTGGCCGCCGACCAGTCCCTGCTTGCCTCGGTGCTGGCGGGAGGCGATGATTACGAGGTGCTGTTCACCGCGCCGGCCGGGGCGGAGCGGGCCGTCATCGCTCTGTCGGCGGAATTGGGCGTCGCTCTTACTCCCGTGGGCTCCATGGTTGCGGGGCAGGCGGGCAAGGTCACGGTATTGGGCGCGGATGGCGGGGAAATCGTCATAGATCGGGGTGGCTGGCGCCACTTCCATGCGGGGGAATAGTCTTTGGTCCGGTTGATCTTCATGGTCGTGGGCTTGCTGATGCTGATCGGCGCGGTCATCGGCGGCCTCTACTTCTGGGGCATCGATCCGCTGGCCAAACTGGGCATCACCGCGCCCATGATGAACAAGGAACCGGCCGCGCCGCCGCCGCCGCCGCCGCCGGTCTTCGTGGATTTCGGCCTGCTGATCGTGCCGGTGATCCAGGACCGCGAAGTCAAGAAGCAGGCCGAGATGATCGTCCGTCTCCAGGTCGATCCCAAGAACAAGGAAATCGTCGCCAAGAATTTGCCACGCCTGCAGAACGCTTATCTCGCCGAGATGATCAGCTATCTGGGGCTGACGGTGAAGGAAGGGCAGCCGCTGGACGTTCCCGCCATCCGCCGCCGGCTGACCATGGCGGCGGAAAAGACCCTGGGCGGAGTCTACGTCAAGGACGTGGCCATCGAGAATCCCAACCTGAAATAGTCTCCACCCCTTCGGCTAGTCCCAAGGGCGATTCGCCCCTGCCCATTGGTGCGGGTGACTCCCGGCAAAGATGGATGGCCGGTGCCGAAATTGCCCCGTGTGGTGAAATTTCATCGCAATAATTCCAGAATATCACCGTGATGCGAGCATTTTATTGCATCCGTGAGGTTCTTCTGGCAGTTTCTCCACGCTTCCGTCGCCCCCTCTTGGCCCGACCACCCTTGGCCGGGCTTCAAGCGGTCTGGCGGCGTTAAGAAGATTCATCAGGGGACTCGAACCACAATGACCACTCTCTTCGTGATCGCATGCGGCGTTCTGGCGCTGCTGTACGGGGTCTACGCCATCAAGTCGGTGATGGCGACCTCGGCCGGCACCGCCCGGATGCAGGAAATTGCCGCTGCCGTGCAGGAAGGCGCCGCCGCCTACCTGAACCGTCAGTACACCACCATCGCCATGGTCGGCGTCGTCGTCGCCATCATCCTGGCCGCCCGCCTGGGCATCTATCAGGCCGTCGGCTTCGTCATCGGCGCGGTGCTTTCGGGCGTCGCCGGCTACGTGGGCATGAACGTCTCCGTTCGCGCCAACGTCCGCACCGCCGAGGCCGCCCGTTCGGGTGGCATGCAGCAGGCCCTGGACGTGGCCTTCAAGTCGGGTGCCATCACCGGTCTGCTGGTGGTCGGTCTCGGCCTGATCGGCGTCGCCGGCTACTACATGATCCTGAAGAGCGTCGGCATCGATCCGCGCGGCCTGCTCGAGGCCCTGGTGGCCCTGTCGTTCGGCGCCTCGCTGATCTCCATCTTCGCCCGTCTGGGCGGCGGCATCTTCACCAAGGGCGCCGACGTGGGCGCCGATCTGGTGGGCAAGGTCGAAGCGGGCATCCCCGAGGATGACCCCCGCAACCCGGCCGTGATCGCCGACAACGTGGGCGACAACGTCGGTGACTGTGCCGGCATGGCCGCCGACCTGTTCGAGACCTACGCCGTGACCGTCGTCGGCACCATGCTGCTGGGCTCCATCTTCTTCACGGGCGCCGCCCAGGAGCAGATGATGCTGCTGCCGCTGGTCATCTGCGGCGTGTGCATCTTCGCCTCCATCGTCGGCACCTTCTTCGTGAAGCTGGACGCCGGCATGAACATCATGAAGGCTCTGTACAAGGGCCTGATCGTCACCGGCATCCTGTCCGCCGTGCTGATCGCCGTGATCATCAACACCACGCTCGGCGGCTTCGCTGCCACCTTCCAGGCTGGCAGCCTGACCATCACCGGCATGGGCCTGTTCATCTGCGCCATGGTCGGCCTGATCGTCACCGGCCTGCTGGTGTGGATCACCGAGTACTACACCGGTACCGATTACCGTCCGGTCAAGTCGGTGGCCCAGGCCTCGACCACCGGTCACGGCACCAACGTCATCCAGGGTCTGGCGGTTTCCATGGAAGCCTGCGCCCTGCCGGTGATCGTGATCTCCGTCGCCATCATCGTGACCTACAAGATCGCCGGCCTGTTCGGCATCTCCATCGCCGCCACCACCATGCTGGCCCTGGCCGGCATGATCGTCGCGCTGGACGCCTATGGCCCGGTGACCGACAACGCCGGCGGCATCGCCGAAATGGCCGAGCTGCCCAAGGAGGTCCGCAAGACCACCGACGCTCTCGACGCCGTCGGCAACACCACCAAGGCCGTCACCAAGGGCTATGCCATCGGTTCCGCCGGTCTGGCCTCGCTGGTGCTGTTTGCCGCCTACACCGAGGATCTGAAGCACTACTTCCCCAAGCTGAACATCACGTTCAGCCTCGAGGATCCCTATGTGGTGATCGGCCTGTTCCTCGGCGGTCTGCTGCCCTACCTGTTCGGTGCCATGGGCATGCAGGCGGTGGGTCGCGCCGCCGGCTCGGTGGTGGTGGAAGTCCGCCGCCAGTTCAAGGAAATCCCCGGCATCATGGAAGGCAAGGCCAAGCCCGACTACGGTCGCGCCGTGGACATGCTGACCAAGGCCGCCATCAAGGAGATGATCATCCCCTCGATGCTGCCGGTGCTGTCGCCGATCGTCCTGTACTTCGTGATCATGGCCGTGGCCGACCAGAAGGCCGCCTTCACCGCCATGGGCGCCATGCTGCTGGGCACCATCGTGACCGGCCTGTTCGTCGCCATCTCGATGACCTCGGGCGGCGGCGCTTGGGATAACGCCAAGAAGTACATCGAAGACGGCCATCATGGTGGCAAGGGTTCCGACGCCCACAAGGCGGCGGTGACCGGCGACACCGTCGGCGATCCCTACAAGGACACCGCCGGCCCCGCCGTCAACCCGATGATCAAGATCATCAACATCGTCGCCATCCTGCTGCTGGCCATGGTCGCCGGTCACTAAGACCCGCAACCAGCCGCAACAGGGCTGAAACGGAAAACCCCGGTCGGAAACGGCCGGGGTTTTTTGTCGTCTGGACGTGGTCCGCGGATGGGCTTTTTCACCACCATGACACCAAGGGCACCAAGGGAACGGATCAGATCGTCCCCCCAACCGTACCGTCATGGCCGGGCATGGTCCCGGCCATCCACGCGGGTTCGTTGGAATGCCTTATGAAACAATGGTTCCTGCCGATTGCCCGGAACAAGTCCGGGCATGACGGCGCGAAGGGCCTATCCCACTCGGGAATCGAAATGGGGTCCGGGGCATCGGCCCCGGATGGGGGTGGGCGGCAGCCCAATAGATCCAATGGATTGGGGCGGCCCGGGCTACTTCTTGTCGCCGGGCGACTTGGAGAAGCGGCCCACATTGCCCATCAGCTGCTGCAGGATGGTCAGTTCCTTGCCGGCGGTGGGGGTTTCCCGGCCGGCGGGGACGACGTCCTTGCCATCCTCCAGGCCACGGTTGTCGATGGCCCGCACGGTGCCTGCGCGGTCGAACACCACGGTGATCACCTTGCGCTCCTTGACCTCCGGTTCGAAGAAGGCCTCGCGCTCGGTGACGGCGGAGATGTAGTGCCAGCTTTCCTCGCCGAACGGGGTGATGTTGGACGGCGTTCCCAGCAGGGCCTGGACGTCTTCGCGGGTGCTGGCGCCGATCTTGATCTGGGCCAACTGCTCGGCGGGCGGAAGATTGCCGCGCACTTCGACGATGGGGGAGCAGGCGGTTGCCGTCACGATCAGGCAAGCGGCAAGGAGGGAACGATGGTGAGACGTGGTCTTTTTCATTCTCTACGACGCCGAGGCATTGACGACAGGCGGCCCGATTGGCCAATGTGGGGGCACATTGCACCCCCCATCGCCGCCTTGTCAACGCCGTCTCCCCATCCGGGGCGCGGCTTCGGAACCCAGAAATGCCTTTTCGCAAATTCAAAGAGCGCCGGCGCCGCGAACAGATCGCCCACGACCTCTATGTGGCGGTGATCAACCAGGCGCGCCTGGCCGATTTCTACCTGCGCTTCGGGGTTCCCGATACCCTGGACGGGCGGTTCGATCTGATCGTGCTGCATGCTTTTCTCATCATGCGCCGCTTGCGGCAGGTGGCTGCCGGGGAGGGGGGAGAGGAAGCCCGCGAGGTGGCGCAGGCGCTGTTCGACCTGATGTTCGCCGACATGGACCAGAATCTGCGTGAGCTGGGGGTCAGCGACATGTCGGTGGGTAAAAGGGTCAAGCAGATGGCCCGGGCCTTCTACGGCCGCGCCGCCGCCTATGACGACGCCCTGGCCGCCGGCGGCGCCGGACTGGCCGAGGCCCTGCGGCGCAATCTCTATGGCACCGTGGAGGGCGAGGTGGACGCCCAGGCGGTGGACGGCGTGGCCGGCTATCTGGTCGCCCAGGCCGAGTTCCTGGCCGGGCAGGCGGCCGCCGCCCTGTTGGCCGGCCAGGTGGCGTTCAAGGCCCCGGAGGGTGCGTCATGACCAGCGATGAAAGCATGCCGTTCAGCCACGCCGTATTGGTGGACAAGATTCCCGCCCGGGGCAGCCGCCTGCGCGTAGAGCCCGGAATCGCCGAGAGGGATGCGGTCGCCCGCTGGCTCGATCTGCGCGAAGTCTCTGAAATGTCGGCTGAATTTCAGCTCACACCCTTGGGCAAGACCGGGCTGGTGCGCGTCAACGGCCGGTTGACGGCCAAGGTGACGCAGTCCTGCGGCGTGACCCTGGCCCCGGTGGAGACCGTGGTGGACGAGGAGATTTCCCTGACCTTCGGCCCGCCCGGCGACGAGGACGAGGAGGAGGACGACGAGATCGAGATCGACTTCCACGAGGCCGACCCGCCCGACCCCATCATCGACGGCGCCATTGACCTGGGAGCCGTGATGGTCGAGCATCTGTCGCTCGGCATCGACCCGTTCCCGCGGGCGGCGGGCGCCGAGTTCGAGGCTCCCGAGGACAAGGCAGAGGCCCCGGAACCCAAGGCGAATCCCTTCGCCGTTCTGGCCTCGCTCAAACAAAAAAGGTGAGGGGGGTCAGCATCCCCTTGCTACCCGTCGCCTTTTTGGCTAATAAACCACCCTTTCCCATTCCGGGTTGAAGCGAGTAGATACTATGGCCGTTCCGAAGAAGAAGACCTCCAAGTCCCGCCGCGACATGCGTCGCGCTCACCACGCCCTGGTCAACGTGACCGGCGCCGAGTGCCCGAATTGCGGTGAAGTGAAGCTGCCCCACCACGTCTGTGGTTCGTGCGGCCACTATGACGGCCGTGAGGTTGTCGCCCAGGCGGAAGCCTAAGCCGCTCCTTATACTGGCTAGGCAGGGGAGTGCGGGTCGGTGAGCGCTGCTGTCACCATTTCCATTGATGCCATGGGGGGCGATGCCGCCCCCGACATGGTCGTGGAAGGGGTGCGCATGGCTCACGAGCGCCTCCCCCATGTTCGCTACCTGATGTTCGGGGATTCGGCGCGGCTCGAGCCGCTGCTGGCGCGTTTCCCCGAGATCAAGGGCGTCTGCACCATCCATCACACCGACGAGGCGGTCTCCATGGAGGCCAAGCCCAGTCAGGTGCTGCGCACCGGGCGCAAGTCCAGCATGTGGCTGGCGGTGGATGCCGTGCAGAAGGGCGAGGCGGCGGGCATCGTCTCGGCCGGCAATACCGGCGCGCTGATGGCGGTGTCCAAGTTCGTGCTGCGCACCCTGCCGGGCATCGACCGCCCGGCCATCGCCGGCATGTTCCCGACCATCCGGGGCGAGACCCTGATGCTGGATCTCGGCGCCAACGTGGACTGCAACTCCAACAACCTGGTGGAGTTCGCCGTGATGGGCGAGGTCTATGCCCGCCATGTGCTGGGGCTGGAGAAGCCGTCCATCGGCCTCTTAAACGTGGGCGCCGAGGACATGAAGGGCAACGACGCCGTCAAGGCCGCCGCCGCCACCTTGCGCGAATATCACCTTCCCATCGATTTCCGCGGCTTCGTCGAGGGCAACGACATCTGCGGCGGCGCCGTGGACGTGGTGGTGACCGACGGTTTTACCGGCAACATCGCGCTGAAAACCGCCGAGGGCACGGTGAAGCTCTATTCCACCTTCCTCAAGGAAGCGTTCAAGAGTTCGCTGCTGGCCAAGATCGGCTATCTCCTGGCGGGCCACGCCATCAACAAGGTCAAGGTCCGCACCGACCCCCGCCGCTACAACGGCGCCATGTTCCTGGGCCTGAACGGCATCGCCGTGAAGAGCCATGGCGGCACCGACGCCTTCGGCTTCGCCAATGCGGTGGGCGTGGCGGTGGAACTGGTGACCCATGGCTTCAATGACCGCATCCGCAAGGAATTCGACCGCCTGAAGCCCACCGAGGCGTCGCTGTCGCAACTGGCCGCCGGCTCCCGGTGACGAGGAACTGATTGACATGATCGTGCGTTCCCAGATCGTCGGCTGTGGTTCCTACCTGCCGGCCCGTTGCGTCACCAACGCCGAACTGGCGGCCCAGGTGGACACCTCCGACGAATGGATCGTCGAGCGCTCAGGGATACGCCAGCGCCACATCGCCGCCGAGGGCGAGACCACCTCGGACCTGGCCACCAACGCCGCCATCCGGGCGCTCGAGGCCGCCGGCATTTCCGGTTCTGCCGTGGATTTGATCGTCCTGGCCACCGCCACTCCGGACAACACCTTTCCCGCCACCGCCACCAAGGTGCAGCAACGCATCGGCATGAAGCACGGCGCCGCCTTCGACATCCAGGCGGTGTGCTCGGGCTTCGTCTACGCCCTGTCGGTGGCCGACAACTTCATCAAGTCGGGCCAGGTGCAGACCGCCCTGGTGATCGGGGCGGAAACCTTCTCGCGTATTCTCGACTGGAACGACCGCACCACCTGCGTGCTGTTCGGCGACGGCGCCGGGGCCGTGGTGCTGCGCGCCAACCGCGGCAAGGGCAGCAGCGCCGACCGCGGCATCCTGTCCACCCATCTGCATTCCGACGGCAGCCATTACGACCTGCTCTACGTGGACGGCGGCCCGTCCAGCACCCAGACCGTGGGCCATGTGCACATGGAGGGCAAGGAAGTCTTCCGCCATGCGGTGATCAACCTCGCCTCGGTGGTGGGGGAGGCGCTGTCGGCCAACGACCTCAAGGCCTCGGACATCGATTGGGTGGTGCCGCACCAGGCCAACCGCCGCATCATCGAAGGCACCGCCAAGAAGCTGGGCTTCCCGCTGGACAAGATGGTGATGACCGTGGAAAAGCACGCCAACACCTCGGCGGCCTCCATTCCCCTGGCTCTCACCGAGGCGGTGGGCGACGGGCGGATCAAGCCCGGCCAGCTGGTGCTGCTGGAAGCCATGGGCGGCGGATTCACCTGGGGCTCGGCCCTGGTGCGTATCTAGCCATACTCTTGCATGGCCGCTGCAACGCCATCGCGCATCCCTCTGATATTGACTGATTTCTCGTAAGGGGCTAGGGTCGCACCAGCTATTCGGATTCTTTCACCGACTGGGGCGTCATGACTGACAAGACCATTACGCGGGCGCAACTGAGCGAGGCCGTCTACCAGGAGGTGGGGCTGTCGCGCAACGAATCCGCCGATCTGCTGGAAGCGGTGCTGGACGAGATCGCCGGCGCCCTGGCCAAGGGCGATGCGGTGAAGATTTCGTCGTTCGGCAGCTTCTCGGTCCGCTCCAAGGGCCAGCGCATCGGCCGCAATCCCAAGACCGGTGAGGAAGTGCCCATCACGCCGCGCCGGGTGCTGGTGTTCCGGCCGTCGCAGCTGTTGAAGAAGAAGATCAACGACGGCATGTCCGCCAAGCGTAGCGCGACCAAATGACCGGCGATGACGGGGAAGAGAATACGGCCCGGCGCAACGGCAAGTCCGAGGCGGCGTTCCGTACCATCAGCGAGGTCGCCGACGACCTCGACGTTCCCCAGCACGTGCTCCGCTTCTGGGAGGGCAAGTTCCCCCAGGTCAAGCCGTTGAAGCGCGGCGGCGGGCGGCGCTATTACCGTCCCGACGACGTGGCGCTGCTGCGCCGCATCCGCGACCTGCTCTACAGCGAAGGCTACACCATCAAGGGCGTGCAGAAGCTGTTGAAGGAGGGCGGGGCCAAGGAAGCCCATGCCCCGGCTCCGGCCCGCGCCGCCGAGCCCGAGCTGTCGCTGGGTCTCGACCATCCCGACGAGCATGACGACGATGACGAGGCCGACGATCTGCTCGTCGAGGAGGACGAGGCCCGCCATGACGTCATCCGCACCATCGTCGGCGGCGGCGAGGATCTTCCGGCGGCGCAGGGGGCAATCGGCCCCAATCTGCGCCACGAGCTCGAGGATATCCTGGCCGAGCTGGAGCAATTGCGGGCCCTGTTGCGGGCGCGTTAAAATCCTTGAAGAACTGGGTTGCGTTGGCCGGGCGGCCTGACTATAGTGCGCCCCTCTCCCGGCACACCCCGCCGGTTCTTCCCCCTCCCAGGGCGGTTTTCCGCCGGGGAACACAGGTTTCGGTGGCCTCGGCCACCGTGGTCGGAGCGTAGCGCAGCCCGGTAGCGCATCAGTCTGGGGGACTGGGGGTCGCAGGTTCGAATCCTGTCGCTCCGACCAAAGTTCGACGGCCCGGCTCACGGAAGATGAGCCGGGCCGTTTTTCCGCCAGGGGAGGATTAGCGATGATCGAGGATATTCTGGCCCAGGCCCAAGCGGCCCATCGGGCGGGAAAGCATGCCGATGCGGAATCCTCCTATCGCCGCGTCCTGGCGGCCCGGCCTGATCACACCGAGGCCATGTACGCGCTCGGCGTATTGATGGCGCAGAGCCGGCGGGTCAGCGAATCCATGGATCTTCTGAAGCGGGCATCCTGTCTGGCGCCGGAAGACGCCCGTATCGCCCGCAATCTGGCCCTGGTGCTGCAGGCGGCCGGACGCCCCAAGGAGGCCGAGGCCGAATTCATCCGGCTGTGCGAGATGGAGCCGGGGGTGGGCGAGCATCGTTTCGGTCTCGCATTGCTCTATTCCGCCCAGGGACGCCACCAGGATTGCGTCGAGCAGTTCCGCAAGGGATTGGCCCTGGCCCCCGACAATGCCGATGCCTGGTGCAATCTGGGGCTGGCCTACCGCGCCGCCGGTGAGAACCAGGATGCCCTGGAGGCTTTTGCCCGGGCGGTTTCCGTGTCTCCGGCCATGGTCAAGGCCCATGGTAATCGGGGGGCGCTGCTGATGGCGCTCGGCCGCTGGGAGGAGGCGGTGGAGGCGTGGGACAGGCTGCTCGCCCTGGACCCCGGCATCGCCGAGGTCTACGCCGACAAGGGGGTGGCGCTGGCCCAGCTCGGCCGGATCGGGGATGCGGCGGATTGCTTCCGCCGGGCCGAGGAACTGGACAGCAACAATGCGCTGTACCCCTATAATCTGGGCCGGGCGCTGCAGGACCAGGGCTGTCTCCCCGAGGCCGCCGAGGCCTATGACCGCGCCACCGCCCGCGATCCCGAATATGTTTCGGCCTACCTCAACATGGGGGTCGTCCTGCGCCGGATGGGCAATGTGGATCTGGCCCTGAACAAGTACGCCCGGGTGATCGAGCTTCAGCCCGACAACGGCGCGGCCCATCTCAATCGCGGCAAGCTGCTCACCGATCAGAGCCGATTCGATGAGGCGCTGTCCGATTACCGCCGGGCGGTGGAGTTGATGCCCGACGATGCCGATTCCCGCTGTGAACTGGTTCATGCGCGCCGGCAGCTGTGCGACTGGGATGATCTGGCCGCCGACGAGGAGGTGCTGCGCGCTCTCGTCCGCGCCGGCGCAGACGGGGGCGTCGATCCCTTCGTCTTCATGTCCCTGGATGCGACTCCGGGCGAGCAACTGGCCTGCGCCCGGCTGTGGGCGGCGGAGGTGGAGCAAAAGGCCCTGTCCAAGGCCGGGCGGCTGGCTCCGGCCCGGCCGTCATCGGATGGGCCGATCCGTCTGGGCTACCTGTCGGCGGATTTCCGTCGTCATCCCGGAGCTCAGATCGTCACCGATCTTCTCGAGCGCCATGATCGCGGACGCTTTACGGTCCATGCCTATTCCTGCGGGCCCGACGACGACAGCGAGGAACGCCGGCGGGTCATGGCCGCCGTCGATCAGTTCACCGACATC
Organism: Magnetospirillum sp. ME-1; assembly: GCF_002105535.1. Lineage (GTDB taxonomy): Bacteria > Pseudomonadota > Alphaproteobacteria > Rhodospirillales > Magnetospirillaceae > Phaeospirillum. The sequence goes on along the minus strand of NZ_CP015848.1, from coordinate 1,681,217 downwards.
GCCGACCTTGACCTTGCCGAGGCGGCCGCCCGTATCCGTGACGACGGCATCGACATCCTGATCAACCTGTCGGGCTATACCCAATACAACCGCACCGGCCTGCTGGCCCTGCGCCCCGCGCCGGTTCAGGTCAGCTATCTGGGCTATGTCGGCACCCTGGGGGCGGATTTTGCCGATTACCTGGTGGTCGACCCGGTGGTGGTTCCGCCATCGGAGCAGGAATATTTCACCGAGCGGCTGGTCTATCTTCCCCATTGCTATCTTCCCTCGGATTCCTCGCGCGCCTTGCCGCCGGCGGGACCCGGCCGCGCCGAGATGGGGCTGCCCGAGGACGGCATCGTGTTCTGCGCCTTCCATGGCCACCAGAAGATCACGCCGTCCACGTTCAAGCTGTGGATGGAGGTGCTGGGCAAGGTTCCCGGCAGCGTCCTGTGGCTGCTGGACGGCGCCGATTCGACGCGTGAGTTTCTGCGCGGCCACGCCGGAAAGGCGGGGATTGATTCCGACCGTCTGGTCTTTGCCCCCCGTGTGGAATTCGAGGCCCATCTGGACCGCCATCGTCTGGCCGACCTGTTCCTCGACGCACTCCCCTACAATGCCCACGGCTCGGCCGTGGATGCGTTGTGGATGGGATTGCCGTTGCTGACCCGCGAGGGAAGCAGTTTCCCCGGCCGGGTGGCGTCGAGCGTGCTGCAGGCTGCCGGATTGCCGGAGCTTGTCACCCGTTCTCCGGCGGCCTTCGTCGAGACGGCGGTGGCGCTGGCCAATGACCCGGCGCGTCTGGCCGGCTTGCGCCGGCATCTGGAGGAGGGGCGGGGGCGCCTGCCCCTGTTCGACAACCAAAGCTTCACCCGCGACCTGGAGCGGGCCTATGAGCTGATGATCGAGCGGGCACGGGCTGGGTTGCCGCCCGAGGCCTTCTCGGTCTGACCGCTCAGTCGCGCAGAATGGTGGTCAGCGCGATGATCGCCCAGCCGAACAGCGTCGAGCCGATCACCGCACCGGCTACCACGATGGCGGCATAGCCGACCACGCGGGGAATACGGCATTCGGTCTTGCAGGTCGGGTTGGCGGCCATGGGGTACCTCTGTCATTGGTCATCTGGCGGTCGTTATATAATTGACCAATGTCACATTCAAGGTTTGGAATTTATCTGATTCCGAATAGCCACCATGCAAAAGGCCCGGTCGGAATGACCGGGCCTTTCTCGTCGAAAATACAACAAAATCAAGCGTTGTAGGCGCCGCCCCTGAGGATGCGGATATAGTTGACGCGATCGAAGGCGGCCAGATCCTTGGTGGCGCCCCGGCTCATGCGGCCACGGATGTCGGCGACGGATTCGGCCTCGCGCTCCTTGAGCTCGGCGACCAATCCGTCATGGAGGGTCTTCATGTAATCGACGCCGTGGCGCATCAGGGCCGAGGTGGTCATCACCACGTCGGCGCCGACGAACAGGTACTTCACCACCTCGGCGGCGGTCTGGACGCCGGAACTGGCGGCGATGGAGGCCTTGATCTTGCCGGCCAGGGTGGCGATCCACAGCAGGGGAAGGCGGATCTCGCCCTTGTGGCTGAGCTTGAGGTCGCGCACCAGCTTCAGTTCCTCCAGGTCGATGTCGGGCTGGTAGAAGCGGTTGAACAGCACCACGCCATCGACGCCGTGCTGGTCGAGCACCTTCACCATGTTGCCCACCGAGCTGAAATAGGGGCTGAGCTTCATGGAGACGGGCAGCGATACCGCCGCCTTCACATCTTCCAGGATTTCCAGGTAGCGCGATTCCACCTCGGTGCCGCTCATGTCCATGTCGGTGGGCAGCAGATAGACGTTCAGCTCGATGGCGCTGGCGCCCGCCTGCTGGATCTGGGTGGCGTAGTCGGTCCAGCCGGTCCGCGTGGTGCCGTTCAGGCTGGCGATCACCGGAATGTCCACCGCCTCCCTGGTGCGGCGGATCAGGTCGAGGTAGTTCTTGGGCCCCGCATTGGCGCTGATATTGGCGGGGAAGTACGAGAAAGCCTCGGAATTGCCCTCACAAATCAGGCGCTCGATCTCGTCGATCTCGTTCTCCATGTCTTCCTGGAAGATGGAGGGCAGCACGATGGCCGCCGCGCCGCAATCCTCCAGCCGGCGGGAATTGCCGATGTCCAGAGCCAGTGGAGACGCCGAGACCACCAGGGGATTCTTCAGGTCGAGGCCGAGATAGCGGGTGGCGAGATTCATGGCGTCTGTCCTTAAGTCTGGGCGAATGTTGCGCGAGTGAAAGGGTAGACCCGGCCGGGCTCGCGCGGCAAGACGGAAACGGATATGGTGCGTGCCGTATTGCTCTTCCGGTTCGTTCCAAGTCATGCCGCACCCAACTGCCCCCAAGCATCTCTGGCTGGCCCTCTCGCCCCATGGCTATGGCCACGCCGCCATGACCGCGCCGGTCATTGCCGCCCTTCGCCGCCGCCGGCCCGATTTGCGGTTGACCATCCAGACCGGCGTTCCGAGAACCTTCCTGGAGGAGCGCTACGGCCCCGAGTTCGAGTATGTGGCCGGGATTCCCGATTTCGGGCTGAAGATGCTGTCGGCCACCAGGGTGGACCTGGACGCCTCGGCGGCGGCCTATGGTGAGCTGCTTGCGGATTTCGACCGGGTGGTCGAGGCCGAGGCCGACCGCCTGCGTCAGGCCCGGCCCGACGTGGTGCTGGCCAACGTGCCCTTCGTCACCCTGGCCGCCGCCGCCCGCGCCGGCATTGCTGCGGTGGCGCTCAGCTCGCTGAACTGGGCCGACATCTACCGCCATTACCTGGGCGACCGGCCGCAAGCCGATGCCGTCTGGGCCATGATGCGGGACTCCTACAATTCCGCCCGGGCCTTCCTGCGGGTCACGCCTTCCATGGACATGCCCAGCCTCGACAACGTGGTCGACATCGGTACGGTGGCGCGACGGGGCAGGAACCGCCGGGACGAAATGACCGGATTGGGGCAGGGCGGGGTGGGATTGGTGGCTTTCGGCGGCATCGACCACGACCTTCCCATGGCGAAGTGGCCCAAAGTCCCCGGCTGGAGCTGGATCAGCGCCCAGGAGAGTCCGCCGGGCCGCGACGATATCCGGCCGTTGCGTCACATCGGGCTGCCGTTTTCCGATCTGGCGGCATCGGTCGACGTGATCGTCACCAAGCCGGGCTACGGCACCTTTTCCGAGGCCGGGTTGTCGGGAACGCCGGTTCTCTACGTGGCCCGCCCCGACTGGCCGGAATCTCCGGCCATGGATGACTGGCTGATGGCGCACACCAAGGCGCTGGCGGTATCGTTGGAGGACCTGCTCGGCGATCTGGACTCTCAACTTCAAAAGTTGTTTTCCCTTCCCGGGCAAAGCGTTGGCTCGGCTGAAGGCAACGAGCAGGCGGCTGAATTCATCGACCGCATGCTGGCCGCCGAGACCGGCATCTGCGAAAGAAGTTGAATGGGGACAGATTTGTCACGTGGGGGTATCGAAATCCGTTTACCCAATTCACATATGCGTGACATCGGTTGGCGGTGCCGTGGTACCGGACCGGTGAGGGCTCCCGGTTCGATCTCCTCTTCCGGGATGACCTGAACAGACTCGTGGGGCGTGCCCGTTTGGCCAAAGGGCACGCCCCGCATTTCTGATGAATAGGGGGATAAGCCATTGACTGAAAAGATGATTTACATCACCGCCCCCGACCGGGAGGCGGCGCTCGTTCTGGCCCGCGCCCTGGTGGGCGAGCGACTGATCGCCTGCGCCAACGTGCTGGATGGCGCCACCTCGGTTTATTGGTGGGACGGCAAGGTCTGCGAGGAATCCGAGGCGGTGCTGGTCGGCAAAACCCGCGGCGAACTGGTGGATACGGTCATCGCCCGGGTGCGGGAACTGCACGCCTACGCCTGCCCCTGCGTGGTGGCCCTGCCCATCGAGGCGGGCAATCCGGCCTATCTCGACTGGATCAGGACCGAGACGGGCGGCTGACCTAGCGTGGAAGCCAGACCGACGCCATGGCCTGGGCGGCGATGCCCTCCTTGCGGCCGGTGAAGCCCAGGCCTTCGGTGGTGGTGGCCTTGACGCTGACCCTGTCCTGGGAGATGCCCAGGATTTCCGCCACCCTGGCCGCCATGGCGGCGCGATGCGGCCCCACCTTGGGGCGCTCGCAGATGATGGTGATGTCCACGTTGACGATGCGCCCGCCCTTGGCGGTGACCAGCGAGCCGGCATGGGCCAGGAACTGGTCCGAGGCGGCGCCCTTCCACTTGGGATCGGTGGGCGGGAAGTGGTGGCCGATGTCGCCGGCGGCGATGGCGCCCAGCACCGCGTCGGTGAGCGCGTGCAGCGCCACGTCGGCATCGGAATGGCCTTCCAGGCCGGAATCGTGGGGCACTTCAACGCCGCACAGCCAGACGGCCTTCTTGGCCGGGTCGAAACGGTGGACGTCATAGCCCGAGGCCGAGCGCACCTCGCCGGCGCCGTCGAACAGACGGCGCGCCCGCTCCAGATCGGCGGCGGAGGTGATCTTGACGTTGTCCTCGGAGCCCGCCACCAGTTCCACCGCCAGCCCGGCCTTTTCCGCCACGGCGGCGTCGTCGGTGAGCTCATTGCCGATCACCGCATGATGAGCGGCAAGAATCTCGGTATAGCGGAAGCCCTGGGGGGTCTGGGCGCGGAACAGGGCGGAGCGGTCCACCGTGTCGGCGACGAAACCGTCCTTGCCCTTCTTCAGGGTGTCCACCACCGGCATCACCGGCAGGGCGCCGGGATGGCGGTCCAGGGCGCGGATCACCCGGCCGATGGTGCCGTGGTCGATGAAGGGCCGCGCCCCGTCATGGATCAGCACCTTGCCCGGATTGAGATCCTTCAGGCTGTCCAGGCCGAGCCGCACGCTGTCCTGGCGGGTCTCGCCGCCATGCACCGGCTCCAGCAGGTTGAGGCCGGCGGCGGCCATGTCGTAGAGCTGGCGGTCGTCGGGATGGATGACGGCGCGCACCGCGCCGATTTCGGGATTGGTGGCGAAGGCCGCCAGGGTGTGGCGCAGCACCATGCGCCCGGCCAGGTCATGGTATTGCTTGGGCAGGTCGCCGCCGAACCGCCGTCCGCGCCCCGCCGCCACCACCAGCACAACCGTCTTGGCCATTCTCGCTCTCCTGGAAATAGGGGCGACAGACTATGCGAGCGGACCGGCGCTGTCACCCCTTTGCACCGCCGCAAAGGATGATATAGTCCGCCCATGTCGTCCCTGGTCCTCAACATCGTCGCCCTGTTGGCGCTGCTGCCCGCCGCGCTGGTGGCTCTTCGCGCCGGCGAGGGGCGAAGCGCCCAGTTCCGCCTGTGCCTGGCTCTGGCGGTCGCCGGACCGGCGCTGTGGGCCTATTCCCAGATGAGCGCCCAGTGGCTGACCAGCCTGTCGGCCGCGCTGTGGGTGTCCATCGCCGCCACCGCCGCGCTGTTCGCCGCGCTGGCCCACGCCACCGCCCAGGGGTGGCGGCTGGCGCCGCTGCTGATGCCGTTCCTGGCGGCGCTGGGCCTGCTGGCCTCGCTGGTCCAGTGGGTGGAGGCGGCCCCGCCGCTCAGCGGGCAGGTGCCCGCCGCCTGGCTGGATCTGCACATCGTCGTTTCGGTTCTGACCTATGCCCTGCTGACCCTGGCGGCGGTGGCCTCGCTGGCCACCTTCCTGCAGGAACGCGCCTTGAAGCACAAGGCGCCCACCCAGCTCACCCGCATGCTGCCCAGCGTCGCCGATGGCGAGACCCTGGCCGGGCGCCTGCTGCTGGCCTCGGAAGCGGTGCTGGGCTTAGGGCTCGCCACCGGCATGGCCACCCAGTATTTCGAGAGCGGGGCGGTGCTGGTGCTGTCGCACAAGACCCTGCTGTCGCTGCTGGCCTTTGGGCTGATCGGCCTGCTGCTGATCGGTCACCGGGTGTGCGGCGTGCGCGGCCGGGTGGCCGCCCGCGTGGTGCTGCTGGCCTATCTGCTGCTGACCCTGGCCTATCCCGGGGTCAAGTTCGTGACCCAGGTGCTGGTTACGCACTGAGCTGCTTTTTTTCCAGGCAGCTTTTGCCGTTGCATTGTGCGGCGTCTGCATAATAAATACGCAGCCATGGCACAGATCACGCGCAAGACCATCTCCATCGGGTCGGTGACCCTGGACAATCCGGTCATCCTGGCTCCCATGGCCGGCGTCACCGACATGCCCAACCGCAGGCTGGTCAAGCGCCTGGGGGCCGGTCTGGTCGTCTCGGAGATGATCGCCAGCCAGGCCATGATCCGCCAGAACCGCCAGACCATGCAGATGGCGCAACACACCGCCGAGGAATTCCCCATGTCGGTGCAGCTGGCCGGCTGCGAGCCCAAGGTGATGGCCGAGGCCGCCAGGCTGAACCAGGATTTGGGCGCCGCCATCATCGACATCAACATGGGCTGCCCGGTGAAGAAGGTGGCGTTGAAGGGCGAGGCCGGCTCGGCCCTGATGCGCAACGAGAATCTGGCGGCCCGCATCATGAGCGCCGTGGTCAAGGCGGTGGATATTCCCGTCACGCTGAAGATGCGCACCGGCTGGGACATGAACAGCCGCAACGCCCCCAGCCTGGCCCGCGTCGCCGAGGAGTGCGGCATCCGCATGGTGACGGTGCACGGCCGTACCCGTAACCAGATGTATACCGGCCAGGCCGACTGGGCCTTCATCGGCGAGGTCAAGCGCGCCGTCTCCATTCCGGTGATCGGCAACGGCGACGTGGAAAGCATCGACGACGCCGTGCGCATGCTGGAGATGTCGGGCGCCGACGGGGTGATGATCGGGCGCGGCACCTATGGCCGTCCCTGGCTGCCGGGGCAGGTGGCCCACTATCTCGCCACCGGCGAGCGGCGCCCCGACCCGACGCTGCCCGAGCAGATGGAGATCATCCTGGGCCATCTGGACGCCATGCTGGTCCATTACGGCTCCGAACCGGGCGTGCGCATCGCCCGCAAGCACATGGGCTGGTATTCCAAGGGCTTGCCGGGCTCGGCCGAGTTCCGCGCCGAGATCAACCGCACCAACGATCCGGAGGTCATGCGCCGGGTCATCGCCGGTTTCTACGCCCCCCTGCTGGAAAAGGCCGCCGCCTGATGCCCATTCCCATCGTCGCGGCCCTGAAGCGCGGCCTGTCCAGCTCCACCTTCGACCCCGCCACCGTGCTGAGTGCGCTGGGCGCCGCCGTGCTGGCGCTGGATTCCGAGAACCGCATCCATTACGCCAACGGCGCGGCCGAGCAGCTGTTCGCCTGCGGCGCCGCCTATCTGATCGGCCACCCGGCCACCGATTTCCTGCCGCCCGATTCGCCCATCCTGTCCCTGGTGGCCCAGGCGCGCGACGGCAACATCTCGGTGGCCGAGCATGGCGTGACGCTGGACACGCCGCGCACCGGGCACCGCACCGTCACCGTGCAGGTCTCGCCCATCATCGAGACGGCCGGCGCCGTGGTGATCAGCCTGCACGAGCAGTCCATCGCGCTGAAGATCGGGGCGCAGCTCACCAGCCGCAACGCGGCGCGCTCGGTGACCGCCATGGCGGCCATCCTGGCGCACGAGGTGAAGAACCCGCTGTCGGGCATCCGCGGCGCCGCCCAGTTGCTGGAGCAGAATGCCATCGAAGAGGACCGGGTGCTGACCCGCCTCATCTGCGACGAGGCCGACCGCATCGTGGCGCTGGTGGACCGCATGGAGGCGTTCTCCGACAATCCCAGCGTGGAGCGCGGCGCCGTCAACATCCACCGGGTGCTGGAACACGTGCGCCGCATCGCCGAGGCCGGCTTCGCCCGCAATGTGCGGGTCATCGAGAATTACGACCCCTCGCTGCCGCCGGTTCTGGGCGACCGCGACCAGCTGGTCCAGGTCTTCCTCAATCTGGTGAAGAACGCCGCCGAGGCGGTGCCGGAGGAGGGCGGCGAGATCGTCGTCTCCACCGGCTACCAGCACGGCGTGCGTCTGGCCCTGCCGGGCAGCGAGACCCGGCGCCACCTGCCGCTGGTGGTCAGCATTCAGGACAACGGCCCCGGCATCCCCGAGGACCTGAAGCCCAACCTGTTCGACGCCTTCGTCACCACCAAGACGTCGGGCAGCGGGCTGGGCCTCGCCCTGGTGGCCAAGATCATCGGCGACCACGGCGGCGTGATCGAATTCGACAGCGTGCCAAGGCGGACCATCTTCCGGGTGATGCTGCCCATGGTCCAGGATGGGGACGGCAAGTGAGCACCATGACCACCACCACCACCGCCACCATCCTGGTGGCCGACGACGACCGGGGCATCCGCACGGTGCTGTCCCAGGCCCTGGGCCGGGCCGGCTACGAAGTCCGCACCACCGGCAACGCCTCCACCCTGTGGCGCTGGGTGTCGGAAGGCGAGGGCGATCTGGTCATCACCGACGTGGTGATGCCCGACGAGAGCGGCCTGGACCTGCTGCCGCGCATCAAGAAGATCCGGCCCGAGCTGCGCATCATCGTCATGAGCGCCCAGAACACCCTGCTCACCGCCGTCAAGGCCACTCAGCGGGGCGCCTTCGAATACCTGCCCAAGCCCTTCGACCTGAAGGAGCTGGTCAACGTGGTCGGCCGGGCTCTTTCGACGCCGCGCGCCGCTCCCACCGAGGCGGCGGGGGCCGAGGACGAGGAGAAGCTGCCCCTGATCGGCCGCTCGCCCGCCATGCAGGAGATCTACCGCACCCTGGCGCGGCTGATGAGTACCGACCTGTCGGTGATGATCACCGGCGAATCGGGCACCGGCAAGGAACTGGTGGCCCGGGCGCTGCACGATTACGGCAAGCGCCGCAACGGTCCCTTCGTGGCCATCAACATGGCCGCCATCCCGCGCGAGCTGATCGAGAGCGAGCTGTTCGGCCACGAGAAGGGGGCGTTTACCGGCGCCACCCAGCGGGCTGCCGGCCGCTTCGAGCAGGCCGAGGGCGGGACCCTGTTCCTCGACGAGATCGGCGACATGCCGCCCGAGGCCCAGACCCGCCTGCTGCGCGTGCTGCAGGAGGGGGAGTACACCACGGTGGGCGGGCGTACCCCCATCCGCGCCAATGTGCGCATCGTCGCCGCCACCCATCGCGACCTGACCCAGCTGATCCGCCAGGGCCTGTTCCGCGAGGATCTGTTCTACCGCTTGAACGTGGTGCCCATCCGCCTGCCGCCCCTGCGCGAGCGCTCCGAGGACATCCCCGAGCTGATCCGTCATTTCCTGGCCCAGGCCGGGTCCGAGGGGCTGCCGTCCAAGACCATCGACGGCCAGGCCATGGACCGGCTGCGCAAGCACCGCTGGCCGGGCAACGTGCGCGAGCTGGAGAATCTGGTCCGCCGTCTTGCCGCCCTCTATTCCCAGGAAGTGATCGGCATCGAGGTCATCGAGCAGGAACTGGTGGGGGGCACGCCCCACGCCGATGCCATCAGTGGCGGCGTGGAGGGCGAAGGCCTGTCCGCCACGGTGGAGCGGCACCTGCGCGAATATTTCGGCAATCACGGCGACAACCTGCCGCCCGCCGGGGTCTATGACCGGGTGCTGCGCGAGGTGGAGCGTCCGCTGGTCACCATCGCTCTCGAAGCGACGCGGGGCAACCAGATCAAGGCTGCCCACCTGCTGGGCGTCAACCGCAACACCTTGCGCAAGAAGATCAAGGACCTGGACATCCAGATCAGCCGCGGCCTGAAATAGATGGCGTTCGGCCGCCGCATACGCCACTGGTCGCGCCGGGTCGATCTGGCCCGCCGGCTGGCCTATGGGCTGACCTTCGCCTCCATTCCCGCCATCGTCGCCACCGTCTGGGTGATGGGCGGCGGCGGGGCGGGGCCCACCGGTCCCGATCCCCGTGTCGTCCTGTCGCTGCTGGCCACCGACGGGGTGCTGCTGGCGGCCCTTGGCGGCGTGGTCGGCTATCGGGTTCTGGACGTCCTGAAGGCCCGGCGGCGCGGAGCCTCGGGGTCGCGCCTGCATCTGCGCTTCATCATGCTGTTCGCCCTGGTGGCGGTGACGCCCTCGGTGCTGATGAGCGTGGGCTCCACCGCCTTCTTCAAGTACGGGGTGGAAAGCTGGTTCTCGGACCGGGTGCGCACCGCGCTCAACGCCTCGCTGGAAGTGGCCCACGCCTATCTCGAGGAGCACAAGCGCATCATCGGCGGCGATGCCCTGGCCATGGCCAACGACATCAACCGCGAGGGCCCGCTGCTGCTGCGCTCGCCCCAGCATTTCGGCCAGTTCGTCGGTACCCAGGCCGCCATTCGCGGCCTGACCGAGGCCATCGTCTTCGATACCCGCGGCAATATCCTGGCCCGCTCCGGCCTGATCTTCGCGGTGGAGGCCAGCATCGACCAGATTCCGGCCTGGGCGCTGGACAAGGCGCGGAGCGGCGATGTGGTGGTGTTGTCGGGCTCGGGCGAGGACCGGGTCAAGGCGCTGGTGCAGTTGCAGGGCCTGTTCGGCGACACCTTCCTCTATGTGGGCCGCTTCGTCGATCCCAAGGTCATCGGCTACATGGCCCAGACCTCCGAGGCGGTGACCCAGTATGAACGTCTGGAAGGCCGCCTGTCGGGGCTGGAACGGGCCTTCTCGCTGATTTTCGCCCTGGTGGCGCTGCTCCTGGTGCTGACCGCCATCTGGGTGGGCCTGTCCATGGCGGTGAAGCTGGCCACCCCCATCGGCCGGCTGATCGACGCCGCCGAGAAGGTGCGCTCCGGCGATCTCGACGCCCGCGTCGCCGAGGACGCCGCCGACGAGATCGGCGTATTGAGCCGCGCCTTCAACCGCATGACCCACCAGCTGTCCAGCCAGCGCCAGGAGCTGGTGGACGCCAACCGCGAGCTGGACGAGCGCCGCCGCTTCACCGAAACGGTGCTGGCCGGCGTGACGTCCGGCGTCATCGGCCTGGATTCCGGCGGGCGCATCCATCTGCCCAACCGTTCGGCCGGCGAACTGCTCGGCATCAATCTCGAGGAGCAGGTGGGCCAGGATATCCGGGCGGTCATCCCCGATCTGGCCGAGCCTTTGGACGAGGCCGTTCGCCGCCCCGACAAGCTGATCCAACGCGAGGTGCGGCTGTCCACGCCGGGCGGGCGGGCCCGCATGCTGCTGGTGCGCGTCGCCGCCGAGCGTCTCGAAGCCGAAATCATCGGCTATGTGGTGACCTTCGACGACATCACCGAGCTGGTCTCGGCCCAGCGCAAGGCCGCCTGGGCCGACGTGGCGCGGCGCATCGCCCACGAGATCAAGAATCCGCTCACCCCCATCCAGCTGTCGGCCGAGCGGCTGAAGCGCAAATATCTCAAGGAGATACAGAGCGATCCTGAAACCTACGTCAATCTGGTGGAGACCATCGTCCGCCAGGTGGGCGACATCGGGCGCATGGTGGACGAGTTCTCGTCCTTCGCCCGCATGCCGGCGCCACAGATCAAGCCCGACGACCTGAACGACATCTGCCGCCAGGCGGTGTTCCTGCAAAAGACCGGCAATCCCGACGTGGAGTTCGTCCATCAATTGCCCGAGGGCAAGGTGCCGGTGATGTGCGACGGCCGCCTGATCGGCCAGGCGCTGACCAACCTGTTGAAGAACGCGGTGGAGGCCATCCATGGCCGCGACGACCCGGAGGCGCCCCGCGGCCGGGTGTCGCTCAGCCTGGTCGCCCAGGACGAACGGCTGGTGGTGACGGTGGAGGACAACGGCAAGGGCCTGCCCACCGAGAACCGGGAACGGCTGACCGAGCCCTACGTCACCACGCGGAGCAAGGGCACCGGCCTGGGTCTGGCCATCGTCAAGAAGATCATGGAAGACCACGGCGGTGATCTGTATCTTGAGGACGCGCCTGGGGGAGGCGCGCGGATCGGGCTGGTCTTCCCGCTCTCCGAACAGCCGCAACAGTTTCAGGCAAACGGCGATACCACGGTAACCCATGGCGCATGACATCCTGATCGTCGACGACGAGGCCGATATCCGCGCCTTGATCGCCGGTATTCTCGAGGACGAGGGGCACAACACCCGCGAGGCCGCCAATTCGGACGAGGCCCTCGAGGGCATCCGCGCCCGGCGGCCCAATCTGGTGATCCAGGACATCTGGCTGCAAGGCTCGCGCCTGGACGGGCTGGAAGTGCTGGACGCCGTCAAGCGCGACCATCCGGAAGTGCCGGTGGTGATGATCTCCGGCCACGGCAACATCGAGACCGCCGTGCAGGCCATCAAGCAGGGCGCCTACGACTTCATCGAGAAGCCGTTCAAGGCCGACCGCCTGCTTTTGGTGGTGGAGCGCGCCATCGAGGCCGCCCGGCTGCGCCGCGAGAACGAGGAGCTGAAGCTCCGCTCCGGTTCCGCCGGCGAACTGGTCGGCGGCGCGCTGGGCATCATGCAGGTGCGCCAGGCCATCGACAAGGTGGCGCCCACCAATTCCCGCGTGTTGATCACCGGTCCGGCCGGTTCGGGCAAGGAAATCGTCGCCCGGCAGATTCACGCCCGCTCGCGCCGGGCCGAGGGGCCGTTCGTGGTCCTGAACTGCGCAGCCATGCACCCCGACCGCATGGAGATGGAGCTGTTCGGTACAGAACACGGCCTGGACGGTCTTGATTCCCCGCGCAAGATCGGCACCTTCGAACAGGCCCATGGCGGCACCTTGCTGCTGGACGAGGTGGCCGACATGCCGCTGGAGACCCAGGGCAAGATCGTGCGTGTCCTGCAGGACCAGATGTTCGAGCGGGTGGGCGGCGGCAAGCGGGTCGAGGTGGATGTGCGCGTCATCGCGTCGACCAACCGCGACCTGCAATCCGAGATGAATGCCGGGCATTTCCGCGAGGATCTGTTCTACCGCCTCAACGTGGTGCCGGTGAAGATGCCGGCGTTGCGCGACCGGCGCGAGGACATTCCGGTCCTGGCGCGCCACTTCATGACGCTGGCCGCCGCCGCCGCCGGTGTCCAGCCCCGCTTGGTGGGCGAGGATGCCCTGGCGGCGCTGCAGGCCTATGACTGGCCGGGCAACGTGCGCCAGCTCCGGAACGTCATGGACTGGCTGCTGATCATGGCGCCGGGCGACGCGCGTGAGCCCATCCGCGCCGACATGCTGCCCGGCGAGATCGGCGCCATCACTCCGGCGGTTCTGCGCTGGGACAAATCCAGCGAGATCATGACGCTGCCGTTGCGCGAGGCGCGCGAGCTGTTCGAGCGGGAATACCTGCTGGCCCAGGTCAACCGTTTCGCCGGCAACATATCGCGCACCGCCGCCTTCGTCGGCATGGAACGTTCCGCCCTTCACCGCAAGCTCAAGCTGCTTGGCGTCAACACGGACGAAAAGAAATGAAGGTCATAGTCTGCGGCGCCGGCCAGGTCGGCTTCAACATCGCCCACTATCTGGCGGGCGAGAACAACGACGTCACCATCATCGACCAGCGCCCGGACCTCATCCGCAAGGTCAGCGATACGCTTGACGTCCAGGTGGTGCTGGGCTTCGCCTCCCATCCGGCGGTGCTGGAACAGGCCGGCGCCGGCGACGCCGACATGATCATCGCGGTGACCGCCGCCGACGAGGTCAACATGGTGGCCTGCCAGGTGGCGCACTCGCTGTTCAACGTGCCGACCAAGATCGCCCGCGTGCGCAGCCAGAGCTATCTGGCCCCCATCTGGGCCAATCTGTTCTCGCGCGAGCATCTGCCCATCGACGTGATCATCAGTCCCGAGATCGAGGTGGCCCGCGCCATCACCAAGCGCCTGCAGGTGCCGGGCGCCATCGACGTCATTCCGCTGGTGGGCGACAAGGTCCGGCTGATCGGGGTGCGCTGCACCGGGAACTGCCCGCTGATCAACACGCCCTTGCGCCAGCTCACCGTACTGTTCCCCGATCTGGCCATCGTCATCATCGGCATCGTGCGCGACGGCAAGGCCATCGTGCCCACCTCCGAGGACCAGATGCTGGAGGGCGACGAGGTCTATTTCGTCGTCGATACGGAGCATGTGGACCGGGCGCTGACCGCGTTTGGCCGCGAGGACCAGGAGGCGCGGCGCATCGTCATCTTCGGCGGCGGCAATATCGGCCTGTTCCTGGCCCAGCAGCTGGAAGCGGCCCGGCCCAACACCTCCATCAAGATCATCGAGTCCAACAAGGAGCGCGCCGAGTTCGCGGCCAAGGCGGTGGGCCATACCGTGGTCATCCATGGCGACGCGCTCGACCCGGAAATCCTCGAGGAAGCCTCGGTGGGCGCCGCCGAGGCCGTGGTGGCCGTCACCAACGACGACGAGACCAACATCCTGTCGGGCCTCTTGGCCAAGCGTTACGGCTGCCGCCGCACCATGGCGCTGATCAACAAGACCACCTACAATTCCCTGGTGGCGCCGCTGGGCATCGACGTGGCCATCAATCCCCGCGCCATCACCGTCTCCAACATCCTCCAGCATGTGCGCCGCGGCCGTATCCACGCCGTGCATTCCCTCCATGAAGGCTTCGGCGAACTGATCGAGGCCGACGCGCTGGAAACCTCGTCCCTGGTGGGCAAGCCGCTCAGGGACGTCAAGCTGCCGGCCGGCGTGCTGCTGGGCGCCGTGGTTCACGACGGCAAGGTGGTGAGCCCCAGGGGCAGCACGGTGATCCATCCCGGCGACCGCGTCATCCTGTTCGCCACCGCCGACGCGGTGAAGAAGGTCGAGAAGATGTTCTCGGTCCGGCTGGAATATTTCTGATGCCCGGATTGCCGCTGGTCCGCCCCACGGCGGTGATTTTCGACTGGGACAACACCCTGGTGGATTCCTGGGTGTGCATCCAGGAATCCTACAACATGACCTTCCGTCATTTCGGCATGCCGGAATGGAGTCTGGACGAGACACGGGAACGGGTGGCCGCCTCCATGCGCGATTCCTTTCCCGCCATGTTCGGCGAACGCTGGCCGGAAGCCCGCGACGTCTTCACCAAGAGCTTCGAGTCCATTCATCTCGATTACCTCAACCCGCTGCCCGGTGCCGCCGAGATGCTGGGCGCGCTTCGGGCCGAGGGGCTGGTTCTGGCGGTGGTCAGCAACAAGCGGGGCGGCTTCCTGCGCAAGGAAGCCGAAATCATGGGCTGGAGCGGCCATTTCGTCCGCCTTGTGGGCGCTGACGACGCCCCGGCCGACAAGCCGGCCGCAGCACCCGTCCATCTGGCTTTGGCCGGAACCGGCATCGAGGCCGGACGCCATGTGTGGTTCGTGGGCGATTCGCCCATCGATACCCATTGCGCCGTCAACTCGGGCTGCACCCCCATCGTGATGCGGCCCGAGGTCCCGGCCGAAGGCGAGTTCGCCCATCCGCCCGCCCGTTTCCTGCGGGCCTGCATGGACCTCGCCCATCTTGTCCGAGAACTATAGGTTCCCATCTGTTGGAAATGGTGGTAACGACAAGGGTTCAACGGGGTAGGTGCCCAGCCGCACTCCAATAATCAAGATCGGCCAATAAGAACGGATTCCAATCATGTCCGCCGAAAAATCGCAGAATGTACAGGATGTGTTCCTCAACTACATCCGCAAGAACAAGACGCCCGTCACCATCTTCCTGGTCAACGGCGTGAAGCTTCAGGGTATCGTCACCTGGTTCGACAACTTCTCGGTGCTGCTGCGCCGCGATGGCCATACCCAACTGGTGTACAAGCACGCCATCTCGACGGTGATGCCGTCGACCCCCATCTCTCTGTTCGAGCCTCCGATCAAGGAAAACGGCGAAGAATAGGTGGGAGAAACCGGTTCCACACAGGCGGCGCCCAGCCGCGCCATGGTGATCCACCCCGCCTTCAAGGGCGGGGAGGGGTCACGCCTGCCTGACGCCCGCCTGGCCGAAGCGGTCGGGCTGGCCGGGGCCATCGACCTCGACATCGTCGCCGCCGAGGCGGTCAACGTCGCCAAGGTCCGCCCCGCCACCCTGATGGGCAAGGGCGCGGTGGAGCGGCTGGCCGAACTGGTCAAGGAGCGCGAGGTGGATCTGGCGGTGGTGGACGGCCACCTGTCGCCGGTGCAGCAACGCAACCTGGAAAAAGCCTGGGGCTGCAAGGTCATCGACCGCACCGGCCTGATTCTCGAGATTTTCGGCGCCCGCGCCCGGACCCGCGAGGGCACGCTGCAGGTGGAACTGGCGGCGCTCAGCTACCAGCGCTCGCGACTGGTGCGCTCGTGGACCCATCTGGAGCGCCAGCGGGGCGGCTTCGGCTTCCTGGGCGGCCCCGGCGAGACCCAGATCGAGGCCGACCGCCGCATGATCGGCGAGCGCATCGTCAAGCTGGAACGCGAGCTGGAAGACGTCAAGCGCACCCGCGAACTGCACCGCAAGGCGCGGCGCAAGGTGCCTTATCCCATCGTCGCCCTGGTGGGCTATACCAATGCCGGCAAGTCCACGCTGTTCAACCAGCTGACCCGGGCCGAGGTCATGGCCAAGGACATGCTGTTCGCCACGCTGGACCCCACCATGCGCACCCTGGTGCTGCCGTCGGGGCGCAAGATCATCCTGTCGGACACCGTGGGCTTCATCTCCGACCTGCCGCACGAGCTGGTCGCCGCCTTCCGCGCCACCCTGGAGGAAGTGCTGGAGGCCGACGTTGTGGTGCATGTGCGCGACGTCTCCCATCCCGACACCGAGGCCCAGGCCGCCGACGTGGACACCGTGCTGCGCGAGCTGGGACTGTCCGAGGTGGTGGACCGCGGGCTGGTGGAGGCGCTGAACAAGATCGACCTTCTGGACGGGCCGGGGCGCGAGGAGGTTCTCAACCAGGCCAAGCGCCGCAACGGCGCCATGGCGCTGTCGGCGGTGACCGGCGAAGGGGTCGACGACCTGCTGGCCGAGCTGGACCGCCGCCTGGGCGCGGCGCGCGAAACCCTGGACGTGGCGCTGCCCCTGTCCGACGGCGCCTCCATCGCCTGGCTCTACAGCCATGGCGAGGTGGTGGCGCGGCGCGACGACGAGGCCCAGGCCTTCATGCGGGTCAAGCTCGACCCCGCCGACGTCAAGCGCTTTCACCAGCGCAAGGCCGGGGGCAGGGGGGCATGATGGATTTCGACAAGGTGGCCTCCATCATCCGGGAAGCGGCGGCCGAGGAAATCCTGCCCCGCTTCAACCATCTGTCGGCCGGGCAGATCCGTGAGAAGCGGCCGGGCGAACTGGTCACCGAGGCCGATACCGAGGCCGAGCGGGTGATGACCCGCCGGCTGCGCGACCTGATCCCCGGCTCCAATGTGGTGGGCGAGGAGGCGGTGGCCGCCGATCCCGCTTTGCTCAAGGCGCTGGAACAGGATGGAGCCGTCTGGATCATCGATCCGGTGGACGGCACCGGCAATTTCGCCAAGGGCAATCCCCGCTTCGCCGTGATCGTTGCCCTGGTGCGCGACGGGGTGACCGTGGGGGGGTGGATATTCGATCCCCTGGGCGAGCGGATGATCGTTGCTGAACTGGGGGGCGGGGCCCGGCTGGGAGCGGAGTGTCTGGCCGTGCTGCCCACCGCGCCGCTGGCCGATCTCACCGGTTCGGTCAAGCGTTCGGGACGGCTGGCCTCAATGGTGGCCAAATGCACCCGCAAGGGCAGCGCCGCCCACGATTATATGGATCTGGTAACGGGCAAGCTGCACTTCGCCCATTACAACCGCCTGATGCCCTGGGACCACGCCGCCGGGGTGCTGATCCACGCCGAATCCGGCGGTTATGCGGCGCTGACCAGCGGGATGCCTTATCGCCCCAGGGCGCAAGAGGGCAGCCTGCTGCTGGCCCCCACCGCCGGGACCTGGACATCGCTGCAGGCGGTGATCGAGTAGGGGCTGTCTGAATTTGGTGTGATCGCTTTTCCATTTCGTCGCCCTCGGGCTTGACCCGAGGGGCCATGACGGTCATTGGAGTGAGTCTGCTCCTAACCCGACCGCAGGGTCCTGACCGCCGCGTCGCGCTCGAAGAGATAAAGCAGGACGCGCAGCGCCTCGCCGCGCGGGCTGGACAGCTCCGGGTCACGTTCAAGGATCAGCCGCGCATCGTCGCGGGCGGCGGCCAGCAGATCGCCGTGGATGGCCAGATCGGCGAGGCGGAATTCGGGCAGGCCGCTCTGGCGGGTGCCCAGCATCTCGCCGCCGCCCCGAAGGCGCAGATCCTCCTCGGCGATTCTGAAGCCGTCCTCGGTGGCGCGCATGATCTCGAGCCTCGCCTTGGCCACTTCGCCCAGGGGATGGCCGTAAAGCAGCAGGCAGCGGGAGTCCTTGGTGCCGCGCCCGACCCGGCCGCGCAGCTGGTGCAGTTGGGCAAGGCCGAAGCGCTCGGCATGCTCGATGACCATGATGTTGGCGTCGGGCACGTCGACGCCAACCTCGATCACCGTGGTGGCCACCAGGATATCCAGGTGGCCTGCGGCGAACTCGGCCATCACCTTGTCCTTGAGGGTGGGTTTCATCTTGCCGTGGACGAGGCCGACCCGGTCGCCGAACACCTGGGAGAGATGGCGGTGGCGTTCCTCGGCCGCCGCCAGATCGGACGTCTCGGATTCCTCCACCAGCGGGCAGACCCAATAGGCCCGGGCGCCGGAGGCGATGGCGCGGCCGATGCCGGCCACCATCTCGTCCAGGCGGGCCAGCGGTACCACGCGGGTGTCGATGGGCTTCCTGCCCGGCGGCTTCTCGTCCAGGCGCGAGGCGTCCATGTCGCCATAGGCGGTGAGCAGCAAGGTGCGGGGAATGGGGGTGGCGGTCATCACCAGCATGTCCACCGCCAGCCCCTTGGCCGCCAGTTCCAGGCGCTGGTGCACGCCGAAGCGGTGCTGCTCGTCGATCACGGCGAGCGCCAGGTCCTTGAAGGCCACGTCCTCCTGGAACAAGGCGTGGGTGCCGAGCAGAATATGAATCTCGCCCGAGGCCAGCCCGTCGAGGACCGCCTGACGGGCCTTGCCCTTGTCGCGCCCGGTGAGCAAAGCGACCTTGAGGCCCGCCGCCTCGGCCAAAGGCGCGATGCCGGCGTAATGCTGGCGGGCCAGGATTTCGGTGGGCGCCATCATGGCCGCCTGGGCCCCGGCCTCCACGGCGGTGAGCATGGCGAGCAGCGCCACCACCGTCTTGCCGCTGCCCACATCACCCTGAAGCAGGCGCAGCATGCGCAGGGGCTGGGCCATGTCGGCGTCGATCTCGGCCAGCGAGCGGCTTTGCGCCCCGGTCAGGGTATAGGGCAGGGCGGCCATCACCTTGGCGCGCAAGCTGCCGTCGCCCGCCAGGGCGCGGCCCTTGAGCTTTCGCATCTGGGCGCGGACCATGGCCAGAGCCAGCTGGTTGGCCAGCAATTCGTCGAAGGCCAGACGCCGGCGGGCCGGGGTGTCGCCGGTGGCGGCCCGCTCGTCCTCGGGATGGTGGAGCTGGTTAAGGGAGGTGCGCCAGTCGGGCCAGTTCTGGCGTGCCAGCCAGTGGGGCTCCTGCCATTCCGGCAAGTCCGGGGCCTTGGCGACGGCCGCCGCCACCGTCTTGGCCACGGCGCGGCCCGTCAGCCCGGCGGTCAGCCCGTAGACCGGCTCGACCGCCATGACCTGGGCGATCTGGTCCAGGGGCACGATGTGGTCGGGGTGGCTGATCTGGATCTCGTTGTTGAAATGCTCGACCTGGCCGCTGACCACCCGAATCTCGCCCTCGGGCAATTGTTTTCTCAGCCAGTCCTCGCGCCCGTGGAAGAACACCAGATGCAGGAAGCCGGTCTCGTCGCCAAGGCGCACCCGGTAGGGGCGCTTCGGGGACGAGGAGGGGAAATGGGCGTCCACCCTAAGCGTCAGGGTGGCGATCTTGCCGTGGGGGGCGTCGGCCACCTTGGGCGCGAAGCGGCGGTCGATGACGCCGGTGGGCAGGTGCCACAAGAGGTCCAGAACCTTGTCGCCCACCAGCCGCTGATACAAGGGCGCAAGGCGCGGCCCGATGCCGGGCAGGCTGGTCACCGGGGCGAAGAGGGGAAACAGAACCTGGGGGCGCATGGCGGGCTGACATTCGGGTCTCGAGGGGCTATATCCTAGTCGGCTCCGAAACCGACGCAATGCCGGATGCAATGGATCAAGATCGACGCAAGCGCCTGATGTTCCGTGCCCACCACATGGGCTCCAACGAGAACGACATCCTGTTCGGCGGTTTTGCCGCCAAGTATCTGGAAACCTTGACCGCCGAGCAGGCCGAGCGGTTCGAATCCCTGATCGCCGAGAACGATTCCGACCTGTTCAACTGGGTCACCGGCAAGGAAGACGTGCCCGAACATCTCGACCACGACGTCATGGCGATGATGAAGAAATTCGTTAAGAGCGAAGCCGCACCGATTTGAAAAACCTGGATAAACTTATCACTGAGCCCGGGCGCCGCAAGGTCGCCGGCGCGCCGGAAGGGCGCGACGCCCTGCTGCTGGCCGAACTGGCGGCGGCACCGCAAGCCACCGGCGGCATACTGCACGTGGCCCGCGACGAGGGCCGCATGGCAAGGGTGGCCGAGGCGCTGTCCTTCTTCGCCCCCGACCTTTGCGTCCTGGAATTTCCCGCCTGGGATTGCGTGCCCTATGACCGCGTGTCGCCCAACGTGGACGTGGTGGCGCGGCGCATCGACACGTTGGCCCGGCTCGCCGACGGGGTGAAGGGCTCCTTCGTGGTGCTGACCACCGTTCCCGCCCTGGCCCAAAGGGTGCCGCCCCGGGAAGCCCTGGCCCAGGCGACGCTCGACGCCCGCAAGGGGTCTCGTCTGTCCATGGACAAGCTGACGGCCTTTCTGTCGAAGAACGGCTATGTCCGCGCCGACACGGTGATGGAGCCCGGCGAATACGCGGTGCGCGGCGGCATCATCGACCTGTTCCCGCCCGGCTCGGCCGAGCCGCTTCGCCTCGACTTCTTCGGCGACGAGATCGACAGCGTGCGGTCCTTCGATCCCATGAGCCAGCGCACCACCGGCAATGTGGAGGGCTTCGTGTGCCGCCCGGTGGCGGAACTGGGCCTGGACGAGGCTTCCATCGCCCGCTTCCGCGCCAATTACCGCGAGATGTTCGGGGTGGTGCAGGGGCCGGACCCGCTGTACGAGGCCATCTCGGAGGGCATCCGCTTCAACGGTATGGAGCATTGGCTGCCGCTGTTCCATGACGGCCTCGACACAATGTTCGCCTATGTGCCGGATGCTGTGGTGGTGCTGGACCACCAGTCGGACGAGGCGTTGACCGCCCGCCATGCCCTGGTGCTGGAATATTTCGACGCCCGTGCCGGGCTGGCGGGATCGGGCCTCACCGAATCCGGCATGGTCTACCATCCCATTCCGCCCGAACGGCTTTATCTCGAACGTCCCGAATGGGACCGGCTGCTGGGCATGCGCCCCGTTCTCCACCTGTCGCCCTTCGATCCGGTGGAGGAGACCGAGGCCGATGCCGGCGGGCGGCTGGGCCGCGACTTCGCTGATCAGCGGGCCCGGCCGGGAATCAACGTCTACGACTGCGTGCGCGAACACGCCGAGGAACAGGCCAAGGCCGGCCGCCGGCTGGTGATCGCCGCCTGGACCCAGGGCTCGCGCGATCGCCTCGCCGGGGTGCTGAAGGACCACGGCATCAAGGGTATCGAGCCGGTGGAGAGCTGGGCCGAGGCCCGGGCCCTGGACAAGGGGCGGGTGGCGGCCGCCGTTCTCGGCCTCGATCACGGCTTCACCACGCCCGATCTGGCCGTGGTCACCGAGCAGGACATCCTGGGCGACCGTCTGGCCCGGCCCGCCCGCAAGAAGAAAAAGGGCGCCCAGTTCATCGCCGAAGCCTCGGCGCTCGCCGAAGGCGATCTGGTGGTGCACGTCGAGCACGGCATCGGCCGCTATGACGGTCTGGTGGCCGTCGAGGTGTCGGGCGCCCCCCATGATTGCCTGCGGGTGATCTATGACGGCGGCGACAAGCTGTTCGTGCCGGTGGAAAACATCGACGTGCTGACCCGCTTCGGCTCGGAGCAGGCCGGCGTGTCCCTGGACAAGCTGGGCGGCACGGCGTGGCAGGCCAGGAAGGCCAAGCTCAAGAAACGCATCCGCGACATCGCCGACCAGCTGATCGGCATCGCCGCCCAGCGCAAGATGCGCCAGGGCGAGGCGCTGACCCCGGCCGAGGGGCTGTACGACGAGTTCTGCGCCCGTTTCCCCTTCGCCGAAACCGACGACCAGCTGCGCGCCATCGAGGATTCCATCGCCGATCTGGCGAGCGGCAAGCCCATGGACCGCCTGATCTGCGGCGACGTGGGATTCGGCAAGACCGAGGTGGCCTTGCGCGTCGCCTTCGTGGCGGCGTTGCAAGGCCTTCAGGTGGCCGTGGTGGTGCCCACCACGCTGCTGGCCCGCCAGCATTACCGCACCTTCAAGGAGCGTTTCGCCGGCCTGCCGGTGCGCGTCGAGCAGCTGTCCCGGCTGGTGACCGCCAAGAAGGCGTCCGAGGTCAAGGCCGGCATCACCGACGGCTCGGTGGACATCGTGGTCGGCACCCATGCGCTGCTGGCCAAGGGAATCGGCTTCAAGCGCCTGGGGCTGTTGATCATCGACGAGGAGCAGCATTTCGGCGTCGCCCACAAGGAGCGGCTGAAGCAGCTGAAATCCGACGTCCACGTTCTTACGCTCACCGCCACGCCCATTCCCCGCACGCTGCAGATGGCCCTGTCGGGGGTGAAGGAGATGAGCGTCATCGCCACGCCGCCGGTGGACCGCCTCGCCGTGCGCACCTTCGTGCTGCCCTATGATCCGGTGGTGCTGCGCGAAGCCATCCTGCGTGAGCGGTACCGGGGCGGGCAGGTGTTCTATGTCTGCCCGCGTCTGGCCGATATCGACCGGGTGGCCGAACGCCTCGCCAAGCTGGTGCCCGAGGTCAAGACCGCCGTGGCCCATGGCCGTCTGGCGCCCGCCGATCTGGAAGAGGTGATGGTGGCCTTCGGCGACAAGCAGTACGACGTGCTGCTGTCCACCAACATCATCGAATCCGGCATCGACATGCCATCCGTCAATACCCTGATCATCCACCGCGCCGACATGTTCGGCCTGGGCCAGCTTTACCAGCTGCGCGGACGGGTGGGGCGCTCCAAGACCCGTGGCTACGCTTATTTCACCCTGCCCAACGACAAGGTGCTGTCCAAGGCGGCGGAAAAGCGGCTTCAGGTCATGCAGGCGCTGGACACCCTGGGGGCCGGGTTCCAGCTGGCCAGCCACGATCTCGACATCCGGGGCGCCGGCAATCTGCTGGGCGAGGAGCAGTCGGGCCATATCCGCGAAGTGGGTATCGAGCTCTACCAGCAGCTTCTGGAAGAGGCCGTGGCCGCCGCCAAGGGCGGGCAGGGGGGCGAGGCGGCCGAGGAATGGTCGCCGCAGATC
Organism: Magnetospirillum sp. ME-1; assembly: GCF_002105535.1. Taxonomy (GTDB): domain Bacteria; phylum Pseudomonadota; class Alphaproteobacteria; order Rhodospirillales; family Magnetospirillaceae; genus Phaeospirillum. The sequence goes on along the minus strand of NZ_CP015848.1, from coordinate 1,657,917 downwards.
GGCGTCGGCACCCCGGTGCTGATCCCCGAGACCTATGTGGCCGACCTGTCGGTGCGCCTGTCGCTCTATCGCCGCATCGGCTCGCTTGCCGATCAGGCGGAGATCGAGGCCCTGGCCGCCGAGCTCATCGACCGCTTCGGCAAGCTGCCGCCCGAGGTGGAGAACCTGCTGGAAGTGGTCGCCATCAAGGCCTTGTGCAAGCTGGCCGGCATCGACAAGGTGGATTCGGGGCCCAAGGGCGCCGTGGTCTCCTTGCGCGGCAACGTCTTTGCCAACCCGGCCGCCCTGGTGCAGTTCATCGCGCGCTCCGCCGGCACCTGCAAGATCCGTCCCGACCACAAGATCGTCTTCCTGCGCGCCTGGGAGGACCCCAAGGAGCGGATTATCGGCCTGCGCAAGGTCATCGGCAAACTGGCGGAATTGGCAGCCGCCTGAAAATCGGATATAGCGCTAGGTCCGCCTTTAGGAACTGACATGAAATATCCCACACCCCCCACCGTCATTCCCCTGGAAAACATCCTTCCCGACGAGCCCCTGCTGATGATGGGCGCCGGACCGGTGCCGATTCCGGTCAAGGTGGCCATGGCCAACTCGCTGATCATCAACCACCTGGGCGACACCATGAACGCGGTGATCGAACAGGTGAAGACCATGGGCCGCTACGTCTTCCAGACCGATTCGCCCCATGTGATGGGCGTGGCCGGCCCGGCCTCGGCCGCCATGGAAATGGCCATCGCCAATCTGGTGGAGCCGGGCACCAAGGTGCTGTCCATCTGCAACGGCCTGTTCTCGCGCCGCCTCGCCGAGATGGCCGGGCGGGTGGGGGGCGACGTCACCCGCCTTGACGCCCCCGAGAAGCGCGCCATCGCCGCCGAGGACGTGGAAAAGGCCCTGAAGACCGGCAAGTTCCAGATTCTGACCGTGGTGCAGGGCGAGACCTCCAACACGGTGTGGAATCGCGATCTGGTGGAAATCTGCCGCCTGGGCAAGCAATACGGCTGCCTCAACATCGTCGATGCCGTCTGCACTCTGTCCACCATGCCCATGGAAATGGACGAGTGGCGGGTGGACGCCATCATCACCGGCGGCCAGAAGGGCCTGTCCTCCATTCCCGGCGTGTCGCTGATCGCCTTCTCTGAAGAAGCCTTCGCCCGCCTGGAGAAGCGCAACAGCCCCATGGCCCACTGGTGCCTGGACGCCCGTCTGGCGCACCAGTTCTGGCACAACCACTCCTACCACTACACCGCCCCGGTATCGGGCATCCTGGCGCTGCACGAGGCGCTGCGCCTGATCGGCGAGGAGACCCTGCCGGGCCGCTTCCGCCGCCACGCCCAGTGCTCCAAGGCGCTGCAGAACGGCATCGAGGCCATGGGCCTGAAGCTGCTGATCGAGGAGGACTCGCGCCTGAATTCCGTGGTCGGCATCGAACTGCCTTCCCATGTGTCGGCCGATCAGGTCCGCCACATCATGAGTCAGGTCCACAAGGTGGAAATCTCCGGCGCCTTCGGCCTGCCCATCGTCCGCATCGGCCAGATGGGCGAGCAGTCCCGCGCGCCGAACCTGTTCCGCACGCTCCACGCGCTGGGCTCGGCCATGCGCGCCGCCGGCGGCAAGGTCGACATGCCCGGCGGCATGGCCGAACTGGAACGCAGTCTGGCGTCCGAGGTGCGGGGATAAAGACAGTCGATTTGCAGGAATAGCCGTGTCCCTATAACCCCATCGGGTTTCGAGAAATCCCTTCAACGGTTCGCCGCTGAAGGGATTTTTATTGGGAACTCCGTCCATGCCTCCACTCTGATCCAGATGTTCTCGGGATACCTGGAAGATCGGCGTGGGAGCGCTGATCGGTGCCGGTCGGGAGTTCGGTCCCCGGTGAGAGAAACACAGAGGCACTTAAGACACAGAGAAGGCACAAAGATAAAAATCGGGAGCAGCCTGCGTTAACTCAGACCATCATCTCGGCGTCATGGCCGGGCTCGACCCGGCCATCCACGTGGAACCGTTCGGCACAGTGCCAGGTGGAGCCACGTGGATGCCCGGAACAAGTCCGGGCATGACGAGAGCTTTTGGCTTGATGGTCAAAGAAAGCTGTCACCCTGAGCGTAGCGAAGGGCCTTTCAGGCATCCGCGTCAGCCGCTTCACGCTGAAAGATGCTTCGCTCCGCTCAGCATGACAGTCTCTTTCTCTCTGTGCCTCTGTGGTTTATTCCCACGCACCAAGAGACAACCGCATCCGCGCTCGAACCTACTTCCCCAACGCCCCCAGCCAGGGCGTCAGCGCAATCCGCGCCCGTTCGGCATAGAGCTTCTTGCGCTCGCGGCCCTTGACCCGGCGGCCTTTTTCGTCGCGCTCGGGCGGCGGGGGGAACAGGCCGAAATTGATGTTCATGGGCTGGTAGGTCTCGGCCTCGGCTCCGCCGGTGACATGGGCGAGCAGGGCGCCCAGGGCGGTGGTGGCCGGCGGGCGGAGCATCTCGGCGCCTCGCGCCTCGGCCGCCGCGAACAGACCGGCCAAGAGGCCGATGGCCGAGCTTTCCACATAGCCCTCGCACCCCGTGACCTGACCGGCCAGACGCAGCCGGGGCTGGGCCTTGAGCCGCAGGGTCTTATCCAGCACGCGGGGGCCGTTGACGAAGGTGTTGCGGTGCAGGCCGCCCAGGCGGGCGAACTCGGCGTTCTCCAGGCCGGGAATGGCGCGGAAGATGCGGGCCTGCTCGCCATGGCGCAGCTTGGTCTGGAAGCCCACCAGATTGTAAAGGGTGCCCAGCGCGTTGTCCTGGCGCAGTTGGACCACGGCGAAGGGTTTTGGCCCATTGGGATTGGTCAGGCCCACCGGCTTCATGGGGCCATAGGCCAGGGTGTCCTTGCCCCGTTCGGCCATCACCTCGATGGGCAGGCAGCCCTCGAAATAGGGGGTGTCCTTCTCCCACTCGTGGAACGGCACCTTCTCGCCGGTGATCAGGGCGTCGATGAAGGCGTAGTACTGATCCTTGTCCAGCGGACAGTTGATGTAGTCCGAACCGGTGCCCTTGTCGTAGCGGGACTGGAACCACGCCTTGGTGAAATCGATGCTGTCCTTGGTGACGATGGGGGCGATGGCGTCGAAGAAGGCCAGCGAATCCTCGCCCGTCACGCCCTTCAGCGCCTCGGCCATGGCGGGCGAGGTCAGCGGACCGGTGGCGATGACCACCTGTTCCCACTCCTCGGGCGGCAAGCCGGCCACTTCTTCGCGCACGATGGTGATGCGGGGGTGGGAGGTGAGAGCCGCCTGGACGCCCTGGGAAAAGCCGTCGCGGTCCACCGCCAGGGCACCGCCCGCCGGCACCTTGTGGGCGTCGGCTTGCGCCAGGATCAGCGAGCCGGCCCGGCGCATCTCTTCGTGCAGCAGGCCGACGGCGTTGTAATCGGCATCGTCCGAGCGCAACGAGTTGGAGCACACCAACTCGGCCAAGCCATCGGTCTGATGGGCCGGGGTGGTGCGCACCGGGCGCATTTCGTGGAGGATGACGGGGATATCGGCCTCGGCGAGCTGCCAGGCGGCTTCCGACCCGGCAAGCCCGCCGCCGATCACGTGAACGGTGCGGGTCATGGCCTCAGGGAGATAGAGGCTAAGGCGCCTCTTGTCCAGATGCTTTACCGGATGGGATTCATGGACGCCACCATGTGGGCCAGGAACTGGGCGCCGCCCGCCCCGGAAATGGCCGAGATGGACGAGGTGCCGGACACCGGCTTGGCGCCGCTGCCGTCGGCGGTGGCTTCCTTTTCCGCATCGGGCAGGTCCAGCGGGCCGTAGCCATAGGTGGACAGGGCCGAGGACGAGCCCGATTTCTCGATGGAATGGCTGCCGGCCTCTTCCTTCTTGTTGAGCAGGATATGAGAGGCGGTAGAGGTCAGGCTGATCATGTTCGTTCTCCGAGGAGAGTGTTCGCCTGTCCTGATGCAGCCTGCGTGCCAACAGCGGACCCAGCATTTCCGCCATTTTCGCAAAATCAGGTCGGCAGAATTTGCCGGAACGCCATGCGGCGAAAGGACATTCCTTCCCAGCAATGGATGGGGTATAAGCGTGCCCGAAGCCACCCCTTCGAGTGGGAAAGAGATACCCATGGCCAAGACCTATTACGTCGTCGGCGGCGAATATGCCGACACTTCCTTTACCGTCATCGCCCCCGGCCACACCGAGGAGCGCTTCGGCCCCTTCGAGGAGCAGGAGGCACATATCTGCTGGCGGGCGCTGACCGGCAAGTCGGTGGACAACGCCATGGTCCGCTACTTCATCCGCAGCACCGAGGACAGCGCCGCCGACCAGTGGTACGTGCTGGGCGGCGAATACGCCGACACCACCTTCCAGGAGGTCACCGAGGGCCGCAGCCTTGAAGTCCACGGCCCGTTCTCGCGCAAGGAAGCGCTGGACAAGTGGCGCGAGCTGACCGGCAAGTCGGTGGATTCGTGCCTCACCCGCTACGACCTGTTCACCGGTGAGGAACTGAAGCGCCGCAACGTCAAGATCTGACCCCTCTGGTCAAGGACCGGAGAAAGCGGTATTTCATTGCCGAATTCAGACAAAAGGGAGGTCGCACGTGTCCCATTACCCCAACAAGTACCACGCCTTCATCTGCACCCAGCGCCGCCCCGACGGGCATCCGCGCGGCTGCTGCACCAGCAAGGGCGGCGGTCAGCCCCTTTTCCAGCGACTGGCGGAGAAGGTGACCGAGATGAACCTGTGGGAAAAGGGCGTCAGCGTCGCCTCGTCCAGCTGCCTGGGCTTTTGCAAGTTCGGCCCGCTGATGGTGGTCTACCCCCAGGGCATCTGGTACAAGGCCGAGACGGTGGAAGACATCGACGAGATCGTCTCGTCGCACTTCGCCAACGACACGCCGGTCGAGCGCCTGATCGTCACGCCGTCGAAGGCGTAGGCCATTTCAAAGGCTTGGCAAAAACCCCTGATCCGAAAGGTCAGGGGTTTTTTTCTTCGATGAGGTCGGCGATCTTGCCCAGTCCGCTGGACAACAGGCGGTGGTCGCCTGAATCGGCCAGGACGCCCAGCAGCACCATGGCGTCGTCGCTGAACAGGCCCAGGGCGGCCATGGCGGCGGTGAAGCCATCGGCGGCCAGGGCATCCACCCCGGCGCGGAAGGCGCGGCGGCGTCCGCCCTTGGATTCGTGCTCCAGCAATTCGCCCAGCGCTTCGTCGGCGGGGACCTTGCGGTGAATCTGGAAGGCCAGGGCGCGCAGCAGGCGGACCTTGTCCTCGTTGTCGATGGTGTCTTGGCGGGCCATGGCGCGCACCTTGGGCCGCCTCCGGGCTCGAGTCAACGCTCGGCACGCCTCGACGGCCACATGCCCGGCATGCTAAACCGCCCGGCATGACCGATTCCAAGATCATCGACGCCCTGCTTCTGCCCTTCGAGCGCGACCTGCTGGCGTCTCCCGAACGCGCCTTCCTGATGCGCGCCGAGCCGCACGAGGCCCTGGGGGCTGAGTGGCGGCCGCGTCTGGTCTGCGAGCAGGGGTTCAAGCCCGCCTTCGACCGTCTGGTCCAGGCCGGGTTCCAGACCGTGGCGCGGCTGGACGGCCGGTTTTCCACCGGGCTGGTGCTGCTGACCAAGCACAAGGCCGAGAACCGGGCCAACATGGCGCGGGCCTGGGATTTGCTGGAGCCCGGCGGCGTGCTGGTGTGCTGCGGCGCCAACGCCTTAGGCGCGGCCAGCCACGAGCGCGAGGTGGAAAGGGTCTTCGGCCTGGCCGGATCGCTGTCCAAGCATCAGGCCCGCACCTTCTGGATGGTGAAGGGCGGGCAGACAGCCCCGGCCGAATGGCTCGACGCGGCAAGGCCCAGGCCGGTGGAGGGCTGCAATCTCGTCGCCCGCGCCGGCTGCTTCAGCGCAGAGCATGTGGACAAGGGCTCGGCCCTGCTGCTCGATTGCCTGCCCGAAGGATTGGCAGGACGGGGAGCCGATCTGGGGGCGGGGTGGGGATACCTGTCCGCCGAGATGCTGCGCCGCTTCCCGGATATCACCGCTATCGACCTGTTCGAGGCGGAGGCTCTGGCGCTGGAGGATGCGCGCGCCAATCTGGCCGGCGACGGGCGGGCGGCGTTCCACTGGCTGGACGTGGGCGCCGGACTGCCCAAATGCGAGCCCTACGACTGGATCGTCAGCAATCCGCCCTTCCACGAGGGGCGCAAGGCCGATCCCGCCATCGGCCAAGGCTTCATCACGGCGGCCTGGAAGGCCATCCGCCGGCGCGGCAAGTTCGTGCTGGTGGCCAACCGCAGCCTGCCTTACGAGGCCGAACTACGCCGACGCTTCCGCGAGGTGACCCTGCTGCGCGAAGCCGATGGCTTCAAGGTCTATCTGGCGAGCAACCGCCATGACCGCTAGGCTCGACAAGCTTCTGGCCAATCTGGGCTATGGCAGCCGCCAGAACGTCCGCGCCATGATCAAGGACGGACGCGTCACCCTGGCCGACGGCTCCCCGTTGGACGAGGACGCCAAGGCGGCGCACGGCGATATCCGGGTGGATGGCGAGCCTTTGGACCCGCCGGCCGGTCTGGTGCTGATGCTGCACAAGCCCGAGGGCTACACCTGTTCCACCTCGGATTCCGGGCGCATCGTCTATGAATTGCTGCCCGGGCGCTTCATGCATCGCAATCCCATCATCGCGCCGGTGGGGCGTCTCGACCGCGACAGCACCGGCCTCTTGCTGCTGACCGATGACGGGAAGCTGGCCCATCGCATCACCTCGCCCAAGCGCCACGTGCCCAAGACCTACGAGGTTACCCTGGCCCGGCCGTTGACGGGCGAGGAGGGGGCGGTGTTCGCCTCCGGCTCCCTGATGCTGCGGTCCGAGACCACGCCGCTGGCCCCGGCCGAACTGGTGGCGACCGGTCCCCAGACGGCCCGCATCACCATCACCGAGGGCCGCTATCATCAGGTCAAGCGCATGTTCGCTGCCGTAGGCAATCATGTGGAGCGCCTGCATCGCGCCGCCATCGGCGGCCTTGCGCTCGGTGACCTGCCCGAGGGGCAGTGGCGGGGGCTCAGTCCGGACGAGATCGCCCTGGTGCTTGGGTCGTAAGGCTGTCCTTGATCAGGCCGAAGAAGATGCGGGGCTCGTCCGCTCCTTCATAGCGCCAGCCCAGGTGCAGATCACAGGCGCGGCAGGCGGCGAGACGCCAGAGATAGCCCCTGAACCAGGTGAACTGGCCGCTGGCGGCCCCCAGCGCGACGGCGCCCGGCGCTTGCCTGAAGCACAAGACCCGGAACACCATGCCGGCGGGATTGAAGAAGACGTGCTCGAACCCGCCGTTCATGGCCATTTCCCAGCGGCCCTTGGTCACCGGCGTGCCGCAGCGGGCGCAGAAATACTCGATATCCTTGTCCCAGGCCGTAACCTCGATGTCCTGGGAGGGGGCGTCGCGCGGCATGGTCAGTGATGGGGATTCTGGCCTTCGACGATGCGGTCCATCAGGGCGAGCAAGACGCCCGAGACCACGAAGGCCATGTGGATGCCGACCATCCAGGCAAGATTTTCCTTGTCCTGGCTTTCCACGTTCATGAAGGCTTTCAGCAGATGGATGCCCGAGATGGCGACGATGGACGCGATCAGCTTGAGCTTCAGCCCGCCGAAATCCACCTTGCCCATCCAGTCGGGCCGGTCCTCGTGGTCGCCGGTGTCGATCTTGGAGACGAAGTTTTCATAGCCGGCGAAGATCACCATCAGCAGCAGGTTGCCCGCCAGCGACATGTCGATCAGCGAAAGCACCATCAGGATGGTCTGGTTCTCGTTCATCTCCAGAACGTGGGGCACCAGATGGATCAGTTCCTGGCAGAACTTGACCAGCAGCATCACCAGCGAGACCACCAGCCCCAGATAGAAGGGGGCCATGATCCAGCGGCTGCGGAAGATCAGTTTTTCGAGAAAATGTTCCATGACCTCGACCTCGACACAGGTTGCCGACGCAACATGGTTGCGCCGGCGCCGTCTGTCAAACGTCAGGGGGTCAAGGACGCCCCCAGGATATGCTCGCTCTTGTGGACCACGTGGGCGCCCTTGCCGACGATCAGCGGGTCGGGCAGATGGACCAGGGAGTGGTCCTTGCCGGGATAGTCCAGCGAATTCAGGAAGTGGAGCATGCAGTTGAGGCGCGCCCGCTTCTTGTCGTCGGACTTGACGATGGTCCACGGCGCGTCGGCGGTGTCGGTGTAGAAGAACATCGCCTCTTTGGCCTCGGTGTAGTCGGCCCACTTGCCCAGCGACGCCTTGTCGATGGGCGACAGCTTCCACTGCTTCAAGGGGTCGCGTTCACGGGACTTGAAGCGGCGCAGTTGCTCGTCCTGGGTCACCGAGAACCAGTACTTGTAGAGCTTGATGCCGGACCGGACCAGCATGCGCTCCACCTCGGGCGTCTGGCGCATGAATTCCAGGTATTCGGCCGGAGTGCAAAAGCCCATCACCCGTTCGACGCCGGCCCGGTTGTACCAGGAACGGTCGAAGAACACCATTTCGCCCGAGGTGGGCAGGTGCTGGATATAGCGCTGGAAGAACCACTGGCCGCGCTCGACCTCGCTGGGCTTTTCCAGGGCGACCACCCGGGCGGCGCGGGGATTCAGGTGTTCCATGAAGCGCTTGATGGTGCCGCCCTTGCCGGCGGCGTCACGGCCTTCGAACAGCAGCACGAATTTCTGCCCGGTGTCGCGGGCCCACAGCTGGACCTTGAGCAGTTCCGCCTGCAGGGCGGCCTTCTTGGTCTCGTATTCGGCGCGGCCCAGGCGGCTTTTATAGGGATACTCGCCGGTCTCGAAGGCGTGGCGCACCGCTTCGGGGTCGTGACGCATTTCCGCCAGATCGTGCCGGGCCTGGGCGGCCGGGCTGAGCGGCTTGGCGGCCACCGGCTTCTTGCGGGCCGGGCGGATGGCGGGCTCCGTGGCGGCAACCGCAACCGTTACGCCCTCGGCTTTGATATCGTTCCCATCGTCGGCCATGTCGTCTCCCCGTAAAAGAACCCATCCTTGGAAATCCTAAGCCCTTTAGGGTTGTCAGGCCATGGTTTTCCGGGAAAGCCGATTCGGGGCGCGGCGATGGCCGACGCGGGACCGCAACGATCAGTCGGTGCGCTGGATCAGGTGGAAGCCGAACGGCGTCTCCACCACGTCGGACACCTCGCCCGACTTCAGCGCGAAGGCGGCCACCTCGAATTCCGGCACCATGGCGCCCTTGGGGAACTCGCCCAGATCGCCGCCATCCTCGCCCGAGGGACAGTCGGAATACTGCCGGGCCATCTGGCCGAAATCGGCGCCCTGAGCGATCTCGTCCTTGATGTTGTTGATCTCGGCCAGGGCCTCGTCCTTGGAGCGGGTGGCCTGGGAACGGGAGGAACCCTTGTACATCAGCAGGATGTGGGAGGCGCGGACGGTGGAAGACATGAAACTCTCCGAAAAAGGTGGACGGGCACTTTATACCAAAACTCGACGAGGTGGACTCGTCGAGTTTTGGCTAGGCCCAAGGGGCCGCGCGGCTTATGCCGCGGAAAGCCAAGCGTGGCGAAGGCACGCGCCCGGCGCTTGAGGGGCGTACAATCTACCGGCGCGGCTTCGCCAGTTCATGGATGAGGATGGCTGCGGTGGCGGCGACGTTGAGCGATTGGATGCGGCCCGAGCCGGGCAGGGTGACGATGTCGTCGCAGGCCGCCAGGGTGGCGGGAGGCAACCCATCCTCCTCGTTGCCGAGGATCAGGGCCACCGGCTTGCCCGGACGGTTCAGCACCTCGGCCACCGGCTTGCCCGAGCCTAAGGCAGTGCCGACGATCCGATGGGAATCCCTAAGACGTTTCAAAGCCGCAACGAATTTCCGGGTCTGAATCACTTCCACCCATTCCAGCCCGCCCTCGGAGACGCGCAAGGCCGCCTCGGACGGCCCGGCCTGGCCGGGATGGTCGGAGATCAAAAGGCGCTCCAGGCCGAAAAAGGCCATGGTCCGGGCGATGGCGCCCAGATTGTGGGGATTGCCGACGCCGTCCAGAACCAGCAACGGCTTGCCGTCCTTGGCCCATTGGTGGGCCTCGGCGGGGTCGAAGACGCGGATGGGCCGGGGCCTTGTCACCGCGATGATGCCGCCGTGCAGCGGCGAGCCCAGGATCCTGGTCAGCTCCTCGGTGGGCGCCATACGGTAGGGCTTGCGCGCCGCCGCCAGCGCCTTGCAGATCTCGGCCGCCGCGTCCTTCATGCGCTCGTCGTAGAACAGGCGCTCGACCCGGCCCGGATCATGGGCGAACAGCGCCTTGACCGCAGGCCAGCCCGCCACCTTCTCCGCTTCCGGGCTGATGGGGTCGGGTCGCCTCGGCGGCTGCTTCTTGTGCGGAAACGGCGCTCGTGCCATTGCTGGGCCTTTCGGGAAGAGTGGAACCGGTGTTGTGACTCGGCTGATCGTCTTCAACAAGCCTTATGACGTGCTGACCCAGTTCACCGACCGGGACGGCGGGCGGGCGACGCTCAAGGATTTCATCGACGTGCCCAGGGTCTATGCCGCCGGACGCCTCGACCGCGATTCGGAAGGATTGCTGGTGCTGACCGATTCGGGCCCGCTGGCGGCGCGCATCAGCGACCCTAAGCACAAGCTGGCCAAGACCTACTGGGCCCAGGTGGAAGGCATCCCCACCGAGGCCGATCTGGAAAAGCTGCGGTGCGGCGTGGTGCTGAACGACGGACCAACACTGCCCGCCGGGGCGCGGGCCATGGCCGAGCCGGACAATCTGTGGCCACGCGATCCGCCCATCCGCTACCGCGCCGCCATTCCCACCGCGTGGATCGAGCTGACCATCCGCGAGGGGCGCAACCGCCAGGTCCGGCGCATGACGGCGGCCATCGGCTTTCCCACGCTCCGCCTGATCCGCTGGGCGGTGGGGGAGTGGACGCTGGAGGGGCTCGAGCCCGGGAAATGGCGGGACGTTACGCTTCCGCCAGCACCGCGCCCAGGCTCCACACGGCCTCGTCCAAAAGCTCGCGGCTGATCACCAGGGGCGGCGCGAAGCGGATGGTGTTGCGGTGGGTGTCCTTGGTGAGGATGCCCCTGGCCGCCAGCCGGTCGCAGACCTCGCGCGCCTGGACGCGCTCGGCGTCGAACTCGATGCCGATGAACAGGCCGCGCCCCCGGATATCCTTGATCAGCGGGCTGTCCAGGGCGCGCAGGCGCTCCATCAGCCAGGGCCCCAGCTCGGCGGCGCGCTCGATCAGTCCATCGTCCACCAGCACCTGCAAGGCTTCCCGCCCCACCGCCGCGGCCAGGGGATTGCCGCCGAAGGTGGAGCCGTGGTCGCCGGGCCGGAACACGTCCATCAGTTCCGTCGTGCCCAGCAACAGCGACACCGGCAGCATGCCGCCGCCCAGCGCCTTGCCCAAAGTCACCGCGTCGGGCCTGACGCCGTCGTGCTCGCAAGCCAGCAGGCGGCCGGTGCGGCCCAGCCCGGTCTGAATCTCGTCGGCGATCAGCAGTACCCGCCTGCGGTCGCAAATCTGACGGCAGCGGGCGAGATAGCCCTCGGGCGGCACGATGATGCCGCCTTCGCCCTGGATGGGCTCCACCAGAAAAGCGGCGGTATCGCGGGTGATGGCCTTGTCCAGGGCATCCGCATCGCCGAAGGGCACAAGGTCGAAGCCACCGGGGAAGGGGCCGAAGCTCCGGCGGTACTGCTCCACCGTGGACATGCCGATTATGGCGATGGTCCGGCCGTGGAAATTGCCCTTTGCCGCGATGATGCGGGCCTGGCCTTCCGGCACGCCCTTGACCGTATAGGCCCATTTGCGCGCCGCCTTCAGCGCCGTTTCCACCGCCTCGGCCCCGGTGTTCATGGGCAGCGCCCTGTCCATGCCGGTCAAGCGGCAGGCCAGTTCGGCGAAGGGGCCGAGAGGCGTGGTGTGGAAGGCCCGCGAGATCACCGCCAGCTTGCTCGCCTGATCGGTCAGCGCCCGGACCAGACGGGGATGGCAATGACCGTGGCTGACGGCGGAATAGGCACCCATCATGTCGATGTAACGCCGGCCGGTCTCGTCCCAGACCAGGGCGCCTTCGCCCCGGACCAGCACCACCGGCAGGGGGTGGTAGTTGCTGGCGCACCACGTGTCCTCAAGCTCGATGGTGGCGGTCATGACGGTTCTCCCGGTTGCGCCGCCATGGCCAGAAGGGATTCCATCAGGGCGGCGGTCTTGCCCCCCACATCGTGGGGCGGGCTGAATTCGGCGATTTCCAGGGCGAGGCAGTTGGGCGAGGCCAGCAGAGGCCGCAAGGTTTCCAGCAACTCGGCGGCCGCAATGCCGCCCGGCACGGGCGAGCCCACCGCCGGGGCGTCCTTAGGATCGATGGCGTCGAGATCCAGCGTGACGCCGAACGGCCCGGAAGGCAGGGGCAGCGCGGCGGCAAGGCCCCGTGCCGTCACCTCCTCCATGCGGATGACCCGCAAGCCCGATCGGTGGGCGAAGGCGTCTTCCTCCCGCTCGAAGCTGCGCACCCCCACCAGGGTGACCTGGGAGGGCGTCAAGGGCGGGGCGGGGCAGGCCACACCGGCCAGCTGCGGATGGCAGCGGCCCAGCAGGCAGGCCAAGGGCATGCCGTGCAACGCGCCGGACGGGCTGGTGGAAGGATCGTGGCAATCCATGTGGGCGTCGATCCACAGCAGATCGAACCGGCCGGGCGGCGCCAGCGCGCGGCGCAGCCCGCTCCAGGTGCCCATGGCGATGGAATGGTCGCCGCCGATGACGATGGGAAAGCGGCCTTGGCTCCGGGCCCCGGCCACGGCTCCGGCCAGGGCGTCGCAGGCCTGGGCGACCACCGTGGCCGGCGAGGCGGGGGATGCGGCGACCGGCACATCATGCCAGGTGATGTCGGGCGAGCGGATGGCCAGACGGTCGAATACACCTGATTGTTTGAGGACTTCCGGCCCCCTGGCGCATCCCGGGTCGCGGGCGCCTTGTCCTATTCCGACGGCGATGATCGTGCAGCGACGAGTCATGGCGGCCTCCTGGGCCTGTCCCTCTTATCGCCCTCAGGCGCCGGGCGCCGCCCGTGGCGGCGTGGCTCCCGCGCCATAAGGCGCGCGGCCCCTTGGGCCTAGCAGAACCACGATGAGATATCATCCCGGTTCTGCATTGAATCATGTGAGGGGGATTGGCGGGCTTTGGAAGGGCTGCCCTGAAAATGCCCAGATTCCGTCCCGTTTGCCGCCATGATCGGCGGTCACTATCCGGACTCGAAGGCGATCGGCCTTCCACCCCAAGGACGGAACCATGATGAAAAGCAGCAACACCGCCGAAACGCAGCCCGCTTCCACCCAGGTCAAGGCCGAGGATGCGGAGGCGCTGCGCCGCCGGCGGGCTCAGATCGCCGCGTATATCTAGGAAAGAGTGGCCGGAGGCCCGGTCGCCTCGAAGGTCGTGGCCCAATCCGCGATCAGGGGCGACCCGGCAGCCGGCGTAAATCCGGCGTAAGACACCGCTTCGGCCGCATCCGTGGCCGGAGCGGCGCCGGCGATGCCGGTGGCGCCCAGGTCCTGGCGATCGGCCTGGCTCTTGACGGTGTCGGGAGAAATGGGGGAGGCGGCGGAAGTCTTGGCCGGAGAAGCAGGCTCCCAGCTGATCTCCACGCGGCGGGCGGCGGCGTCCTTGGACCCCTTCTTGCCGCCCTTGACCACACCCTGGCCCATGACTTCGACCCGAGCGGTGATGCCCAGCTTGCGCAGCTGGTCGGCCACGGCCTGGGCGCGCTTCTCGGACAGGGTCTTGTTGTAGGCGGCCTTGCCCGAGGCATCGGTGAAGCCCTGGACACGGATCACCGTGGGGGCCGCCGCTTTCAGCGACGGCGCCAAGCCCCACAGCACCTGCATGGTCGAGCCGGTGATGTCGGCCTTGCCATGATTGAAGTGGACCACCACCGGCGAGGGCGGCAGAGCCACGTCGTCCGTCGCTATCGTAGCGGCGGGCGGAGGAGGCGCTGTTACCGTCGGGGTTGAGGCAGTGGCCGGAGCCGCATTCGTGGTCGGCGCCATGGGTTCGGGCATGGCACAGGCCGACACCGCCGCCAGGGCGGAGAGCGCTGTGATGATGCGGATGAACCTCATGGGACGGACTCTTCTTGCGATCCAGAATTCCAATGTTGCAAGAAAAGAATCGACTGTCCAGCGCTTTCTAAGTAATTGCCCGAAAGGACTCCAGTCCAGAAATCGTTGCATCACTGAACTGAATGGAGAAAGGCCGTTTTTTTCTTAAAGTAACGTCTTTACGACGCAGGATTCAGTGGAGGCAAAAAAGCGTCTATCGCCAATGGGTTACGATGCCTTTCTCGGTTTCCGGCCAAGAATCGGGGCAAGGTATTGACCGGTGTAGCTTTGGGCGCAGGCCGCCACGTCTTCGGGAGTCCCGGCGGCCACGATACGGCCGCCGCCGTCGCCGCCTTCCGGCCCCAGATCGACGATCCAGTCGGCGGTCTTGATGACTTCCAGGTTATGTTCGATGACCAGCACGGTATTGCCGGCATCCACCAGGGCCTGAATCACCTCGAGCAGTTTGCGCACGTCCTCGAAATGCAGGCCGGTGGTGGGCTCGTCCAGGATGTAGAGCGTGCGGCCGGTGGAGCGCTTGGACAGTTCCTTGGCCAGTTTGACCCGCTGGGCCTCGCCGCCGGACAGGGTGGTGGCCTGCTGGCCGAGATGAATGTAGTCCAGGCCCACCCGCTGCAGCGTCACCATCTTGTCGCGGATGGCCGGCACCGCCTTGAAGAAGTCGGCCGCCTCCTCGACGGTCATGTCCAGCACGTCGGCGATGCTTTTGCCCCGGAAGGTGATTTCCAGGGTCTCGCGGTTGTAGCGCTTGCCCTTGCAGACGTCGCACTGGACGTAGACGTCGGGCAGGAAGTGCATCTCGATCTTGATGACGCCGTCACCCTGGCAGGCCTCGCAGCGGCCGCCCTTGACGTTGAACGAGAAGCGCCCCGGCTTGTAGCCGCGCACCTTGGAATCGGGCAGTTCGGTGAACCAGTCGCGGATGGGCGAGAAGGCGCCGGTATAGGTGGCCGGGTTGGAGCGCGGCGTGCGGCCGATGGGGCTCTGGTCGATGTCGATGATCTTGTCCAGATGCTCGATGCCGTCGATGCGGTCGAAGGGCGAGGGCTGTTCCCGCGCGCCCATCAGGCGGCGCGCCAGGGCCTTGTACAGGGTCTCGATCACCAGGGTGGACTTGCCGCCGCCCGACACGCCGGTGATGCAGGCGAGCGTGCCCAGCGGAATGTGGACGTCCACGTCCTTGAGGTTGTTGCCCCGCGCCCCGATCAGCGACAGGGTCTTGCCGTTGCCCTTGCGCCGCTGGGGCGGCAGAGGAATGTGGTCCAGCCCGGTGAGATAGCGCCCCGTCATGGACTTGGCATCGGCCATCACCTGTTCGGGGGTGCCTTCCGACACCACCTGGCCGCCGTGGATGCCGGCGCCCGGCCCCATGTCCACCAGGTAATCGGCGGCGCGGATGGCGTCCTCGTCATGCTCGACCACGATGACGGTGTTGCCGATGTCTCTGAGGCGCTTCAGCGTCGCCAGCAGGCGGTCGTTGTCGCGCTGGTGCAGGCCGATGGAGGGTTCGTCAAGCACGTAGAGGACGCCGGTCAGCCCCGAACCGATCTGGCTGGCCAGACGGATGCGCTGGCTTTCCCCGCCCGACAGCGAGCCCGAACCGCGCCCCAGCGTCAGGTATTCCAGCCCCACGTCCACCAGGAAGCCCAGGCGGTCGTTGATCTCGCGCAGGATGCGCCGGGCAATCTCCTGGTCCTTGGGCCGCAGGTGGTTGTGCAGGTCGGCGAACCAGTCGCGCGCCGCCAGGATGGAGAATTCGGTGGCTTCCGAGATGTGCAGGCCGTGAATCTTCACCGCCAGGGCCTCGGGCTTGAGGCGCGCTCCATTGCAGGCTTCACACGGCGCGGTGCCCTGGAAGCGCGACAGTTCCTCGCGCACATAGGAGGAATCCGTCTCGCGGTAGCGGCGCGCCATGTTGGGGATGACACCCTCGAACGACTTCTCGGTGTGGTAGCCCCGAAAGCCGTCCTCGTAGGCGATGCGGATCTCCTCGGCGCCGGACCCGTGGAGGATGACCTCGCGGACCCGTTCGGGCAGCTTCTCCCACGGCGTTTCCAGGCTGAAGCGGTAATGCTCGGCCAACCCCTGCAGGGTCTGGACATAGTATTGCGAGGTGGAGCCGGCCCAGGGCGCGATGGCGCCCTCACGCAGGGAAAGTCCAGGATTGGGAACGACCAGTTCGGGATCGAAATAAAGCTTCACGCCCAAGCCATCGCAGGACGGGCAGGCGCCGAAGGGGTTGTTGAAGGAGAACAGGCGGGGTTCGATCTCCTCGATGGTGAAGCCCGACACCGGGCAGGCGAACTTGGCGGAAAAGGTGGTGCGCTCACCGTTATCGGCGTTTTCGGCGATACACAGGCCATCGGCCAGGGCCAGCGCCGTCTCGATGGAATCGGCCAGCCGGTTGCCAAGGCCCGGCTTCACCACCAGGCGGTCGACCACCACCTCGATGTCGTGCTTCTTCTTCTTGTCGAGCGCCGGGACGTCGTCGATCTCGTAGAGGGTGCCATCCACCTTGACCCGCTGGAAGCCCTTCTTCTGCAGCTCCTGCAAATCCTTGCGGTACTCGCCCTTGCGGCCGCGCACATAAGGCGCCAGCAGATAGAGCCGCGTGCCTTCCTCCATCATCTCGACCCGGTCGACCATCTGGCTGACCGTCTGGCTTTCGATGGGAAGCCCGGTGGCGGGCGAGTGGGGCACGCCGACGCGGGCCCACAGCAGGCGCATGTAGTCGTAGATCTCGGTCACCGTGCCCACGGTGGAGCGGGGATTCTTCGAGGTGGTCTTCTGCTCGATGGAAATGGCGGGGGAGAGCCCCTCGATGCTTTCCACGTCGGGCTTTTGCATCAGCTCCAGGAATTGCCGGGCGTAAGCCGACAGGGATTCCACGTAGCGGCGCTGCCCCTCGGCGTAGATGGTGTCGAAGGCCAGCGACGACTTGCCCGAGCCCGACAGGCCGGTGATCACCACCAGCTTGTCGCGGGGAAGGTCCACGTCGATGTTCTTCAGATTATGCTCGCGGGCGCCGCGCACCCGGATGAAGCCGCTCATACTGACCGTCCTGACCGCCTGAATTCTCCGTCATTCCCGCGAAAGCGGGACTCCATGTCGGACACACGGAGATTGCATCCCCATGGACCCCCGCCTGCGCGGGGGTGACGGAACATGTGAGGGGCGGGATGTTAGAGAGATTCGGAGGAAGGATAAAGGGCTTGCCCGGCATGGCTGGCATGGGTATGGTCCGCTCCGTCATTGGGGAGTAGCCGCCTTCGGTCATCAGAAGGGGGCGCGTCAACAGACTAGGGCCTTTGGGTCCTTGGCGCGTCCGGCCCAAAAGCTTGGCGAGACCTTTGGCTTCGGAATTCGTGCGTCCCAGGGATTGGGCGGGATTCCGGGCCATCGGTCGTGTTTCGCCCAATCCCCCGTATGGTGCCTTGATGGATTCCCTGCTCGTATCGCTCGCCGTGGTCACCGCCGCCGAGATCGGCGACAAGACCCAGCTTCTCGCCCTCTTGCTCGCCGCCAAGTTCAGGAAGCCCTGGGCGGTGGTGGCCGGCATCTTCGTCGCCACCATCGCCAATCATGGTCTGGCGGCGTGGCTGGGTGTCGAGGTGGCGCGCTGGATCGGCCCCGAAACGATGCGCTGGATCGTTGGCCTTTCCTTCATTGCCATGGCCGCCTGGACCCTGGTTCCCGACAAGATGGACGAGGACGACCAGCCCAAGACCTGGGAGAAGGCCGGCGCCTTCATCGCCACCACCATCGCCTTCTTCCTGGTGGAGATCGGCGACAAGACGCAGATCGCCACCGTGGCCCTGGGGGCGCGGTTCGGCGATCTGCTCATGGTGACGACCGGAACCACGCTGGGCATGCTGATTGCCGATGTCCCCGCCGTCTTCGTGGGCAACGCCATGGCCGAGAAGCTGCCGCTCAAGCTGGTGCGCATGGTCGCCGCCGCCCTGTTCGCCATCCTGGGCGTGCTGGCGCTGACCGATGTGGGCAAGGCGGTGATGGGGTAGCTCGTCCTACGACCGGTGAATGGCGAAGGGCGCCGAGGCCTGGCAGACCGGCATCATCTCGATGCGGTTGATGTTGACGTGGGCGGGCAGGGAGGCCGCCCAGTAGACGGCCTCGGCGATGTCGTCCGAGGTCAGCGGCGTTGTGCCCTCGTAGACCTTGGCCGCCTTCTCCGCGTCGCCGTGGAAGCGCACCTGGGAAAACTCGCTGCCGCCGCACAGGCCGGGCTCGATATTGCTGACCCGCACCCTGGTCTTGACCAGATCGGCGATGAGGTTCAGCGAGAACTGGGTCACCGCCGCCTTGGTGGCGCCGTACATGTTGCCGCCGGGATAGGGATAGGTGCCGGCCACCGAGCTGATGTTGATCACATGGCCCCGGTCGCGTTCCACCATGCCGGGCAGGATGGCCCGCGTCATGTACATCAGGCCCTTGAGATTGGTGTCGATCATGGTCTCCCAGTCGTCCAACTCGGCCGCCTGGGCGGGTTCCAGCCCCAGGGCCAGCCCGGCGTTGTTGACCAGGACATCCACGGGCCAGGGCAGGGCGGCGGCGAAGGCGGAAACGGCGGCGCCGTCGCGCACGTCCAGGCTCGCCGCATGCACCGGCGCGGCGGTGCCCAGTTCGGCCTTCAGGGCGTCCAGCCGCCCGGTCCGGCGTCCGCAGATCACCAGATTGGCGCCGTTGGCGGCGAAGCGCCGGGCGATGGCTGCGCCGAAGCCCGCGGTGGCGCCGGTGACCAGGACGGTGCGATTCTTCCACATGCTATTCGTCGAGCTCCGAGGGGCGGGGGGCGAGGGGACGGGCGGGGTCCACGTCGCGGATCATCACCAGTTCCGGCATCACGGCCAGGGGATTCTCGATCTTCCAGATATAGACCTTCGAAGTGCCGAAGGGCTTCACCTGGGTGGCATTGTGCTTGACCACGTTGCCATCGGTGGTGATGCGGAACTCGCCTTCCATGTTGAGGCCCAATTCGGCCAGAATCTGGGCATCCGAGGGCTTCATGGCGTTGGCCCTGATGACGATGGCGCCGTTTTCCATGGAGCGCAGCGAGAGCAGGCGGGCGTCGCGGCGGATCAGGGAGGTCAGCTGCACCTTGCCCAGGCGGCCGACCCGCTCGTATTCCACGGCGAAACGGCCCTTGCCCTTGGACTCGATCTTGCGGAAGGCGATGTCGCGGGCGAGGTCGCGGCGGATGTTCTCCTGCCGCTCGGCCTCGTTCTCGGGCTTGATCTTGTTCTTGCGGTAATCGTCCAGGATGGGGGCGAACATCAGGTCGCCCTTGTAGGTCAGCGAATAGTCGCCGTACTTGGACAGGCGCAGCTCGCTCCTGAACTTGTCGGGGATGTAGCACGACGACAGCAGCAGCACAGCCGCCAGGACGCCGATCCGCTTCAGCCAGTCACCCGCCACCGTGTCCTCCGGACTTTTCCAAGGTCTTGGCAGCCTGCCACAGAGCCTCCATCTCGTCGAGGGTGGCGGAATCGGCCGAGCGCCCGGCGGCCTTCAATTCCGCCTCGATATGGCGGAAGCGGCGCTCGAACTTGGTGTTGGCCCGCTTCAGGGCGCGCTCGGGGTCGACGTTCAGCTTGCGCGCCAGGTTGACGCAGACGAACAGCACGTCGCCCATCTCGTCCTCGAGGCGGTCGAAGGGGGCTTGGCTGCGGATTTCCTCGGCGATTTCCTGGGCTTCCTCGGCCAGTTTGTCGAGGATGGTTTCCGGCCGGTCCCAGTCGAAGCCCACCCGGGCGGCGCGCTTTTGCAGCTTCAAGGCCCGGGTCATGGGGGGCAGGGTGCGGGCCACCCCGTCGAGGATGCCGGGTTCGGCCGCGCCTTGGGCCTTGGCGGCGCGTTCGCGCGCCTTGGTCTCCTCCCAGGCCTCCACCTGCCCGGCGGAATCCCGGCCGTCATTCTCGACGAAGACGTGGGGATGGCGGCGGATCATCTTGTCGGCGATGGCCGACGCGATGGCGTCGAAGTCGAAATCGCCGTTCTCCTTGGCCATCTGGGCGTAGAACACCACCTGGAACAGCAGATCGCCCAGTTCGTCCTTCAACTGGACCATGTCGCCGTGCTCGATGGCCTCGGCCACCTCGTAGGCTTCCTCGATGGTGTAGGGCGCGATGGTGGCGAAGCTCTGCTCCAAATCCCAGGGACAGCCGCCAACGGGCGACCGCAGCCGGGCCATGATGGCCAGCAGGCGTTCGATCGGTTTCTCGCTCATTCTCCGGCCTTGGCCTCGGCGGCGAAGTCGGCGCCCGTACCCCAGGGATCGTCCACCATCATCAGCGGGCAATGCTGGCGGTAGGCGGCGGTGATCTCCTCGAAGGGCACGTCCCAGAAGCTGCCGTGCTGGGCCACGTATTCCATGTGGCGGCGCTCCTGCTTGTCGAAGGGGTGGAAGACCGAATCGGTTTTTCCATCCCATTCAAGGGGATGGACGCCGAACTTCTCGCACAGAGCCAGATTGAAGGCGGGCGTGGCCTTGACCCACCGGTCCTCGGCCATGATCTCGGCGAAGGCGTGCCAGCGGAAAACGTCGCTGCCGTTCTTGTCCAGCAGCTTGGGTGTGGCCAGATGGTTGCGGACGTCGGCGAAGCCGATGCGGGCGGGAATTCCCACGGCACGGGCGCAGGCGGTCAGCAGGGCGGCCTTGGGGATGCAAAAGCCGCTGCCCTTGGCCAGCACGTCGGCCGCCGAATAGGTCTCCGGCACATTGAAGCGGACATAGGGATCGTAAAGGACGGAATCGCGCACCGCGTAATAGAGGCGGATGGCGGCGTCCAACCGGTCGGAAGCGCCTTGGGCGGCCTTGCGGGCGAAGGCGATGATGGCGGGATCATGGCTCTGGATGAACCGGCCGGGCTGCAGGGCGCGTGAATCGATGCTCATGGGCGGGGCTGACCTCGGATTGGCTTTGGCCGCCAGCATAGGCACAAGCACGGCCCTCGGGCAAACCCTGCCGAAGCCTAGTCCATGAACGGCTGCAACGCGGCTCTGGTATTGGGACCGGCCACACCGTCGGCGACCAGCCCATGCACCGCCTGGAATGCCTTGATCGCCCGCCGGGTATTGGGGCCGTCGGCGCCGTCCACCACCAGGCGGGGATTGGCTCCGGCCTTGTTGAGGGCGGCCTGGAGGCGGGCGAGGTCGGACGGAGGGGCATTGGCGGGCTGCGGCGCGGTGCCTTCCCCGGAGGCGGCCCAGGCCTTGGCGTACCACTGCTTGCGGTCGGGCAGGCCATTTGTCCCGCCGTTGACCGCCTTGGTGACCGCGACGATGTCGTCGGCATCGGCCAGCGGGTTGATGTTGGCCGCCTGCCAATGGCAAAGGGCGGGCGAGAGCAGATTTTCGGTCAGGATGATCAGGTCGGGATTGCTGACGCAATCGAGCCCGGTCTCCTTGGCCACCTTGACGTAATTGAAGCGGCCGGTGGTCTGGAGCACGCCACGGCCGCGGAACAGATAGCCGTCACCCGGCTGGGTATTTCCCAATTCCGCCGCCTTGGCCGGATTGCCCAGGCCGTAGACCCGCTCCGCCAAGCCTTTCGCATTGCGCAGCAGGCCCGGTGCCTCGTCGGGAGTGATGGCGGCGGAGTGCTTGCCGACACCGTAAATCTTCAGGAGCTGGGCTTCGGTGGTGTAGGTCAGGTTCTCCACCAGCACCGTGCCGCCATTGGTTTCGTGCATGATCTGGGCGATGAAATGGCACAGGCGCAGCCGGGTGGTGATGCCGTATTGCGCCAGTTGTCCGTCCGTGTCGGCGAATGCCGTCTTGCATTCAGGTTTGGCATTGGGTGCGATGGCGGCGGTGATGGATTGCAGCGATGTCATTGAGCCCCCCCCATGAGTCTTTGTCCCAGCTCAGGCAAGGCTTAATGGTATTTTGAAAAAGATATAAATGCTAGCAATAGTATCAGTGCTTTCGGGGCGGTACGCTGCAGCACTGATGGACGATGGCCGCCTGGTCACGGCGATTGTCGTCCTTGAACGACAGCCAGCGGCGGTGGAGGCGGGAGAGAAAGCCGTCGGACAGATGCACTCCGTTGGCGGCCAGCCATGAGTCCACGCAAGCCAGGGTCGCGTGGCGAAGATCATAGGTCACGCTGATGGTCCGACCGGCCTCATCGTCGGCGCGGATGTGGAGAATGCCTTCCGGACGCGAAAGGGCCGCGAGCGCTTCCGGGGGTACCGGGGTGGAGAGGGACAGGCTCAATTTGCGGATCATACGGTCGGAACCGTCCATGGCATCCTCCACAATCGCATACCCATTTGTCGCATAATGTATAGATTGGCGACAGGGTAATGAAAGATGTTCACCTGACGTTCCGCCGAAAGTCTACCCCCTTTCCTTGTATAGAAAATGATGAGCCATGGCGATTGACTCTGCAAGTCGCCAAAAGTGGGGGAGGGGTGGCGTGTTTATCCTGTGGTGTTTCACGGGCTAATTATTGACAAGATATAGTATGCACTATGAATAGTGTGCGCTTTATTCTGCGCCACAACATATTGACGCGACCCCAGTTCTTGTGGCTGACATAGTGCCACCACGCAAGACGTGAAACGAACAAGGGGTGTCAATCATGGACCATTGCGAGGAAGCGCGGGCCGTCGTGGCGCGCCTCATGGCGACGTCGGAGCATTTGTTTCTGGCGGCTGATGCCTGTCAGAAGGCGGCGGAAGAGATGTCTTGGGTGATCGCTGACATCCAGAACGCCGAGGTGTCGCCGCCGTGTGACGTCGGGCCTGCCAGCGACAACCAGCCGTTCGCCGACGTGACGCACGCCGTCTACGTCCAGGGCGAGGTGGTCTACCGGGGCACGCAGGGCGAGTGCCTGTGCTTCGCCGCCAACCACCATCCCTCGGGCGGCTACGGCATCGGCCCCATTCAGGACTAGAGCTTTCCGCCGACCGTTCCCCCCTTTCGGTCGGCGGCTTCGGGGGCGGGGGCGGGCCAACGGCCCGCCTCCCTCTTCCGGTAAATCCTGTTCAGGGCGGGCCTGCCCGCCCCCGAACTCTTAAAGGGGGCTTTACGCGCGGAGCGCGGAAACAAGCTAAAGGGGCATCAACATGGCGAATTTGGGCAATCTCACTCAGGTTGCGGAGCGCGGCGGTCTGCCGGTGCTGCGTGGCCTTCTGGTTTCCATGGTGCTGGAAACCGATATCGCAATTGACCCGTCCGGGGAGTTGTCGCGGAAGGACAGCCCGATATTCCGGGTGCGGCTCAAGACCCCCTCCGGGCGTCCGTTCGATGCCGGGACGGCTTACCGGAACGAAATCAAGACCGGCGAGAACGCGGGCGGCTTCATGTGGTCGATCCGCATCGCCAAGCAACCAGGTATCCCGGACGGCATGGACTTGGTGGCGTGGCCGGATGGCGAGGGCTGGTATCTCGCCATGGGCGGCAACTCGGCTCCCGCGTCCCGTCCCGCGTCGGCTCCCGCCGATGATGTGGACGGTGACGCCATTCCGTTCTGATCATGCGCGGGATTTCCCATGCGGGTTTGGTGATTGTGGTTACGCCGCCGCTTTGGCTGGGGTCGCCCATCGCCCGCCCGCTGGGGGATGCCTATATTGACGTGCTGTGGGCCTTCGATCTGTCGGGCCATTGGCCGTTGATCGAGCACTACGATTTCCGCAAGGGGGCGCATCGGGGTTTGACCCTGGAGCGCCCCCTTCGTCGTTCCCGTGAGCAGTCCGCATCCATCGCCGCCGATCTGCGGTCTATTGCCACCTCCTACCCGTCCGAGGCTGATGCCGACAAGAGCCGGGGAGTGCGGGATTGGCTGACGCGGTTCGCTGACCGGCTCCAGGCGGAGGCGGATTTTTCTGCCGAGCGGTCGGCGTGGTTGCTGCGGTCTGCCTGAAAAAAGAGGGGGGTCCTTGTAGCACCCCCCTCTAGATGTACCGGAGTACGGATAGATGATTACCCCGATCTACAAGGGCTTTGATGGCCTCGACGTGACTTTCCAGGGCCGCATTCCTGCCTCGCTATGCGAGGTGTTGGAACGCGCCAAAGTCGAGGCAATGGAGGCTCGCCGTCCGACCCTGGTGGAATGGCGGGGGCAGTCCTTTCATGTGGCGGAAAGCGGGGCCAAGGGCGGCTATGCCTATCGCTGTGACACGGGGCCGGAAGGGGCGGTGTGGTTCTTCTCGCGGAACCAGAAGGCGGACCAGTGGAATATTCGCGTCTCGGCCCGTTCGGCGTGGCTGGCGACCAAGGGTTTCGGGCGCGTGCGCGTCGAGATGTACGAATTCTTGGAGGCCATCGGCGCGGATGTGATGGCCGAAGCTATCGCCCGCGTGGACTATGCGGTTGACGTGCGCGCCGCCGATCTTCCGGGCTTCGTTCTCGATCCCACGGCGTTCGTCATGCATTCCCATACCAGTCGGGCCGATCATGCCGAGGATATTGATATTCATGGCGTTTCCGGTCGCTACACCAGCGTCACGGTGGGCAAGATGCCGGGGCGGCAAATCATCGTCTATGACAAGACCAAGGAAGTGGCGGCCCGCCAGAAGGCGGAATGGCCGGTGATCTGGGCGGCCTCCATGGAAAAGCAGGGCATGGAGCCTTTGGCCGAGGGCGAGCGGGTCTATCGCGTCGAGATGCGGGCCGGAAAGGCGCACCTGAAAGAGCGCTGGGGCATCGCCACATGGGCGGACCTTGATGCCAAGTTGGGCGACCTGTTCGCCCTGGCGTTGGCCGATATCCGCTACTGCATGCCCAGCGCCGACAGCAATCGGGCGCGGTGGGCAATCCACCCTCTGTGGGCGGCTGTGACCGAGGCTGTGGCGGGCGACCTGTTCGAAATGACCAGCGGGGCGCGCCCTGGTGTGGTCAAGGAAGTGCGCCGCGCTGCCCTGGCGCAAACCATGTCAGCCATGATCCTGGGGCTTCTGGCGTCGTGGTCCCTGGCGACCGGCGCGGATGCCCGAGAGGTTCCGCCTGCCGTGCAAGGCATGGCTGAAAGCTACATCGAACAACAACCGAAGGATTTCCGCACGAAGATTGATCGTGCGGCAAAGAAGTACGTTTTTATTTTAGAGGAGGAAGGCAATGGATCAGTTGATTGCCAGTTGTCACAAGACGCTGGAAGAGGTGGAGCGCAACCCGTTGCTTGGCATCGGGAAGGCTATTGCGGTGGCGCGGTCCACCCTGGCCATGGTGACGGAACTGCATGCCCGTCTGGAGCGTCTGGAGAGGGAGTGCCGTTCTGATGGCTGACAACGCGGTGATGGGGGCCATCAAGTGCCCGGTGTGCGGCTGCGCCAAGGCGACGGCCAAGGAAATGAAGTCCGGGGCTTACATCGTGTGCCCGCCCGAGCATGACGGCGGGTGCAATGCTCAATTCATGGGTCGGTCCAAGACGGCGGCTCAGAAGATCGCTAAGGGAGTGACCAAATGGGCGAGCACGGAGGCGCGGAAGAAGTGGCTGGGCAACGCGGCGGCGAAGGTCGAGCCCGTGGCCGTCGAGGTGGTCGAGGATGTCGCGCCGCCCGCGCCGACGCCGGAGCCGGAGAAGCTCAATGCGCAGCCGCCGAAGCGGAGCATATTCGAGATGGGGATTGCGGACGTGCTGATGGGGGTGTCGAAATGACCGAAGCTCTCGACGCCATGATTTCCGAGGTGGGCGGCATTTCCGAAGCCGGTGGGGCGGGGGAGGGGGCGAGCGCCCCCGTGTCGTCTGGGCCTGCGCCGCTGCCGGATTTTGTCCAGGCGGTGACGGTGCCCCTGGTCGAGGTGGTGGGGGCCATCGCCTGCGATGCGGCCCACGTCACGCGGCTGGAAAGCCGGGAGGTGGACACCCTGGCCGGGGCCGTCAACAACGTGCTGCGGTTCTACCTGACCATGGATGGTCTGGACGAAAAGACGGCGGCGTGGCTGGCCCTCGGAGCGGTCGGACTTGGGGTGGTCAAGAACCGTGAGCGCCTGCCCCCGAAGGCCGAGGCTGCCGTCATGGGGGCTGTGGCGAACATTCCGTCCGAGGCGGAAATCATCTCCGCCCAGGCGGGCGCTCTGGCCGATATCGCGGGGGGCGGCGGTGCTGCTGCTGGAACCTGACAATCGGGTGTTTCTGGGGATGGGCGGGGAGGGCAAGTCTCACCTCGCCCGCCATCAGTCGTGGAAGGTGGCTCCCCGCGTCATCATCTGCGACCCGAACGCGGAGCCAGCGTGGGCGTCGGGTGCCCTGGTGGTCGATGACCCGGCGGACCTTTGCCAGCTTCTGAAAGAGCCCGAGGCGCGGATTTGCTGGCGAGGGTTCGATACCATGGGGGAGGAGACGGGCTTTCTATGGGCCAATCGCGCCGCCCTGGCGGCGGGCGATTGCCTGATCATCTGGGATGAGGTGGATTTCTTCTTTCCCTACATCAAGCCCGATACCCCGCCATATCGCCTGTGGAACGCTGGTCGGCATCAGGGATGCAGGTGCTTCGCCATCGCCCGTTCCGCCCTGGCGGTTCCCCGCACGCTCACCCGCAACGCCACCCGTGTCTGTGCCTTCGTCACCGCTGAGCCTGCGGACCTTCGCTATCTGGCGGGCACGCCGAGACAGCCAGGCTTGCTCGGAACGGAGGCGGCGGGGGCTGTGGCGGGGCTTAAGCCGGGCTCTCGGCAGTGCGTCGACTGGCGGCGGGGCGGGGCGTGGCAAGTGCGAAAATCCCCCTTCGATTGAGCGTTTACGTATACGGGAAAATGCCTCTTCGGGGGCCTTTTCATGCCATGAACAACAATCCGCAACGGCCTGATTTTTCTTGATTTTTGCCGTTTACGTTAACGTAAACGGTTTTGCGGCCTATGATCATGATCATGTTTGCTCCTCTCGCGTGCCCGTCGTGGGCTTCAACCCGAGAGGAACTACAGACATGAACATCAAGGATTTCGCGGTTTCCGTCGCCGCCGTCGTGGCTGGCCTGTGGGCCGCCAAGCGCTTCAACCTCGTCTAAGCGGGAGGTCGCCCTTATGGCCCCGCCCGCCCAGCGCTCACTCCAGCGCCGCCGCTATAACGCCGTGCCTTACGTGGCGGGCGGTCGGCAGACCATCGAAATGGATCGCGAAGGCGTGATCCACAAGCTGGACCTGGACCTTTCCTATACCTTGACCAACGGCGCTTCGGCACCCACCGGTGCCCTGCGTAACTGGCCTGCCCGTCTGATCGCTCGCATTGAGGTCATCGTGGCTGGCCGCGATACCGTGTGGTCGATCTCTGGTGCCGATCTGGCCGAAATGCTGCTGCTGGAAGGCCGCGACATTCTGCCGGGCATCTCCCAGCCCATCACGGCTGGCAACGCCGCCACCACGGCGGTTCGTCTGCTGCTGCCGCTGGAATTCACCCTGCCGGGTGGCCGTCGCTATGACGATTGCGCCTTGGACACTCGCGGCATCGGCTCCATCTCCCTGGTTATCACTTGGGCCGGTGCGATGACCGAAATCTTCGGCACCACCAACGGCTGTTCGGTTTCCGGCGTGTCGTTGCAGGTCGAAGCCGAGCACATGATCAATCCGGGGGACCGGCCCTATCTGGTCCGCGCCATCGATACGTCCGAAAGCCCGATTGTCGGTAGCTCCGACAATTTCGGCATTGAAGTCGATAAGGGCACCGGCCTCGTCTATCGCTCGCTGACCATGATCACCACCAACGACAACGTGGCGGTGAACACCGTGCTGGACAACGGCAAGGTGAGCCTGGAGGCGGGCAATTACGTGTTCGAGAACCGGGGCGGCTATGTGCTTCGGGCTGAGAACATGCGGATGTTCCAGCGTCCCGCCCTGCGTGATGGCTGCTACCATCTGAACTTCGACCAGCAGGATGGCTCTCTGTCCACCTGCATCAACACCGCTGGCCTGGATAGCACCCTCAAGTTCATTCTGGGTGTCACCAAGTCGGCGGGCGTGTGCGTCATCAGCACCATCCGCGAGGCAATCCGCCCGCTCAAGCTGAGCTGATCGCCATGGATGAGGTTCTCGGCGAAGGCTGGTTCGGGACCTTGGTGAATGGAGGGCTGGGCGCGTACCAGTCCTCCATGAACGCCCAGGCGGCTATTGCGTCAGCCCAGGCGCAAGCCCAGGTGGCCGAACAAAGGCGGGTCGAGGCAGCGCAGCAACAGGCGCTCGCCCTGTCCATGGGCAATTCCAAGAATTCTCAGTACGTGCTGTGGGGGATGGGGCTGTTCGCCATGCTGTTCCTCGTGCGCGCCACCAACAGGGGCTAAGTCATGGCCGGTCTTGACACCATGAGCATGGTTCTGGGCGGCCTGATGGGCGGCGGCAAGGGC
Organism: Magnetospirillum sp. ME-1; assembly: GCF_002105535.1. Classification (GTDB taxonomy): domain Bacteria; phylum Pseudomonadota; class Alphaproteobacteria; order Rhodospirillales; family Magnetospirillaceae; genus Phaeospirillum. The sequence continues at coordinate 1,629,513 of NZ_CP015848.1, read as the reverse complement.
GGGGCTTCGTCGTCGTCGTCGTCCAACGCCTCCAACGTGCTGAACCTCGCGTTCAACCCCAACGTATTCGCCTCGACAGGGGACGGCACCTACACCCCGTCGTCGTCGGGCAATCCGTCTGGGAGCGCGACGGGAACGCCGAGTTCCAGCGCGGGCAATAGCTCGCCGTCTTCTATTCCGTGGGCCTATGGCTCGGGGGCGGCTGCGCGTTATGGCGTGGATGAGCCCTACACAGGGGCCAAGAGCGCGAGCGCTGGCGGCAACAATTCCATGCTGCTGATGCTCATGCTTGGGATCGGCGCGCTCTACATCGTGAGCCGGTCATGATCTCGTTTCATCCTGCGCAATGGTATGAGGGGTTGCGGGATTGGCTGTATGCCGATTTCGAAATCTCTGCTGCTGCTGCGGATGTGGAGAAGCGGATTAAGGCTGGGGAAGCTGCCGTGATCGTTGCCAAGGATGCGTCGGGACGTGTGGTAGGGATGATGGCGACGTCGGCATCTTGCGGATATCTCTGCATTGAGGCGGTGGCCGGTGGCCCTGCGGTCATGCGGGCGGCCATTCAGTGGTCGAAAGAGATGGTCCGTTTGCTCGGCCTCAAGGGGGCCAGGGCGTGGACGCAAAAGCCGGGGGTGGTCTACCACATGGCGCGGGCGGGGGCCCGGGTGGATCAAGCATCCCTGTCGTGGGAGGCATGACATGGGCGGCGGCGGTTCCTCCTCTTCCTCCACCTCCAATGCGACCAACTCCACGAATGTGGATGTGACCAGCAATGTTCAGGTCCAGAACATCTTGGACACCGCGCCCCTGGTCGGGCCAATTCAGAACCTGACCGACGCCATTTCCGGCGTGACGACGGAGCGCGCCAAGACGACGCAGGAACTGTCCGCCACCGTTAAGGAAGTGGCGGACAAGGCCGTGGCTGCCATGGACAAGTCCAGCCGAGACAGCTTGATCATCGCCGCCCTGGCGCTGGGCGCGGCCTATTACGGGAGCAAACACTAATGCCCGCCGAATATCAGATTTACCGGGTGCCGCTCGATGCGGCTGGCGCCGACGATATCCGTATCGAGGCGAACTATTTCAAGCTGCTGTGGGCGGGAACGCTCGACGCCAATGGCCGGCCGGCGGTCAAGGACTTAGCCGCCATGATCGAAGTGTCGATTGGCACGGCGGTGGACGACTACATCCCCATGGGCATCAACACCCTGGTGTCGGGCAAGGCCAGCCGTTACAAGCTGCGCTGGAATGCCCAGCCGGGAAAGTGGGCGTTCATCCTGATTTCGCTGATCGATCCCAGGACGGCGGCCATTCAGGTGGACGCGCCGCCAACCTCGCAAATCGTCACGCAGGCCATGGGCTCGTCCCTGGCGGCATCGGCTGCAACTATCGGTGTTGCGGCTAGCCAGGTCGTGGCTGCATCGGGCACCCGCCAGAAGCTGACCGTCAAGAACAACTCCGCCTCGGCCATCGTCTACCTGGGGGCGGACAATGCCGTAACCAGTGCCAGCGGGTTTCCGCTGGGGCCGGGGGAGGGGTTCACTTTCGAGGGCACTCAGGCGGCGGTCTGGGCCATTGCCAGCGCAGCCGCAACGGACGTGCGCATCCTGGCGGAGGGCTGACCTATGGGGGTTCTTCCCGCCAATCTGCGCCCTGATTTGGATGCCCTTCGGGTGGACGTGGCGATAGCCAATCTGCGTGATGTGGTCAAGGACGGCTGGTCCGTCCTTGGCCTGTCCACCGGCATGGTTGATGCGCTGACTGATCAAACAGGCATCGCCAGCCTGGGTGGGGCCACGTATGACGGCGCGGCGAAGACGGTAAGCAATCCAGGGGGCTACACCGCCAATCTGTGCAGCGGCGGAACTGCGATTTGCAGTACGTATTGGAATGCAACATATCAGCCCTCGAATGCCTTTGATGGCAACAACAGTACGGTGTGGCAACCCGGTTCCGGGGAAGTCGGGGCGGGGATGAACAATGTATCCTTTATTGGATATCAATTCGCATCATCTCGCGTAATAAGGCAAATTGTAGTCAATCAAGACCCAACTGGCGCGGTTAGTCAGGTGCAAGTCCAGGCGTATATCTCGGGCTCGTGGACAAATATTGGGTCGGCATCAAGTGTTGGATCGGGGGCCAATACTATTTCAGTGCCGGCAAATGTCGGATCAACGCAATGGCGGGTATTGTGCACAAATAACGGATCAATCAGCTATTGGAACATCCGCGAAATTTCGATGGCAGAAGCGGCTGCATCTGCGGCGGTAACCGTGACGTCGAATGCCTTCGCTCTTGGCTTCCAGCCGGTTCAGGCGCGCATCATTGCGCCCATGGAGATCGGCTCTGGCGTCGTCGGAACAAATGGTTTGCTTGACCTGTCGCGGGATGGCTCGACATGGGCGGCGGTGCCGCTGTCCGACCTGGGAAAATTCGACAGCAACACGCGCATCATCGGCGGCCTTGTCAATCTGTCGGGCCAGCCCGCTGGATCGTCCATTTATTGGCGGTGGCGGACAACCGCTGGGATTGCTCAGGCGCTGCATGGCGTCTGGATTCAGTGCAAGTGAGGTGATCATGCCCCCCATGCCTATCAAACCCGGTGAAAACCCTATCCCTGATGAATTCCGTCCGGTGCCCGAATGCTTCGCCTGATGGGGTTCGCCCTTATCGCCTTTGGAGGTTACATGGTCATGAAACAGCGACAGGACGGCGCGGCGGCGGCCGAGGTCGGCATTGCTGGCCCGGATGTGGAAACCGGCCCCGGCGGACATGACTACGGCCGTGCGGGCGCTTACACGGGCGCGGGCGCGGATGTGGTGGCAATGGTCCGCGCCATCAACGAAGCCGAATTCGGCGGCTGGTTCGATATCGCCGACGTGCTGGCGGTAATCCAGATTGAAAGCTCGTTCCGCCCTGGCGCGTATCGGGCCGAACCACAAATCAACGACGCATCCTATGGCTTGATGCAAATCCTTTCCAGGACGGCGGCGGATCGCGGCTATGACGGCCCGCCCGAGGGGCTGTATGACCCGGAAACCAATATCCTGTTCGGCATGCGGCATCTGCGCTGGTCCTGGGACTATCTGGCGCGCCGCATGGGCTCCGCGCCGCCCCGGTCGCTGTGGATCGGCTCGTATAACGCGGGCGTGGGCAATGCCATGAAGGGCTATACCCCGTATGCCTACGTGATGAAATTCGAGGCTGCGCGCCTGCTGTGGGCGGCGAGGATTTGATGGAACTGATTGTCGCCTCGCTGAATTCCGTCGCGCCTGGGGCTCTCCCGGCGGCGGCTATCGTCTGGGTGTGGTGGAAACTGGACCGCCGCATTCTGGAACTGGAGGTGCTTTTCAAGCGCCTGCCGTGCAACCGTGCAATGGAGTGCGAAGGATGAAATGGTTTCTTAAGCGTCTGGCCGAGAATTCGACCCGTACCGCCCTGCTGACAGCCCTGGGGGCGGGTATCGGCGTGGCTACCGGGTCGGTGGATGCCAATACCGCCATCGGCGCGGCCATGGCCGCCTTCGTGGCCTTCGCCACCCCGAACAACGCCGCCCAGGGCTAGGGGAGGGGCGCGCCATGGATCAAGAGACGCTGGACGCCTTGAATGGCCCGCGCCTGCCGACTAGTGAAGTGGAGCGCCTGACCCAAATGCTTGTGGAGGAGGGCGGGCCGCCCACTGATGCCCACCGGGACAGCAACGGCAATCTCGCGTGGCGCATCGGCGGTGTGAGCGTCACCTTGCCCATGATCATGCTGGGCTTGGGCTTCGCCGTCCTGATGGCGTCCGCTGCTAGGGGGCGGTGATGGCTGGTGAGGTAATCACTCTTCTGACGGAAGGGGGACATGGCGGCGGAGGGATGATGGCGAGTGGGAGCCGCTTCCGTTTCCATCTGTGATTATTGATGTTTTTAACCCGAACCGGCCCGATGGAAGTGGGGGGTTCGGGGATGATTTGCAGCGGGTTCGGGGCAATGCCGGGGATGCGTCGTCGGCAGAAAATTGGGTTCCGGGCGCGTTCGGAAAGGCATCCTTGGTGCCCGGTTCCCTGAATTTTAATCCATGCCAGTGGCTTTACGAAAACACAGGCATTAAATGCTGGTGGATCATCGCTGCTGCAGGCGTTTATCTGGCTGTGAGGACGATTGGGGGGCTTCGGCACCGTTAGATTGTCTGCGCGGATTAAAGTTGAGCGTAAAATCGCGATATTGTTCGTATTTTTCTCGTGGAATTGGCAGCGGGCTGGCCGCTCTAACGGCTCTGCGAGCGCTATCGGCAACTATTCCGTATGATCCGTTTTTTGCCATTTCAGGATCAAATGCAATATCTGCTGATGCAACCGTTCCATCGGGAAGTACTGATACTTTTATCATTACGGAAATATCGCTATCATTTTGGTCGATAGCTGGGACTTTCCAGAATTTTTCGATGTGAGCCCTAATTTTTTGCCTTCCTTGCAATTCTGCTAGCGGGGAGGTTTCGTTGATAGTCGGTGAGATGCACTGGTATGGCCCTGCTATAGTAGTTTCTCGAGCATGGTCTGGGCTGCCGAATTTTACTGATTTGACTGCTTCGCCGAGAGCTTTGCACGTTTGCATATCTGGGGTTGGTGTCGTCGTGATTATGGGGCTTCCCGCCACCAGGTAGACCACTAGAAGGTAGACGGGCGCGCTCATGTCGGTTCCCCTTTTGACAGCGTCTTAGCGACGGTAGACGGCGATACGCCCAGGCTCCGGGCGATTTCTGCGTTTGATTTTCCCTCTCGCATCATGGCGAAAATGCGGCCATCTCTGCGCGCGCGGAGCCGTGCGGCTTGCTTCTTTTCCATCAATTTGACGTGGTAGGCAATGACGGCTTCGGGCGGGTAGGGCACCTCTCGGGCGGCCTGCCGGATGCTTTCGTCCCGGTCCATTCCCCCGACGATGCGGGCATAGGCGCGGCGGGCGCATAGGTGTATGGCCTGCCTCTGGCGCTCAAGAGCGGCGACCCTATACGAATGCTTTTCCGCATCACTTACCTTGGTATGTATCTCACCAAGCAGGCGCTTCAAGTATTTGCCAAATTCAGGCAAAGCATCCGGCGCGATATAGCGGAGCATTTCCTCCATTCCCAAACCTCCCTTTCTGGGCGAGAAGAGGGCGGGAATAAAAACTCTCAGCGTGCATATCAAGTGAATAATTACAGTAGGTTAGCCTACCTACACCCCATACCCATTTGTCGCATAATGTATATTATGACGACGAAAAACACTTGCTAACGGCTTGAACTTCCATACTTTCCAGCCCGGCCAAAGGCCACAGGACAACGCCCCAGAATGGGCATTCGACCGAGGGCACCATGGAAAAGTTCATTTACGACATCCCACGCGAGACTTTGCCTATCCTTGAGAAGTTCTTAGACAGAATGCTCTCCGAGGTGCGCGAACGCGCCAAAAGAGAGGCTATGCTTGAAGTATGTAGCAGGAATGCAACAGCCAAATTCCGCACCCTGCAAATGCTCGCCAAAGCCGCACTGGGCAAGGCTTCCGGCGACGTCGACTTAGCCCCCTGTGTTGCTGAAATGCAACGGCAATTTCCAGGGCTCGGAGACGAGCAAGCCCTTGCCCACCTTCGAATTGCCATGAAACATCGCGAGAAGGAAGCGCGCAAGCAACGACTGGAAGCTGTAGCCGATATGGTCTGGAAGGGCTTTCGCAACGACCGCATAGCCTACCGCCTGGGGGTATCACTTCGCACCGCCGCCCAGCTCGCATCAGCCGTCAAGAGGAGAGCCAACCCATGAAACCGAGAATGGCCATTCAGATTTTTGCCATGCTGGCCTTGCCCGCCGCCGCCCAAGCCGCGACCATCTGCGAAGCAGCGCCAAACATCGTGTCGTGCTTTCATCCGACAGCCAAATATCTCGAATGCTCGATGAGTGGACGCGACACCGCCGTCATTCGTTTCAAAGGCGGGATCACCGGGCGTCCATACGCTATGCAGGTTCGATCAGAGCGGAAAGACAACTTCTCCCGACTGATATTGCTGGACGACAATGCAGCTGTGCCGCCCAGCCAGAAGTGCGGCTACCTGCAATGGCAGCCTCTAAGCTCTGCTGAAAAATCGGACAGCGTCCAAAACGCCCTTTCCGAACTCACCGGCGGGTCAAACCCCAAGCAATGAGGAAGAACGACCCAAGCGCGAAGTAGGCAGCAGCGGACGGGATGGCAACGGTTCCAATCCAGAACCACCCCTTCCCGTCCGGGCCATACTGGTCATAGGTGACCAAGTCAGACGGGCGGGCGGTCACTGGATCGCCCAGCCCCCACCCCGGCCCCGACTGGTATTCGGTTTCTTCCGCCATCACCGCCCCCTATGACGGCGAGACGCCATCACCACCAGGATTACCCCAGCCCCCAGCAGCAGCCATGGGAATTGCTTGGTTTGCGCCAGGATGCCCCAATCCGGCCATTGAAACCCAAGGCCAGAGGCACTGTCACCGACCGGCGGGCCCGCATCAGTCCCAGCGTCATCCGCAGTCACCGCATTGATCGCAGCGGTTCCGCCATCCTCCCCGTTGGCGCCATCAGGGGGGACAAGACGGGGAGTAACCTCCCCATCAACCGGGTCAATCGGAGTATACCCATGGGCGATGGCTCCGTTCACAAATTCACGGCGCTGCGCCTTACTCCAACTGCTCCATATCCCTTGATCGACCCACCTGTAATTGTTGACGTCGATCTCGATTGCCACAGCAAGCCCCTCCCTACCGGCGCTTGCGCCGCTTGGCCTTGGCCTTGACCACCGCACCGCCCTTGGTGATGCGGTAGCCCTTCTTGAGCTTGCCCGAGGCGGTGCGGCCCTTAGCCATGGGGCACCTCGGCGTTGTTCGGGGTCAGGAAGGCCACCAGGGCGGCCATCAGGGCACCGGCGGCGGTGCCGGGGTCCACGGAACCGGTGGCGGCGCCAACACCGGCCCCCACGGCGGTCACCAGGGCGGTCTTGGTCGAGTTTTCCTGCAGGCGCTTGAGGAACCACTTCATGGTCCGGTCTCCTTTTGAGAATTGATGTGATGCTGCCAGAGGATTTCCCACCGTGCTTCAAGCACGGTGATGCGGTGGTCCAGCTTCCACCATGCGTACAGGATCGCCCCGGCGGGCAAGGTGCCCGGCGCCACGGCCTGCAACAGGTTCAGAAGGTCAGGCATAGAACACATGCCCTCCGATGCGGGCCGTTTGGGTCAGTTCGTCCGCCCAGGCCGGATGGATGTTGAGGGCGTGGTAATGGGTGGCGCCGCCGGTGATGTCGGCCAGGGTGCCGTAGACGGCCCCCGCGGCGATCTCCACGGCGGCCGCGAATGACGGGTCCGCCGTGGTGACGGTGGAGAGCTTGACCAGATTGGGGTCATTGGCGTTCCAGGCCGAGAACTGGTAGGGCGCGAGGCAGACGCCGCGCCACCCCCTGCCCCACCATCCCGGCTGGGCGACTCGGTTGGCGATGACGTTCGCCACGGCGGTCATGCCGGTAACGCCCTCGCCCCGCGCCTCGCCCCAGATGGTGCGGGCGACCACATCGACGTCGGCGTTGGGCTCCGACATGGTGTCGTAGCTGGAAATGATGGCGGCTTTCGCCTGAGAACCGGTCAGCATGTACACCCCATAGGCTAGAAGTCCGAGGCCGAAGAGGCGGGCCAGCATCAGCGGCCCACCGGGAAAGCGTCATCAGGAATGGGGTTGTCCCCCGGATTGAACGGCATGGGCGGCATAGGTCACCTCACTTGCACTGGACCCAGACGCCGTGCAGCGCCTGGGCGATGCCCGAGGTGGTGCGCCAGCGCCAGTAAATGGACGTTCCGGCCGGCTGGCCGGCGAGATTGACCAAGCCCCCGACGATGCGGGTGTTGCTGTCGAATTTCCCCAGGTCGGACAACGGCACCGCCGTCCAGGTCGCGCCGTCGCGGGACAGGTCAAGCAGGCCATCCGTTCCGACGACGCCGGAGCCGATCTCCATGGGCGCGACGATGCGCGCCAGCGACGGCTGGAAGCCGAGGGCGAAGGCGTTCGACGTCACGGTTACCGCCGCAGATGCAGCCGCTTCCGCCATCGAAATTTCGCGGATGTTCCAATAGCTGATTGACCCGTTATTTGTGCACAATACCCGCCATTGCGTTGATCCAACATTTGCCGGAACTGAAATATTATTGGACCCCGATGCAACACTTGATGCCGACCCAATATTTGTCCACGCGCCCGAGATATGTGCTTGAACCTGTATCTGACTTACCGCGCCAGTCGGGTCCTGATTGACTACAATTTGTCTTATTACCCTAGATGATGTGAACTGATATCCGATAAATGATACATTGTTCATACCCGCCCCGACTTCCCCAGCCCCCGGTTGCCACACCGTGCTGTTGTTGCCATCAAAGGCATTCGAAGGCTGATATGTGGCATTCCAATATGTGCTGCAAATCGCGGTGCCGCCGCTGCACAGATTGGCAGTGTATCCGCCGGGATTGCTCACCGCCTTGGCCGTGCCGTCATAGGTGGCGCCCCCCAAGCTGGCGATGCCTAACTGATCGGTCAGAGCGTCAACCATGCCGGTGGACAGCCCCAGGACGGACCAGCCGTCTTTAACCACGTCGCGCAGAGCGGCCACAGCCACGTCCACCCGCAGGGCGTCCAGGTCGGGACGGAGATTGGGCGACAGGATGCCCATGGTCAGCCCTCCGCCAGGATGCGCACATCGGTGGCGGCTGCGCTGGCGATGGCCCACACCGCGCCGGTGGTCCCTTCGAAGGTGAACCCCTCCCCCGGCCCCAGCGGAAAGCCGCTGGCCGTGGTGACGGAATTTCCTTCCCCCAGATAGAGGGTGGCCGAGGCGGAGTTGTTCTTGATGGTCAGCTTCTGGCGCGAGCCATTGGCCGCCGCCAGGAGGGCCGGCGAGGTGCCAATACTGGCCGCCGAGGCCGCCAGGGCGGAGGCCATGGACTGCGTGACCAGTTGGCGCGACGGCGGGGAGTGGATCATCACATCTTCGTCGGGCGCCACCAGGATATAGGCGGTCACGCCCGGCTGGGCATCCCAGGTGAACTTGCACAGGGACACCGTCTTGCGAATGCGGATGATGCTGTTGGTGGTCAGGGGCACCGGGTCCATGACCACGTCGCCCAGCATGACGGACACCTTGGCGCCCAGCACCTCGGCCTTTCCCGCGTCTTCGGCGCGGACGAACGAGACAACGCCCGCCACATCGTGAAAGGTCTTGGACCCGGCCGAGGTCAGGTCAATGGGGACAAGCTGGAAGATGGGGCCGCGCGCGAAACCCATGGATCACCTCTTGTGGTAGATCACCGCAGCAGCCCCGATCAGGGCGGCGATGATGGTTGCCTTGGAACCGCCATCCACATGGGCCGCGTAGGCGTCCAGGGTGGCCTTGGTGTTGTCCTGAATGGCCTGCACCGACTTGACCGCCGTGGCGGCGATCCCGGCGGCCACTGCCTTGATGGCCTCGGCGTTGACCGCCGCACTGGTGGTCTGAGCCTGGGCTTGAGCCTCGGCCGCCATGGTCAGCGCCTTGGCGACGTCGGTGTTGTCCACCGTGACGTTGACGGTCACGTCGTTGGAGGCCGTCGAGCTACTGGACGATCCGCCGCCGCCGCCGCTCTCGAAAGGGTCACTCATGGGACCAGCCGGTAGTAGCGCCCGATCTCTTGCCAGCCGAGGCGCTCAAGGTGGCGCATGGCTCCTGGACGGATCGTGAAGGCCCGCGCCCCGTCAAAGCCACCGGCGATCACCGCCGCCCGCACGAATTGATCGGCAGATTTAACCAGGTCGGGATCACGACCGGCGAGAGCCCGAATGAACAGGTCCCGGCCAAAGCCGTCATCGGCCATGGCGACGGCCATGGCCCCGATTTGTACGTCATCCCGTTTGACATACACGCCGGTGACATCCCGCAGCAGATCGACACGGCCACCGGGCACGGCAGGCGCCACGGTGGCCGCATCGAACGCGGCGGGGATTTCGAAGGTAATCACCGCCGCCCCCCGCCGCCGGTCAGCATGACCAGGGCGAAGCCGCCGAACAGCAACACCCAGATCATGGTCTGAGGGTTGGTCTTGACCCCCAGCTGAACCGCGTTGGGATCAGTGGTGACGCCGGGGATGGTCTGGCCCGCGCCGATGGCCCCCTGAGCGGACCTCCCGAGGCTTCCCAGGCCGCCCAGCGACGTGGGGAGGCTCAGACTGTCCGCGCCGTCATAGGCATTGGCCGTTGACGTCGGGGTGAGGCTTTGCGGCGCCGTGACGGTGGGCGTAGTGCTTCCCGTGCCGGTCAGGGCCGTGATGATGGGGTTGAATGAAATCTGGTTCGACGCGATGGACGAACTTGATGAGGAGCTGTCACCGCCAAGGATCGCCATGGGGTCACCTGTTCTGGGCGGTCTGGCGCAGCAGCAACAGCATCATCACCAGCGCGGCCCCGATGTAGAGGGCCTGCCGGTTGCTCTGAGAGCCGAGGATGGTGTTGGTCTGAGCCAGCTGGGCAAGATAGGCCCGCTGTTCCTGGGCAGCCTTGGCCTGCTGCTGCTGAGTGTAGATGCCCCCCAGGACGCCGCCTGCGGTGTTCGCCACATCGCCAACGGTACCCAGGACGCTATCAAGCCAGTCGGGCATGCTGCCCCCCTCATCGGTTGAGGTGCTGGAGGCGTCACCCGCCCCCAGCACTCCGTCAAGCCACGCCGGATCGAGAATGTCCGGGTCCATGCCGCACCCCCTACAGGATCAGGGGGCGAATGGCCTCGCGCTGGATCGCGAGCTTGCAGTTGGTGCCCGTCTTGGTGACGTCCATGATCGCCTTCAGGTCGCCCTGAAGCTCGGCCGTGTTGATGGCGTTGATCACGGAGCCGTCCAGACGCGGGTCCAGGTACAGCACGCCGGTATGGTTGGCGCCGCCCACCAGCTCCAGATCACGCACGTTGGCGGCCCGGATGAACTGCGCATCCTGAAGGGCGTAGACGAAGCTGGCCGCCTCCATGCGCAGGCTGTTGACGACGGCGTCGGAGCCGACGTTGTCAGCCAGCTGCACCATCAGGAACGACGTCACCAGCAGGCCGGTGCGGCTGTCCAGAATGGTGGCGAAGGCGGTGTTCGACGCCGAGATATCCACCTCGGTGTAGTCCAGCTGGCGCACCAGATAGGGCTTGCCGGTGCGGCCGGAAACGGGCTGGCCGTTGGCGGCACGCATGGGGTTGGCGATGTAGTGGCCTTCGACGTCCAGGGAGACGTTGGAGATGGCGGCGCTGTTCGGGGTGGTGAACAGGTCCGACGCATCGGTCTTGCCCCAGGTGACGATCACCGACAGCTGCGACAGGCTGGACGTGTCCAGGGCGCAGTCATCCTCGCGACGGCCGAGCGGCAGGGTGAAGTCCACCGGCAGGCAAATGTCGTAGCTGGTGACGGCGCTGTTGGTGGTGACCACCGTGGCGCCCATGCCGAGAGCGGGAATGCCCTTGTTCTCGAGGAAGGCGCGTTCGGCCAGGAAGTAGCCGGGCACCGACTGGACCATGTCCCGGCCACCGGCCAGGATTTCCACCCGGTTGATCAGGCGGGCCAGGGTCTGGAACAGCGGCCCCACGGGGCCGGTGGCGCCGTTGGTGACGGTGTAGCGCAGGCGCAGGAACAAGCGCAGCAGCACGCCGTTCTTGTCCAGTTCCAGGCTTTCGCGGCCACCGGCGGTGAACCGGATTTGGCCGAGCTTGCGCTTGTGCAGGGTGGGATTGGAGGGCATATCAGCGTCCCTCCAATCAGATCTTGCCGCGAACGAACTTTTCGTAGGCGATCATGCCGACGATCACGCCAGCGGCGATCTTGGCGATACCGGAAACGCTCATATGGGGGTCCCCCAGTTGACTGTTGAAACACTGTGTCAACCGGGTTGCCACACCATATGTGGTGGCTGCATCCACGTAACGTATACGTTACGTGCGGAGGCAGGAATTTTAGCGGAACGGCGATTTTTTCACCGACACGCCCGCCTCGACCCAATCCAGAGCGTGATAATCACGTAACGTAGGAAGCTGGCTCGCGGCCTCCCCCACGTAATCCCCGAAGTAACGCAGGTCGCGGGGCTCGGTGGTGCGGAAGATCGCCATGCGGGTCGCCAGGGCGGTCAGGGTGCGGTTCATGCGGTACGGGCGACGGGAACAGGCGATGATATGCAGCCCCCGGTGACGGCCCGCCTGGACGAGGTTGTCAGCCACCGGCGGAAGCTTCATGGGATCGGTGAAGCGGTCCACCTCATCCCACACCACGAACATGTCTTCGCCCGCCCAGGCGCAGCGGTTGGCGAACTCGAAAGCCCCCTCCCCGCCCGTCATGACACCGCGCCAGCAGATGCGGACGCGGCCCGGCTTGCTCACCAGTTCCACCAGTTCGGCGCGATCCTCGGTGACCACAGCCCCCTTGGCCCACGCATCTTCGCCGTTGGGGTCGAAGATCAGCACCCGCTTTTCCTTGGTGACCCACGAGCGGGCCAGGGTGCTTTTCCCCGACCCGCTCTTGCCCAGGCACAAGCGGATATCAGCCGCATCTAGGCGCACGGCATGGCGTCCAAGGGCGACAAGGACACCTGCCCCGGCTGGCCGAAGGCGGGCGGCGGCGGAGCGTCCACCGGCTGGGCGGCGATCTCCTGCGGCGGCGCCAGGGGGCGGCGATTGCCCAGAATGCCGATGGCGGCCATACCGAAGCCCATCCAGGCGGCGCCCTTGGGGTCCTTGGGGCCGATATCGTAGACGGTGACCAGTTGGGCGATGGCCGCCCCCATCATGGCCGCCTCAGCGTCATCCAGGCCGGTGACGTTGGCGCGGCGGCACAGGGGGCCAGACAGCCCCTTGACCATCATGCCCATGGCGGACACCAAGCCTTCCTCGGCCACGGGGGGCGGCTCGGGGGCGGGCACCGCCGCCTCGACCTCGGCGGCCGCTTCGACAGCCACTTCCGCACGTAACGTGTTCAGTTCATCGGCGCTCATAGCTTGATCTCCATGTCCCAGATTGACTTTTTCGGCTGTTCGGCGGGGGCGGCGGCCTCGCCGAGGTACTTCTTGCGGTCCTCCGCCTTGGTCCATTTCGCGATCCTCTTCGCAAGGTGCTTGTCGCCGCTGGCCGAGCGGGACTGCGACCCGGTATGACACCCGCCATCGCCCTCGACCGTGCAGTAGACGTACAGGTGGCCCTTCTTGTTGACCTTGTAGGCGGCGCTGTGGCCGCAATTCGGGCACGGGCCATGCCCCAGCACCCTCCCCTTCTCTTCGTCAGCCATTGCCCTCTTCCTCCCATTCATCGACCACCGGAACCGGCTTGGGCTCCTCGGTCGAAACGGTGAACGAACCGCTGGCCTTGGTCCGCATCATGTTCAGCATTTCCCGCTTGGTCCCGCTGGCGATCTCTTCAACGGGATCAAGGCTGTACAGCCTGTACCTCCCCTTAGCCATCGCTGGCCCTCCTCAGTGCTAGGCCACGATCCACCAGCATGGAAAGGGCGGCGGCCCACCCGCCCGTTTCCACGGCTTCCAGCACGTCCACGGCAAGGCCGGCCCGCATGACGCGGACCCACACGCCCCGCCGGATATGCCCGACAATGGTTTCCCCGGTGTTCCGCACGATCTCGGCGGGGTCTATGCCATGCTCCATGGCGGCGATCTCGGCGTCAGACAGGTCGGGACCGTCCAAGTACAGGTCGCGCAAGCCGTGGCTCATGGTGATGTGGCACGTCCCCGGCATGACGGCGGCGAACTCGCGCCACCGGATGCGGGCCTCAACGTCGCCCTCGGCGGCGGCGGCCAGCAATTGCCAGGGAGAGCGGTTCTTTCCCCTCCCCTTCTTGACGTGCCACTTGGTCAACTCTGCGTCGCAGCCCCACTTGGCGACGTAGTCCCCTGCGGCTTGGACGGAATGGGCGCGGTACAGGTCCACCCCATGGGTTTCCGACACCACCCCCAAGCCCATCTTGTCGACGAAGGCCGCCCAGCGGGCGTACAGGGCATGGCGCAGGGTCATTTCGACGCATGCCCCCGGCTTTGCCAGGATCAGCACATGCAGATGGGGATGCCAGCCGTTGGCGCCGTGGGTCAGTTCCATGGCCCGGATCACGCCCACGATGCCGCAGCGGGCCTTGAGACGCGCCCAGGCCGCCCCACGCTGCACGCGGCGCCAGCATTCGGCCACGTCGTCGCGCAGGCGTTCCAGGCTATCCCACCGGCCATGGGGCACGGTGAAGGTGGCCATGTAGACCGCTCCGGGGTCCGCCTGATAAGTTTCCCAGGCCCCGCCCCAGATGTCGCCAGGGGCCTTGGTGAACCGCCGCCGCTGGCCCGCGCAATGGGCCGTCAACATGGATTCGATGTCTGCGCGACGATGCTCGGCGATCTTGGACGAGCAGACCGGGCACAGCCACACGGAACCGCAGGTTTCCAGGCCGAGGAACCGGGCGCCGCCCTCCCCCGCCACCACGGCCACCTGTCCGCCGAGGATGTGGCGGCCACATCGAGCCACCCGGTGCAGGCGCTCACGGGTGACGCCATCCAGGCCAGGAATGGACTGCTTGGGAAGCATCCGCCCGGCGTGGTCGCGGAGGCGCCACTTGAGCCGGCGGATAGGTTCAGCCAGGGGAGCCCCCTCCCCGTTGGAGAGGGGGGGGGTTACATTACTTGCGATGTTCCCGATGTTCCCGAGAGGGGTCACAGGGTCCACCCCTTCCCGGTATTGGGGTCGTAGCCGATGGCGCGGCAGTCATAGCCGCGCCCGGCCTTGCGCCTTGCGGCCCGGTAGGCGGCGGCGCGGCCATCCTTCAGGGACAGCCCCTTGGCAACGGTGACAGTCACCTTGCGGATGCGACTGGACGCCGTCTTGCTGCGGGATGTCACCGTTTCACCTGTCCGCGCAGCATGAGCTCGTAGCTGTCCCGCGCAGGCCCCGGCATGAGGACCTGCATGAAGTGGGCGATGGTGGCGATATCGGCGCAGTTCGCCCAGAAGGTGGTCATGGGAATGATGGTGTCGGGCTGGCCGTAGCGCGGCACGGGGCCGATGGCGACCAGGGCCTCTTTCCCGGCCTGGGAAACGCGCATGCCCCACACAGCGTTCTCATGGGGGGCGTGGGCGTCGAAAAGGATAAGGCCGGATCGCTCCGGCCCCTCCTCCTGAAAGCGCCTAAGGTAGGCGCTCATGGCCGCCCCCCGCACGCTGTGCCTTGACCGCTTCGGCTACAATCATCTCCGAGAGCATGATTGCGGTCCCCGCATCCACGGCGATGTTATGACCGAACCCGAAGCGCTCAACGGTCAGCATCACGCCGACGCCCCGAGCCTCAACCTTGGCCTTCCACCCCATCGCCAGATAGAACCACTCCCCGGCCTTCATCACGCGGCATCCCGGCGGGGGCGGCGCCACACCACCTCGTATTCGGTGCAGTCGTCCTTGTCCTTGGCCTTGACCAGCACGAAGGCGGTCAGGTTCAGCGGCGTGTCAAAGCTGGGATCGTCCACCGAGAACGAGAAGAACTTGGCGCCCCGGTTGGGGCCTTCCTGCACCGTCTTGGTCCAGGCCGCGCCCGCTTCGAACGCGCCGCCGTTGCCCTTCAGGTGGACCAGATGGGACGGGCTGTTGCTGTCGGTGGCCTTGTGGTCAGGGTTCTTCTCGAACAGGAAGGTGATGGACTGGCGCAACGAGGTGTAGTTGCCCTCGCCGTTGCCATCGGCGCCGATGATCAGTCGATTGGTCTTCATGATGACGGGTTCCTTTCCTTGGCGGGTCATCTGGCGGCCCGGCCTGCGGCCGGTCCTTGGCGGGTTCTGGTTTTGGGGTCGGGTCGAACGTTTTGCCCTTCCCGACCCCATGAAGCCTTCCGGCCCCAAAATCCCATCGCGCAACCCGCCAAGGAACCACGATGGGCAAAACTTGTGTGACGCCGACAAAGCAGCCACAAGTAATGGTGGGGCGTCAAGATGTTGTGTGTGGGGAGTATTGGCGCAATAATTGTAGTGCGATACTACATCTTGCGATGTAAAGCTCCGTGAAACTCTAGAAGATTTCACGCAGCATTGCGCGATTGCAGCCATAGTCTTGCCACAATCAACGCGCTAGTTATTCATTGTTACTGGATAGAGCCGTTTAGCACAATCAGCGAACATCGTGCAGCCGATTGCACCTCTTTGTATATTATGACGACGAACGTCCGCACCTCAGGAAGATGGCGGCTCCCAGAACGGCGGAAAGCCCGGAACCCGCCAAAACCCCGACTTTCACGGCATCCGAAGCCTCGGGATGTCCACCGAATGCCAGCCCGCCGATGAACAGGCTCATGGTGAAGCCAATCCCGCACAGCGCGGCGGTTGCGTAAAGCTGAGCCATGCTGGCGCCAACGGGGCGCTGGGCCAGTCCGAAGCGAATTGCCGCCCAGACGGTACCGAAGACGCCCAATTGCTTGCCGAGAAACAATCCAAGAGTAATGCCCACGGGTAACGGCCCCAGGATGGTTGCAGCATTCATTCCGCCAAAGGACACTCCGGCATTGGCGAAGCCGAACACCGGAACGATGACGAAGCCGACCCACTTGGCCAGGCCATGCTCGAGGCGATGCAACGGCGAATGCGCCTCGCCTTCGGCATTGTCCATGGGAATGGTCAGAGCCAGCGCCACGCCGGCGATGGTCGCATGGATGCCTGAAAGCAGCGTGGCGGACCAGAGCCCCGCCCCCAGAAGCAGATAAGGCCATAGTCTGGTCACGCCGAACCGGTTCAGCGCCATCAGCCCTCCCAGCAAGAGCGCCGCCGCGCCCAAAGCCGGCAGCGAAAGATCCGCGGTATAGAACAGCGCGATGATCAGCACGGCGCCAAGGTCGTCGATGATGGCCAGGGCCGTCAGGAAAACCTTGAGCGAAAAAGGCACCCGAGAGCCCAGCAAGGCGAGGATTCCCAAGGCAAAGGCAATGTCGGTGGCCGTGGGAATGGCCCAGCCCCGGATGGTTTCGGCTGATTGGGCATTGAAGGCCAGGTAGACCAGGGCTGGCGCGGCCATGCCGCCCAAGGCCCCCAGGCCCGGCAGAACCCGCTGTGGCCAGGTCCGCAACTGCCCTCCCAGGACCTCGCGTTTGATTTCCAGGCCAACCAGCAGAAAGAATACCGCCATCAGCCCGTCATTGACCCAATGCTCCAGGGTCATCCCCAGGACCTTGGCCTGCAAGGCGCCGAAATACAGGCCCGCCACCGGCGAATTGGCGATGATCAGCGCCAGGGATGCGGCAATCATCAGAATGACGCCGCCCACCGCTTCACCGCGAAGGAAGTCTTTGAATGCCGAGAATGGAGGCTCAGCGGCCATCTTCAATGACCAACCCGTCATGGGCCGGCGTCACGTGATCCGGAACGGCGCGGCGCACCGCCTCGTAATCCAGGCGCGAGCCCATATGGGTGATGTAGGCGCGCCGTGGGGCGACGCGCTCGATCCATTCCAGGGCCTTGGCCACATGGGCGTGGGTCTGATGGGGATAATCCACCAGACAGCCGATGATCCAGGTGTCGATGCCTTGCAGCGCCTCGAATGACTCATCCGGCAGATCGACCACGTCGGTGCTGTAGGCCACGCCGCCGAAGCGCAGGCCGAGCGTGCGGCAATAGCCGTGGTCCTGGTCGAAGGGCATCACCTCGATTGCCCCGACGCGGAACGGCCCGGTGATCTCGTGGGCTTCCAGCAGCGGCCGGTAGATGAATTCGCCCATGTCCTCCAGCGGTTCGAAGGCATAGGGAAAGCGGATTTGCGCCGTCCGCAGCGTTTCCCCATCGCCCCAAACCGGCAGCCACCGGCGGGTGGCGCGGTTGATTTCGCGCAGGTCGTCGATCCCGTGCAAATGGTCGGCATGGTCGTGGGTGTAGATGACCGCATCGACACTGCGCACTCCGGCCGCCAGCAGTTGGTCGCGCAGGTCGGGCGAGGTGTCCACCAGGATGCGGGTATCGCCCTCCTCCACCAGGATGGAGGACCGCAGGCGGCGGTTGCGCGGATTGGCCGGATCACAGGCGCCCCATCCTCCGGAGATGGTCGGAACGCCGGCGGCGCCGCCACAGCCGAGGATGGTGACCTTCATGGCCGCGTTACCCCGGATGCCGACACCTTCTTGAACAGGCGATGGAAATTGTCGGTGGTGGCGGCTTCCACCTCGGCCATGGTCACGCCCTTGACCTCGGCCAGTTTGGCGGCGGTGTGGGCCACGTAGGCCGGTTCATTGCGCTTGCCGCGATAGGGGATCGGCGCCAGATAGGGGGCGTCGGTCTCCACCAGCAGACGGTCCAGCGGCACGCCCGCCAGGGTGTCGCGCAAGATGTCGGCGGTCTTGAAGGTCATGATCCCCGAGGCCGAGATGAAAAGGCCCAATTTCACAGCCTTTTCAGCGAAGTCGGGACCGGAACTGAAGCAATGGACCAGACCGGTGAAGGCCCCCTTCCCCATCTCCTCGGCCAGAATCGCCCCGGTATCGTCGTCGGCGTCGCGGGTATGGACGATCACCGGCAAACCCGTTCTGCGCGCTGCCTCGATATGGACGCGGAACGAATCCCGCTGCCGGTCGCGGGGGCTCTTGTCGTAGTAATAATCCAGGCCGGTTTCGCCCAGCGCCACCACCTTGGGGTGCTCGGCCAGACGCAACAGCGTGTCGAGATCGGCATAGGGCGCCACGCCCGCCTCGTGCGGGTGGATGCCGACGCTGGCCCAGACGTTGTCGAAGCGCTCGGCCACCCGGACCACCTGCTCGTAGCGGGTGACGTGGGTGCCGATGGTCAGCAGCACCCCGACCCCGGCGGCTTGGGCGCGACCGACCACGCCGTCGAGATCATCGGCGAAGTCGGGGAAATCCAGATGGCAATGGCTGTCGACCAGCATGTCAGGCGGAAGCCTCTTCCACATGGCGCGGGAACACGCCCTGAGGCGCCGGCAGGGTGATGCCTTCCCTGAGGGCATGGCCGGGGCCGAAGAAGGCGAAGCTGCGCTCATCCTCGGGCACGGCAAGCTGGTCGAGGATGCGGGCCGACGCCGCCGGCATGAACGGCTGGGTCAACAGCGCCACCGAGCGGATGGTCTCGGCCAACACCCACAGCACCGTGCCCATGCGGGCGGGATCGGTCTTCTTCAGCGCCCAGGGCGCCTGCTTGTCCACATAGCCATTGCCGGCGCGGATGACAACCCAGATGGCCTCGATGGCCTCGTGGTACATCTGGCGGTCGATGGCGTCGCGGACCTTGTCCAGCATGGCGTAGGCCGCGCCCAGCATGGCCTTGTCATCGTCGGTGTCGGGAGTATGGGCGGGCGTGACGCCTGCGCAATTCTTGCCGATCATGGACAGCGAGCGCTGGACCAGATTGCCGTAATCGTTGGCCAGTTCGCTGTTCATGCGGCCCATCATGGCACGGCGCGAGAAGTCGCCGTCATTACCGAACGGCACCTCGCGCAGCAGGAAGTAGCGCACCTGATCCAGGCCGTAGGTCTCGATCAGTTCCAGCGGATCGATGACGTTGCCCAGCGACTTGGAGATCTTCTGGCCCTCGTTGGTCCACCAGCCGTGGGCGAAGACCCGCCGGGGCGGCGCCAGGTCGGCGGCCATCAGGAAGGCCGGCCAGTAGACGGCGTGGAAGCGGACGATGTCCTTGCCCACCATATGGAGGGAATTGGGCCAGTACCTGGCGAAATCCCCGGAGGTGTCGGGATAGCCCACCGCGGTGATGTAGTTGGTCAGCGCGTCCAGCCAGACATACATGATGTGGGAATCGTCGCCGGGCACCGGGATGCCCCACTTGAAGCTGGTGCGCGACACCGACAGGTCCTGCAGCCCGCCACGCACGAAGCTCATCACCTCGTTGCGGCGGGACTGGGGCGCCACGCAATCGGGGTTGTCCTCGTACCACTTGAGCAGGCGGTCCTGGAAGGCCGACAGGCGGAAGAAATAGCTGGGCTCCTTCACCCACTCCACCGGTGCGCCGGTGGGCGCCAGCTTGGCGCCGCCCTCGCCCTTGACCAGTTCGTCCTCGGCGTAGAAGGCCTCGTCGCGCACCGAGTACCAGCCCTCATAGGCGCCGAGATAGATGTCGCCCTTGGCCACCAGCTTGTCCCACAGGGCCTGGCAGGCCTTCTTGTGGCGCTCCTCGGTGGTGCGGATGAAATCGTCGTTGGTGCAGCCCAGGATCTTGGCCAGTTCGCGGAAATTGGCGGAATTCTGGTCGGCCAGGGCTTGGGGGCTCATGCCGAAGGTCTCGGCCGACTTTTCCACCTTCTGGCCGTGCTCGTCGGTGCCGGTCAGGAACTTGACGTCGAAGCCGTCGAGGCGCTTGAAGCGCGCCAGCACGTCGCAGGCCAGCGTGGTGTAGGCGTGGCCGATATGGGGCTTGTCGTTGACGTAGTAGATCGGCGTGGTGACGTAGAAGGTCCCGGCCCCGGTCATGGGAATGCTCCGCTAAATCAATGTGTTGCCAGCTATCGCGAACCCTGGCGGGCGAGGCGTTCGACCGCCATGAAGGCGCCGAGAACGGCCTGCTTGCGGTCGAGATGGACCGCTTCGGTGCGGGCGAACAGGGTGGTGATCTTTTCCCACACCTCCAGCCAATGTTCAAGGCTGGCCGCCGCCAGCAGGCGCTCCATCAGGGCACCCTCACCCGCCACCACCTCGGCCATTCCCGCCCCCTTGCGGCCGCCGGCGCGGATCAGGCGGGCCAGCCACCAGCCCAGCAATTCGGTGACGGTGCGGAATGATCCGTCGTTCTCGGGCCGCGCCACCTTGTCGCCGAAGGCGTGCAGCGCAGGCACGTCGAGGCGCGGCAGGCCGTGCAGCAGCTCCAGCAATTCGCGGTAGAGGTCGAGCCCGCCCTCGTCGGCCAGGGCCAGCGCCTTGCCGATGCTGCCCTCCCCCAGCCTGGCCAGGGCGGCCACTTCGGTGGGACCCAGTTCGGGTCGCTGGCGGGTCAGAAGGTCGGCCACCACCTCTTCACCCAGCGGCTGGAGCATCAGGCGGCGGCAGCGGGACCGGATGGTGGGCAGCAAGCGGCCGGGAGAATGGGACACCAGCAACATCAAGGCGTTGCGCGGCGGTTCTTCCAGAACCTTCAGCACCGCATTGGCGGCGTTGCGGTTCATTTCGTCGGCGGAATCGATGATCACCACCCGCCAGCCGCCCTCGGCCGGGGTCAGCGACATGAAGTGGCCGATGCCGCGCACGTCCTCGACCACGATCTCGGATTTGAGCTTGCTCTTCTTGTCATCGGCCCAGCCGCGCTCCACCGCTTCCAGATCGGCGTGGCCCCGGGCGGCGATGCGGCGGAACACCGGATGATCGGGGCGGATCTCCAGGGTGCTGGGCGCGTCGCCGAACAGCCCGCCCCCGTCCCCGCCGCCGGCCAGCACGAAGCGGGCGAAGCGGTAGGCCAGGGTCGCCTTGCCGATGCCCTTGGGACCGCACAGCAGCCAGGCATGGGCGAGGCGCCCCGAATTCCAGGCGTCCAGCAGAGCCGTTTCGGCCGTCCCGTGGCCGAACAACTCGGCGGTTTCGCGCGGATGCGGGCTCTCGGTCATGGCACCGGCAGCCGCGCCCGTACCGTCGCCATGATGTCGCCATGGACCTCGTCGGGCGAGCGGGTGGCGTCGATGACGGCACAGCGCATGGGATTGGAGGCGGCTATGCCTAAGAACCCCTGGCGCAGGCGCTGGTGAAAGCCCAAGCCCATGCGCTCGTAACGGTCCTCGGCCCCGCCGCGTGCTCCTGCCCGCTCGAGGCCTTTTTCCACCGGCAGATCGAGCACCAGGGTGAGGTCGGGGGCGAAATGGCCCACAGCGACGCGGTAGAGGCTGGCGATGACGTCCGGGTCGAGGCCGTGGCCGAAGCCCTGATAGGCCAGCGTCGAATCGGCGAAGCGATCCGAGATCACCCAGGCGCCGCGCTCGAGCGCCGGCCACACGGTCTTGACCAGATGGTCGCGGCGCGCCGCGAAGTGGAGCAAGGCCTCGGTCACCCCGTCCCAGCGCGTAGTGTCGCCCTCCACCAGCAGGGCGCGAATGGCCTCGGCGCCGGTCGAGCCGCCGGGTTCGCGGGTGGTGACCACCATCAGGCCCTCGTCGCGCAAGGATTCGGCCAGCAGGCGGACCTGGGTGGACTTGCCCGCCCCCTCCCCTCCTTCGAAGGTGATGAAGCGCCCGCGGGCCGTCTCCATGGCGCTTATCCCTTCTTG
Source organism: Magnetospirillum sp. ME-1 (assembly GCF_002105535.1). GTDB lineage: Bacteria > Pseudomonadota > Alphaproteobacteria > Rhodospirillales > Magnetospirillaceae > Phaeospirillum. Next base: position 1,607,275 of record NZ_CP015848.1, on the reverse strand, counting down.
CCCCAGAGGATGCGCTTGAAGGCGGTGGACATGCGCCCCGTGAAGCCCAGCTTCTCCACGTCCGCCCCGGCCACCATGGGCAGTTCCACCGGCGCCATGCCCGGCGCGGTGACCACAATCTTGCCCACCTCCTGCCCGGCCTTGATGGGGGCGGCGATGGGACCGTTATAGATGGTGGTGACCTTCATGTCGGCACGGTTGCGCCGCTGCATGGTGACCTCCAGGGCGCCCTTGGCCAGCAGCGGCACGGTTTCGGCCTGGCCCAGCCAGACCTCGGCGTCGGGGATCACCTCGTCGCCGGCCTTGAACAGGGCGTAGGTCTCCCACTCGCGGAAGGCCCATTCGGTCAGGCGGCGCGATTCCTCGGCCCGCTCCTTCATGGAGGACATGCCGTTCAGCACCATGATGATGCGGCGGTTGCCCCGCTTGATGGAGGCGGTGAGGCCATAGCCGGCGGCCTCGGTATGGCCGGTCTTCAGGCCGTCGGCGCCGGGCGTGTTGTAGAGCAGCGGGTTGCGGTTGCCCTGCTTGATGCCGTTGAAGACGAATTCCATCTGGCTGAACAGCGGATAGTATTCGGGGAAGTCGGCGATCAGGTGGCGCGACAGCACCGACAGGTCGCGCGCCGTCATCAGGTGGCCGGGCTCGGGCCAGCCGCTGGCGTTCTTGAACACGCTCTTGGTCAGGCCGATCTGGCGGGCCTTGCGGGTTTCCTCCTCGGCGAAGGCTTCTTCCGAGCCGGAATAGGCCTCGGCCAGCACCGAACAGGCGTCGTTGCCCGACTGGATCACCACGCCCTTCAGCAATTCCTCGACACTGGCCGTGGAATTGACGGGCAGGAACATCAGCGAGCCTTCCGACTTGTAGTGGCGCTTCCAGGCGGTTTCGCTGACCGGCAGGCGGTCCGAGGGCTTCCACGCCCCGCTCTTCAGCTTGTCGAAGACCATGTAGACGGTCATCAGCTTGCTCATGGAGCTGGGCACCATCAGCTCGTCGGCGTTCTTCTCCATCAGCACCTGGCCACTGGCGTAATCGACGACGATGGCCTGCTTGGCGGCGGTCTCGATGGCCTGGGACCGGGCCGGAAGCGACGAGGCGGCCGCCAGGGGAAGGGCGGCAAAGGCCGCGACCAGCGAACGGCGGAGAAGAGCGAGCATTACATCGGCCTTTTCAATGTTAATCGACGACCACGCGGGCGTCCTGCGCCCCCGCGGCGACCACGGAATCGAGGATGCGGTCGGCCTCCTCGACGCTGGCCACGGGTCCCAGCCGGACCCGGAACAGGGTCTTGCCCTGGAGATGGACCTGCTGCAACTGGGCCTTGCCCACCTTTGACAGGCGCGCCACCATGCGGTTGGCGTTGTCGTGGCGGCCATAGGAGCCGGCCTGGACATAGATGGAGGTGGGGCGCACCGGCACCGATTTCACCTCCTGGGCCGCGATCTCGCGCTCGACCGCCTCGACGGTCATGCCGCGCTGCTTGGGCTGGTTCGACGAGGCGATCACCACCTGACCGTTGTCGCCGTTCTTGACGCCGGGGGGCGGGGCCAAGGATTCCGCCTGGACCGAGCCGCGCGGCGCGGCGCTGGCCACCTTGGGTTCGTTGCCGGTGGAATCCGACTTCAGCTTGCCGGCCAGCACCCGGCTTTCCTCGGCCAGGACCTGGACACGCACCTTGGCGGTGCCCTGCCCTTCCATTCCCAGCAATTGCGCCGATCTGCGCGACAGATCCAGGATGCGGCCGTTGACGAAGGGGCCGCGGTCATTGATGCGCACGATGATGGAGCGGCCGTTTTCCAGGTTTGTCACCCGGGCGATGGACGGCATCTGCAGGGTCTTGTGGGCGGCGGTGACGGCGTTCTGGTCGAAGGTCTCGCCGTTGGCGGTCAGCTTGGCGTGGAAGTTGGGGCCGTACCACGACGCGATGCCGGTCTCGTCATAGGCGAAGTCTTCCTGGGGATAGTACCAGACTCCAGCCACCTGATAGGGCTTGCCCACCTTGTAGTTGGTGGCGGCCGAGGCCGAGGGCGGCGGCGGGGTCTCGCCGCCCACCGACTTGGCCATGTGGCCGAACAGGTTCATCTCGGCGCAGCCCGAGAGCACGGTTCCGGACAGCAGCAAAGCCGCCAAGCGCGTCCTCCGCGACATCTAGTCCCCTCCCCGCTGCCTCGACCAAAGATGTGGTAGTCTACTTGCCGCCGATGCGGTCCGCAAGATGCCCCGCCGCCAGGGCGAAGAAGGTGGAGCGGTTCCACTTCATGATGGTGCGGAAATTGTCGTAGACCAGGAAGGCCGGTCCCTTGCTTCCTTCGGCCAGCACGATGGAGGCGGTGATGTCGCGGGCGGGCAGCGCCTTGCCGTCGCTGCCCTTGACGCCCAGCGCCGACCATTCCTTGACGCTCTTGCGGGTGTCGGCCCCCAGCAGGTTGCGGGGGAAGTCGGCGGGCAGCTTCACCGCCCGGCCCCAGGTCTGGTCACCCTTCCAGCCTTCCGACGACAGGTAATTGGCGGCCGAGGCCAGGGCGTCGGAGCGGTTGGTCCAGATGTTGCGCTTGCCGTCGCCATCCCAGTCCACGGCGAATTTCAGGAAGGTGGACGGCATGAACTGGCATTGCCCCATGGCCCCGGCCCACGATCCGATCATGCTGGCGGGCGCGATATGGCCCTGGTCGAGGATGGTGAGCGCGTTCATCAGCTCGGTACGGAAATACTTGGACCGCCGCCCGTCATAGGCCAGGGTCGCCAGCGACGAGACCACCGACATGCCGCCGGTGTTCTTGCCGAAATTGGTCTCGATGCCCCACAGCGCCACCACGAAGCGCGGTTGCACACCGTACCGGCGTTCGATCTCGGTGAGCAGCGCCATGTTCTCGGCCAACTTCCTGCGCCCCTCCTCCACCCGGGCCGGGGTGACGATGCGGCCCAGATAGTCGTTGAAGGACAGGGTGAATTCCGGCTGCTTGCGGTCCAGTTCGATCACCCGGTCGATGTGGGTGACGTTGGCGAGCGCCAGGTCCAGGGTCTGGGGCTTGATGCCCTTTTCCAGGGCCTCGGCCCGCACGCCGGCCAGGAAGCCGGTGAAGCCGGCATCGGCCACCGCCACCTGGGTCTCGCTCGGGGCGGCCGGTTCCTCGGCCGAGGCGGCGCAGCCGCCCAGCGCCAGGGACGCCACGGCCAATCCGGCCATCATCCAAGATTTCGTCGCCCAAGCCATGCGCCCAACCCCAAATCTGGTAAGCATCCGGGTGTTGTGCCACACTTTGACCGCAGACTGCAATCTCAAGGCTTGGGCAGCAGCGCGTCGGTCCAGCCCATCAGGCGGTACATGGCCAACCCCAGCCCCTCGTGGATCAGCGGCCCCATGCCGCCAATGCCCTTGCCGGGGCTGAAGCGCAGTTCCGTCCACCAGGGCCGGGATCGCCCAGATGTATAATAATCGACGGGAATGGGGATCACCGGCCAGCCCACGGCGCGGAAACAGCCCACGGCACGCGGCATGTGCCCTGCGGAGGTGATCAGCAGCCATGTCTCGCCCGGCCTGGGCCGCATCAGTTCCTTGGACAGGATGGCGTTCTCGCGGGTATTGCGGGAGTCGCGCTCGAAGGTGATGCGGTCAGCGTCGAATCCCATGTCGCGATAGAAAAGTCGGGCGTAATCGGCTTCCCGATGCTCCTGGCTGAAGGGGCTGCCCGATCCGCCGCTGAACACCAGCCGGGCCTCGGGATAGCGTTGCGCCAGGGGAACCATCGCAGTCAGGCGGGTGGCTGCGCTGCCTATGGACACCTGCCCCCGCGCGGCACTCAGGTCCGGCGAAATCGACCCGCCCAGCACGATGATGCCGTCCACCTTTTCCGGCAGAGGGTCGGGCGCTTTGAACCTGTCCTCAATCCGGGTCATGATCCACTGCTCGACCGGCACGACCGAGAGAAAAGTCACGGTCAGCAACGTCACGCCAAGAACCACCCGCCCCAAACGCAGCCAGCGCCGCGACAGGGTCAGCAGCCAGCCGCCCAGCAACAGCAGCAGGAAGATGGTGGCGGGGTCGGTGACGAAACCGAGGAGCTTGGACAGCAGGAACATGGGACCTTGATGCCACGCAGCGCCAGGGCTGTCACGACCCATCTGGCGGGAGGAAGGCGGCCATCGGCCGCTCCCCCCCTCCAGCCGTCTATTTCTTCACTGCCGGACAGGCCGAAGCGGCCAGGGGCTTGAAGGCCTCGGCCGCCGGAATGGTGGCCTGGATATCATAGAAATCCCAATCTCCCTTGGATTGGGCCGGGGTCTTGACCTTGACCAGCAGCATGTCGTGAATCACCCGGCCATCGGGACGGATGGCGGCGTTGCGCATCACCGCGTCCGAGATGGGCATGTCACGCATCTTGGCCGCCACCACCTTGGCCTCGGTGGTCTTGGCCGCCGCCACGGCGCGCAGGTAGTGCAGCACGCTGGAATAGGTGCCGGCCTGGACCATGGTCGGCTTGCGGTCCTTGAAGGCCTTCTGGAAGCGGGCGGCGAAGGCGCGGGCCTGGTCGTCCTGGTCCCAGTAGAACCCCTCGGTGAAGGTCAGCCCCTGGGCGATCTCCAGGCCCAGGCTGCGGATGTCGGTCAGGAAGATCAGCAGCGGCACCACCTGCTGTCCGCCCTGGACGATGCCGAACTCGCGCGCCGTCTTGATGGCGTTGATGGTGTCGGCGGCGCCGTTGGCCAGGGCGATCACCTGGGCCTTGGAGCTTTGCGCCGACAAGAGGAAGGACGACATGTCGGCGGTATTGAGCGGATGACGGACCGCCCCCGCCACCGTGCCGCCCAGTTGCTTGACCATGGCCATGGAATCGGCCTCGAGCGAATGGCCGAAGGCATAGTCGACGGTGAGGAAATACCAGCTCTTGCCGCCCATCTTGGTGATGGCCTGGGCCGAGCCCGCCGCCAGGGCGTAGGTATCGAACATCCAGTGGAAGCCGTTGGGCGAGCAATCCTCGTTGGTCAGCTTGGTGGTGGCCGGGCCGGAATACATGGCGACGAAGTTGTGCTCCACCGTCAGCTTCTGCACCCCCAGCGCCACCGCCGAATTGGTCAGGTCGGCGATGGCGTTGACCTTGTTGACCTCGGCCCATTCGCGGGCCTTCTGCACGCCGATATCGGCCTTGTTCTGGTGGTCGATGGACAGAAGCTCGATCTTCATGCCCTTGCATTCCTTGGCCAGGCAATCGTCGATGGCCAATTGCGCCGCCGCCACCGAACCGGGCCCGCCCATGTCCGAATAGGGCCCCGACATGTCCGACAGAATGCCGACCTTGACCGTCTGCTCCGCCAGTGCCGGCAGGGCGGCCAGCGAAAGGGCCACGGCGCCGGCCAGGGCCGGAATCCTTGCGTTCCTGATCATGAGTGCGTTCCCCGTTAGTGAAGTCCGGCGGGGGCTTCGCCCCTCGTTGCCTTTCATGAAAACACAGCCGGGGCCGGCAAAGAAACGAATATCTGTTCGTTTATGTCACCCCATTGCGCCGCCGCCTCCGGTGCGCTAAATCTGCCGGGCTGCGGAAGGGTGGCAGAGTGGTCTATTGCAGCGGTCTTGAAAACCGCAGGCCTCGCAAGGGGTCCGGGGGTTCGAATCCCTCCCCTTCCGCCAGGAACGCCAAAGGCCCCGCCCGGGGCCTTCGGCGTTCATAGGGGAATGGCGAGCGGTGGACGCCCCCCAGGGTTCGGTGAGGGCGCGCTCATACGAAGCGCGCGCCCGAACGACGCCGAAGGCGGCAATCCCTCCCCTTCCGCCACTTACCTCAGCAACGCCCCCACCGCCTCGCACTCCTCGTCCGCCAGCGCGAAATCGGTGATCTCTAGATCTTCCCGCATGTGTTCGGCCGAGCTTGTCCCGGTCAGCGGGATGATTCCCGTCTGGCTGAGATAGCGGAAGAAGACCTGGGCGGCGGTGCGGCGGTGCTTTGACATCAATGCCTTGACCGTATCGTGGGCCAGGATGTCCGGGTTGGCGGTCAGCGTCCAGAAGCTCTGGTAGAGGATGCCGTTCCGGCGGCAATACTCCCGCAGGGCCCGGTCGTAGCCGGTGGCGGCATAGAAGCGGTTCTGCACGATGGCCGGCCTGACGCGCGCCGTCTCGCAGAGATGGCGCAGCACCTCGGGATCATAGCAATTGCTGATCCCCAGTTGGCGAACCCCGCCGTCATCGAACAGGGCCTCCATGGCGGTCCAGACCTCGCGGAAATCGGCGGGACCGGCCAGGGGCGAGTGGAGCACGAGGCCGTCCAGGACGTCCGTTCCCAGGTTGGCCCGCGAGCGTTCGAAGGATTGCGCCACCTGCCGGGCAAGGCTGGCGGAGGGATCGTAGGGAATGCGCTGGGGATCCTGCCCCGCCAGGGGGGTGAACTTGGTCTGCAGGTAGATTTCGTCGCGGCGCAAACCCTTGGCCCAAGCGGCGGCCAAGCCCTCGCCCACCCCCGACTCGTGGTAGTGCTTGGGCTGGCAGGCGGTGTCGATACCGCGAAATCCCTGGGCCAGGGCCAATTCCACCAAGCCGGCGGTCCGTTCCTTCTTCCAGGCGGTGCCGTAGAGGATTGGCGGCATTTCAACGCCTTGCAGAGACGTTACGGCCCACTTCATAGCACGTCTCCTATCCCACGCTAGATGGCGCGCAGCACGTAGGCGCGGCCCTCGATGTGGTGGCCAAGCTCCTTTCTCAGGGGAAAGGCCCGCTCGGCGATCACCGCGAAGCCAAAACGGCCGGCAAGGTCCTGGATATAGGCCGAGGAATGGGCAAACCGGCCGCTGCTGCGACCCGTGACACCCGGACGGTCTTCAATTTCCACAGAGAAGGCGAAACAGCCGCCCTCGCGCAGTGCCTGGCGGGTCGCGGCAAACACCTGCGACGATTCTCCGATGTAGATCAAGACATCGGCAGCGATGGCCAGGTCGTACTCGGCGTTTCGCCCGCTCAGAACCTCGGCGATCTCTCCCTCGATAACCTCATCGTAGAGACCGCGCCGGCGGGTGGCCTCGACCATGCCCGGCGCCAGGTCGACCCCGACGAGACGGGTGGCGTGCGGCTTGAGGAGCGTACCGCACAAACCGGTGCCGCAACCCAGATCGATGATAGCCTGGGAGCGGTCCAGCACGCCGGCGGCCTTCAGTTCCTCGGCCAGGACCCAGGGGGCGGAATACTCCAGTTGATCCACCAGAACCTGATCGAACGTGGCGGCGCACCCGTCGAACAGGTCGCGGGTGTACCTCAACTGCGCCTCCGAATCCGTCTCGCCGGTCAGCAGTGACAGGAAATGGCGGGCCTCGGCATCGTCGGGATCGAGCCGGCAAGCCTCCTTGAGGGCGGCGGCGGCCTCTTCCGTCCGCTCCAGGCGGAAAAGGGCGCGGCCGAGGACCGAATGGGCCAAGGCCAGATCGGCCTTCAGGGCCAGCGCGCGGCGGGCCGTAGCCTCGGCTTCGGCGTAGCGGCTGCCCATCTGGCTGAGATTGGCCAGCAAGGCCAGGGAATCCGCATCGGCGGGCCGAAGGCTGGTGACGGCCTGCAGGGCGGCGTGGGCGACTGGCAACAGGTTGCGGGACATGGCCTCACGGCTGAGGTCCAGCAAAACCTGAATATCCTTCGCTCCCACGGCATAGGCCAGGACGTGGGGCAGCGCCTCGGCGTCACGCCCCAATAGGCGCAAGGCGTTGGCCAGGCCGGCATTGGCGGCGGAATGGTCGGGAGCCAGCCGCAGGGCCGCGCCGAAGGCTTCGGCGGCTTCAGCGGGACGTCCCAACCGTGCCAGAGCTTGGCCCAACCCGGCAAAGGCTTCGGGATGCGGCTGCGTGCACTGGGTCGCGGCGCGATAACCCAAGACGGCGTCCTCGGCTCGCCCCAGTTCCATCAGGACGTTGGCTCGATTGAGCTGGGCCTCGGTGTAATGGGGACGGAGTTGCACCGCTTTGTCGAGATGGGCCAGGGCCCTGGTCAACTGGCGCCGCTGTATGAACAGATAGCCGGCCAGATACCAGGCGTCGGGATTGCGGGGCTCTTTCTCCACCAGCTTGCGGTAAAGACGTTCGGCGGTCCCGAGATTGCCCGACTGGTGATGGCGGACGGCGTCGAGAAACAGGGGGGAGTGCTGCGTAGACATGGGGCGAGAATAGCCGCTCGCCAATGAGAATTTCAATCACAGGCCGAGATAGGCGGCCCTGACGCGGTCGTCGCCCAGGAGATCGGCGCCCCTGCCCTCCATCACCACGTGGCCGTTCTCCAGCACGCAGGCGTGGTCGGCCATGTGCAGCGATACCGCCACGTTCTGCTCGACCAGCACGATGGTCATGCCGTCCTCGTGCAGGCGGCGGATGATGGCGAAGACCTCGTGGACCATGGCGGGCGACAGGCCCAGCGACGGCTCGTCGAACATGATCATTCTGGGCATGCCCATCAGGCAGCGGCCGATGGCCAACATCTGCTGCTCGCCGCCCGACAGCGTCCCGGCCATCTGCCTGCGGCGCTCCAGCAGGCGGGGGAACATGTCCCACACGCGTTCCAGGCTTTCGGCGGATTTCTTGCGGGCACGCGGCACCATGGCGCCCAGTTCCAGGTTGTCCTCGACGCTCATGGTGGGGAACACCTGACGACCCTCGGCCACCTGGCCCAGGCCGAGGTCGCAGATTTCGAAGCTTTCCTTGCCCGTGATGTCGGTTCCGTCGAAGCGGATCGAGCCGGAACGCGGCTTTTCCATGCCGGCGATGGCGCGGATCAGCGAGGTCTTGCCCGCCCCGTTGGCGCCGACGATGGCGGTGATGGACCCATCGGGCACGGTGAAGCTCACATCGCTCAGGGCCTGGGCGTCGCCGTAGAACAGGTCGAGGTTCCGCACGTCGAGCATCAGAGCTTCTCCTGGCCCAGATAGCATTCGAGAACCCTGGGGTCGCGTACCACCTCGTCCGGTGCGCCCTCGCAGACCGGCTTGCCGGAATTGATCACCACCACCCGCTGGGACAGCGCCATCACGGCGCGCATGACATGCTCGATCAGCACGATGGTCAGGCCGGTATCGCGGTTGAGGTTGCGGAAGACCTCCACCATACGGTCGGTCTCGGCGGGGCGCAGACCGGCCATCACCTCGTCGAGCAGCAGCAGCTTGGGCCCGGTGGCCAGGGCGCGGGCCACTTCCAGGCATTTGCGGTCGGGCAGCGTCAGGCCGCGCGCCATCTGGCGGCGCTTGTCGGCCAGTCCCAGCAACTCCAGCACCTCGCGGGCGCGGCGCCGCGCCTGGGCGATGTCGTGGGTCCAGCGCAGGGCGCCGACCAGTACGTTCTCCTCCACCGAGATGTTGCCGAAGGGCTTGACCAGCTGGAAGGTGCGGCCCACGCCCTCCCGGCAGACCTGATCGGGACGCAGGCCGACCAGCGAGGCGCCGTCCAGCTCGATCCGCCCGCCGTCCGGTTGAAAGACGCCGGCGATCATGTTGAAAACAGTGGTCTTTCCCGCCCCATTAGGGCCGATCAGCGCCACCACCTCGCCGGCATTGACGCTGAACGAGACCCCGTCCACGGCGCGCAGGCCACGGAAGTTCTTGGAGATGCCCTCGACCAGGAGCAGCGGCGCGGCGCTCATTGCCCCTCCTTCCCGTCCTGATCCTGCTCCAGGCCCAGGCGGGCGCGGATCCACGGCCAGACGCCGTCGGGCAGGAACTTGACGATGGCCAGCAGGGCGAGGCCGTAGCACAGCTGCTTGATGCCCGCCGCCTTGAAGCCCATGGCCTCGGTCACGGCGGTGATCAGCTCGCCCAGGGGTGTCAGGATCAGCGCCCCCAGGATCGGCCCGAACAGGGTTCCCAACCCGCCGACGATGGGCGCCAGGATGATCTCGATGGACCGGTTCATGCCGAAGGCCTGATTGGGGAACAGGTTGTTGTAGTAGAAGGCGAAGAACACGCCCCCCAGCGCCGTCAGCCCGGCCGACAGCATCACCGCGTAAAGCTTGGCGCGGAAGACGTTGATGCCAAGAGCGGCCGCCGCCTCCTGGTCCTCCCTCACCGCCAGCCAGGTATAGCCCAGGCGCGAATGCACCAACCGGCGGCACAGCAGGAAGATGCCCACGGTCATGGCCAGGATCAGGTAATAGAACATCAGCGGATGGCCGCGCAGATGGATCAGGTCGATTCCGCTGCGGTCGCCCACCGGCAGGAACAGCCCGGCCGGGCCGCCCAGGCCGGGGATATGCTCGAACGAGATGCGGGTGAACTCGGCGAACGCGATGGTCAGCAGGGCGAAATAGACGCCCTTGACCCCGAAGCGGAAGCCCAGCGAGCCGATGATGCCGCCCGCCAGCGCCGCCACCGCCACCGAGGCGAACAGGCCGAACACCGCCGGCACGCCCAGATGGACGAACAGCGCCGCCGAGGTATAGGCCCCCAGGCCGACATAGAGGGTATGGCCCAGCGACAGCTGGCCGGCGAAGCCCATCATGATGTTCCAGGCTTGGCCCACATAGGCGAAGTACATCACCACCACCAGGACCGACAGCAGGTAGGGCCCGGCCACCAGGGGGGCCAGGGCGAAGGCGGCCAGCAGCAGGCCGAGAGCCAGGGCCTGACGGCTCATTTGCGCGCCCCCATCAGGCCTTGGGGCCGAAGCACCAGGATCAGGATCAGGATGGCGAAGCTGAACATGCCCTTCATGGAGGGCATCAGGAAATAGCCGGCCAAAACCTCGGAGACGCCGATCAGGATGCCCCCCAGCAACGCGCCACCCATGCTGCCCAGGCCGCCGACGATGACGATGATGAAGGCCAGCATGGTCAGTTCGGGACCGCTGGACGGCATCACGTCGATCAGCATGGACAGCAGCGCGCCGGCGGCGCCGACGCAGGCCGCGCCGATGCCGAAGGTGACGGCGTAGAGCTGCTTGACGTTCAGCCCGATGACCTTGGCGCCCACCAGATTGTCGGCGCAGGCGCGGATGGCCTTGCCGGTCATGGTGCGGCGGAAGAACAGCATCAGCAGGCCCGAGATGGCGAGCGCGGCGATGGCCGCCAGCAGGCGGACCTTGTCCACCAGCAGCGGCCCCACCTCATAGGTGTCGAAGCCGTAAGGAACCTGGATACCGTGGGCGTCGGGGCCGAAGACCAGCAGCGAGCCGTTGACCATGATGATGGCCACCGCCACCAGCAGGATGAACTGCATGTGCTCGGGCTTGGCGACGAAGGCGTCGATCAGGCCGCGCTGCATGACATAGCCCAGCGCGAACAGCAGCAGCGCGATCAGCGGCAAGCCGACCAGCGGATCCAGCTCCGCCCAAGTAAACAGCGCCCAGGCGGCGTACATGGCGATGGCGGTCATCTCGCCGTGGGCGAAATTGACGACACGCACGACGCCGAAGATCACCGACAGGCCCAGCGCCATCAGGCTGTAGACCAGCCCGGTCAAAAGGCCCGTAACGATCTGATTGGCAAGGTCGATGGTCATGGAGGATAAGCAAATCCGACGGCCGCCCAAGGCGACGGCCGTCGGCTTGTACCCTATCAGCCGCGCTGTTGCCAGCCCGGAGCGGGGAATACCGGCTTTGCCTCGGCAACATCGCTGGGCAGCACCACCAGCGGCTTGCCGCCGAAGTTCTGGATGGTCGCCGAGCGGGTGTTGGTGTTCTGGCCCTTGGCGTCGAACACGATGGGGCCACCGATCATCACGTGCTCGGCGATGTTGGTGGCGGGCAGCGCCGCCAGAATGGCCTTGGGATCGTTGGACCCTGCCCGCCTGGCGGCGTCGGCGGCGATCAGGATCGCCTCGAAGGTGTAGCCGATGTTCATCTCGAACAGGGCGTCGGGATAGGCCTTGGTGAAGGCCTTGAGCAGGGCCTGGCTCATGGCGGTCTTGGGATTGATCCACGGCAGGTTGGTCATGCAGTAGTCGGAGTACTTGCCCAGCGTCTTGTAGAACTGGGTCTCGTACATGCCGGGGCTGCCGGGCGACACCACCGCCTTGGGCTCGAAGCGCTGCTTGACCATCTCGCGGATGACGCGGATGCAGTCGTCGCCGTGCGGTACCAGCAGCACCAGATCGGCGCCGGTGGCCTTGGCCTTGCCCACTTCCACCGCCAGATCGCGGGCGGCGCCGTCATAGGCGATGGTTTCCACCAGCGGGAACGGCATGTCCAGCGTGGGGAACAGTTTGTTCACCGCGCCGGCCATGGCGGTGCCGAAGGTGTCGTTGTTGTGCAGGAACACCGCCTTGGTGGGCGTGGTGCCGGTGATCTTGAACACGTCCTTCATCAGGGCCAGGCCCTCGGTCACCAGCTTGGGCGCCGTGGGGAAGTTGCGGAACACCGTCTTGAAGCCCTGCTCGGTGATGTTGGGCGCGGCGGCGATGTTGATCACCAGCGGCACGCCGCGCTGTTCGCAGACCTGGGCCACCGCCAGGGTATGGGCGGAATCGAAGGCGCCGATCAGCACCTGGGCGCCGTCGGCGATCAGCTTCTCGGCCCGCGTCCGGGCGGTGTCGATATTGGTCTCGGTGTCGGCGATCATCAGCTGGACCGGCATGCCCATATCGGCCAGCAGGCCGGGGGTGACGTCGGCGCCGCGCTTGCAGCTCTGGCCCTCGCGGGCGAGGCCCCCGGACATGGGCAGCAACAGGCCGACCTTCAGCGGCTCGGCGGCATGCAGCGGACCGACCCGGCCGCCCAGCCCCAGGGCGGCGGCACCAGCGGCGCCGGCGGCGAGAAAACCACGGCGGTTGACCATCGGCGAGGAATGCCCGGACATGACTTGCTCCTTGCAGGAAATGAAGGGCGCAACACTATCCCTTCGTCGCCATCGCGGCAATGAGGTCATACCCCCTTATGGCGGACGACAATCCGTATTATGCTGGTCTCTTGTTCTGCAATCGAAGGTTCACGCTCCATGATCCGTCTGGCCAACGTCATCGTAGCCCATGCCGATACTGCGGCCGCGGAAGCGGTTCTGGCGCGACTGTCCCATAACGGCTATCACGCCATGCACGCCACCAGCCGCGAGCAGGTGCTGCAACTGGCCCGCTACGAGCATCCGGACCTGATCCTGGTGGGCGACGCCGGCGAGGATCCCATCGGTCTCGGCGCCTTTCTCAAGCACGAAGCCATGCTGGCCGACATCCCCATGGTGCTGATGGTGGACAAGGTGACGGCCGATGCGGCGGAAAAGGCCTATGCCGCCGGCCTGGACGACACCATCTCCATGCAGGATGACGACGTGGAGCTGCTGTCGCGCCTGCGTCCGCTGGTCCGCCTCGCCACCATGCACGCCGAGCTGCGCCATCGCGCCTGCGCCGCCCAGGCGTTCGGCGTGAGCGCCAGCGACAGGGCCTCGGTCCAGGACGGCACCCGCCCCTGCATTCTGGTGGTCGGCCATGACCGCGACGGGGTGAGCGCCATTCTCGGTTCCTCGGCCGAGGTGATCAGCAGCGCCAACCTCTACGATGCGGAAAGCCTGCTGGAGCACCGCAATTTCGACGCCGCCGTGGTCACGACCGATGGCGATCTGGAAGGCTATCTGGCCTTCGCCTCCCAGGTCCGCAACAATCCCCGCCTGTTCAACCTGCCCATGGTGGTGGTGGCCGACAAGGGCGTGGCGGCGGCGGAAATCTACCGCCGGGGCGCCAGCCGCGTCCTGCCCCGCCCGCTCGACCCGGGCATCCTGCGCGCTTCGGTGTTGAGCATGGTGCGCCGGCAGCAATTGCGCTGGTCCATCCGCGGCGCCCTGTTCGAAAGCCTGAAGGAACAGACTCGCGACCCCCTGACCGGCGTCTACAGCCGGGGCTATCTGGATTCCTATCTGAGCGAGCGCCTGGAGATCGCCAAGGCCCATGACCGCCATCTGGCCGTGGTGTTCTTCTACATCCCCAATATCGAAGGCGTGCGCAGCCATTTCGGCGATGACGCTGCCGAGCACCTGGCCCAGCAGCTGGGCCAGTGGATCACCGGATTGCTCCGCGCCGAGGATCTGACAGCGCTCTACGCCAAGAACCAGTTCTGCGTGGTGCTGCCCGACACCCCCACCGTCGAGGCCGAGGTGGTGATGCACCGCATCGCCGGCGTCCTGGCCTATACCGATTTCGCGGTGCGCGAGGTCTATCAGCCGGTCAAGGTCTGGGTGCAGGTGGCTTGCACCGACGCCAAGACTACCGATACGCTGGAGACGCTGCTGGCCCGGGTGCAGGCCAAGCTGGATTAAGAGAAAGCCCGTGAGGATCGAGTACGTCTTCGATACGGTCTGTCCCTGGTGCTACGTGGGCAAGCGCCGACTGGAGCGTGCCCTGGCCCAGCGCCCCGAAACCCGTGTCCGCATCATCTGGCGTCCGTTCCTGCTCAATCCCGACCTGCCGCCGGAAGGCATCGACCGCAAGGTCTATCTCGACCGCAAGTTCGGCGGTACCGCCCGCGTCCAGCGGGTCCATGGCGCCGTGGCCGCCGCCGGCAAGACCGAAGGCATCGAGTTCGACTTCGACTCCATCACCCGCATGCCCAATTCGCTGGGGTCCCACCGGCTGATCCGCTACGCCGCTTCGTCGGGGCACGAGGCCGAGGTGGTCGAGGCCCTGTACAAGGCCTATTTCTGCCAGGGAATGGATATCGGCGATGTCGAGACCCTGGCCGATATCGGCGCCTCGTTCGGGCTGGAGCGCACCCCGCTGCTCACCTATCTGGCTTCGGACGCCGATGCCGTGGGTGTGCTCAACGACAATGCCCGCGCCCATCGCCTCGGCGTCAACGGCGTGCCCTGCCTGATCCTCGACGGGGCCTACGCCCTGGCCGGGGCGCAGGAACCCGACATCCTGCTGCGCCTGATCGACATCGTGCGCGAAAGCCAGCCTGAAGCCGCGTTCAGCTAGCTTTTCTGAATCAGCTCGATCTTGTAGCCGTCCGGGTCCTCGACAAAGGCGATGACCGTCGAACCGTGCTTCATGGGGCCCGGCGCACGCACGATCCTGGCGCCTGCCGCCTCCAGTCCGGCACAGGCCGCGTAGATGTCGGCCACGCCCAGCGCCAGATGGCCGAACCCGCCGCCCAGTTCGTAGCTCGCCGTATCCCAGTTGTGGGTCAGTTCGATCACCGTATGGGAGGCTTCCTCGCCATAGCCGACGAAGGCCAGAGTGAAGCGCCCCTCGGGATAATCGGTGCGGCGCAGCAGCCGCATGCCCAGCAGGCGGGTATAGAAGTCGATGGAGCGGTCCAGGTCGCCCACCCGGATCATGGTGTGGAGAAAGCGCCAGTCAGCCATTTCCCAACTCCTTGCGTTGCCTGATGAAGTCTATCACCGCGTCGGCGGCCCGCCGCCCGGGGCTTTCGCCGCCCAGACCAAGCTTTTCCAGGGCGCGGCGCGCCCCCGCCGCCTGTAAAGCCCGCGCCGCCTCGTCGGTCAGCAGATGCTCCACCGCCGCCGCCAGTTTGTCCGGGCGGCAATCATCCTGCAGCAATTCCGGCATCACCGCCTCGTCAACCAGGATATTGACGAGGGTGACGAATTTGAGGCTGAGCCCCAGGAAGCGGGTGGCGATGAAGGCGGAGAGCGGCGACACCTTGTAGGTGATCACCGCCGGCAGCCGCGCCATGGCCAGTTCCAGCGCCACGGTCCCCGAAGCCGCCAGGGCGGCGTCGCAGGCGGCGAAGGCGTCGTATTTCTCGGGACCCCGCACCACGACGGTGGGCAGAGGCCAGGACTTGACCGCGCGCGTCACTTCCTCGGCCACGGTTTCCACCGTCGGCACCACAACGGCAAGGTTGGGCATGCGCTTGGCCAGCAATGCCATGGTCTCGCCGAACGGTCCCAGCAGCTTGGCGGTCTCGGAATGGCGCGAACCGGGCAGCACGCAAAGCAGCTGACGGTCGGGGGCTATGGCATGGCGAAGCCGGAAGGCGGCTCCGTCGCCCTTGGCCGCCGCGCCTTCGATCACCGGATGGCCCACATGCAGGGTCTTGAGCCCCTCCTTTTCGAACCATTCCGGCTCGTTGGGCAGCAGGGTCAACAGCAGATCGAGCACCTTGGCCAGGGTCTTGGTCCGCCCCGACTTCCAGGCCCACACCATGGGGGCCACGTAGTGGATGCGCGGGACATCGGAGCCCCGCGTCTTGAGCCCCGCATGGATGCGGCCGTTGAACCCCCAGGAATCGATGGTGATCAGGGCGTCGGGGCGCTTCGTTTCGATATCGGAAAGGGTCTCCCCCACCCGGCGCAGGATCTTAGGGATTCGGGGCAGAACTTCGACCAGGCCCATGACCGACAGTTCGGTCATGGGAAACAGTGATTGCAGCCCTTCGGCCTGCATGCCCTCGCCGCCGATGCCGGCGAAGGCCACGCCGTCGCCCAGCCGGTCCTTCAGGGCCGCCATCAGCCGCGCGCCCAACAGGTCCCCGGACGGCTCGCCGGCGATGAGGTAGACCAGCAGCGGCGCGGCGCTCATGGCTGGACGCCGACCACGAACAGGCCCAGGCGGTCGGCCTCGGCGGAAATGGCGTCGCGGCCAAGCACCAGGGCGCCCCCCGCCTCCACCGCGATGCCGCGCAGACCGGCGGCGGCGGCTTCGCGCAGGGTGGTCATTCCGATGGTGGGAAGATCGATGCGCCGGTCCTGGCCCGGCTTCTTCACCTTGACCAGCACGCCGCCCAGCCCTTCACGGGCCAGGGGGCCGCAGCGGCGAAGCAGATTGTCGGTGCCCTCGATGGCCTCGACGCCCAGCACGATGCCTTGCTGCACCACTGCCGCCTGGCCGACGTCCAGCGCGCCCAGGCCACGCGCCACCTGGATGCCGCGGGCGATGTCGGCGCTCGCCTGTTCGTCGGGCGCCAGCGCGCCATAGGGCCCGGCAACGGCGAGGCAATCGGACAAGACCTCGTCCACACCCACCACCTTGAAGCCCTCGCCCTCCAGTTCGGCGACCACGGCGCGCAGCAATCCGTCATCGCCCAGGGCTTTCAGGCCGACCCGGGCGAAAAAGCGGGCGGTCCGGAAGTCCGGGGCCAGTTCCAGCAAGGATGGGCGGCGAACCGGGCCGATCATCACCACTTCGGCGACCCCGGCCTGGCGCAGGCGTTCGAATCCGGTCCCCGCTTCGCCCAGGCGAATCCAATCCTGGGGGGAATCCTCGCCGATCACCTGGGCGTCGGCATGGCCGGAAAGGGCAAGGAAGTGAAAAGGGCGCCCCTGGGCGCGGCAAGCGGCGGCGACCAGTCCCGGCAGGTCGCCGCCGCCCGCGATAATGCCGAGCTTAGGAGCCATTCGGCGTGCTGAGCGAGCGCGACGAATCCGAGCGGATGAAGGCGACGATCTCCATCACCACCGGATGGTCCTTGAACTGCTCTTCCACGTCGGTGAGCCGCTCGGCCAGCGTGCCTTCCGGCGCGAACATCAGGCGATAGGCGTTCCTGAGCGTGTGGATGTCATCGCGCGAGAAGCCGCGACGCTTCAGCCCGACGATGTTCAACCCGTTGAGATAGGCGCGGTTGCCGATCACCATGCCGAAGGGGATCACGTCGGCCTCGACACCCGACATGCCGCCGATCATGGCGTGGCGGCCGATGCGCACGAACTGGTGCACCGCCGACAGCCCGCCCAGGAAGGCGTATTCCCCCACCGTCACATGGCCGGCCAGGGTGGCGTTGTTGGCCATGATGACGTTGTCGCCCAGGATGCAGTCGTGGGCCACGTGGGCGCTGGCCATGAACAGACAGTTGTCGCCCACCTTGGTCACCATGCCGCCACCCTCGGTGCCGGGATTCATGGTGACGTGCTCGCGGATCTGGTTGTTGGCCCCGATCTCCAGGGTCGACGGTTCGCCCTTGTACTTGAGGTCCTGGGGCCGGTGGCCGATGGAGGCGAAGGGGAAGATACGGGTGCCGGCACCGATGCTGGTGCGCCCCGCCACCGCCACGTGGGAGACCAGTTCGACGGACTCGCCCAGACGGACGTCGGGGCCCACCACGCAGAACGGGCCGATGATGGCCGAGGAGGCAATCTCCGCCTTGGAATCGACAACGGCCGAAGGATGAATATTGGTCATTTCTCGTCCAGAATCATGGCGGCATAGGTGGCTTCGGCGACAAGGACGCCATCGACCTTGGCTTCGCCCCGGAACTTCCAGACGTTGCCGCGCGACCGTTCCTTGAACACATGGATCATCAGCTGGTCGCCGGGACCGACCGGCTTTCTGAAGCGGCAGTTCTCGACGCTCATGAAGTAGACCAGTTTGCCCTCTGCGGATTCGCCCAGGGTTTCGACCACCAGCACGGCCGCCGTCTGGGCCATGGACTCGATGATCAGAACGCCGGGAAACACGGGGCGCGACGGGAAATGGCCCTGGAAGAACGGCTCGTTGATGGTGACGTTCTTGATGCCCACGGCGCTTTCATTGGCCACCACCTGCACCACCCGGTCCACCATGAGGAACGGATAGCGATGCGGAATCATCTGGATGATCCGGTTGATGTCGATGACCTTGCCCAGGTCGGTAACCTGGTCGTTGTTAGCGGTATCCATAACGCACGTCCTGCTTTTGGCCTTAACCCTTCTTTCGCGCCATCTTGCCCAGGATCGCCGACTGGCGCAGCCAGTCGGCCATGGGCACGGCGGGCGCGCCGCCGACGGTTTCACCCGGCTTGATGTCGCGCATCACGCCGGCCTGGGCGGCGATGCGCGCGCCCGATCCGATCTTCAAATGGCCGGTGATGCCGGCCTGGCCGCCCGCGGCGACGAAGTCGCCCATGTGGGTCGAGCCCGAGATGCCGACCTGCGCCACGATGACACAGCCGCGTCCCAGCTGCACGTTGTGCCCAATCTGGACGAGGTTGTCTATCATGCAGCCGTCGCCGATCACCGTATCGGGACCAGCGCCCCGGTCGATGGTGGCGTTGGCCCCGATCTCGACGTTGTTGCCGATGACCACGCGGCCCAGCTGCGGCACCTTCAGATGGCCCTGCGGCCCCATGGCGAAGCCAAATCCGTCCTGGCCGATGCGGGCGCCGGGATAGATGTTGACCCGGTTGCCCACCAGGGCGTGGGAAACGGTGGCATTGGCGCCGATGGTGCAATCATCGCCGATCACCACGCCGGTGCCGATCACAACATTGGCGCAGATACGGCAGCGGGCGCCGATTTCGGCCCCGGCGCCGATCACCGCGCCGGGTTCGATGCGGCATCCCTCCCCCACCTTGGCGGACGCATCGACCCACGCGGTGGGCGCCACCCACGGCTCGGGGGCCGGAACGGGATAGAAGGCCTGGGCGATGCGGGCATAGGCCCGATAGGGATCGGGAGACAGCAGCAGCGCCATGCCGGTCGGGGCCTTTTCCGCCATCTCGGGCGCGACAATGCACAGCCCGGCCTTGCTGGCCTGGAACGCCGCCACGTATTTCCGGTTATCCAGGAAAGAAACGTTGTCCGCCCCCGCCTGCTCCAGCGATGCGACATCGACGAAGACCGCCTTGGGGTCGCAGCCCTCGGCCGGAGCGGCACCCGACAGTTCGGCCAACTGGGCGAGCGTGAAAGGACCGGCTTTGGTGAAGAAACGGGGATCGGCCATGGTGTCACTTCTTACCGGGTTTGATGGGGGCAGGCTCGGATGGCGCGGGGGCATCCACCTCGGGCACGGGGAAATTGACGGCCGGCAGGCGCTTGTTCAGCCGTTCGATCACCTGAGCGGTGACGTCCATGCGCGGCTCGTGCAGCACCACCTGCTGCTTGGGCAGGACCAGATTGGCCCCCATCTCGGAGGCAATCTCGCCGGTGACGGTCAGGATGGCGTTCATCAGTTCCGCCATGGCGGAATCCGTTGACTTCTCCAAGGCGCGAACCGCCATCTGCGTCCGGTTCTGGAAGGCCACCACCTGCATCTCAAGGGCCTTGACCTTCTGGTCATAGGCGTCCTGCGGCATGGTGCCCTTTTGCTTGGCGAGATCCTGGTCGCTGCGCTGCAGGGATTGGCGGGCCGAGTTGAACTCGGCCTGGAAATTCTGCTGGTACTTGTCGCGCTGGGCGGCCAGAGCCTTGCCCGGCAAGGATTCGCGCTGAGCCTGCTGGATATCGACGATGATCAGGCTCATGGGCACACCGCCGGCGCGCTGGGCCTCGGCGGGACCACCGGACAGGAGCAATGCCAATACCGCCATCGGCAACAGCAACGCCAGACGAGCGGCCAGGACGAGGCGGCACGACACGCTGTTCTTCACGACATCTCTTCCACTTGGGACCCGTGACGCATCCGCGAGCACGGTCAGAACTTGGTTCCGAAGTTGAACCGGAAGTATTCCTTCTTGTCGAACTTTTCCCGCATAACCGGATAAGCCAGATCGACAGATACCGGTCCCATGGGAGACTTCCAGCCGATACCCATGCCGGATGCCATACGGATCGAACTGGATTGGTTCACATTTGTCGTGTTGGCAGTGTCGGTTTCGCCGATGGTACCAGCATCTGTAAAGATCTGACCATTTACGCCAAACTCTTCAGGCAGGCCCAGCGGGAACTTGACCTGCGCCGACCCGACCGCCTGCCACAGACCACCAAGGGCATCGCCGGTGCCGCTGTCGCGGGGGCTGATGCCGCCACTGGCGAAACCACGCAGGTTGTCACCGCCGACATAGAAGCGGTCGGTGATGCGAACACGCTGATCAAGGCCGTGAATCATGCCGATCGAAGAGGTCACACCGAGAATCCACTTGTCGGTCAGGGTAAAGTATTGCCCACCGCTCACCAGACCGCGCAGATAGCGAGCGTCACCGCCAGCACCGGCCGCTTCCGTTCCCAAACGGACAAAATACCCTTCCGTGGGTTCGATACGGGAATCCCGGCGATCGTAAAGGAGCGTCTGACCGACAACGGAGCTGACCCTCGACCCGATCTGTTCCAGAACGTAGATGGAAGTACTGTTGATGCCCTTGACCGTGTCCTGCTTCAGGGTATACGTCCAGTCCTGGCGCAGATTTTCGGACAGACGGTAGCCCGCCCGGAGATCGCCGCCGATGGACGAGGCGTCATAAGAGCTTTCCTTCTGCAGCTTGCGATCGATGACGAAGACGTCGAAGCCAGCTGCCACTTCACGATCCATGAAGTAAGGCTCGGTGAACGAAAGATCGACGCTGCTGCGCTTGGTTCCGAGACCACCGCTCAGTCGCAGATCCTGGCCGCGGCCCAGCAGATTGCGTTCGCGCAAGGACGCCTCGACGATCGGACCGGCCGTGGATGCCCAGCCGACACCAAAGGTCAACTCGCCCGTCGACTTCTCCTGTACATCCACCTTGATGACGGTCCGGTCAGGCGCCGTATCCGACGGAATATTGGTGACCTCTGCCTTCTCGAAGAAATTGAGGTCCTTCAGGCGCTGACGCGAGCGGCGCAGCTTGGCCGAGTTGAAGGCGTCGCCCTCTACCAGCCGGAACTCGCGGCGAATCACCTGGTCCAGGGTCCGGACGTTGCCGGAGATGTCGATGCGCTCGACGAAGACGCGCGGGCCCTCCTGGATATTGTAGGAGATGTCGATGGTCTGGGTTTCGCGGTTGCGCTTCACCTGGGGCTTGACGTCCACGAAGGCATAGCCCTTGGTGCCCACCGCGTCGGTCAGCTTCTGGACGATGTCTTCAACCTGATCGGCATTGTACCATTCGCCCGGCTCGCTGATCAGCAGCGGCTGGAGGTCTTCCGGCTTCAAGTCGCGCAGATTGGCGTCGATGGTCGAGGTCCCGAACTTGTAACGCTCGCCCTCGTCGATGGTATAGGTGATGAAGAAACCTTCTCGCGACGGCGTCAGTTCGGCGATGGCCGAGCTGACCCGGAAATCGGCGAATCCGCGCTTCAGGTAGAAGCGGCGCAGCAATTCGCGATCATAGGTCACGCGGTCGGGATCATAGGTGTCGTCGCTGGTCAGGAACCGGTACCAACGCTCTTCCTTGGTCTGCAGCACCTCGCGCAGCTTGTCCTGGTCATAGCGTTTGTTGCCGACGAAGGCGATGCGACGCACATAGGTGGGCTGGCCCTCGCTGATCTCGTAGACCAGATCGACGCGGTTCTGCTCCAGTTGGATGATCTTGGGCTCCACCGTGGCGGCGAAGCGGCCGGAACGGCGGTAAAGCTCCAGCAGGCGCTTGACGTCGGCCTGCACCTTGGACCGGGTGTAGACGGTACGCGGACGCAGTTGCACTTCCGAGTTCAGCTGCTCGTCCTTGATACGGTTGTTCCCCTCGAAGGCGATCCGGTTGATGATGGGATTTTCCACCACGCGGACCACCAGCTGATCGCCTTCGCGGCGAATGGTGACGTCGGCGAACAGCCCGGTGTTGAACAACGCCTTCAGCGAGCGGTTGACGCGATCGGCATCGTAGAGGTCGCCCTCCGCGACGGTCATGTACGACTTGACCGTCTCGAGCTCGATACGCTGGGTGCCTAGAATGGAGATGGAGCGGATTCGTCCGCCGTCCTGGGCGTATGCCGGCATCGAGCCGGCGAGAAAGCCCAGCAATACAGCGGTCCACAGCACGAAACGCATCCAGGCCCCCCTTGACTTCGCGATACCGATGGTTCAGATCCGGCTCACGAAAACAACCGCTTCACCATATCCCAAACCGGCAGCGACACAAGGTCGTTGCGGGTGGCAAAGACCATCAAGGCCAATACCAGAAACAACCCGATTCGGAAACCATATTCTTGGGCCTTCTCCCCCAGGGGACGGCCAAGAATGGCTTCGAAGGCGTAAAACATTAGGTGGCCGCCATCGAGAACCGGAATAGGGAAAAGATTGATCAGGCCAAGATTGAGCGACAGGAGAATGGTGTAGAAGACTACGCTGGCCAGGCCGAGCTGCGCCGCTTCCCCTGCCCCCTTGGCGATTCGGATCGGCCCGCCCAATTCGTCGGTGTCGCGCGTACCGTTGATCATCTGGCCGATGCCGATGAAGGTGGAGCGCACCATGTTCTCGGTCTCGGCCAGGGCCTCGCCGAGCGCCGAGATGGGGCCGTGGCGCATCACCACGGTGCTGGCCGCATCGGCGGAAATGCCCAGAACCGGCACCTTTTCCATGTCGCCGAACACGCCCTTGCGCTGAATGACGCGCGGCCGGACCGAGATTTCGAAGTCCTTGTCGCCGCGCCGGACCGACAGGGCCAGATCCTGCTCGATCTCCAGGCGGACGATCCGCTGGATGTCCTGGAAACGCTCGACGGCGCGGCCGTTGATGGCGGTGATGCGATCGCCACCCTTCAGGCCGGCGGCTTCGGCGGCGGTGCCGGGGTGCACCATGCCGATCACCGGCTGGGTCACCGGCTGGCCCAGCACCATGAACATCCCCATCAGGCCCAGGATGGCGAACAGGAAATTGGCCGCCGGACCGGCCACCACGATGGCGGCGCGCTGGCCCACCCGCTTGTGGCAGAAGGCCTGCGCCCTCTCCTCCTCGCTCATGGGCTGGTCGGACGCGGTGGCCGAGGCGGCATCGGCGTCGCCGAACATCTTGACGTAGCCGCCCAGCGGCAGCAGCCCGATGCGCCAGCGGGTGCCGTCCGCAGCGGTGCGTCCCCACACTTCCGGCCCGAAGCCGATGGAGAACACCTCCACCTTGACGCCGTTCCAGCGGGCCACCAGGAAGTGCCCCAACTCGTGAACGAACACCACCACGGTCAGGATGACCAGGAAGATCACCACGTAATACCAGACGCCGTGGAGCACGCTGTTGAGCAGGCTGGCCAGATCCATGGACTAGCGGCCGCCGTCGATCAGATTGGACGCGAAGCGACGCGCCTCGGCATCCTGGGCCAGGACGTCGTCGATGCTGCCCAGTTCGCAATGCGTCACGCCGGCCACGGTGCGCTCGACGATGGAGGCGATGTCCAGGAAGCCGATGCGGCGCCCCAGGAAGGCGGCCACGGCCATTTCGTTGGCGGCGTTCATCACCGCCGCCGCCGACCCACCGGCGCGCAGCGCCTCGCGCGCCAGGCGCAGCGACGGGAAGCGCACCGGGTCGGGGGCTTCGAAGGTGAGCGTGGCGATTTCGGCCAGGTTGAGCTTGGGCGCCGGCGCCTCGATGCGGTTGGGCCAGCCCAGCGCATAGGCGATGGGCGTGCGCATGTCGGGAGAGCCCAACTGAGCCAGGACCGAACCGTCCACATAGGCCACCAGCGAATGGATCACCGACTGGGGGTGGACGACGATGTCGATCTTGTCCTCGGGCATGTCGAACAGGTGATGGGCCTCGATCAGTTCCAGGCCCTTGTTGAACATGGACGCCGAATCCACCGAAATCTTGGCACCCATGGACCAGTTGGGGTGGGCCACCGCCTGTTCCGGCGTGACGTCGGCCATGAACTCGCGGGTCTTGGTGCGGAACGGCCCGCCCGAGGCGGTCAGGATGATCTTCTCGATCTTGTCGTGCTGGTCGGCCTCGAACACCTGGAAGATGGCCGAATGCTCGGAATCCACCGGCAGCAGGGTGGCGCCATGCTTTAAGACCTCGGCCATCATCAGCTGACCGGCGCAGACCAGGCATTCCTTGTTGGCCAGGCCCACCACCGCGCCGCGACGGACGGCGGCCAGGGTGGGCGCCAGGCCGGCAGCGCCGACGATGGCGGCCATCACCCATTCGGCGGGCATCTCGGCGGCGGCGACCACGGCCTTCGGGCCGGCGGCGGCCTCGATGCCGCTTCCGGCCAGCGCCGCCTTGAGCGCGCCATAGGCCCCCTCATCGGCGACTACGGCCAGCTTGGCCTTCAGCTTCCTGGCCTGCTCCGCCAGAATGTCAACCCGCGAGTTGGCAACCAGAGCCTCGACCCGATACAGGTCGGGGCGGCGTTCGACCAGATCCACCGTGTTGCAACCGATGGACCCCGTCGAGCCCAGAATGGTGACACTCTTGCGCCCGCTCATCGCATTTCCTTCATTACCAGTCCAGGACCGTGCGACCGGTCGCCAGAGTGAGTGCCGCCACGGCCAAGGCGGCGGTCAGCAAGCCATCGACGCGATCGAGAACGCCGCCGTGACCCGGGATGATATTGCTTGAATCCTTGACGTTGCAACGTCGCTTGATCCAGGACTCGAACAGATCGCCCGCCTGGGCGACAACGGCCACCGCCGCACCGGCGGCGAAAACCATTCCCCCCGCCTTGGTTCCGACCACGACGGCCACCAGCACGGCCGCCAGCCCCGCCGAAATCATGCCGCCGACCAGCCCGGCCCAGGTCTTCTTGGGACTGACCGCGGGCAGCAGCTTCGGCCCGCCGATCAGACGGCCGAAGGCATAGGCGCCGATATCGGTGGACCACACCACCAGCAACAGCCACCAGATCACCGCATTGCCGGCGGCGGGATCGTCGCGCAGCCAGACCAGGGTCACCGAGGGCAGACCGGCATAGACGGCGCCGAACGCGGCCCACACCCGGCCGGAGCGGTCGCTCCCCGCCAATCCGGCGGACGCCAGGGTGGCCAGCGCCACCATGGCCAGACCGATGTCGGGCCGGGCCACCGCCAGCAGAGAGGCCAACGCACAGCCGGCGGACGCCACCCGACCGGACAGGGTGTAGGCCCCGTTGAGCATACGGTGCCATTCCCAGCACATCAGCGCGGCGGCCAAGGCGATCAGGGCGGCGAACGCGTATCCGCCGGCCCAGGCGGCCAACAGCGCGGGAGGAGCCATCACCAGGGCGGAAAGGATGCGAGTTTTCAGCACTTAAGGCTACCTGGCCGTTCCGAAACGACGGTCGCGCCCGTGGAAGTCGCGAATGGCCGCTTCCAGTTCGTTCCGTCCGAAATCGGGCCACAGGGTATCCTGGAACACCAGTTCGGCGTAGGCGCCCTGCCACAGCAGGAAATTGCTGATCCGCTGTTCGCCGCTGGTGCGGATGATCAGGTCGGGATCGGGCACGCCTGCGGTGGTCAGGCGGGCATTGATGGACTCCTCGTCGATGGAATCGGGAGAAATCCGTCCCTCGGCCACGTCGCGGGCCAGGGAGCGCGCCGCCTCGACGATCTCTTGGCGCCCGCCGTAGGACAGGGCCAGCAACAGGGTCAGCGCCGTATTGCCGGCGGTCTTGGCCTCGGAATCCTCGATCAGGCGGACGATGTCGGCGCCCAGGCGGTTGCGGTCGCCGATGACCTTGAGGCGGATGCCGTTCTTGTGGAGGTTGTTGACCTCGTTGCGCAGGTAAAGGCGCAGCAGGCCCATGAGGTCGGTGACCTCGCCGGCCGGGCGCTTCCAGTTCTCGGAGGAAAAGGCGTAAAGGGTCAGATAGGAAACACCCATCTCCCGCGCCGCCTCCACCGTGCGACGCACGGCTTCGGCGCCCCGCTTGTGGCCGGCGGTGCGCGGCAGGCCGCGCGCCTTCGCCCAGCGCCCGTTGCCATCCATGATGATGGCAACGTGAACCGGCGGCGGCGGCAGGTCGGCGGTGGAAAGCATGGGCTCCATACCGGGTCCTCGCCTCCTCAAACCTGCATGATTTCCTTTTCCTTATGAACCAGATGCTCGTCGATGGACTTCACCGTGTTGTCGGTGATGGTCTGGATTTCCTTCTCGTGCTTCTTGATCTCGTCTTCGGAGATGTGGCCGTCCTTTTCCATCTTCTTCAAGCTGTCCATGCCATCGCGGCGGACGTTGCGCACCGAGACGCGGGCATGTTCCGCATACTTGCCGGCGACCTTCTGGAGCTCCTTGCGGCGCTCCTCGTTCAGCGGGGGAATCGGCACGCGGATCAGCTGGCCGTCGGCCTGGGGATTGAGGCCGAGCCCGGCGTCGCGGATGGCCTTCTCGACAGCCTTGACCTGGCCCTTGTCCCACACCTGCACGGTCAGCATGCGCGGCTCGGGGACGCCGACGGTGCCGCACTGGGACAGCGGCATGGTCTGGCCATAGGCCTCGACCACCACCGGGTCCAGCAGGTTGGTGGACGCGCGGCCGGAACGCAGGCCGGAGAATTCCTTCTTCAGCACCTCGACGGCACTGTCCATGCGCCGGGTGACATCCTTCTTGAGGTCATTCCAGTTGGTCGGAGCGGACAATTTCGTCTCCCCTTTCAGGCTATCAGTCGTTGGCGATGATGGTGAACAGACCGCGTCCCGAGACCGTTTCGGCGAAAGCGCCGGGCCGGTGCAGGTCGAACACCACGATGGGAACCTTGTTTTCGCGGCACAGCGCGATGGCCGAGGTGTCCATGACCGCAAGATCGCGGGCCAGGACCTCGTTGAAGGTCAGACGGTCGTAACGGGTGGCGTCCTTGACCTTCTTGGGATCGGCGGAATAAACGCCGTCCACCTGGGTGGCCTTCAGGAGGGCGTCGCAGCCCATCTCCACGGCGCGCAGCGCGGCCGCCGTGTCGGTGGTGAAGAACGGGTTGCCGGTGCCGGCGGCGAAAATCACCACCCTGCCCTTTTCCAGATGACGGATGGCGCGGCGGCGGATGAAGGCTTCGCACACGGTGGGCATGACGATGGCCGACTGCACGCGGGTCTCGACCCCCACCTTCTCCAGGGCGTTCTGCACCGACAGCGCATTGATGACCGTGGCCAGCATGCCCATGTTGTCGGCCGCGGCGCGCTCCATGCCGGTGGAGGCGCCGGAGACGCCGCGGAAGATGTTGCCGCCGCCGATGACGACGCAGACCTCGACGCCGAGGTCTCTGACGGACTTCACCTCGCGGGCGATGCGGTCGACGGTCTCGGGATCAAGTCCGTACTCCCGTGTCCCCATCAGGCCTTCGCCCGAAATCTTGAGGAGAACGCGGCGGAATTTGGCGTCGCTGGCCATGGAATCCTCGGGCTGAAAAGTCTTGCCAATCTGCTTGGCGCGGGCGGCGGCGATCATACACCATTCCACCCGCCTGTCTCCCCCCCTTGAGTGCGATTTATCGCACTCTGCCAAGCCAGATGGAGGCGGATTCAGTTTTGAGGCGAATTCACCTCAAACCATCCGGCTCCATGGGGAGAAAAAAGGCCGCTCCCCCCTTTCGGAAGGAGCGGCCCTTCGAAGATCCGGAAGGATCAGCCGGCCGACTTGGCGCCGGCCTGGGCGGCCACCTCGGCAGCGAAGTCGGAGACTTCCTTCTCGATGCCCTCGCCCAGCGCGAAACGGGCGAAGCCGGTCAGCTTGACAGGAGTGCCCAGCTCCTTGGCCAGGTTCTCGACGACCTTGGAGATCTTGTTCTCCTGGTCGATGACGTAGACCTGCTCGGTCAGGCACACTTCCTCGTAGTACTTGCGGATGCGGCCCTCGACCATCTTCTCGATGACGGCGGCGGGCTTGCCCGAAGCCTGGGCCTGCTCGGTCAGCACGGCCTTCTCGCGGTCGAGAGCCGAGGTGTCGACCACGGAGGGGTCCAGGAACTGCGGGTTGGCGGCCGCCACATGCATGGCGATCTGCTTGCCCACCTCGGCCAGACGGTCGGCGTTGCCGGTGGACTCGAGAGCCACCAGACAGCCGATCTTGCCCAGGCCGGGAGCGATGGAGGTGTGGACGTAGGAAGCCACCACGCCGGCCGACACTTCCAGACGCACGGCGCGGCGCAGCGACATGTTCTCGCCGATGGTGGCGATCAGATGGGTCAGCTGGTCGGCGACGGTCTTGTCGGTGCCGGGGCAGGCGGCGGCCTTGATGGCGTCGACGTCGGAGCCCTTGTCCAGCGCCACGGCGGCGACGGCGGAGACGAAGCCCTGGAACTGGTCGTTGCGGGCGACGAAGTCGGTCTCGGCGTTGACCTCGACGGCCACGCCCTTGTTGCCGGCGGCGGCGATGCCGACCAGACCCTCGGCGGCGACGCGGCCGGCCTTCTTGGCGGCGGCGGCCAGGCCCTTCTTGCGCAGCCAGTCGATGGCGGCTTCGACGTCGCCGGCGGTCTCGCCCAGCGCCTTCTTGCAGTCCATCATGCCGGCGCCGGTCTTCTCGCGCAGTTCCTTGACCAGCGAAGCGGTAATCTCGGCCATGGGTATTCCCCTCTCGACGAATGTGATGTTTGGTTCTCAAGCGAATGGCGGCGGTCTTGAACCGCCGCCATCCTTATCTTCATCCCGCAGGCTTAGGCCTGGGCGGCGGCTTCCTCGGCGGCCGCCTCGGCGACCACTTCCGGAATCTGCTCGACCGGAGCCTCGGCCGAGGCGCCGACGTCGCCGCCGCCACGGGTGATCTCGGCCTGGATGCCGTCCAGCACGGCGCCCGACATCAGATCGCAATAGGTCTGAATGGCGCGGATGGCGTCGTCATTGCCGGGGATCGGATAGGTGATGCCGGCCGGATCGCAATTGGAGTCGATGATCGCCACCACCGGGATGCCCAGCTTGTTGGCTTCCTGGACGGCCAGGGCTTCCTTGTTGGTGTCGATGATGAACAGGATGTCGGGCAGGCCGCCCATGTCCTTGATGCCGCCCAGCGCGCGGTCCAGCTTCTCCTTCTCGCGCGACAGGACCAGCTGTTCCTTCTTGGTCAGGCCGGCCAGGGCGCCGGAAGCCAGCTGCTCGTCCAGCTCGCGCAGGCGGCGGATCGAGTTGGAGATGGTCTTCCAGTTGGTCAGCATGCCGCCCAGCCAGCGGTGGTTCACGAAGTACTGGCCGCAGCGCTTGGCCGCCTCGGCGACCACTTCGGAAGCCTGGTGCTTGGTGCCGACGAACAGGACGCGGCCGCCGCCGGCGGTCACGTCGCGCACCGCCTGCATGGCGCGGTGCAGCATGGGCACGCTCTGCTGCAGGTCGATGATGTGGATGCCGTTGCGCACGCCGAAGAGGTACGAAGCCATCTTCGGGTTCCAGCGACGGGTGTTGTGACCGAAATGGACGCCGGCTTCGACGAGCTGACGCATGGTGAACGTGGGCAGAGCCATTGGATAAGTCCTTTGCTTCTCCGGTTGAACCTCCGCGGGTGTGGCCAGGAAAACTCCCGGCACCGGAGCGAACGGACGGCAAAGACATGCCGCCGCCGCGATCCCGCGTGCGGATTGGTGGCGGGGTTCTACGCCCTTCGCCAGCCATTTGCAAGAGAAGTAATGCCTTACCCCTTGCGGAACAAGCCGGCGCAGGCCTCGGGCAGCGGGCGGGACTGGTGATGGGGCTTGGGTGATGGCGCCGGCCAGGTGGGTCTGGACGACCACGAGGCCAGTTCCTCGCCACAGCCGTCGCCGTCCGGCATGGGCTTCTGGCGTTCGCAATCCGGGCTGTCGGCGGGGCACGCCAGCCGCACGTGGAAGTGCTCGTCATGCCCCCACCAGGGCCGCAGCTTGCGCAGCCAGTCGCGGTCGCCGCCGACGGGCGTGGCGCGGCACATGGCCTGCTTGATGGCGGGATTGACGAAGATGCGGTCGACCTGGGGGGCGCGGGCCGCCAGTTCCAGCAACCGGGCCTGGGCCGGGGTCCAGTGGTCCGCGTCGATCTCGGTGCCGTAGACCATGGAAACGGGCTTGGGCGCCTCGATCTCGGCACGGCTCAGCGGCTTGGGCGGCAGGCGGAACCAGATGTCCACGTCCAGGCCGTTCTGGTGGCTGCCGTGGCCGACGGGCATGGGGCCGCCGCGCGGCTGCGCCAGGTCGCCGATCAGCAGCGGTCCGGCGATCCCCTCCCCCTTGGCCGCCTGGGCCAGCTCCTTGACGAAACGGATGGTGGCGGGATGGCCCCAGTTGCGGTTGCGCTGGGGGCGCAACACCTGGAAGGCGTGCTCGTCCTCGTCCAGCGCCACGGCGCCTTTGAGGCAACCGGCGGCGGGCGAGCCGATCACCGACGCCGGACCATTGGCCGGGACTCCCACCTTGGACCAGTCGCCGCGTCCGGATTCAGCCGCCGCCGCCCCCGTTCCCAGCAAAAGAACGAACAGCGCCAGCAGGCGGGCCTGAACTTGCATCAGTCGTAAACCGTCTCGTCGAACCGAGCCTGAATATCGCCGATCGTGGCGACGCTGTCGATAAGGGCGGCGACGCAATCGGGATCGAACTTCACCCCGGCCTGGCTCTTCAGCAGGTCGAAGGCGGCGGCGTTGGTCCACGGCTCCTTGTAGGGCCTGGCCGAGGTCAGCGCGTCGAACACGTCGGCCACGGCGGCGATGCGGGCCTCGAGCGGAATGTCGGTTCCCTTCAGGCCATAGGGATAGCCGCTGCCGTCCATGGCCTCGTGATGATAGGCGATGACATTGCGCAGCATATGGAAATGGGGTAGCGACTGCAGCCCCATGTCGCCGACCATCAGGTCGACGATCTCCACGCCCCGGGCCACATGGCCCTTCATGACGTTGTATTCCTCGGGCGTCAGCCGTCCCGGCTTGAGCAGGATGTGGTCGGGCACCGAAATCTTGCCCAGGTCATGCAGCGGCGCGAACTGGAACAGATATTCCACATATTCGTCGGTCAGGCCGATGCGGGGAGCCAGCTTCAAGGCGATGGCCCGGGTATAGCGGGCCATGCGCGCCAGATGGGCGCCGGTTTCCTCGTCGCGCACGGTGGAGACCTGGCGGATCACCTTCACCGCCGCCTGCATCATCCGCACGGTGTCCAGCTCGCGCATGATGATCTGTGCGATCAGTTCGGCATAGGGCCGCAGGCGGTGCAGAACCTGCGGCGTGAAGAAGCCCGCCTCGAACGAATTGAGGAACAGGAAGCCGTAGAACACGCCCTTGGACTGGATGGGCATGGTGTAGCTGGACAGATAGCCGGCGGCCACCAGGCGTGCGGCGTGGTCCTGTCCAGCGGCGGCGACCTTGGCCAGATCGTTCAGCGTCCGCCGCCCGCCCATGCTGACCAGACGCTTGAGGCCCGGCATGTCCGACAGCCTGGCCGTGGAATGATCAAGCGGACTCTCGCCATCACTGGAATGGATGAAGGTCTTGAGGATGTCCGACGACTCGTCGTAAAGCGCGATGGCGATGCGGCTGAGGCCTCCCAGAGAATCATCGCCCTTGATCTCGTCGTGAAGACAGATCAAGCGCTCGGCAAGGCCGCGATGAGACGCCGTCGACGGCATCATTGCCAGGACGCTCGACTTCGCGGGACTTGCCTGATCGTCGCGGATCTTGATGTTCATCACGAACGAACTATAGCCACGACTGGTCGGACCAGTCAAACCGGCGTGTGGTATGTACACCGAAAGGAGATTGATCTGACTTCGGGCATACCGGGGCGTGCGACACGGCGACCGCACGCCCCGGGCGGCTCAATCGACGATTTTCTTGGCCATTTCCCTCAGGACGAATTTCTGGACCTTGCCGGTCGAGGTCTTGGGCAGGGAGGTGAAGACCACGGTGCGCGGGCACTTGTAATGGGCAAGACGCTGGCGGCAGAAGGCGATGATCTCGTCCGAGGTGGCCGTCGCCCCCTCCTTCAGCCCGATGAAGGCGCAGGGCGTCTCGCCCCACTTCTCGTCGGGCCGCGCCACCACGGCGGCCTCGCCCACCGCCGGATGCTGGTAGAGCACGCCTTCGACCTCGATGGTCGAGATGTTCTCGCCGCCCGAGATGATGATGTCCTTGGAGCGGTCCTTCAACTCGATGTAGCCGTCGGCGTGCCAGACGCCCAGGTCACCGGTGTGGAACCAGCCGCCCGAGAACGCCTCCTGGGTGGCCGAGGGATTCTTGAGGTAGCCCTTCATCACCACGTTGCCGCGATAGAATACCTCGCCCATGGTGGCGCCGTCCTTGGGCACCGGCACCAGGCTCACCGGGTCGGCGACCATCATCGCCTCCTCGTTGACGTAGCGCACCCCCTGGCGCGACTTCATCTTGGCCCGCTCGTCCAACGGCAGTTCGTCCCACTCCTCCTTCCAGGCGCAGACGGTGGCCGGGCCGTAGACCTCGGTCAGGCCGTAGACGTGGGTGATCTTGAAGCCCTGGGATTCCAGCCGGCCGATGACGGCGGCGGGCGGCGGAGCGGCGGCGGTCATGAATTCCACCGGATGGGGCAGCGGCCGGCGGTCCTTTTCCGGGGCATTGATCAGCATGCCCATGACGATGGGCGCGCCGCACATATGGGTGACCTTGTGCTTCTCGATGGCGGCGAACATGTGGCCGCCGTCCACCCGGCGCAGGCAGACGTTGGTGCCGGCCAAGGCCGCCAGGGTCCAGGGAAAGCACCAGCCGTTGCAATGGAACATGGGCAGCGTCCACAGATAGACCGGATGCCCCGTCATCCCCCAGTTGACGACATTGCCCAAGGCGTTGATGTAGGCGCCGCGATGGTGATAGACCACGCCCTTGGGATTGCCGGTCGTGCCCGAGGTGTAGTTGAGCGCGATGGCGTCCCACTCGTCGGACGGCCAGACCCAGGCGTATTCGGGATCGCCGCCGGCGATGAACGCCTCGTACTCCATCTCGCCCAGCAGCTCGCCGGTGGTGACGGCCGCGTCGTCGATGTCGATGACGATGGGCTTGTTGTCCAGAAGCGACAGCGCCTTCTTGATGGTCGGCGAGAATTCCCGGTCGGTGAGCAGAACCTTGGCCTCGCCGTGTTGCAGCATGAAGGCGATGGCCTCGGCGTCCAGGCGGATGTTCAGCGCGCAGATCACGCCGCCGGTCATGGGCACGCCGAACGCCGCCTCATAGGCGGCCGGCGTGTTGGCCGCCATCACCGCCACGGTATCGCCCACCCCGATGCCCCGCGCCGCCAGGGCCGAACCCAGGCGGCGGCAGCGCTCGTAGGTCTGCTTCCAGGTGAAGCGCAGGTCGCCGTGAATCACCGAAACGCGGTCGGGATAGACGAAGGCCGCGCGCTCGAGAAAGCCCAGCGGCGTCAGCGGCACGTAATTGGCCGGATTCTTGTCGAGATGGGTGTTGTAGGGATTGGCTGCGGACATCTGGGTCTCCCGATTATCGCCCGTTTTCGGCCTTTGCGGCGCGTCGTTGCCTCAGGAGCATGCGGCTGGAATGAATGCTTTTCAACCGGGATTTGCCATGCTTGACCATTGTCAAAATGGGGTTTTTCCAATACCCTCCGCCCCGGAGTGAGAGGGGAACTCACGAGCGCGGGAGTATGGGCGGTGGACGGTTCCGGACAGATGCAGAGCGACCTGATCGAGGCGAATGGGGAAGGCCCCAAGGGCTGGCGCTCCTTCGCCGCCCACCTGTTCGCGCCCATCAAGATCACCTGGGGTCAGTTCTTCGACCTGCTGGTGCCGCTGCGCCATTCCCCCCATATCCGTCGCCACGCGGCGTCGGTGATCATCTCGCGCATCCAGCTGGTGGCCGCCATCTTCGCGGTGATGGTGCCCCTGTGGTCGGTCATCGACTGGTTCGTCTTTCCCTGGCCGCAATGGGCGATGATGACCACGCTGCGCCTGGGCTCGGGACTGATCTTCCTGTTGCTGGCCTGGCCGTGGGACATCACCAAGACCCGGATTCAGGCCGATTCCATGCTGATGGCCATGCTGCTGGTGCCCCCGGTGTTCTACCTGGTCTCCATCAAGGTGACCGAGGACCTGGCTGTCACCGGCGTCGCCCTGCTGGTCACCAAGCTCTACGCCCTGATGCCCAATATCGTGCTGGCCGGCCTGGCGATCTTTCCGCTGACCGCCTTCGAGGTGCTGCTGTTCTCGGCTCCCGCCTTCGTCTTCGCGGTGGTCGGCCTGCTGATGGGCGGCCAGACCCTGTCGGTGGACGTGCACGGCCCCATGTTCTGGCTGATGGTGCTGGTGATGGGCGTGGCCATGTTCTCGGGCATGAGCCAGCTGCACTACATCACCGCCCTGGTCAACCGCGCCATGGTCGACACCCTGACCGGCGCTTATACCAGACGCTCGGGCGGCGAGGCGCTGGACCTGCAGTTCCGCCTGTCGGCCATGCGCAACACCCCCCTGGCCATCGCCTTCTTCGATCTCGACAAGTTCAAGTCCATCAACGACACCTATGGCCACGAGGAGGGCGACAAGGCCCTGAAGACCCTGGCCGAAAATCTGCGCCAGGGATTGCGGCGCGGCGACGTCCTGGTGCGCTGGGGCGGCGAGGAATTCGTCGCCATCCTGACCGACACCAATGCCGAGGGCGCCAAGATCCTGATGGAACGCCTGCGGACCAGCGGCTTCGGCCCCCGCCCCGACGGCAGCCCCATGACCGCCTCCATCGGCGTGGCCGAGCGCGTGGCCGACGGCGCCGCCGACTGGCCGAAGCTCATCGAACTGGCCGACCAGCGCATGTACGAGGCCAAGCGCGGCGGCCGCGACCGCGCCGTCCTGCCCGAGGGCCAGACCCTGGTGTTCGGCGACAAGCCCATCTTCTGAGCCGGGGACTTGACAGGTCGCCCCTGGTGGCGTGCAGTCGAGGCATGAGACTGGCCCTCGTCATCAACCGTTCCGCCGGAACCTTCCGGCGCCTGCCCCTGGATTCCACGGTGGCGGCCATCGCCGCCACCATGGCCGGGGCCGGACACGTGGTCCGCGTCGAGATCGTCGGCCGGCGCGAACTGGCCCGCACCCTGTCGATCCTGGCGGAAAGCCGCGATGTGGATTGCGTGGTGGTGGGCGGCGGCGACGGCACCATCCTCACCGCCATCCTGGCCGGGCTGGGACGTGACAAGCCGCTGGGCATCCTGCCGCTGGGTACGCTCAACCTGTTCGCCCGCGACTTAGGGTTGCCGCTCGATCCGGTGGAGGCCGCCGGCATCCTGGCCGGCGCCACGGCCCGCGATATCGATCTGGCCGAGGTCAACGGCCTGCCCTTCGCCATCTGGGCCTCCATGGGCATGCACCCCTGGGTGGTGCGCCGCCGCGACCACATGCAGCGCGGTGGCTGGCCCAAGGGCCGTGCCATGCTGCTGGCGGCGCTGCGCGCCTTTCGCCGCTTCCCGCTCATCGACGTGACGCTGGCCCTGCCCGACGGCGCCGTCACCGTCTCCACCCCCATGCTGTTCATCACCAACAATCCCTGGCGGGAAGAGCCCCTGCCCCTGTCGCGCGAGGCGCTGGATACCGGCAAGCTGGTGATCCACGTGGCGGCCTGTTCCGGCCGCCTGTCGCTGTTGTGGCTCTTCGTCGAGGCGGTGATCGGCCACTGGCGGGCCAGCCCGCGCCTCAAGACCTTCACCACCGAGGAGGTGCGCGTCACCAGCCGCAAGCGCCGCATGATGGTCTCGCTGGACGGCGAGGTGACGGTGATGAACGCGCCGCTGGTGTTCCGCGCCCGGCCCAGGGCGCTTCGGGTGCTGATGCCCGACCGGGGAGAGCCGGCATGAGGACCGTCGCCCACCTCTCCGACCTGCATTTCGGCCGTACCGATGCCAAGGTGGTGGCGGCGCTGCTGCACGACCTGCAGCACCAGAGGCCCGATCTGGTCATCGTCTCGGGCGATCTCACCCAGCGGGCGCGATCGCACCAGTTCGCCGAGGCCCGCGCCTTCCTCTCCCACTGCCCCGCCCCCGCCCTGGTGGTTCCCGGCAACCACGACCTGGAGCCGCTCTACCGGCCGTGGAAGCGGATCTTCCGGCCGCGCGCCAAGTTTCACAAGCATCTGCCCGGCCACGATTCCATGCCGGTCTGGCAGGACGAATCCCTGGTGGCGGTCGGTCTGGACAGCACCCGGTCGCTGCGGTGGAAGTCCGGCGCGCTGAAAGGCGCCCATCTCGACCATCTGGAATCCACCCTGGATGGCGCATCCTCCGATGCCGTCAAGCTGGTGTTCCTCCATCACCCCCCCTCCACCGCGTCGGGTGGCCATCCTTACGAAGCGCTGGTCGAGCACGGCATCGACGCGGTGCTCACGGGACATGTCCACCACGCCCGGGTCGAGTTGATCAACGGCCAGCACGGCCGCTCGCTGGTGCTGGTCCAGGCCACCACCGCCTGCTCCACCCGGCTGCGCGAGGATTCCAACGGCTATTGCCTGCTGCGCTTGGATTGCGACCACATGGAAGTGGCGATCCGCGGCTGGACCGGCGACGTTTTTCACACCGTGCGCCACCACTGGTTCGAGAAGCGCGCCGCCACCTGGCGCACGGTTCCCCGCCCCCACCACGTCTTTCCGGCTTGATGCCTCCGGCATTTGCGGGCATGGAAGGGCTATGAATAATATGGATCAAGACATGGCGAAGGCGGTCAAGCTGGCCCAGGCGGGCAAGCTGAAGCCGGCCATCGCCATCCTGGACGGGCTGATCCGCTCGGCGCCCTCGTCGATACCGGTGCGCTACAATCTGGCGCTGTTCCTGCTGATGGCCGGACGCCATGCCGAGGCTTTGGCCCATCTCGACCGCATCCTGGCCGCCCAGCCGGGCCATCCGCCCTCGCTGTTCAGCAAGGCCAAGGGGCTGCTGGCGCTGGACCGCGCCGCCGAAGCCCTGCCCATCCTCGAGCGCCTCGCCGCCGGCGACGACCCGGAAAGCCTGCTGGCGCTGGGCAATGCGCTGCGCGCGCTGAACCGCATGGCCGAGGCGGCGGGGGCGTTTCACCGCCTGACCCGGGTCGCCCCCGCCTTCGCCGGCGGGCATATGAATCTCGCCATTCTGCTGGTGTCATCGCCCGACAACGACGCGGCCCTGGCCGCCCTGGACACCGGAACCCGCCTGCATCCGGGCATCGCCGAGCTCCACGCCATGCGCGGCCAGGTGCTGCTGCGCCTGGGCCGCCACGCCGAAGCCATCGCGGCGCTCGCCAAGGCGCTGGAGATCAATCCCGCCTTGGCGCCGGCCAGGGGCCACCTCATGCGGGCCTACCGCGAGACCGCCGATTGGGACAACGAGGAGCGGCTGTTCGGCGAAATCCGCGCCGCCATCGCCAAGGGCGAGATCAAGGGGCAGTTGCCGCTGTCCACCCAGGACGCCCTGTTCTACCCCTTCACGGGCGAGGAATTGCGCCGCATCGCCGGGCTGGAGGTCGCCTTCCGGGTGCCGGGACAAATCCGGCCGGTGGTGCGCCCAGCCGCAAAATCGCAGCCGCCCTTGGTGGTGGGCTACCTTTCGCCCGATTACCGCGAGCACGCCACCATGCATCTGGCAGGCGACATCTTCGCCGCCCATGACCGCGACCGGGTGCGGCCCATGGCCTATTCGGTGGGCCCCGACGACGGATCGGACTGGCGGGCCCGCATGGCGCGGGACTGCGATTCCTTCGTCGACCTGTCCGCCATGGGCGACCGCGCCGCCGCCGAGCGCATCGCCGCCGACGGCGTCCATGTCCTGGTGGACCTGTCGGTATTCACCCGCCACGCCCGCCCCGGCATCGCAGCACTGCGTCCCGCTCCCGTCCAGGCGGTATGGCTGGGCCTCGCCGCCAGTTCCGCCGCGCCCTGGCTGGATTACGCCATCGTCGATCCGGTACTGGTGCCGCCGGCCCACCGCGGGCATTTTGCCGAGAAACTTATTTTTCTGCCAGACACTTACCAAGCGAACCTCACCTGGTTTCCACCGGCTGCGCCGCCGTCCCGGCCGGCATTGGGCCTGCCCGAGGACCGGCTGGTGCTGTGCTCGTTCAACGGCCATCGCAAGCTGGACCGCGCCAGCTTCTCCCTGTGGCTGGAGATCCTGGCCGAATTGCCCGACGCGGTCCTGTGGCAGCTGGCCCCGCCCGAAGCCGCCCGTCATCGTCTGGAAGAGGTGGCGCGGCAGGCCGGCATCGACCCCGCCCGGCTGATCTGGGCCCCGTCCCTGCCCCGGGCCGACCATCTGGCCCGCCTGCCCGCCGCCGACCTGTTCATGGACGCCCTGGTCTGCGGCGCCCATACCACGGCGGCCGATTCCTTGCGCACGGGCGTGCCGCTGGTCACCATGGCCGGGCCGCGCCTGGGCTCGCGGGTCGCCGCCTCGCTGCTGCATGCGGTGGGATTGCCGGAACTGGCGAGCGACAGCCCCGCCGCCTTCAAGGCGCTGGTGGTGGAACTGGGCCGCGACCGCCCGCGCCTGTCGGCCTTGCGCGCCCGTTTGATGGAATTACTGCCGACTTCCCCCGCCTTCGACCCCGCCCGCTTCGCCCGCCATCTGGAAAGCGGCTATGAAACCGCGTGGGCGCGCCATGCGGCAGGCCGCAAGCCCGAGGACATCGTCGTCGGCTGATACCCTATTTGCGGACCACCAGGGCCACGCCGATGGCGGTGGCGGCCATTCCGGCCAGGGCCAGCGGAGTCAGCACCTCGTCGAACAGCAGCCAGGCCAGCAGGGCGGTGACCGGCGGCACCAGATAGAAGAAGCTGGCCACCTTGGCCGCCTCGCCCAGACGGATCAGGGTCATCAGCAGGCTGATGGCGCCCAGCGACAGCACCAGCACCAGCCAGCCCAGCGCCAGCACGAAGTGAGCCGTCCACTGGATGACCATGGTCTCGAACCCCACCGCCAGGGGCGCCAGGGCCGCCAGGGCGGCCAGATACTGGATCAGGGTGCCGGTGCGCAGGTCCATGCCGGTGCAAAAGCGCTTCTGGTACAAGGTGCCGCCGGTGATGGCCAGCAGGGCGGCGATGGCGAAGGCCATGCCGTCCCAGCCGAAGCCGTCGAAATTCACTCCCGTCAGGCGGGTCGACAGCACCATGGCGACGCCCACCAGTCCGAGACCAAGGCCCAGCCACTGGCGCGGCCCCACCGTCTCGCCCAGCAAGGGCCCGACCACGGCGGCGGTCAGCAGCGGCTGCAACCCGGCCACCAGGGCGACCATGCCCGACGGCACGCCGTGATGGATGGCGCTGAACACGCCGCCCAGATAGATGGCGTGGACCAGGAGCCCCGAGACGGCCAGATGCAGCCACAGTCTGGGATCGGTGGGAAACTTGGCGCGGCTGGCCGCCACCACCGCGCCCAGCAGCGCGATGACGATGATGAAGCGCAGCACCAGGAAGGTGAAGGGCTCGGCATAGGGCAGGCCGTACTTACCGCCGATGAAGCCGGTGCTCCACAGCAGCACGAAGACGCCCGGCATGGCCTTGGTCCAGGCGTGGTCCCGCATGGTGCTCAGCTCTCGGCCTTGGGTGTCTCGGCCGGGGCGTCCTGCCGCTTGGGCGGCTCCTCGCCGCCGGTCCAGAACACCCAGGTGGAGCCCAGCCAGAAAACCATGGAGATGAAGCCCGCCAGCTTGGGCGGCACGCCGAAATACTTGGGCAGGACCAGCAGCAGGGTGATGCCGCCGACAAAGCCGAACAGGGTCCAGACGGCGCCGATCACGTGGCGCGGCAAGCCCTTCTTCTTGGGGGTGTCATTCATGATTCTCAGGGCCTGACTTCGATATAGTTGACCACCTTCTTGATCCCCTCGCCTTCCCGGAGGCGGGAAATGGCCTTGTTGGCCTCTTCCTGGGAACGGGCGCGGCCGATGACGTAGAGATTGCCGTAGGAATCCACGGTGGTGCGGAAATTCACGTCGGCCCCCCCCTTGGTACCGATCAGGCGGGCTTGCGCCTTGACGCCCATCTCCACCGTATCGGCCCAGCTGGGCAGCGCCTTGCGCTTGGGATCGTCCTTAGGCAAATAGGTTACGTGCCAGTAGAGCTTCTTCACGCCCTCGACGCTCTTCACATCCTTCTGGAACTGGTCGTAGGTGGCCTTGTCATCGAACAGGCCGGTGATCAGCAGCCGCTGCTCGTAGATCTCGGTCGAGGCCTTGATGGTGGCGTTCTTGCCCATATAGCCGTTGACCTTGGCGACGATGACGTTGTCCTTGGCGATGTCCGAAGCCGAACGCGCCTCGATGGCCCGGTCGATCAGGGTTTTGGGCGCGGTCAGCACGTCCATCAACTGCGCTTGGGCGGGAGAGGCGAGGACGAGGCCGAGGCCGGCGGCGGCGGCAAGGACGAAACGACGCATGGAGCGCTTCCCGGGCAATGGTGTGACCAGCAACCATACAGGCCAAGACCAAGACCGCCAATCGGCTATTTGGCCGGGCTGACGGCCGCGCCCTTCAGGTGCTTGTGCACCGCCTGGCGGGAAATGCCCAGTTCCTTGCCGATGCGGGCCAGGGACCATTCGGGATTGGCCTCTTTCAGGGCGCGGGCGCGGTCCTTGGTGGACGGCGCCGTTCCCCGGATGCTCAGTCCCTGAGCCAAAGTCTCGAAATCGGCGGCCAGCACGGCATAGCCGCTGCAATCCTCCCTGCCCCGCCCGCTCCAATACTCCAGGCGGGCGGAGAAATCGGCGATGGAGGCCACCGGCAGCCCCCGGCGCCAGGCCTCCTCGACCAGGCGGTGACGGGCGGCGCAGGCCGGCGGCAGGACCGGCGGCTGGGTTTCGGGCTCGGCCACCAGTTCCATGTGGCGCAGCCGGGCCTCCCAACGCAGGGCTTCCATCCGGGCGGCCTCGATACCGGCCGGCATGGGCTGGGCGGCGGCCACCGCCGCCTCGATCTCGGCGACACTTCCGCCAGATGATGCGGCCGAGATGAACACCGTTTCGAAATCCGTGGGACGCAGGACCGCCTCGATACTCCCGTAGCGCTCGATCACTGCCGCCCGCTCGTCGACGCGGCTCATCTCGCGCAGCCGCGACAGGCGCACGGCGCGGATGATGCTGCCCGGCTTGGCTCCTTCCTCGTGCAGACGAAGCGCCTGCATGGCCGCCTCGGCGCCGTCGCCCTTGCGGGTGGCGCAGCGCCGGGCCAAGACCTCCAGGCCGGCGGGATAGCTGCCCCATTCCAGATCGCAGAATGCCCGGGCGCGCTCCAGCGCCTCGTCCTGCTCGGCCTCGCTCTCGGACTCGTAGAGCGCCAGCATGCCTTCCAGACGGTCGAGGGCCTTGTCCTCGCGCCCCTGGCTCATCAAGTCGAATAGATCCATCGCCCCCTCGTCAACGCACAGGTTGACGGTGCTACGGCCCAGGCGGACTGTCAAGACGGCTCGGTGATCAGGGATTAGCGGACACCTTGTCCCGAAGCTCGGCGGAGAGCCTTGCCACCACCGCCCTGATCAGGCTGGGCGGCGCGGTCAGCACCGAATACCCCTCGCCGGCGAGGCAGGCAGTCACTGCGGCAAGGAGAGGACGAGGTATCATCACAGCCTCCGTCAAGGAGACGGAAAGAATAAGGACGAAGCCATCATAGTATGGAGCACCTGAATATTCGGTAAACAGGCCGCCTGCCTAAGCAGTCTCCACAATGACGGAATCCGGCAATTTGGCGTAATGTTTTCATGGATATCCAAGGGAGGACGGGGTGACGGATCTCAAGCCCACCTCAGCGGAAGCACAGATGATCCTGGCCGAGCTTCGCGGCCTCCGGGATGAAGTCCTGGCCATGCATCAGGAAACCCGCGCGACCTTGGTCGCCTTGCGGGAATTGTTCACCGAAATCCGCCAGGTCGAAAAAGTCGAAGCCGACATCGAGGAGGAACTGGAAGCGGTGGCCGATCGCATCGGCAACGCCATGGAAGACGACCGAATGTCCCTCACCTCCTGCTCGGCATGCGGCTCCAACGTGGAGCGCCACGCCGCCGAGAACGGAATTCTGCTGATCTGCAACGCCTGCGGCCACACCGCCTTCGTCGACCGCCGCACCGGCAAGGAGCGCCGGAATGTGGGCGTCGACCCCCGGGAGGGCCCCTCCGACCAGGTGGCCGACACCATCGACTGGACCCGCGCCGACATGTAAAAAACCCGCCGGCTGATAACCGGCGGGTTTTCGAGGTCTTGGTGGGTCCGCCGGGACTCGAACCCGGGACCTCTCGATTAAAAGTCGCTTGCTCTACCGACTGAGCTACGGACCCAGAAACGAAGGGCGCTCACCATAGGCAGATGAGCGCCGCTCGTCAACGATGGGAAGAACCCTACTTCTTGATGTCCGCCAGCACCTGCATGCGGATGAGCTTATCGGGCTTGGAAACGATGCCGTTGTCGGCCGGATCGCCCGACTTGATGCGGTCCACGCTCTCCATTCCCTCGATCACCCGGCCCACGGCGGTATAGCGGCCGTCCAGGCTGGGGGCCGAGCCGAACATGATGAAGAACTGGGAATCGGCCGAGTCCGGGCTGGCCGAACGGGCCATGCCCACCACGCCGCGCACGAAGGGTTCGCCGGTGAACTCGGCGCGCAGCTTGACACCCGAGCCGCCGGTGCCGGTGCCGGTGGGATCGCCGCCCTGGGCCATGAAGCCGGGGATGACGCGATGGAACACCGTGCCGTCATAGAAGCCCTTGCGCACCAGTTCCTTGATGCGGGCCACATGCTTGGGCGCCAGATCGGGGCGCAGTTCGATGGTCACCTTGCCGGTGGCGATTTCCATCACCAGGGTGTTCTCGGGATCGGCGGCCACGGCCGGCTGGGTCACGGCCAGGATCAGGGCGGCGGCGGCGAGAAACAGACGCTTCAGCATGGTCTCAACCCTCGGAATCGGCGGCGACGCGCAAGGACACGATGCAATCGGGATC
Source organism: Magnetospirillum sp. ME-1 (assembly GCF_002105535.1). Classification (GTDB taxonomy): domain Bacteria; phylum Pseudomonadota; class Alphaproteobacteria; order Rhodospirillales; family Magnetospirillaceae; genus Phaeospirillum. The sequence goes on along the minus strand of NZ_CP015848.1, from coordinate 1,564,076 downwards.
GGTGACCGCCCCGGTGCGCGGCGCGCCCTTCTTGATCATGTCCACGAACTCCATGCCTTCGACCACCTGGCCCCAGATGGTGTACTGGCGATCCAGGTAGGACTGGGTGTCGAAACAGATGAAGAACTGGGAATCGGCGCTGTCGGGCGACTGGGCGCGGGCCATGGAGCAGGTGCCGCGCACATGCTTGCCCGAGTTGAACTCCGCCTTCAGCTTGGTGCCGGAACCGCCGGTGCCGGTGCCCAGCGGGCAGCCGGTCTGGGCCATGAAGCCGTCGATCACCCGGTGGAACTTGATGCCGTCATAGAACTTGGCGCGGGCCAGTTCCTTGATGCGGGCCACGTGGTTGGGCGCGAGGTCGGGGCGCAGTTCGATGACGACGCGACCGTCCTTCAGGTCGAGATACAGGGTGTTCTCAAGGTCCACTTTGGTCTTCCTTAAGCCGAGAAGCCGAACTTTTCGTCCAGCCGTGCCTTGACGCGGGGGCTGACGAACTGGGAGATGTCGCCGCCCAGGCGGCCGATCTCCTTGACGAAGCGCGACGAGATGAACTGGCAGCGTTCCGACGCCATCAGGAAGATGGTCTCGATGTCGGAGGTCAGGCGGGCGTTCATGCCGGCCATCTGGAATTCATACTCGAAATCGGAAACGGCGCGCAGGCCCCGTACGATCAGGTTGGCGCCGCATTTGGCGGTGAAATCCACCAGCAGGGTGTCGAAGGGGCGCACCTCGATGCTGACGCCCACCGACTGGGACAGCTCGGCCATTTCGGCCTCGGCCATGGCGACGCGCTCTTCCAGGGTGAACAGCGGCCCCTTGCCGGCATTGACCGCCACGGCGACGATCAGATGGTCCACCATCCGCGTGGCGCGGGCCACGATGTCCATATGCCCATTGGTGATGGGGTCGAAGGTCCCGGGATAGAGACCGACGCGCTTAGGCATCCTCGCCTCCCGCCATATCCTCGGCTGCATCCCCGGCTCCCTCGTCGGACTCGTCGGGCTCTTCGCCATTGCCCCCGATATCGCACAGTCTGGCGGCGGATACCACCCGTTCGTTCTCGGCGGTGCGCAGCAAGGTGACGCCCTGGGTCTTGCGTCCGGCGATGCGGATGTCGTCCACCGGCATGCGGATCAGCTTGCCGCCGTCGCTGACCAGCATGATGTCATCCTCGTGGTTGACGGGGAACGACGCCACCACGGTGCCGGTCTTGGCGGTCATGTCCAGGTTGGCGATGCCCGAGCCGCCACGGCCGGTGATGCGGTATTCGAAGGCCGAGGTACGCTTGCCGAAGCCGTTTTCGGTGACGGTGAGCACGAATTGCTGCTCGGCGCCCATCTTCTCCATCTGCTCGGCGGGCAGATCGCCCTTGAGAAAGGCCTCGCGGGTCTCGGAATCGTAGTCGGTGTGGCGCAGGATGGACATGGAGATGACCTCGTCATCCCCGTCCAGCCGGATGCCGCGCACGCCGGTGGAATCGCGGCTCTTGAACTCGCGCACGTCCTGGACCGGAAAGCGGATGGCCTTGCCCAGATGGGTGGCCAGCAGGACGTCGTCGGTCTCGGCCGAACAGGTCTGCACCGAGATCAGGCGCTCGCCCTCGCCCAGCTTCATGGCGATCTTGCCGTTGGCGCGCACCTCGGTGAAGTCGGACAGCGGATTGCGCCGCACGTCGCCCTTGGAGGTGACGAACATGACGTGCAGGTCGCCCCAGGTGGTCTCGTCCTCGGGCAGCGGCATGACGGTGGAGATGGTCTCGCCCTCGTCCAGGGGCAGCAGGTTGACCATGGCCTTGCCGCGGGCCTGGGGATTGCCCAGCGGCAGGCGGTAAACCTTCAGCTTGTAGGCGATGCCGGTGGACGAGAAGAACAGCACCGGGGTGTGGGTGTTGGCCACGAACACGTCGGACAGGAAGTCCTCGTCCTTGATGTTCATGCCCGAACGGCCCTTGCCGCCGCGCTTCTGGGCGCGATAGGCGGTGACCGGCACCCGCTTGATGTAGCCGGTGTTGGTCACCGTCACCACCATGTCCTCGCGGGCGATGAGGTCCTCGATATCGGCCTCGAACTCGTTTTCCTCGATGGTGGTGCGCCGGGGCGTGGCGAACTGCTCGCGGATTTCCAGCAATTCGCCCTTCATCACCTCGAACAGGCGGGGCCGAGACGACAGGATCAGCAGATAGGCCTCGATCTGGTGGCCGATCTCGCGCAGTTCGTCGCCGATCTTGTCGCGCTCGAGCCCTGTCAGGCGATGCAGACGCAGATCCAGAATGGCCTTGGCCTGGATTTCCGACAGACGATAGCAGCCCTGCTCGTCGATGACGCGGCCGGGCTCGTCGATCAGGCGGATCAGGGGCTCCACGTCGCCCACCGGCCAGGCCCGGGTCATCAGCTTCTCGCGCGCCTCTCCGGGATCGGGAGCGGCGCGGATCAGGCGGATGACCTCGTCGATATTGGCCACGGCGATGGCCAGGCCGGCCAAGACATGGGCGCGGTCGCGGGCCTTGCCCAGTTCGAAGATGGTGCGCCGGGTGATCACCTCCTCGCGGAAGGCGATGAAGGCCTTGATGATGTCGCGCAGCGTCATCATCTGCGGTCGGCCGCCGTTCAAGGCCAGCGAGTTGACGCCGAAGCTGGTCTGCAAGGGCGTGAAGCGGTAGAGCTGGGCCAGCACCACCTCGGCGATGGCGTCGCGCTTGATCTCGATCACCACCCGCACGCCGTCGCGGTCGGATTCGTCGCGCAGGTCCGAGATGCCCTCGAGCTTCTTGTCGCGCACCAGCTCGGCGATCTGCTCGAGCATGCGGGCCTTGTTCACCTGATAGGGAATCTCGGTGACGACGATGGCCTCGCGGTCCTTGCGGATCTCCTCCACGTGGACGCGGCCGCGCATCACCACCGAGCCCCGGCCCGTCTGCTGGGCGGCGCGGATGCCCGAACGGCCGAGAATGGTGCCGCCCGTGGGGAAGTCGGGGCCGGGCACCAGCTCCATCAGCCGCTCGACCGTCACTTGCGGGTCGTCGATATAGGCGCAGCAGGCGTCGATCACCTCGCCCAGATTGTGGGGCGGAATGTTGGTGGCCATGCCCACCGCGATGCCGCCGGCGCCGTTGACCAGCAGATTGGGATAGCGGGCCGGGAGCACCGTGGGTTCGTGGGTGGATTCGTCGTAATTGGCCTGGAAGTCGACGGTTTCCTTGTCGATGTCTTCCAGCAGGGAATGGGCCGAGCGGGCCAGGCGGGCCTCGGTATAGCGCATGGCCGCCGGCGGGTCGCCGTCCATGGAGCCGAAATTGCCCTGGCCATCCACCAGCGGCAGGCGCATGGAAAAATTCTGCGCCATGCGCACCATGGCGTCGTAAATGGCCGAATCGCCATGGGGGTGATACTTACCCATGACGTCGCCGACGATGCGCGCCGATTTACGGAACGGTTTGTTGAAGTGGTAGCCCGCCTCGTTCATGGCGAACAGGATGCGGCGGTGGACCGGCTTCAGCCCGTCGCGGACGTCGGGAAGCGCGCGGCTCACGATCACGCTCATGGCGTAATCGAGATAAGAGCGCTTCATCTCGTCTTCGATGGTGACCGGAGTGATATCGAATTGCGGCGACGCGGGAGGCGTGGTCAACGAAATTTTCCCATCGGTTTCAAAAAAGGAACCAGAACTTGGGGTGGACACATATCCACGCGGCCGCACGCTACCAGATATCGTGTGACCCGACAACCCGAGGGTATGGCCGGCGGGTATTGAAGTGAACTTGCCCGCCGCCTCTGGCATAATGGGCCCTGGCGCTGCTTGCCTCGGGATGGAGCATGAAGCACGAAATCTCAGCCGCCCAGGTGGTTTCGGCCCGGGCCTCGGACACCGGCGACGCCATCCGTGTCGTGCTGGCCGACGAGTCCGGCGAGGAGCACGTGGTCATCCTGCCGCTCGACCAGATGACCCTGCTGTCGGCCTGGCTGGAGCAGGCGGGCGGTATTCCGGCCGAGGATTCCGCCCTGCCGTCCTCGTCTTCCGCCCCCTCCCCCGCCATCCCCGCCCAATCGGTGGAGCGCTGGACCATCCAGCCCGAGGCCGATGACGAGCACATCGTGCTGGGCTTCAAGCTGGCCAAGGGCGCCGAGATGAGCCTGCGCATGCACAGAAGCGGCGTCGCCGCCTATGCCAAGGCGCTGACCTCCATGCTGGGCCGCCTGCTGCCCGCGCCGCCCACCAAGGCCAAGCATTAGCGGTGTGCGTCATATTTGACTCATACCGCGATCAGCCGCCATTGAGGCGGCGGCCAAGCGGCCGGAGGGCCGCGCCCGGCGAGGGACAATGATAAGGCAAGAGCACCGTGCCTCATATTTGAGGCGCGGTGCTCTTGCCCCTTCCGCAGGCCGGTTCCTTGCAATATGATCCGCGCCAACTTTCCCCCACAGGAGCCACGAACGCCATGGCTGGCAGCGTCAACAAGGTCATTCTGGTCGGCAATCTGGGCCGCGATCCCGAGGTTAGGACCTCGCAGGACGGCTCGAAGATCGTCAACCTGAACATCGCCACCTCCGAGACCTGGAAGGATCGCGGCACCGGCGAGCGCAAGGAAAAGACCGAGTGGCACCGGGTGGTGATCTTCAATCCCAATCTGGCCGACATCGCCGAGCGCTACCTGAAGAAGGGCTCCAGCGTCTATGTCGAGGGCGCGCTCCAGACCCGCAAGTGGACCGACCAGTCGGGCCAGGAGAAGTACTCCACCGAAGTGGTGATCGGCCGTTTCAAGGGCGAGCTGACCCTGCTGGGCGGCCGTGACGGCGGCGGCGGCGGTGGTGGGTATGGCGGCGGCGGTGGCGGCGGCTACGACGACGGCCCGCGCCAGGGCGGCGGCGGCGGCGGCTCGCGCCAGCAGGGCGGCGGCCAGTCCTGGGAACCCCCGGCCGACCTGGACGACGAAATCCCCTTCTGAGGCCCGCCTGCGGCGAGCTTTCCGTGAATCGACGGCCTGGCCCCCTGGTTCAGGCCGTTTTTTCATGGGCGATCCGCGGGGATGGCCGATGAAAAGAAATTTTCGTTTCCCGGTTGCTGGTCTATCCTGCTTCCGTCAGGGGGGAGCATCCTGACGGCATGCTGTTTGGGATAGGGCGAATGCGTTACGGGTTGGCGCTGCTGATCAGGAATCGCGGCCTTGGCTGGCTGGCGACGCTGGTTGCTGCCGTTCTGTCCGGCCTGATGGCGGGGCTCCTGGCCGTTTCCGCCCGGCATGACGAGCACCTGTCGCGTCTGGTCATCGACGCCGAACGGCGCAGCGTCGAAATCATGTCACAGACTCTCAACGGCAACGTGATGGGGGCACTGTCCCTGCTGGGGGCGGTGGCCCAGGACATCAAGTTCGACGCCCGGGGCGAAGTTCCGCCCAACCTTCCCCGCATCGCCGGGTTGCTCGAGGATGTCGGCCGCTCCCACGATGCCCAGGGAGTGTTCGTGGTGGGGGGCGACGGCATCGTCCACTCCTCGTGGGACAACAGCGGACGCCCGTCCACCGGTCTGAACGTCACCTTCCGCCCCTACTACAAGATGGCCATGGCCGGGCGCGACAACGTCTATGCCGCCGTCAGCCTGGCGCGCGGCGACCGGGCGCTGTACTTCACGGCGCCGGTACTGGCGTCGGCTCAGCGTTCCAGCGCCCCCATCGGCGCGGTGGTGGCCCGCACCGGGCTGGAACGGGTCGATGGCCTTTTGCAGAACCATTCCGGCATCGCCCTCCTTCTGTCGCCCCAGGGCGTGGTCTTCGCCAGCAACAGGCCGGAATGGGTCGGCCATCTGGCGGGAGAGGCCAGCTTCGAACGCCTGACGTCCATCCGCGCCCTCAAGCAGTTCGGGGCCATGTTCGACAAGACCGACCCGCCGGTCCTGCCCTTCTCCATCGCGCCGGGCATCGTGCCTATCGGCGGGCGCAGCCACGCCCTGGCCACCGCCGACGTCCAGTGGAACGATCCCTACGGCTCGTGGACGGTGGTGCTGGCCGAGGATCTGACCGCCTCCAAGGCCACCCGCGACGGAATATGGACGGGTTCGGCGGTGGCGGCGGCCATGCTGGTGATCGTCGGCCTGTTGCTCAAGCTGGTCCGTGGCCAGCACGCCCAGCTGGTGGCCAGCCGGCGGATCGAGCAATACGCCCGCGAACAGGCCGAAAGCGCCGAACGCAAGAACCGCAGGGCCGAGGCGGCCATGAAGTTGCAGCGGGCCAGGGGCGTTTCCGAACTGGCCCGCGTCTTCCTGGCCGAAGCCCACGACATCCTGGGCGCCCTGCAAGGTGCGGTCTATGTCTACGAGCGCGATGGCGCGCCGGCCATGACCCTGGCCGCGTCCTACGCCGCTCCCGCCGGGCTTACCCGAGAGATGGTCGCCGGAGCCGGATTGCTGGGCCAATGCGTCATCGACCGCTGCGGCCGGGTTCTGGCGGGCGACGAGATGGAATCGTGGTCCATCCGCTCCGGCCTCGGCAACACCCGGCCCGCCGGCGTTCTGATGGAGCCGCTCCTGCTCGACGACACGCCGCTGGGCGCCGTGGAAATCGCCACGCTTCACCGGCCCGATACCGCCGATGAGCAGCAATTCAGGGAGCTTGCGGCCTTGCTTGCTCTCAATCTTGAAATTCAGCGCCGCCAGCTGGGCGCCGCGCCTGTCGTGACCGAGGCAATCCCATGAACACTCTGATGAAAGCCCTGGAGCGCATGACGCTACGGACCAAGCTGCTGTCCGGGTTCGTCATCCTGCTGGCCTTCACGATCCTCGTCGGAGCGGTGGGCCTTTATAATCAGAGCGTCCTCAACGCCGGCTTCCAGCGGCTTTACGAATCCGACCTGAAGGGCATCTCCGACCTCAAGGACGCACGGGTCGATCTGGCCAAGTTCGGCCGCGCCCTGCGCCAGGCGATTCTCGCCCCCGACACGGCGGAACGCGACCGCGCCATCGCCCAGATGGCCGAGGCCGAAGCCAATCTCGGCCGCCACCTAAAGGCGGCCCAGTCCCACATCTTTCGCGATGAGAACCAGAAGAACATTGCCCGTTTCGAGGAGCAATACCGGTCCTACAAGGCCGGCGTCGACCAGACCCTGGCCTTGCTGCGCAAAAGCAGCGCCGAGGCCGCAATCTTCGTCGCCACGCCGGAATTCCAGCGTCTGGGCGCCAACACGGATGCCGCCCTCGCCCTGGTTTCCGAATATAAGGAGGAGCAGGCCCGCATCGAGGCCGGCAACGCCGCGGCGGCCGCCGAACGCAACATCCTGCTGACCTTGGCCCTGTTGGCGGGCGCGTTGGCCGCCAGCCTGCTCGCCGCCCTGGCCGTCACCCTGTCGGTTCGCCGTCCCATCGACCGCCTGAGCGCCGTGGTGACCGAGATGGCCACCGGAAAGCTGGATCTGGCGGTCCCGGGGGCCGATCTGCCCAACGAGGTGGGTGCCCTGGCCCGCGCCATCGACGTGCTGCGGGCCGATGCCCGCCAGATGGAGGAGCAGCGGTGGGTCAAGACCCATCTGGCCGCCATTTCCGCCGAGCTTCAGACGTCCGCCAATCCCGGTGAACTGGCGCGCAAGCTGTTTTCCATGCTAGCGCCGCTGCTCAAGCTGGGCCAGGCGGCCTTCTACGTGATGGATGAAAGCGGCCAGCGCCTCAGCCTTCAGGGCGGCTATGCCCACCGCGAGCGCAAGAGCCTGGAACAGGGCTTCGCCATCGGCGAAGGACTGGTCGGCCAGTGCGCGCTGGAACGCTCTCCCATCGTCATCACCCAGCCGCCGCCCGATTACATCCGCATCGGTGGCGCCACCGGGGACATGGCACCCAAATCCATCGCGCTGGTTCCGGTCATTCGGGGCGATCATCTGCTGGCGGTGGTCGAGTTCTCCACCATCGAGGGCTTCGGCCCGCGCGACCAGGCGCTGCTGGACGGCATCATGCCGGTCCTGGCCATGAGCCTGGAAATCATCGAACGCACCAACAAGACCCAGCAATTGCTGGCCGAGACCCAGGTCCAGGCGGCGACGCTGGCCGCCTCTGAGCGCCAGATCGCCGCCCGCAAGCAGGAACTGGAGGTCATCAACGACCAGCTGGCGGAACAGGGCCGGCTGGTGGAGGAACAGGCCGAGGAACTGGGCCGCGAACGCTCGCTGCTGCGCTCGCTGATCGATTCCATTCCCGACATCATCTTCGTCAAGGACATGCTGGGGGTCTATCTGGTCGGCAACCAGGCCTTCGCCGACCTGCTGGGCCGGCCGGTGGAGGACATCGTCGGCAAGAGCGATTTCGACATCTTCCCCGCCGAACTGGCCGAGCAGTTCCGCGACCGCGACGTGGCCACCCTGGCCGAGGCCCGGCCCATCACCAACGAGGAAAGCGTCACCTATCCCGATGGCCACGTCGCCCATCTGGAAACCACCAAGGTGCCGCTGCACGGAGCCGATGGCGCCCTCCTGGGGCTGATCGGCGTGGCCCGCGACATCACCGGGCGCAAACTGGCCGATATCGCCCTGGCCGAGGCGGAGGAACGCTCGCGGCTGATCCTGGGGTCGGTGGATGAAGGCATCTGCGGCCTCAATCCCGACGGAACCATCTCCTTCGTCAACCCCGCCGGCGCTGAAATGCTGGGTTACGAGGTCGAGGACCTGGTGGGCAAGCCCATGCATGCGCTTGTCCATTATTCCTATCCCGACGGGACAGCCTTTCCCAAGGAATGCTGCCCCATGCACCTGACCAGCACCGATGGCACGCCGCGAACCGTTGAAGACGAGGTGCTGTGGCGCAAGGACGGAACGTGTTTCCCGGTGGAATACGCCACGACCCCGGTGCTGAAGGACGGTGAGGTCGTCGGTACCGTGGTGTCGTTCCGCGACATCACCGAGCGCAAGGCCGCCGCCGAGGCCCTGGCCGCCGAACGCGAAAGACTCCAGAACATCCTGGATAAGAGCCCCATCAGCATCGCCATCACGGTCGATGGCGAAATCCGGTTCGCCAATCCGATCGTCAACGAAAAGTTCGGCTTCCGGGTGGGCGACAAGGCCCCCGATGTCTATGTCCGCCAGTCCGACCGGGATGCTCTGCTGGAAATCCTGCGTCGGGACGGCATCGTGCGAAACAAGGAAGTCCAGATGTGGGGGATCGACAAGACTCCCCTCGACATGCTGGTCACCTACCTGACGATTCCCTTTGACGGCCGGACCGGGGTCCTGGCCTGGCTGATGGACATCACCGAGCGCAAGGAGGCGGAAAACGCCATCCGCGATCAGGCGATGTTCCAGCAGGCCATGGTGGACACCATTCCCTATCCCCTGTTCTACAAGGGGGCCGACGCCCGCTTCCTGGGCGTCAACCGCGCCTACGAGCAGACCTTCGCCATCAGCCGCGACACCCTGGTCGGAAAATCCGTCCTCGACCTCGACTATCTGCCGGAAGCCGACCGCATCGCCTATCAGGCCGAGGATCAGGAGGTCATCGCCAAGGCCTCGTCGGTGCACAAGGAAATGCCCATTCCCTTCGCCGACGGCAAGGTTCACGACACGCTCTATTACGTGTCCGGCTTCCGCAAGGCCGATGGAACCCCCGGCGGGCTGGTGGGCACCTTCGTCGATGTCTCCGACCGCAAGAAGGTGGAGGAGATCGAACGCTTCAACCGGCTGGCGCTCGGCCGGGAACGGCGCATCATCGATCTGAAGCGCGAAATCAACGCCATGGCGGCCGACCTGGGCCGCGGCGCCCCCTTCGCCTCGCCGGAACAGGCGGAGAAGATGACCGAGGATGGCGAGATCCCGGTGCAGGCGCCGCAAACCCTGGACACCGCCGCCATCCGCGAGGCCTTCATCGCCCTGCTGCGCGAGAACGAATTGCAGGACCTGTTCTCCGATTTCTGCGAGGCGGTGGGCATCGCCGCCGCCATCATCGACCTGGAGGCCGAAATCCTGGCCTCGTCCCGCTGGCAGCGGGTCTGCACCGACTTCCACCGGGTCAACGAGAAGAGCTGCGCGCGCTGCATCGAAAGCGATACCGACCTTGCCCTCAGGCTGAACGAGGGCAAGGACTACGCCATGTACCGCTGCCGCAACGGCATGACCGACTGCGCCTCGCCCATCATCATCGCCGGCCATCATGTGGCCAACGTCTTCATCGGGCAGTTCCATACCGGCGCCATCGACGAATCCTTCTTCATCGTCCAGGCGGAGGAAGTTGGCTTCGAGCGGGAGGCCTATCTGGCTGCGGTGCGCGAGGCTCCGGTCATGGACGAGGCGCGGCTGCCCTCCATTCTCGGATTCCTGGCCCGTTTCGCCAAGCTGGTGGGCAACTTCGCCGTGGAGCAGTGGAAGGCCCGCCAGGCCGAAATATCCATCCGCACCCACGCCGTCGAGGTCAGCCGCGAGCGAATCGCCGCCATCAGTCTGGCCGAGGACGCCGAGCACGCCCGCGCCGAGGTGGTGGAATACAAGGAACACCTGGAAGATCTGGTCGAGGAGCGGACCGCCGAACTGGCCGTCGCCAAGGAACGGGCCGAAGCCGCCTCCCAGGCCAAGGCCGACTTCCTGGCCAATATGAGCCATGAAATCCGCACCCCCATGAACGCCATCATCGGCATGAGCCATCTGGCGCTGAAAACCGAGCTCAATCCGCGCCAGAAGGATTACGTGCGGAAAATCCAGCAATCGGGCCAGCACCTGCTGGGCATCATCAACGACATCCTGGATTTCTCGAAGATCGAGGCCGGCAAGCTGGCGGTGGAGCGGACCGAGGTCCACCTGGACAAGGTGCTGGACAACGTCGCCAACCTGATCACCGACAAGGCCATGGCCAAGGGGCTGGAACTGGTGTTCGACGTGGGCGCCGACGTCCCCAACGATCTGGAGGGAGACCCGCTCCGCCTGGGTCAGATCCTCATCAATTACGCCAACAACGCCATCAAGTTCACCGAAAAGGGCGAGATCACCATCCGGGTCCGCCTGGGCCAGGACTTAGGGGGCGAGGTGGTGCTGCGCTTCGAGGTCAGGGACACCGGCATCGGGCTCACCGAGGAGCAGAAGGGACGACTGTTCCAGAGCTTCCAGCAGGCGGATTCCTCCACCACCCGCAAATACGGCGGTACCGGCCTGGGCCTGGCCATTTCCAAGAAGCTGGCCGAGCTGATGGGCGGCAGCGTGGGCGTGGAATCGGTGCCCGACAAGGGCTCGACCTTCTGGTTCACCGCCACGCTGGGCAAGGGCAAGCCGCGGCGCAAGCTGTTGCCCAAGCCCGATCTGCGCGGGCGGCGCATGCTGGTGGTCGACGACAACGAGAATGCCCGGGCGGTACTGGTCGACATGCTGTCCTCCATGTCGTTCAAGGTGGACGACGTGGCGTCCGGGCCGGCGGCCGTGGACGCCATCCGCAACACCGTCGGCGGCACGCCTTACGAGATCGTCTTCCTCGACTGGCAGATGCCGGGCATGGACGGCATCGAGACGGCCTACGCCATCAAGGGCCTGGGCCTGTCCGTGACGCCCCACCTGATCATGGTGACCGCCCACGGCCGCGAGGAGGTGTTGAAAGGGGCGGAAACCGCAGGAATCGGGGATGTGCTGATCAAGCCGGTCAATCCCTCGCTGCTGTTCGATTCCGCCATGCGCTGCCTGGGCGCCACCCTGGAGGACGAACCGGATTCCATCTCCGACGCCGCCGGGGTTTCCGATGCCGATCTGGCGGGTCTCAAGGGATTGCGGGCGCTCCTGGTGGAAGACAACGACTTCAATCAGCAGGTGGCGACCGAATTGCTGGCCGATGGCGGCGTGGTGGTCGAGATCGCCGAGAACGGCGCGGTGGCCGTCGAGAAGGTCCGGAACGGATCCTACGACGTGGTGCTGATGGACATGCAGATGCCGGTGATGGACGGCATCACCGCCACCCGCGAGATCAGGAAGATGGGCCATACGGACCTTCCCATCATCGCCATGACCGCCAACGCCATGCAGGCCGACCGCGACCGCTGCCTGGAAGCGGGCATGAACGACCATCTGGCCAAGCCCATCGATCCCGACGAGATGTTCGCCGCCCTGCTGAAATGGCGCCGGGTGGCGGCTGCGCCCTCCCCCGCTCCGTCGCCCGCCGCGCCCCCCGCGCCGCCGCCGGCCGGCGATGTTCCGACCGACATACCCGGCCTGGACACCAATGCCGGGCTGAAGCGGGTGCGGGGCAAGCGGCCGCTTTATCTCGACATGCTGCGCAAATTCGCCGCCGGCCAGAGAAATGCCGCCGACGAGATCGGCGCGGCCCTGGCGGCCGGCGATTCCGCCACCGCCGAGCGGATCGCCCACACCCTGAAGGGCATCGCCGGCAATGTGGGGGCGGCCGCCCTGCAATCCCTGGCCGCCGATGTGGAGGCGGCCGTCAAGGCGGGCAAGGACGCCTCGGCTCCGCTGGCGGCCCTGGCCCCGGTCCTGTCCCAACTGACCGGACGGGTGGCGGCGGCGCTGTCGCCATCCGAAGAGACTCCGGCAAGCGGCGGCGATGCCGCCGCATTGATCCACCGGCTGCGCGCCCTGCTGGCCGACAGCGACGCCGAGGCGGAAGAGCTGGTGGTGAACAATCTGCCGCTCCTGCGCTCCGCCCTCGGCAGCCGGGCCGATTCCATCGCCCGCCACGTGGGTGATTTCGATTTCGACCGCGCCCTGGGCCTGCTGGACGACAAGCCCGCCACGGCCTCCCCCGTCCTTCCCGACATCGACCCCGACGTCTTCGACGCCGAGCGCATGGGGCCGGTGTACAAGTGGGATATGGAGCGTCTTCGCCCCATCCTGGCCGCCTTCCTCGACGATGCCGCCGCCAAGGTGGCCCGCATCACGGCGGAAAGCGACCTTGCCGCCTTGCGCGAAGCCGCCCACGGCCTCAAGGGAACGGCCAATACCGCCGGGGCCGTCCGCCTCGGCCGTCTGGCCGCCGACATCGAGGATTCCGCCAAGGTCGGCAATGGGGAAGCGGTGGCCATGCTGGCACCCCTGCTGCCGGCGACCCTGGACGAACTGCGCGACGCCCTCACCTCCTTTACGACCGAAAAAGGTGCTCCATGAATGAAACGGAACTTCGCCGCATCAAGGTGTTGCTGGTGGACGACGAGCCGTTCATCCGCCTCACCCTGCGCCAGATCCTGATGCAGATCGGCATTCCGCCCTCCAACCTCTACGAGGCGGGCGACGTCAAGGCCGGCATTTCCGAGACCCTGCGCATCCGCCCCTCCGTGGTGCTGTGCGACATTCACATGCCGGGCGACGACGGCTTCGCCTATGTGGCGACCCTGCAAAGGGCACCGCTTCCCGAAGTTGCCGCCACGCCGGTGGTGATGCTGACCTCGGATTCCGGCGAAGAGGCGGTGATGACCGCCAAGGGCCTGCACGTGTCGGGCTATCTGGTCAAGCCGGTGTCCATCGCCTCCGTCAAGAAGTCCATCGAACGCGCCCTCAAGGTTACGCTGCCATGACCGACGATCTTCGCCCGACCATCCTGGTGGTCGATGACACCCCCGACAATCTCAAGCTGATGAGCGGCCTGCTCAAGGACCTGTACCGGGTCAAGATCGCCAACAGCGGCGAGAAGGCCCTGACCATCGCCGCGGGCGAGGCGCCGCCCGACCTGATCTTGCTGGACATCATGATGCCGGGGCTCGACGGCTATGAAGTCTGCCGCCGGCTCAAGGCCGATCGCGCCACCCGCGACATTCCGGTGATCTTCCTCACCGCCATGAGCGCCAGCGAGGACGAGGAGGCCGGCCTCAAGCTGGGCGCCGTGGATTATGTGACCAAGCCCATCAACCCGGCCGTGGTGCTGGCCCGGGTCGAGACTCATCTGAAGCTGAAGGCCAGCGCCGATTTCCTGAAGGACAAGAACGATTACCTGGAGGCGGAAGTGGCGCGGCGCACCCGGGAACTGGCCGCCATCCAGGACGTCACCATCCTGGCCATGGCGTCGCTGGCGGAAACGCGGGATTCCGACACCGGCAACCACATTCGCCGCACCCAGCATTACGTCCGCCTCCTGGCGGAGAAGCTGAAGGACCATCCCCGTTTCGCCGCCACCCTCGACGACGTGACCATCGACATGCTGTTCAAGTCGGCGCCGCTGCACGATATCGGCAAGGTGGGCATTCCCGACCGTATCCTGCTGAAGCCCGGACGGTTCGAGCCTCACGAATTCGAGATCATGAAGACCCACACCACCTTGGGCCGCGACGCCATCGAGCACGCCGAACGGTCGCTGGGAACGCCGGTGCAGTTCCTGGCCATGGCCAAGGAAATCGCCTACGGCCACCAGGAGAAATGGGACGGCAGCGGCTATCCCCAAGGCATCGGCGGCGACCATATCCCCGTCTCGGCCCGCCTGATGGCGGTGGCCGACGTCTATGACGCCCTGATCAGCCGCCGCGTCTACAAGGACGGCATGCCCCACGAAAAGGCGGTGGCCATCATCGCCGAAGGAGCGGGCTCCCATTTCGACCCCGACATCGTCGAGACCTTCCTCGCCCTTCAGGATCAGTTCAAGGAGATCGCCGACCGCTTCGCCGATTCCGAGCAGGATATGGACTCAAAGCGGAAGCTTCTGGAACAGGCCGGGTGTCAGCCCGTCGGCTGACACCCGTTTTACCGTCCACATCAGCGTTCGTGGAACGATTGCTGGATCTGGGTGAAGATCGGCTTGAGCATGTATTGCAGCAAGGTCTTGTCGCCGGTGATGATTTCCGCCGTCACCGACATGCCGGGCTGGATGGTGTAGCGGCCCGGCGTCAGGCCCACGTAATTGTTCTTCAGGTCGATCACGCCCTTGAAGAAGGGATTGCCCTTCTCGTCGGCAAAACTGGATGCTGAAATCTTGGTCAGCGTCCCATCCACCGCGCCGTAACGGGCGAAATCGTAGGTGGTGATCTTGACCCGCACCGGCTGGCCGATCTTCAGATGACCCACGTCCTTGGTGTTGATCTTGGCGTCCACCTTCATCTGGCTTTCGACGGGGACCACCTCGCAGACATTGCCGCCGGCCTGAATGACGGCCCCCTGGTTCTTGACAGCCAGTCCCTTGACCAGGCCGCGCACCGGGGCGACGATCTCCAGGCGCTTCACCCGATCCTCGAGCCGGCCGATGCTTTCCTGCACCTGCGCCAGTTCGTTGATGGTGGTGCCCAGATCGTCCATGGTCGCCTTCTGCAGGGACGATTTGTTGTCCATCAGGCGGTTTTCAACCTCGCCCAGGGCCTCGCGCGCCGTCACTTCCTGGCCGATCAGGCGGGCCAGTTCGCCCTGGACGCGAGAGAGCTCGCGCTTGGTGTCCAGGTAGACCACCCGCGATACCAGCCCCTTGGCGACCAGTTCCTGGCGCATGTTCATCTCTTCCTGCAGCGGCCCAATCTGCTCGCGCAGCGAGCGTTCCTGGGATTCCAGCAGGCGCAGATCGGATCGCTTCTGCTCCATCTGCGACAGGATCACCGAGCGCGAGGTGTCGCGGGCCTGGGACTGGCTGTTGAAGATGGCCAGATTGTCGGCGATGAGGCGGTCATAGCCCTGGGGCATATGGGAGAAATCGGGCTGACGCTCCTCGGCGAGCGCGCGCAGGCGTTCGGCCTTGATCAGCAAGGTGGCTTCACGCGCCCGGGTCTGTTCCAGATCGGAGATGGCCTGAGCGGGATTGAGCCGGACGATGGTGGCTCCCGCCTCCACCAGATCGCCGTCGCGGGCCAGGATATCCTGGACGATGCCGCCTTCCAGATGCTGGACCGCCTGCACCTGACCCGAGGGAATGACCTGCCCCTCGGCGGTGGCGATTTCCGGAACGTCGGTCAGCGCCGCCCACACCACGAAGGCGGCCGTGGTGGCGCTGGCCAGCATCATGGTGAAGCGGACCATGCCCGAGGTGCCGCTCTCCTCCAGCACCAGGGCCTGGGCCAGATGCCGCGATTGGCGGTTGGACAGCTTGATCACCGACTTCGACGAAGCTGCCGCCTGGGGCACCTTGTCGGGCTGGGGAACGTTGACCAGATTCTGGCCCGGATTCGGGGTCGGGGTCGGGTTCGTGCTCATGTCAGATCAGATCCGGCGGAATTTTGGCCCGGACTTCCTCGGCCGGGCCGGCGAGACGCAGATAGCCGCCATCGAACACCAGGATCCGGTCGGCGACCCGCAGATGGCTGGGACGGTGGGTAACCATGAAGATGGTGGACTGGCCGCGGAAATTCTCGATGGATTGCATGAAGGTACGGTCGCCTTCGAAATCAAGGCCGTTGACCGGCTCGTCGAACAGCATGATCGGGCTGCGCTTGAGATAGCCCCTGGCCAGGGACAGCTTCTGGACGAAGCTGGTGGGCAGATGCTCGGAGGCGCCCTCGCCGATACGGGTATCGAGCCCGCGCGGCAGAGCCATGATCTCCTCCCACACATCCGCCTGATCGCAGGCCCAGCGGATGTCGGCATCGGTGGCGGTGGGATGGGCCAGGCGCAGGTTCTGGGCCACGGTCCCGAAGAACAGGTTACAGGTCTGCGGCGTATAGGAGATCATGTGCCGCATCTCGATGGGATCGATCTGGCGGATGTCGGTGGCGTCGATCTTCACCGCACCGGCCTGGGGCGTGTAAAGGCCGAGCAGAACCTTGAGGATGGTGGACTTGCCCGACCCGTTGCGCCCTGTGACGCACACCACCTCGCCCGGTTCCACCTCGAAGGAAACGCCCACCAGGGCGGGGTCGGATTCGTTGTTGTAGCGCAACGATACCCGTGAGAACACCACGCGGCCCTTGATGTTCTTCAGCGGCGCCACGATGGCCTTGGGGTCGCGCTCGGGCTTGATGCTCATCAGGCCGTCGATCTGGCGGATCGACCCCCTCACCTGCTCCACCCGCTGCAGCATGGTGAAGCCGGTCTGCAGCGGCGACAGCACCCGCCACACCAGCATCATGGCGGCGATCAGGCCGCCGATGGACAGCGCCCCGTCGATGACGCCCAGCACGCCCACCATGATGGTGGCCAGGCCCGACGAGATGATCAGGATGTTGGACCCGGTGCTGATGGCCACCGAGAACATGCCGTTCTTGAACCCGCCCATGGCGGCGCGGGCCGACATTTCGCGGTAGCGCTTGACCCAGGTGTGCTCGGCGGCGGCCAGCTTGACGGCGCGCATCTTGCCCAGCGCCTCCACCAGGAATTCCTGGCGCCGTGAACCGGCGCGCGACGCAACGCCGACATTCTTGCGCACCACCGGCATCACGGCCCAGCCGCCGACCAGGAACAGGATGGTGCCGATCACCGGCACCAGGGCGATCACCCCGCCCAGCAGGGCGATGACGGTGAAATAGAAGATGGCGAAGGGCAATTCCATGAACACCGTGGCCAGCGGCCCGGTGAAGAACTCGCGCACCGATTCGAAGTCCTTGATGCGCGCCACCTGGGCGCCGATGGTGGCCCGCTCGGTAAAGCCCGGCGGCAGGGCCAGGATATGCTGGAAGATGTTGTTGCCCATGATGTTGTCGAGCCGGGCGCCGACGAAGGCCAGGATACGGGCGCGGACCTCGCGCAGCACCGCGTCGGCGGCCAGGGCCATGGTCACTCCGATGGAGAGCGACACCAGCATGGAATAGGATTCGGCGCCGATCACCTTGTCGTAGACCGACATGGTGAACAGCGGCGTGCCGAGCGAAAAGACGTTGAGCACGAAAGTGACGAAGAACGCCTGCCAGTACAGAGGCCGGAACCGCTCCAGCACGCTCTGGAACCAGCTGGCGGGCTTGGCGGCGGCCGCGTCGCCCCCCAGGTTGGTGAAGAAATAGGCGGTACCCTTGATTCCCCGGGTGTCGAACTTGACGGTCAGTCCCTGAGCACTGTCGAAAACCTCGGCCTCGCCCTCGTCGTCGATCTTCTTCACCACCAGGGCGTGGCTCTCGTCGGGCAGGAACAGGCACGGCAGCAGACGGGAATCGATGATTTCCAGATCCAGACGCTCGGGCCGGCTGGAATAATTCAGCGTCGCCATCACGTTGCGCAGGCCGGTGAGGTCCAGGTCGTTGGCGAAGTGCGGCAGGGATTCCGCCACATGGCGGGGATCGCCCTTCCACCCCAGCGACTTCAGCAGAGGCAACAGGCAGGCCGCCAGATCCGAGGTGGCCGAGAACCCGCCCAGGGCATTCTGGGCCAGTTGCTGCTCGTACTGCTCGATGGCCTGCTGGTTGGGCTTGCGCGTCGACAGGCTGTTGTGGGCAGCGGTCATGCCGGCCCTCCCTGGGGCAGCAGGCCGGGCGGAGCTTCGGGCATGGGCGGCCGCTCCTCGCGGGGCGGCTTGGCGATCAGCGTGCCGTCCTTCAGGTCGAACACCCGGTCGGCCAGTTTGACCAGCGACGGACGCGGCGTGACCAGCACAAGGGTGCGCTTGCCCTTGGCCCGCTCGAGCCAGACGCGCAGGAAGTTGTCGCCGGTGGTGTCCACCGCGGTGTTGGCCTCGTCGAACAGCACGACGCGGGGATTGTTGACCAGGGCGCGGGCGATGGCGATGCGCTGCTTGATGCCGCGCGGCAGGGAATCATAGGCGCCGTCGCCCACCGGGGTGTCATAGCCGAGCGCCATGGTCGCCACCACCTCGTCCAGGCCGAGCAGCGCGGCGGTCTCGACCGCCACGTCGTCGAATTCCTTACGGAACATGGTGATGTTCTGCAAGATCGTCCCCTGGAACAGCACGCCCATCTGCGGCAGGAAGGCGATGTGGTCACGCACGCTTTGGGGTTCGAACATGGTCATGGGCTGGCCGTCCACCAGCACCTGCCCGGTGGTCGGCTTGATGGCGCCCTGCATCAGGGTCAGCAACGTGGTCTTGCCGCTGCCGTTCCCGCCCGAGATGGCGATGCACTCGCCCTCGCCGATCTTGATGGAGGCGTCGCGGATGATGACCGGCAGCTTTTCGCCATAGCGGAAACTGCAATCGATCAGTTCCAGCCCGCCCTTGCAGGCGGTCATCTTGGGCAGGTCCTTCGCCGATTCCGGCCTCAGCTTGAACAGTTCGGTCAGCCGATGGCGGGCCAGCATGAACGACTGGAAGCGGGTCCAGACCCCCAGCGCCTTCTGAATGGGCGCCATGGCGCGGCCGGCCAGCATGGAACAGGCGGCCAGACCACCGGTGGTCATCTCGCCGTTCAGCACCACCAGGGCTCCGAACATGGCGACGCAGACGGTGGTCGCCTGGGAAAAGAACGAGGAGATGCCCATGGCGGTCGATGAATTGAGCGCCACCTGATAGGCGCCTTCGGCACAGGTCTCCTGCAATCGCTCGTAGCGGCGCACCATCTGGGCCTCCATGGCGAAGGCCTTGACGCTATGGATGCCGCCCAGCACCTCGATGATGAAGTTGAAGCGGCGATCGTCGGCGGTCATGCGCTTTTGCAGCGCGCCGCGCAGTTTGCCGCCCAGAATGACGGCGGTGACGCAAAACAGCACCAGAATGGTGACGGGCACCAGGACCAGGATGCCGCCCATCATGGCGACCAGACTGAGATACAACGCCGCGAACGGCAGATCGAGCAGGGTCAGCATGGCCTGGCCGGCATAGAACTCGCGCACCGTGGCCAGCGAGTTCATGCGCTCGAGATGGGCGCCGGACCCGTCCTTCTCGAACTCGTCCACGCCGGCCATCACCAGATGGTTGAGCGCGGTGCAGCCGGCATTATGCTCGAACTTCGCGCCCACCCAGCCGGTGATCCACGAGCGGCAGAAATTGAGCGACGATTCCAGCAACAGGGCGGCGAACACGGCTCCCATCAGGAAGACCATGGTGCCCACCGACTTGTTGGGCAGGATACGGTCGTAGACCTGCAGCAGGGCCATGGGCAGCGCCAGACCGAGGATGTTGAGAAACAGCGACGCTACGGCGAGGTCGAACAGATTGCTCTTCAGGGTGGACAGCGAGGCGATGCTGAAAGCGGGCGGCTCGGCGTTCTTGACGCCGGAATCGGGTGCGGTCATATCCGCGGGCCGCCCGGCCACGGGGTCACTCATGCGTAAGCATCACGGGCTGCAAGCTCGCGCTCCCTCGCCACCAACAAAACCAGCCGCCCCATGCTCCGTCGGCATGCGGGAGAATAGCGCTCCGCATGCGTAATAACCACAAGATATTGGTTATACGTCGATGCGCGGGGCTGGCCTTCCGGCCACCGGACACCATATGATGGGGGCCTTGCGCAAAGCCTCCCAGAGCGAGAACGGGTCCTTGAGCGAACATGCCGAAACGCCCCTGCCGGCCAGCATCGAAACGATCGGGAAATTAATCGCGATCGATACTACAAGTTACAAGACTAATTTACAGTTAATCGATCTGGCGGAAGAAATCCTTTCCGGTCTTGGGGCTTCTGTTCGCAGGACTTTTGACGAATCCAGGAACAAGGCGAATATCTTTGCCACAATTGGCCCCGCCGATGTTCCCGGGATAGTGCTGTCCGGCCATACCGACGTGGTGCCGGTGGATGGTCAGGACTGGTCGTCGGACCCGTTTCACCTGCGCCGGGCCGATGGCAGGCTTTACGGCCGCGGCACCGCCGACATGAAGAGCTTCATCGCCATCTGCCTGGCCCTGGCCCCCGAATTCGCCGCCGCGCCTCTGAAGATGCCGGTTCATTTCGCCTTCTCCTACGACGAGGAGGTGGGCTGCGTCGGCGTCCGCCGGCTGATCGACGATCTGGCCCATCTGGCGGTCCGGCCGCTTCTCTGCATCGTCGGCGAACCCACCGACATGAAGGCGGTGATCGGCCACAAAGGCAAGAAAAGCGTGCGCTGCCACGTGGAAGGGCACGAATGCCACTCGGCCCTGAACCACCAGGGCGTCAACGCCGTCGAGATCGCCGCCGAAATGGTCGTCAAACTGCGGGCCATGCAGCGGCGCATCCGCGAAAACGGCCCCTTCGACCACGGCTACCAGCCCCCCTACACCACGGTCCACACCGGGACCATGCAGGGCGGCACGGCGCTCAACATCGTCCCCAAGTCCTGCTCGTTCGAATTCGAGATCCGCAACCTGCCCGATCACGACCCCGAGGAACTGATGGCGGAGGTTCGGGGCTGGGCCCAGGATCTGGTGCCTGAGATGCTGGGCATCAGCGAGGCCAGCGGCATCACGCTCGACGAGCACAATTCGACGCCGGGTCTCGGCATGGACGAGATGGATGCCGCGGTTCGTCTGGTCTGCGCCCTGTCGGGCTCCAACCGGACCAGCAAGGTGGCCTTCACCACCGAGGCCGGGCTGTTCCAGCAGGCCGGCATTCCGGCGGTGGTCTGCGGCCCCGGCAGCATCACCCAGGCCCATCGCCCCGACGAATTCATCACCGTCGAGCAGGTCGCCAGGTGCGAGGACTTCCTGCGGCGCCTAATCGATCACATGTGTTAATTCAACACGCTAGCGACGCTTCTTGATGTTCAGCCAGAACGATGTGCTGGGCGCCGGGAAGGCGTTGGTGCCGATGGCCTGCCACAGCGGGCCCAGGCGGGCCGACAATTGCGGGTCCTGCACCACGGCGTAGTTGGGAAAGGCCGGCTCCAGCCACTTGGGCTCGCCCAGCAGCAGGGCGGCCAGAATGTACTGCTCGTTGTACATCAGCCCCTCGGCGGCCGGCGGGTAGTCGTAGGGCAGATAGATGTCGTGGACGTGGACGATCACGCCGGGCGGCAATTCCGGCAGCACTTCCAGGAACAGGGCGGTGACGTCGGAATTCTCGAGCGAGCGGTGCGAGGAATCGATGAACAGGATGTCGCCCGGCTTGAGCCGCGAGAATACGGACGGATCGACGAACTCGGCCGGCGCCCGGATGACCTCGTCGCACAGCGAATCCACCTCGGCCCGGGGCTCTGGATCGATGGAGACGATCCTGGTGCGCAGGCGGCGCTCCGTGATGGCGTGGCGGGCGAACTTGGTGGAATTGCCCGAGCCGATCTCGATCAGCAGGCGCGGATCGTGCCGCGCCAGCATGCCGGTCAGCATCATGCCGTCCAGGGCACTGAACCAGGGGTTCATCCAGCGCGGACCCGGAGCCTCGTCGGGCTCCTCCAGCGGAATGGCGGCGAAGTGCTCGGCCAGGCCCAGCAGATGGTCGATGCGCCGGGCGTATTCCGCCCTTTGCCGGAAGATGATCTCGGTCAGGCGGGGATGGGTCGGCCGGCCAAAGCCCCAGCGCGGCTGGCAGGTATAGCCGTAATTGCCGATCTTGATCTTGGCGGTCACGTGTAGGTCCCCTTCCCCGGCGGTATCAGCGCGCCCCCTGATACCATCAAGCCGCGCCCGCCGGTAGCCGCTATCAATGCTTCAGCATGGCGGCGCGGCGTTCCTGGATCTCAGCCGGCCAGGTTGATTCGATGTAGGACAGCACCGCCTTGATCTCGGCATCGGACAGGGAGCCGACGAAGCTGGGCATGGCCGTCTTGTAGCCGGGCGGGGCGAAACGGGCCATGCCGTGCTTGATGATGGCGAACAGCTGATCCTCGGGATGATGCCAGGTATGGCCGGAAGCATCGTGGGGCGGCGCGGGAAGCTCGCCGTTCGCTTTGCGGGTCTGCCACTCGGGCTCGCCCTTGAGGTCATGGCCGTGGCACGAGGCGCAATGCAGGTTGTACAGGTCGTAGCCCAGGGCCACCTGCCTCGCGTCCTGGGGATTGATGCCGTAGCCGCGGGGCCACCAGACCCAGGCGGCGACGCCGGTCACAGATCCCACCAACAAGGCCAACACCAACCCGCGCATGCGATCCTCACCGTTTACAAGACGATTATAGCGCCATGTCTCGGGGTTAACAAATGTCAGAACCTGACGCATGATAGGGAAACCAAGCATTTGCGCTCTTTGCGAGAGGCTCCCATGGCAACCGTTCTCGTTTCCGTATTCTGTTCCGATCGTACCGGCCTGGTCGCGGCCATCACCGGGCGGCTTTTCGACCTGGGAGCCGACCTGGGAGACACCAGCTTCGCCATGCTGGGCAGCGGCGCCGAGTTCACCTCGGTGTGCGACCTGCCGGCCTCGGTATCGGCCGACGAGGTGGAGACCGATCTTTCCCGCCTGCCCCTGCTGGCCGGGGCGCGCATCTCCGTCCGTCCCTTCGAGATGGATTCCGCCCACGGTCCGGCCGGAACCATCACCCACCGGGTGGTGGTGTCGGGCGGCGACCGCCCCGGCCTGGTAGCCCGCCTGTCCGAGGTGTTCGGCGAATTCCAGGCCAATATCGTGCGCATGGACGCCCAAAGGCTGCCGGAACAGGGAATCTACGTCACCCGCTTCTCGGTCTGCATTCCCACCCGCGCCGAGGCCTGCCTCACCACCGTCGCCAACACCGCCGGCGAGATGAATCTGGCCTGCACCGTCGAGGCCGTGTGATGGACGCCAATATGGGGGGCAAGGACCGCCTGATCCGCGTTCTGGTGGGGCTGGCCATGATCGGGCTGGCCATGGCCGACCTCATCGGCCCGTGGGGCTGGATCGGCATCGTGCCGCTGGTGTCGGCGGCCTTGGGCTGGTGTCCGGTCTACATGGCCGCTGGCCTGTCGACCCGCGAAGAATAGCCGCCATGATCCTCGACCAGCCCCTGCCCGCCCCGGATGCCCAGCGCCAGGCCATCCATCTGGCCGCCGGGCGGAGCGAGGCCGAACTGGTGTCGGGGCTGGCCGCCGCCATTCCACTCGAGGACGAGGCCCGCCGCCGCGTCGTCAACCACGCCGTCAGACTGGTTGACGGGGCGCGCAGTACCCGGCATTCCCTGGGCCTGGACGGTTTCTTGAACGAATACCGCCTGTCCACCCGCGAAGGCGTGGTGCTGATGTGCCTGGCCGAGGCGCTGCTGCGCATTCCCGACGACCTGACGGCCGATCTGCTGATCAAGGACAAGATCGGCTCGGCCGATTGGGACGGCCATCTGGGGCATTCGCCCTCGCTGTTCGTCAACGCATCCACTTGGGCTCTGATGCTGGGCGACCGCCTGCTTCACCTGGAGGAGGACGGCAAGGCCGTCCTGGGCCGGATCGCCGGGCGTCTGGGCGAGACGGTGGTGCGCGAAGCCCTGCGCCGGGCCATGGGGCTGATGGGCCGCCAGTTCGTCATGGGCCGCACCATCGCCGAGGCCCTGGACCATGCCCGCCCGTGGGAGGTCAAGGGCTACCGCCATTCCTTCGACATGCTGGGCGAGGCGGCGCGTTCCGACGAGGCGGCGCTCGCCTACGTCCGCGCCTATGGCGAGGCCATCGACGCCCTGGGCCGCGCCGCCAGGGGCACCGGGCCGCTGGCCGGGCCGGGCATCTCGGTCAAGCTGTCGGCGCTGCATCCCCGCTTCGAGATGGCCCAGCGCCGCCGGGTGATGGAGGAACTGGTTCCCCGCCTCGCCGGGCTTTGCCGCCGGGCCCGCGATGCCGGCATCGGGCTCACCATCGACGCCGAGGAGGCCGACCGGCTGGAAATCTCGCTGGACGTCATGGAGGCGGTGCTGGCCGATGCCGCCCTGGACGGCTGGAACGGTTTCGGCCTGGCGGTGCAGGCCTATCAGAAGCGGGCGCGGCCGGTGATCGCCTGGGCCGGGGCCCTGGCCGAACGGCGCGCAATGCGGCTGATGATCCGGCTGGTCAAGGGCGCCTATTGGGACGGGGAGATCAAGCGCGCACAGGAGCGCGGCCTGGACGGATTTCCGGTGTTCACCGCCAAGGAGGCCACCGACGTCTCGTACCTCGCCTGCGCCGCCGACCTGCTGGCGCGGCCCCAGCTGTTCTACCCGCAATTCGCCACCCATAACGCGCACACCGCCGCCGCCATCGTCGAGATGACCGGCGGTCCGGGGGATTGGGAGTTCCAGCGCCTGCACGGCATGGGCGAGGCTCTTTACGCCCAACTGGTGCCGGACTTCACCTGCCGCACCTATGCCCCGGTGGGCTCGCATCGGGAGTTGCTGCCGTATCTGGTCCGCCGCCTGCTGGAGAACGGCGCCAATTCCTCCTTCGTCAGCCGTCTGGCCGATGAGGACATCCCCTCCCATGTGGTCGCCGCCGATCCCCTGGCGGCCCTGGGACGCCTCAATCCGCAAAGCGTGGCGGAACCCGCCGCCCTGTTCGCGCCCCAGCGGCGCAATTCCGGCGGCCTGGACCTGTCGTCCGCCGCGGTGCTGGCCCAGTTGAACCTCGCCCTGGCCGCCGCCTCGACACCCGAGCGGGCCTCTCCCATCATCGGCGGGACCGAGACGGATGCGGGCCATGCCCGGCCGGTGCTCGACCCCGCCGACCGCCGCCGGGTGGTCGGCGAGGTGGTCGATGCCAATCCGGCCGAGGTGGAGACGGCCCTGGCCGCCGCCCGCGCCGCCTTTCCCGCCTGGGACGATCTGGGCGGCGAGGGTCGCGCGGCGATCCTGGACGACGCCGCCGACCGTCTGGAGGCCGCGCGGCCGCGCTTCATGGCTCTGGCCATCCGCGAGGCGGGCAAGACCATCCCCGACGCCCTGTCCGAGGTGCGCGAAGCGGTGGATTTCCTGCGCTTCTACGCCGCCGAGGCCCGGTCGCGCTTCGGCCAGCCCCTGCGGCTGCCCGGCCCGGTGGGGGAAAGCAACGAGCTGATGCTGGGCGGGCGCGGCGTCTTCGCCTGCATATCGCCCTGGAACTTCCCGCTGGCCATCTTCACGGGACAGGTGGCGGCCGCTTTGGCCGCCGGCAACGCCGTGGTGGCCAAGCCGGCGCCGCAGACCCCGCTGATGGCGGCGGCAATGGTGCGCCTGCTCCATGCCGCCGGCGTGCCGCCCCAGGCGCTGCATCTGGTCCCGGGCGGCCCGGCCATCGGCGAGGCGCTGGTCTCCAGCCCCCTGGTGGACGGCATCAGCTTTACCGGATCGACCGCCACGGCGCGCCACATCAACCGCCTGCGCGCCGCCATGGACGGGCCGCTGGCCCCGCTGATCGCCGAGACCGGCGGCCTCAACGCCATGATCGTCGATTCCTCGGCCCTGGCCGAGCAGGTGGTGGCCGATTGCCTGGAAAGCGCCTTCCGCTCGGCGGGGCAGCGCTGCTCGGCGCTGCGCATCGCCTTCATCCAGCGCGAGGCCTGGAGCCGTATCGAGCCGCTGCTCAAAGGCGCCATGGCCGAGCTGTCCCTGGGCGATCCCGCTTTGCTTGCCACCGATGTCGGCCCGGTGATCGACGAGGCCGCCCGCCAGCGGCTGATGGCCCATGGCGGACGCCTGCGCCATTCCGGGCGGGCCATCGCCACGGCCCCGCTTCCCGACACCTGTCACAACGGCACCTTCTTCACCCCCATGGCCTACGAGCTGGAATCCCTGGATCTCCTCAAGGACGAGGTGTTCGGACCCATCCTGCACGTCATTCCCTGGGAGGCCGGGCATCTGGACAAGGTGCTCGACGCGGTGGCGGCCACCTCTTACGGCCTGACGCTGGGCATCCATTCGCGCATCGACGCCACCATCGCCCAGGTGGTGGCCCGCGCCCGTATCGGCAACATCTACGTCAACCGCACCATGATCGGCGCGGTGGTGGGCTCGCAGCCCTTCGGCGGATTGGGTCTCTCGGGCACCGGGTCCAAGGCCGGCGGCCCCAATACCCTGATCCGCTATGGGGTGGAGCGCTGCCTGTCGGTCAATACCGCCGCCGTAGGCGGCGATGCGACGCTGATGGCCGGACCTCAGCGGCCCGGGACAAAATAGAGTAGATACCGTCGGTAATCCGCACTATATTTGCCCATCTCTTTCACGGCTTAACTTTCATTGCGTTAACGCAATTTTAAAATTGCGCTTCCGCAATATTATTGTTGCCATTTCGCAATAATACTCAGAACCGCCCTGTCAGATGGGCCAGCGTCAGACGGATGGGCCGCGGCCGATACTGAGCCACACGGCTGTCGAATGGATTCCATCCCATTTTTTCAAGTACTTGCAGGTAGCCATCGGCCAAAACGGCCGGAAGTAGCGCGGCCAAGCCGCCTCGCCCGACCCGGATTCGACGGGCCTCGGTCAGGTGGTATCGGGCGCGTTGCCCCAGGACTTGCGCCACGGATGTCAATACACCGGTTGACGCCCGTCCTTCCCTCACCGCCTCGCCACTGCCGCCAGCATCACGGAGCAGGTCCTCGGGAAGCGTCAACTTGCCCATTGACAGGTGGTGCCCCAGGGCCCGCAGATTGCCCACCAGCCCCCAGGCGATACCCACGTGCCGCCCGGCCCGGCGGGTCTCCTCGGTTTCAGTGCCCAGCACCGCCAGGGCCAGAAGGGTGAGCGCCGCCGAACTGCTCTCGGCCTGACGCTCCGCCGCGGCCATGTCGGCGGGGGCGATTCCTTCCAGATCGTCGCGCCGCGCCGAGATCAGGTGGTCGAACGCCTCGAGCGGCAGGCCGCGTTCCCGGATCATGGCGCACAGGGGCTGGGCCACCGGGTGATTGTCGCAGGATCCGCCGTCCAGACCGGCAACCAGGGTATCGTGCCACCATTGCAGCCGGATCATCCCGGCCATGGGCTCGCGCACGCTTTCCAGAACCAGGGCGATTTCCACGTTGAAGGCGTAGAGCAGCATCAGCGCCTCGCGCTGGTCGAGCGGCGCGAACAGGGCGGTGGCGAAGCGGTCGCGATCGAACCTCGAGACGAGCGAGGCGGCATGGGACAGCACGGGCGGGACGGACATGGGACCTCGTTTCAACTGGAGCCCGCTCATGGGGCGTGGCATATATAGCCCTTCCCGCCCCGCGCTCCAATTGGAAGGCCCGATCCGTTGTCCCGCGCCGCCGCCGCCCCCCTCCCCGCCGCCAGCAAGACCGCCGGCCAGGAAAACTTCCCGGTGGCCTCGCTGCTGCTGCCCAAGCACAAGCGCGCCACCATCATGGCCTATTACCACTTTGCCCGGCATGCCGACGACGTGGCGGATTCGCCCACTCTCACCCCGGAAGAGAAGGTGGCCGGGCTCGACGCGCTCGACCGCGCCCTGCACGGTACCGAAAGCGGCTCGGCCCTGGTGCTGGCCGAGGATTACCGCCGGGCGGTCAACGGCGAGGGCGCGATGATCGAGCACGCCTCCCAGCTCCTCCACGCCTTCCGCCGCGATTCGGTGCGCGATTACTGCGAGGATTGGGCCGACCTGATGAGCTATTGCCGCTATTCGGCGGCGCCGGTCGGTCGTTTCCTGCTGGACCTGCACGGCGAATCCCACGACACCTTCGCGCCCTCGGACGCGCTGTGCGCGGCGTTGCAGGTGCTGAACCACCTGCAGGATTGCGGCAAGGATTACCGCGAGCTTCGGCGCGTCTACATTCCCCGCGACTGGCTGCTGGCCCAGGGCCTGACCATCCGGGTGCTGGAAGGCGGCTTCAGTCCGCGTGAACTGCGCCAGGTCATCGACCGCATGCTCGACGCCACCGACGGGCTGATCGAACTGGCCCAGCCGCTGCCCGGCATGGTCAAGGATCTGCGCATGCGGCTGCAATGCGCCGTCACCGTACGGGTGGCCGAGCAATTGTCGGCCAAGCTTCGCCGGGGCGATCCCCTGGCCGAGCGGGTCAAGCTTGGCAAGCTCGACTATGCCGGGGTGTTCCTGGTCGGACTTTGGCGCGGGCTGACGGCGTGACCTCCCCGGGCACCCTGCATGTGGTGGGCGCCGGCTTGGCCGGGCTCGCCGCCGGAGTGGCCGCCGCCAAGGCCGGCACCCGCGTGGTGCTGCACGAGGCGGCGGGCCATGCCGGCGGGCGCTGCCGCTCGTTCCTGGACGAGCGCCTGGGCCGCGTGATCGACAACGGCAGCCATCTGGTCCTGGGCGCCAACCGCACGGCCCTGGCCTATGCGCGGGCCACCGGCGGCATCGAGGCCATGGTGGCGGCACCGCCGGCCTTTCCCTTCATCGACCTGATCAGCGGCAAGTCGTGGACGGTCAGTCCCAAGCGCCTGCCCGCCGGAATAGGCGAGATATTCAAGGCGCTGGGCCTGCCCTGGACCGGCAAGGCCGAGACGGTGGCCAGCCGATTGGGCAACACCCCCTCCTTCACCCGCCTGTGGCTGCCCATGTGCGAGGCGATCATGAACACCGCGCCCGACGAGGCGTCGGCCCGCATGTTCGCCTGGACCATGCGCAAGGCGCTGCTGGGCGGATCGGACGCCCTGGTTCCCTGGACCTTTCCCGCCGGACTGTCGGCCGCCCTGGTGGCCCCGGCCCTGGCCACCCTGGCGCTGTTCGGCGCCGAAACCCATTTCCGCCGCCGCTTGAAGGCGCTTCGGCCCGACGCCCTGGTCTTCGACGATGCCGAGGTGCCGTTGACCTCCGCCGACCGGGTGATCCTGGCCCTGCCGCCCTGGGTGGTGGAGACCCTGCTGCCCGGCTCCACCCCCGCCGCCATGCCGACCCGGCCCATCGTCAACGCCCATTTCCGCTGCGCCCAGCCGGTGGAACTGCCCCATGGCAGCCACTTCCTCGGCCTGGTCCACGCCTCCGGCCATTGGCTGTTCGCCCGCGGCGACGTCTTGTCGGTGACGGTGTCGGCGGCCGGCGCCCTGGTGGATCTGGACAACGAATCCATCGCCGACCGCCTGTGGGACGAGATCCGCCGGGCGCTGGGCATGCCGCCCATCGCACCGCCGCCCTATCGCATCATGAAGGAAAAGCGGGCCACCCTGGCCCACGACCCGGCTACGGTGGTCGCCCGTCCCGGCCCGGTCACCGGTCGCGACGGGGTTTTCCTCGCCGGCGACTGGATTGCTTCGCCCTGGCCCTGTACCATAGAAGCCGCCATCTGCAGCGGCCTCGCCGCCGCGCGGCTGGCGCTGGCGCGTCCGGGCCTGACCTTTTGATTCGGCAATAGCCGACAAAGGTGCTTCACAATCCTCCCCGGAGTTCCTATCTTTGGGGCATCGTTTAGACGATTTCCAATTCAGTTCGGAACCCTTTGACGACATAGAGGTGAATTATGGCTTTTGAGCTTCCGCCGCTCCCCTTCGCCATCGACGCGCTGGAGCCGCACATTTCCGCCCGCACCTTCGAGTTCCATCACGGCAAGCATCACGCCGCCTATGTGACCAACCTCAACAACCTGACCAAGGACACCGATCTGGCGTCCAAGTCCCTGGAAGAGGTGATCAAGGTGGCGGCTGCCGATCTGCCGGCCAAGCAGGGCATCTTCAACAATGCCGCCCAGGTGTGGAACCACACCTTCTTCTGGAACTGCATGAAGAAGGGCGGCGGCGGCAAGCCGGGGGCGAAGCTGCTGGCCAGGATCGAGTCCGATCTGGGCGGGTTCGACAAGTTCAAGGAAGACTTCAAGGCCGCCGCCGTGGGCCAGTTCGGCTCGGGCTGGGCCTGGCTGGTGCTTGATGCCGGCAAGCTGAAGATCACCAAGACGGCCAATGCCGACCTGCCCATGGCCCACGGCCAGAAGGCGCTGCTCACCGTCGACGTGTGGGAGCATGCCTATTACCTCGACTGGCAGAACCGCCGTCCCGACTTCGTCCAGTGCTTCCTGGACAATCTGGTGAACTGGGATTTCGTCGAAGCCAATCTGGGCTGAGACTGGATTTTGAAGCCCCCCTCCCCTTCGGGAGGGGGGTTTTTCATTTCTACCCTACTTTCCCGATGGGAAAGATGATAGACGAAGCTCGGGGTTGGGATATGCAATCGGACATCCGATCCGAAACAGGGGGCATTTCTCATCTTGGGCCGTGAACAGCCTGGCATGCTCACCGGCGCGGAGGATTTCGCGCTTGCCCCCTTGCGTCCGAGCACCATTGCCCGTCGCTGGGCGCTGGTGCTGATCGCCATTCTGGCCGTGATCGCGTCCATCCATCTCAGAGCGGCCTGGATGCGGGCCAACAGCAATGCCGAGCGCCTGCTGACCGCCCTGACCCGGACTTTGGAGCATCAGGTCGACACCAGCCTGCGCAGCATCGACAACCTGCTGCAGGAAGCCAGCCAACGCATCGATCCCGCACGTTGGCCGGACGACGCGCTCCTCAAATGGTTCCAAAGCCGGCTCGGCGTCTTTCCCGAGGTCCGCCAGCTTGTGGTTTTCGGCCAGGACGGCAAGAATTCCGGGATCGTCCTCCAGGCCGACGGCGTTCTGGACTTCCCCCTGGACATCTCGGACCGCGAACACTTCCAGATCCACCAGGGCAATCCCCGGAGCAACAGCCTCAATATCGGCATGCCGATCGTCAATCGCATCGACGGCCGGCCGGCCATCCCGCTGTCACGCCCCATCATCGACGCCGGCGGCCGGTTCAAGGGCGTGGTATCCGTGGCCTTTGACCCCATGTTCCTGGTCGCAGCCCTGGAAAAGCTGCTGATCGAGGAGCCGGGCGGCATCTCTGTCATCCGCCGGGACGGCATCTTCCTGGCAAGGTTGCCCGATCCCGTGGCCTCCCTGGGGCGCTCGACCGCCATGAGCCCCCTGTTCCAGAAGCATCTGCCCCAGGCGCCATCCGGCATCGTCCGCTTTGTTTCCGTCACCGATGGCAACGACAAGATCGTCAGCTACGGAACATTGGACCGCTATCCCGTCGTCGCCACCATCGGCATGACCCAGAAGACCGCCATGGCCGAATTCTACCGGGAAGCAGCCTGGATCGCCGCCGTGGTGATCACCTTGTCGACCGCCCTGTTCTGGCTGGCCTCCTTGTCCGACCGGCGCGAATACTCACGCCGGCAGCTCGCCGCCAGTCTGGAACGCCAAAGCCATGTGCTGGAGGAACAGGTCGCCGACCGGACCCGCCATTTGCGCATCACCCAGGCCGCCGCCGAGGAAAAGGCCCGCCAGCTGGCGGTCGCCAATGCCGATCTGGAACAGTTCACCCACGTGGCCGCCCATGACCTGCAGGAGCCGCTGCGCAGCATCACCAGTTTCGTCCAGCTGCTCCAGCACCGGTATCGCAACCGACTCGACGCCGAGGCCAACGAGTTCATCGACTACACCGTGGCCGGGACCAAGCGCATGCAGCAGCAATTGCTGGACCTGCTGGCCTATTCGCAGATCCGCAGCCGCGGCAATACCTTCGCCCCCGTAAACCTGAACGGTGTGGCGGCCGAAGCCAGGGATATGCTGGCGGCCAATCTCGGCCGATACGGAGCCACCCTCCACGTGGGGGAACTGCCGACCCTTACCGCCGATCGGGAACAGACGCTCACCCTGTTCGAGAACCTGATCGACAACGCGGCGAAGTATCACCGCCCGGGCCACCCCTCCACCATCGACGTGGGAGCAGAAATCGACGAGGTCTCGGGGGGGTGGACGTTCTGGGGCAGGGATGACGGCATCGGAGTCGAGCCGCAATACGCCGAGCGCATCTTCACCATCTTCCAGAAGCTTCGCGGCCGGGAGGAAGACGAAGGCACCGGTATCGGCCTGACCATCTGCAAGCGAATCGTCGAACGCCACGGTGGGCGGATCTGGGTCGAACCCTCGCCCGGTGGAGGCGCCACCTTCCGCTTCACCCTGCCGGCGGTTCCTCCGGGGGAATAAGGGCTAGACCGCGATCAGCGCCGCCGCCACCGAACGCTCTTCCGATACCAGCACATTGAAGGTGCGACAGGCCCCGCCGGTGTCCATCAGTTCCAGGGTGATACCCGCTTGGCGCAGGGCCGCGCGCAGAGTGTTGGGGACCAGCGCCATGCGCTGGCCGCAGCCCAGCAGCAGAAGCCTCGGCCGCTCCGGCAGGCTCAAAATCGGCGACAGGCTTTCCTCGGTGACCTGGGACAGCTCGGCCGGCCCCCAGGCTTGGGTGCGGTCGGGCAGCACCAGGACCGAGCCCTCCCAGCGGATGCCGGAGATGGTGAAGCCGCCATCGCCGTATCCCTTGACGATCTGCCGGCCGGACGGGATGAGGGGCGTGATGTCCATGGAGTCTTACGGCGCGGCGGCCGGTCCGCCCTCGGCCGTCTCGGCTTCCTCGGTCTCCTTGCCGGTGCGCAGGTTGAAGTACACCAGCACCGGCATGGACACGTAGATGGACGAGAAGGTGCCGATGATCAGGCCCCACATCATGGCGATGGAGAAACCGCGCAGCACCTCGCCGCCCAGGACCAACAGGGCCAGCACGCTGATGGACACGGTGGACACCGTCAGGATGGTGCGGGCCAGGGTCTCGTTGACCGACAGGTTAAGCAGGTCGTAGAGCGGCATGGTCTTGTACTTGCGCAGGTTCTCGCGCACGCGGTCGTATTCCACCACCGTCTCGTTGATGGAATAGCCGGCGATGGTGAGAATCGCCGCCACCGAGGTCAGGTTGAATTCCAGGCCCGAGATGGAGAACAGGCCGAAGGTGGTGATCACGTCGTGGAAGATGGCGATCAGCGCGCCGACGCCGAACTGCCACTCGAAGCGGAACCACACATAGGCGGCGATGGCCAGCACCGCCAGGGCCACGGCCAGCACGCCGTCGCGCTTCAGTTCCTCGCCCACCTTGGGGCCGACGATCTCGACGCGCTTGTACTCGTAGCCGGCGCCCAGCGCCTCCTTGACCTTGCCGAGCGCCGCCATCTGGGCCTTCTCGTCGCCCGCCTGCTTCTGCACGCGGATCATCACGTCGCGGCCGGTATTGCCGAAGCCCTGCAGCGACACCTCGCCCAGCTTCAGGCCTTCCAGCGTGCCGCGCATGTGGTGCAGGTCCGCCTCGCCCCCGGTGGTGTGGGCCTCGATCAGGATGCCGCCGGCAAAGTCGATGCCGTAGTTGAAGCCCTTGACGATGATGGAGGCGAACGAGCCCACGATCAGTAGGGCGGTGAGGCCGAAGGCGAAGAAGCGCAGACGGATGAAGTCGTAATTCGGCTTCTTGGTGGCGACCCAGCGGGAATAGAAGTTCATCGCTCGATTATCCTCGATTCCTCTAGAGCGGCAGGGTCTTGGGACGCCGGACGGCGATCCAGATGGCGACCATCAACCGGGTGATGTTCACCGCCGTGAACTGCGACGTCATGATACCGATGCCCAGCGTCACGGCGAAGCCGCGAATGGGGCCGGTGCCGAAGATGTACAGCAGCAGGGCGGCGATCATGTGGGTGAAATTGGCGTCGAAGATGGTGGCATGGGCCCGGTCGAAACCGTGCTGGACCGCCGACAGGATGCTTCGGCCGCGCCGCTGCTCCTCGCGCGTGCGCTCGTAGATCAGCACGTTGGCGTCCACCGCCATGCCCATGGTCAGCACGATGCCGGCGATGCCCGGAAGCGTCAGCGTGGCCCCGAGCGCCGACAGCAAGGCCATCAGCAGGATCAGGTTGAACACCAGGGCCACATTGGCCAGCACGCCCAGGATGCCGTAGATGACCACCATGAAGACGGCCACCATCAGCAGGCCGACGGCGCTGGCGACGGTACCGGCCTGGATGGAATCGGCGCCGAGATCGGGGCCGACGGTGCGCTCTTCCAGAACCTGCAGCGGCGCGGGCAAGGCGCCGGCACGCAGCAGCAGCGACAGATCCTGCGCCTGCTGCACGGTGAAGTTGCCCGAGATGATGCCGGAGCCGCCCAGGATGGGCTCGTTGATGCGCGGCGCGCTGATCACCTTCTCGTCGAGCACGATGGCCAGGAACTTGCCGGCGTTCTCGCGCGTCGCGTCGCCGAACTTCTTGCCGCCGGCGGCGTTGAAGCGGAAGCTGACCACCGGGCGGCCGTCCTGATAGGTGGCCTTGGAATCGGTCAGCATGTCGCCGCCCACCTCGACCCGCTTCCTGACCACGTAGGATTCGGGCATGCCCCGCTCCTTCTCGGCGGAGGGCAGCAGCATGGAGCCGGGCGGCACCCTGCCCCGTCCCGCTTCCTCCGAGGTGGTGGAATCGTCGAGCAGGTGGAAGGTCAGCTTGGCGGTCTTGCCCAGCAGCGACTTGATGCGGTCGGGGTCCTTGACGCCGGGCAGCTGGACGACGATGCGGTCCTCGCCCTGGCGCTGGATGGAGGGTTCGCGGGTACCCAGCTCGTCGATGCGGCGGCGCACGATTTCCAGCGACTGGTCCACGGCGGCCATCTTGCGGGCCTTGACCGCCTGCTCCGAGTACTTGAGCACCATGGCGCCGTCGTCCCTGGCGTCAAGGGCGGCATCGGGGTCGAGCTTGCGCAGCAGTTCGCGGGCCTTGGCGCGGTCCTCGGCGTCGATGATCCGCACGTTGACATGGTCGCCCTTGGCGCCCAGGTCCGAGTACTTGATCTTTTCCTTGCGCAGCGTGGTGCGCACGGTTTCCACCAGCGAGGTCAGCTGTTCGCGGACCACGTAGGCGGTGTCCACCTCCAGCAGCAGGTAGGAACCGCCCTGCAGATCGAGGCCCAGGCTGACCGGCTGCAGCCAATGGGGCAGCCGGTCGGCCTGTTCGCGCGTCAGCAGGTTGGGGAAGACGAAGACGATGCCCAGGATGGCGATCACCGCCACCATTGCGATCTTCCAACGAGGATAGTGGAGCATGTCCCGGCCTGTGCTGCTTGGAAGGGAGACGTAAGGTTTACTTGTCGGCCTTTTCGGCGGCCGGCTCGGCTTCGGGCTTCTCGTCCTTGGCCTTGTCGCCGGCGACCGGCTCGGTCTTGGACATCACCTCGGTGATGGTCGAGCGGAGCACGCGCACCCGCACGCCCTCGGCGATCTCCACCGACACCTCGGTGTCGTTGATCAGCTTGTTGATGGTGCCGATGATGCCGCCGGCGGTGACGACGCGGTCGCCACGGCGGAGCTGGCCCAGCATCTCCTTGTGCTGCTTCATCTTCTTCTGCTGCGGACGGATCAGCAGGAAGTAGAACACCACGAAGATCAGAATCAGAGGCAGAAACTGTTCCAGGGCTCCCATGGAACCGCCACCGGCGGCGGCCTGGGCATAAGCGGGCGACACGAACATCACTGTCTCCTCGGGAAGTCGCGCATTGTCCAATGCAGCGTTGAATGCAGCGGGAATATAGCCGCCTATCGCCGGGATGCAAACGCCAAGTGGCCATCAAGCCGATTTGCTTGCCCCCGGAGGCGAAGCTGCTACCATCCGCGCCCCAGTTCTTCAAGGGATCGCCGCCATGCCCTACGCCGACGCCGTCAAGGCCCTCAACCGTATCGCCGAAGCCCTGGAGCGCCTGTCGCCCCCGCCTTTCGCCACTCCGGACCTGTCGGCCGCCGAGGCCTATGTCTGGCATGCCGATCCCGACCGACTGGAGCCGGTGCCCAACGTCAATCGGGTTGACATCGAGCTGTTGCAGGGCATCGAGCGCCAGCGCGAGCAGCTAATGGACAACACAAGGCGCTTCGCGGAGGGCTATTCCGCCAACAACGCGCTGCTGTGGGGGGCGCGCGGTACCGGCAAGAGCTCGCTGGTCAAGGCGGTGCACGCCGCGATAAACGCCGAAACGCCCGGCGCCCTGCTGCTGGTGGAGATCCACCGCGAGGACATTCCGTCCCTGCCCCGCTGCCTGCGTCTGCTGAAGGACAGCGGGCGGCGTGCCGTGCTGTTCTGCGACGATCTGTCCTTCGACCAGCAGGACGACGCCTACAAGTCGCTGAAGGCGGTCCTCGACGGCGGCATCGAGGGGCGACCCTCCAACGTGGTGTTCTACGCCACCTCCAACCGCCGCCACCTGATGGCCCGCGACATGATCGACAACGAGCGCTCGACCGCCATCAATCCCGGCGAGGCGGTGGAGGAAAAGGTTTCGCTGTCCGACCGCTTCGGCCTGTGGCTGGGCTTCCACCACGTGGGCCAGGACACCTTCTTCGCCATCGTCGAAGGCTATGTGGCCCATTACGGCCTGCCCATCTCCACCGAGGACCTGCACGCCCAGGCCAACGAATGGTCGGTGACGCGCGGCTCGCGCTCGGGCCGCGTCGCCTGGCAGTTCATCCAGGATCTGGCCGGACGGCTGGGGAAGAGCGTGTAGGCTCCGCGACATCGTCATCCTGAGCAAGCCGAAGGCGACCTCGGGATGACGGCACTCTTTGACCCTACGGCTTGATGGCCAGCCTCACCGCGCCCCAGTGCTTGCCCCGGATGGTGATGGGGCAATCAAACTCCTTCAGCACCACGAAATTGCCGCCGCCCATGTCGCGGGGATAGGTCTGGACGAAATAGGGCTGGATGTTGCGCGCCGCCACCAGACCGGCACGGTCGTCGAAGATGCGGCGGTTGCGGGAATTGGCGGTGTTCCACACCGTCTCTCCCGGCTTCTGCGGCTGGGAATACTTCTTGTTGTGAGTGGCGATATAGCCGTTGCGGTCGGCGACGCAGCAGATGACGATGCGCGGGTCCTTGTCCAGCACCGTCTCGGTGAACTGATGCACCACCCGGTCGGTAAGATTGGTGTGCCGCGCCATGAACTGCTGCGGCGAGGTCTCGGGGATGGGTTCGTAATGGGTGTCGAACAGGTCCGCCTCGGTGATCTCGCCGGCCTTCAGCGCCGCCTCGAATGCCGAGGTGACACCGCCCGCCACGCCCTGGACCAGATCGATATAGAGGCGCTCCTCGGCCCGGGCCTTGGCTTGCGCGGCGGCGATGGCGGTCAATGCCTGCGAAGACACCTCGCGGAAGCGCACGTGCAGGCCCAGCACGCTGGCCCCCACCGCGTCGCAGGCGAGCGAGCCTACTCCATCCAGATCCAGAGTTCCGCCTTGGCCCACCAATGACGGATCGTTCAGTCCGGCCAGCACCACGCCCTTGCTGGCGAGGTCGCCGGTATGGCCCTTGACCTCCTTGGTGCCGATGCGGCCGGAAAAGGCCAGCCCCACGGCGACGCGCGGCACGGCGCGGCGATCGCCCGCCGCCGACGAGCGCAGGATGATGCCGAGGCGGCGCTGCAGATCGCCCACGTCGCGATTGACCACCATGGACAGTTCGTTGACGCGCTGGGCGGTGATTCCGGTACGTTCCGCCTGCATCAGCACCGACTGGGCATGGCCGTGCACGGTGCCGGTGTGATCTGCGGCCTGGCCGGCATTGCCCTTGATGTCGGCGGTGGCGGACAGTTGCATCTCGCTGGCGTGGTTCACTTCCTGGGCGATGGTGTTGATGTCCTGGATGGACGCCGTCACCTCCTCGACCATGGCCACCGTCTCGTCGGTGGCCTGGCCGATGGCGTGGGCCTGGGCGTTGACGCCGCGGATGCCGTCCTCGGTCAGCTTGGCCAGGCGCTTGACCTCGTCGGCCACCACGGCGAAGCCCTTGCCCATCTCGCCGGCCCGTGCCGCCTCGATGGTGGCGTTCAGCGCCAGCATGCGGGTCTGGCCGGCGATGGACTGGATCAGGCGGACCACGTCGCGGATACGCCCCGTGGCGTCCTTCAGCCCGTCCACGGTGGCCGCCGCGGTCTCCATCTTCTGCTGGGCGGCATCGGTCAGCCGCGAGGTGCCGTGGACCTTGGCGGAAATCTGCCGCGAAGTCTCCTCCAGCGCCTCGGTAGCGCCGGCCACCGACTGGACGTTGTCGCTGGTCACGCTGACCGCTTCCGCCACCGCCTCGGCCATGGATTTGAGCTCGGTCGCCACCCCGGTCAGTTCGCGGGCGCCCTCGATCAGCCGCTTCACCTGCTTCTCGATGTCGCCGACGGTCAGCGCCACCTCGCGGTCGACGGTATCGGACAGCGCCAGCATCTCGCGCTTCATCTTGCCTGCCTCGCCATGCTCGATATAGGTCGAGATGGCCAGGTCCATGTCCAGGAAGGCGGCGCGCAGCACGGCGGCCGCGATATCGGGGAAGCGCGCCTTGTCGCACTTGCCGTGCAATTCGGCGATCAGCTTCTCCAGCACGAAGCAATAGCCGCCGAGATACCAGTTGACCTCCAGGCCGATACGCTCGTGAGTGGCGCCGATGGCCACGGCGCGCTGGAAGTAATCCTCGTCGAAGCGCCCCGAGAACAGGGCGCTCCAATGGGCCTGCTGCGTCTGCTTCAGATGGCCGATCCTGGCGCCGCCGCCCAGCAGCGCCTGCAGGTTCGGCCATTCCATCAGATGGGAATAGAAGGAATCGGCAATGGCGGGCAGGCTGCCCTCGACCAGGGGACGGACGGCCTTGATGGCCGAAACCGCCTTGTCGTCCAGGCGCAGGAACCTCAGCCGGTCACGATTCTTCGACACGGCATCGCTATCGTCCGCCATGCGCCCCTCCTTGGAAGCCGTCCCTCATGCCGCCCTATACGAACGGTCATTCATTTATGGGATCAGGGTGGTCCGTTCGCGGGCCGGGGTCAATACGCAATCATAGCAAAGTGATACACTTTTGCCGGCGATGCGACCTTGTCTTGCAGATAATCGACGGGATTGACCGCCTCGGTTCCCCGGCGGATCTCGAAATGCAATTGCGGCGAGGTGACCGAGCCGCTGGCGCCCAGGGTGGCGATGGTCTGGCCGCGCTTGACCTGGTCGCCGCGCTTGACCAGCAGCTTCTCGTTGTGGGCGTAGGCGGTCATCCAGTTGTCGGCGTGCTTGATCAGCAGCAGGTTGCCGAAGCCCTTCAGCTCGTTGCCCACATAGGCCACCACGCCGTTCTCGGCGGCGCGGATTGCCGTACCCTTGGCGGCGACGATGTTGATGCCGTCGTTGTGCTGCCCCTTGCCGGGCAGCGGGCCGAACTCGGCCACCACCTCGCCCTTGACCGGCCACAGGAAGCTGGAGCCGGCGCGGGCCGGCGGCGCCGCCGGCAGCGCGGCGACGGGCGGCGCGGAATGGGAGGGGGCGCGGGCATAGGCGGGCGGCTGATCGTCGGGCCGGGCGGCGGCGGGCGGCTTGCCCCCTCCTCCCCCCGGCGCGTTGGGCGAGGCCACCACGATATTGCCGCTGCCGGACGGAGCCGTCTTGGCGGGCATGCTTGCCTTGGGACCGGGAATGGTCAGCCGCTCGCCCACATGCAGGACATAGGGGGCCCGCTTGCCGTTGGTGGCGGCCAGCGTGTTGAAATCCACCTTGAACCGCCGGGCCAGCACCGACAGGGTGTCGCCCCGCTGCACCACGTAGTCGGACCCGCCGCCGGGCAGGCGCAGCACCGTGCCGGGCTGCAGCTGGTAGGGCGGCTGCAGGTTGTTGAGCTCGATCAGGTCGCGGACCGCCAAGGAATAGCGCCGGGCGATGGAATAGACGGTATCGCCGGCATAGACGGTGACGGCGGCCGGCCGCTGCACCTGCAGCGGGCCGTCGTGGCCCCGCGACACCGGCACCTGGGAATCGTAGCTGGGCGAGCACGCCGCCACCAGAGCGGCGAGGGCCAGAACCGGAACCAGATGATGTGGCGCGTGCCTCATACCCGCACTATAAGCGCGACCAACGCGAGCGGCAATCATTCCTCCGGCATGCCCTCGACCAGGGGGACGAAACGCACCGGCAGGAAGGGCTGGATGTCGATGCCGCGATCGGTCCTGGTGATGCGCACCAGTTCCTGGTCGATGCCGCCCACGTCGCCCAAGGGCAGCACCATGATGCCGTCGGGCTTCAGCTGATCGACCAGGGCGGGCGGAATGTCGGGGGCGGCGGCGGTGACCATGATGCGGTCGAAGGGCGCCTGTTCCGGCCAGCCGCGCGAGCCGTCGCCGGCCCGGCAGGTGATGTTGTGCAGGCGAAGATGCCTGAAGCGGTTTTCCGCCTCGGCCAGCAGCGGCTTGTGCCGCTCGACCGAATAAAGCCGCCGGCACAGCTTGGCCAGGATCGCCGCCTGATAGCCCGAGCCGGTGCCCACCTCCAGCACCTTCATGCGCTCGCCCACCTCCAGCGCCTGACTCATCAGGCCCACCACCAAAGGCTGGCTGATGGTCTGGGCGCAGGCGATGGGCAGGGCGGTATTCTCGTAGGCCTGATCCAGAAAGGGCTCGGCGACGAACAGGTCGCGGGGAATACGCTCGATGGCCGACAGGACCCGCGTGTCCACCACGCCCAGCCGCCGCAATTCCATCAGCAGGCGGATGACCCGGGGCTCCGCCTTCTTGATCAAAAGGCCGACTCCAGCGCCTTCATGTCGTCCCGATGGGTCAGGTCGAAACACAGCGGCGTGATGGAGATGGCGCCGCGCACCACCGCCTCGATGTCGGTGCCGGGCGTCGAGCGGTCCTCGGCCCGTTGCGCCCCGATCCACACATAGGGTTCGCCGCGCGGGTCCTTGCGCTCCATGATCTCGTCGCCGATCTTGCGCTTGCCCTGGCGGGTGATCTCGATGCCGGTCACCGACGAGGCGATCACGTCGGGGAAGTTGACGTTGATCAGCACGTTGCGGCTCCAGCCCTTGGCCAGCAGGCGGCGGATGACCTGGGGCGCCCAATGCTCGGCCGTCCCCCACTTCACCGGATGGGGATGATTGATGAACTGGGACAGCGCGATGGCCGGAATGCCGAGGATGGTGCCTTCCATGGCCGCCGCCACCGTGCCCGAATACGTGACGTCCTCGCCCAGGTTCGAGCCCCGGTTGATGCCCGACAGCACCAGATGGGGCTTCTTGCCCTTCAGCACGTGGTTGACGCCCAGCAGCACCGCATCGGTGGGCGTGCCGTCCACGGCATAGCGCCGCGCCGACACCTTGCGCACCCGCAAGGGCCGGCGGATGGTCAGCGAATGGCCCGCCGCGCTCTGCTCGGTTTCGGGGGCCACCACCCAGACATCCTTGGACAGGGTCCGGGCGATGCGCTCCAGCACCTTGATGCCCGGCGCATTGATGCCGTCATCGTTGGAAATCAGGATGCGCAAGGACGAGGGATCGGCGACCGGCTGGAACATCTCAACCAATGACCTCCAGCCCGCCCATATAGGGGCGGAGCGCTTCCGGCACCTCGATGGAGCCGTCTTCGCGCTGGTAGTTCTCCATCACGGCGATCAGGGTACGGCCCACGGCGAGGCCGGACCCGTTCAGGGTGTGGACGAAACGGGTGCCCTTCTCGCCCTCGGGACGGAAGCGGGCCTTCATGCGCCGGGCCTGGAAGTCGCCGCAGTTCGAGCACGACGAAATCTCGCGGTAGCGCTGCTGTCCGGGCAGCCAGACCTCGATGTCGTAGGTCTTGGCGGCCGAAAAGCCCATGTCGCCGGTGCACAGCACGATGGTGCGGTAGGCCAGGCCTAAGCGCTGCAGCACGGTCTCGGCGCATTTGGTCATGCGCTCGTGCTCTTCCTCCGACCTGTCGGGATGGGCGATGGAGACCATCTCCACCTTGTGGAACTGGTGCTGGCGGATCATGCCGCGGGTGTCCTTGCCCGCCGCGCCGGCTTCCGAGCGGAAACAGGGGGTGAGCGCCGTCATGCGGATGGGAAGCGCCTTCTCGTCCAAAATCTCGTCGCCCACCAGATTGGTCAGCGGCACCTCGGCGGTGGGAATCAGCCAGTGGCCGGTATTGGTCTTGAACAGGTCCTCGCCGAACTTAGGGAGCTGGCCGGTGCCGAAGGCCGCGCCATCCTTGACCATCAAGGGCGGGTCCATCTCGGTATAGCCGTGCTCGGTGGTCTGGAGATCGAGCATGAACTGGCCGATGGCGCGCTGCAGCCGGGCCAGATTGCCCTTCAGCACCACGAAACGGGCGCCCGACAGCTTGGCGGCGCCGTCGAAATCCATCAATCCCAGCTTGGCGCCGATGGCATCGTGGTCAAGGGCGGCGAAGGCGAAGGTCTTAGGCGTCCCCCACTTGCGCAGCTCGACGTTGTGCTCCTCGTCGGGGCCATCGGGAACGTCGGCGGCGGGCAGGTTGGGGATGGAGGCCAGGATGGACTCGATTTCGGCGCCCAGCGCCCTGTCCTCCTCCTCGGCGGCCGGCATGCGCTCCTTCAGGCTCGCCACCTCGTCCATCAGGGCGGAGGCGTCGCCGCCGCTCTTCTTCAGGGCGCCGATCTGCTTCGACGCCTCGTTGCGCCGGGCCTGCATTTCCTGAAAGGCGGTCTGGGCGGCGCGGCGGCGGGTATCGAGATCAAGAATCTCGGCCGAACGCGGCTCCACCCCCCGGCGCTTCAGGCCGGCATCGAAGGATTCGGGATTGTCGCGAATGGACTTCAGGTCATGCATGGCGGATCGGTCCAAGATGGAAGACGCAAGGCTTATAAGCCCTGGCGCCAACCCTGTCGAGGGGGGCTCAGGCCGCCAGGGCGAAGGGCCGCCCCTCCATGGCCTCCACCTCGGCCAGCCGCAGCAGGGCGATGTCCAGCAGGTCCGAGGCCAGTTCCTCGAAACGGGCGCCCAGGAAGTCCTTGAGCACGGCGGGCGGCAGATTGCGGCGGTTGAGGATGCCCGGCATGGTCTCCCAGCCCTTCATCAGGGCATGGATATGGGCCATGGCCGGGTCGGCGGGAGCCGGTTTGGCCAGCCAGTCCAGCAGGTGCTTCAGCCCCCGTCCCTCGCCGTCGCCTCCGGCCTCCATCTCCGCCAGCCAAGCCAGGGGCGCGAGAGCGGGATGGCGGGCGGCCACCTGCCCCGCCCCGCCGCCGTGCCGGCGCGCCAGTTCCAGCTCCAGGGTCGGTGAGGCGGCAAAGTCGTTGGCCGAAATGGCCACCGGCTTGCCACGCCGCGCCGCCACCAGCCGCACCACCGGATGGTGACGATGGTCGCGCCACAGCCGGTCCAGGGTCTCCTGCGCCTCCCGCGCCAACGCCTGGCGCTCCTGCGGCGTGCACAGCACCAGATCGGAGCGTTGCAGGACGGTAAGGCGGAACTGGGCGCGCAGCACCTCCCACGCCGCGTCGGCGGGGACGTAATCGGCGGGCAGGTCGAGACGGGGGGGCAAGGACTCCTTCTTCTTGCGCGGTGTCCAAGGCTTGCCCTCGGCCTTGAGGCGCAGGTGACGGGCGATATCCTCGGCGCCGTAATCCCGCATGCGCTTCAGTTCCGCCTGCATCTGGGCAGCGCGCTCCGGCTCGTCCCGCCACACCAGTTCGATGCCGTAGATGTAGCGGGAATGGGCATCGCGGGGAAAGGCGGCGATGGTGTGTTCGAACACGTCCCGGGCCTCGGGCCAGCGCCCGGTATCGGCCAACAGGCGGGCGAGATCGGTGCGGGGCGCTGGGTCCTTAGCCTCGGTATCGGCGGCCATGGCGGCGCGT
This sequence comes from Magnetospirillum sp. ME-1, assembly GCF_002105535.1. Classification (GTDB taxonomy): domain Bacteria; phylum Pseudomonadota; class Alphaproteobacteria; order Rhodospirillales; family Magnetospirillaceae; genus Phaeospirillum. The sequence continues at coordinate 1,520,148 of NZ_CP015848.1, read as the reverse complement.
AACTGCGCTTCCGCCTCCTTGACCATGCCCCGTTCGGCCAGCAGATGGCCCAGCAGGCCCAGGGCGACCGGATTGCCCTTGAAGCGGCGCAGGGTGTCGCGGCACAGGGCCTCTGCCTCCGCCACCCGCTCCGGCCACTTGGCCAGATGCTTGGCCAATTGGGCACCGGGAAAGGGGTTGTCGCCGAAGCGGGCGCGGGCCTGCCACAGCACCGCCTCCGCCTCCCGCCACTGGCCGCAGGCCGCCAGGCTCTCGGCCAGCAGATCCCAGCGCCGCTGCTCCTCCGGCTGCCAGTCCACCGCCGCCCGGGCCAGGGATAGGGCGGCCAGGGGGGTGCGGTCCCAAATGCCGCGTCCGGCGGCATCCATTGACTTGGCAAGATACTCCCGATCGCCGCTGCGCTCCACCTCGGCCAGATGGGTGGCAAGGAAGGTCGCCACCTCGGCCGCCAGCGCATGGCCGGTCAGGCTCCGCACCCGGTCGCGGAAGGTATCGCCGCGCTCGGGCCGGGCTGCCTCGCCCTTCTCCGGTGCCAGCCCCAGATCCTCGGCCCACCAGCGGGCGAAGGGCTTGCGCTCGTAGCGGCTCAGCAGGGGGATAACCAGTTCCGCCCAATCGGCGGAATCGCGGGGATAAAGGGCCTTGGCATCACGCCAGCGCACCATGAAGCGCTCCCGCCCCTCGGGAGTATCGGGCAGACCGGCGGCCCAGCGGGCCAGTCCGGCGAGCAGGGCCGGGTCCAGGTCGGAAGCGCCCCGGGGCCGGGGCAGCCGCCGCAGGCCCAGCAGGCTGATGGTCAGCCAGCGCTCCTCTACCTGCCCCTTGCCTACCGCTTCGCAAAGCTCCAGCCAGCGGCCCAGCAGGCGGCGGTCGGTCTGCATGCCAGCCAGGGCCAGCCACAGGCGGAAGCGGGTGTCCTGCCCGCCTCCCGACAGCATCACCGCCAGGGAGTCGAATTCACTGCGCCGGTCGAGAATCAGGGAACGCGAAAGCGGCAACACCAGGGCGGCGGCCAGGGCCCAGGCCTGGGTGAGATCCACGGCGCGCAAGGCGGGATCGGGCAGGCCGGCCACATCCTCGGCCAGCCTTTCCACCAGCCAGGCGCGCAACGCCTCGTCCAGTGCGGCGAGACGGGCGGACCCGGCGGATTCACGCTCGAAAATGAAGCCCAGCACCTCGGCGGGCTTGTAGGGGCCGAACCCCCGCACCACCTCGTAGCCGCACAGCACGTCCTCCAGCGCCGGGGCCGGATCGGTATCGAACAGGCGAAGCCAGTCTTCCCTAGAGGGCGGCATGGACCGCTCCGCCGGGCTCGGCCAGATCGAAGTGCCGGCTGCGCAGCAGCGCCACATGGGCATCGCGCAGCGATTGCAGGTCCCAGGCCTCCCTCTTGCCGATACTGCCGAATTTCATCACATGGTCCCGCCGATAGGCGATGGGGCGAAACACCAGTTCCGCCATAAGTCTCTCTCCGCGCCGGCGAAGATCGACCACGCGGCCATAGCTTATCCGCTCTGCCGGAGAAGGTGAAGGGGTGGGATAGAAATAAGGGTTGAAGCTGGGACCATCAATGGCGGTGGGGGCGGCGAAAGCCAGGGCCTTTTCCTCGGAGCCAAGACCGGCCAGCACGTCGGCCACCGGAATTTTCATCACCACCACCGGAATTTCCGCCTCGCCCTCCGGTGGATAATGTCCGAGCCCCAGTCGGTCGCGCAGGTCATGGGGCCAGTCGGCGGCCTCCAGGTCACTCCTCACCGAATCATGGAAGGCCCCGAACAGCGGCCGCGAATCGCGGATTCCATTCCAGTCGGCAAGAAAGGCATCCAGATCGTCATCACCCGGCAGGGGACGGCCCAGGTCACGCATGACCCAGCTCAAGTCCTCCACCCGAATCAGGTGGATGCGCTGGTCGGGAGGCGGCAGGGTCGCGGCGGCATTAAGCCGGGTGAAGGCCGGGGACAGGTGGCGGGCATTGGCCCAGCGCATGAATTCGACCCGATGAGCGGCCTCAAGGCTCCTGATCCGTGGGGCGCCGGCCTTGACCCGCTCCACCGCATCTTGCCACTGCTGGCGGCGTTCGGCGCTCAGGCGGCCGTCAAGCGCCAGATTGTCACCGATGGCTCGGTCCCAATCGGAATCGGCCGAGGCTTGCAACCGCCCGATCTCATCCCCCACAAAGCCCATATACCACCACTCGCCGTACCGTCGATGGCCACAACTATCGCTCATTGACGGTAGAGGTCAACACCCTATTCTACGAATTGAAATCGGTCTCGTCGTGGGGGGTGTCGTCGTCGGCCCCGTCGTCGGCCAGGGCCTCGTCCCGCTTCTTCTCGGCCCAGCGGGCGGACAGAATGGAAATCTCGTAAAGGCCGACCATGGGAATGGCCAGCGACAGCTGGCTGACCACGTCGGGCGGCGTGACCACGGCGGCGAAGACGAAATTGCCGACAATGGCGAAGCGGCGCTTGTCGGCCAGGCCTTGCGCGGTCACCAGCCCGACCCGGGCCAGCAGGGTCAGCAGCACCGGCATCTGGAAGGCCAGCCCGAAGGCGAAGATCAGGGTCATGATCAACGACAGGGATTCGTTGACCTTGGCCTCCATCTGGATGGGCAGCGTGCTGGGCCCGCCCAGCAGGTTCTCGAAGCCGAGCAGATAGGTGTAGAGGTTGGGCAGCACCAGGTAATAGACCATGGCGGCGCCCAGGCCGAACAGGATGGGGGTGGCCACCAGGAAGGGCAGGAAGGCCTGCTTCTCGTGCTTGTAGAGGCCCGGCGCCACGAAGGCCCACAGCTGCCCCGCCCAGATGGGAAAGCACAGGGCCGCGCCGGCGAAGGCCGACACCTTCATGAAGGTGAAGAACGCCTCGGTGGGCGCGGTATAGATCAGGCGGCGGTTGCCGCCCTTGGCCAGCGCCGCCTTGGAATAGGGCTCCAGCAGGAACTCGTAGATCTCGTTGGAGAAGTAGTAGCAAATCCCGAAGGCGATGATGAACGAGATGGCCGACCAGATCAGCCGTCGGCGCAGCTCGATCAGGTGCTCGAGCAACGGCATGGTCTTGTCGTCGTGGGACTCGATCAAGATGCTTCCTCTAGGGTTCCGGCGGACGGGCGGGCGTCTCGGCGGGCTTGATCTCTTCGGGGACCGGATCGGTGACCGAGGCAAGCGCCGGCGGCGGCACGTCCTCTCCCCCCTTCAGGTCGAGGGACGGAAGCTCCATGGCCTTGGCCATCTCGCCGGTGGGATCGATGGCCTTGTCAACCTCTTGGCGCAGCAGGTTGACATCCGATACCTTGGATACCTGCTTCTTCAACTCGTCCAGTTCGGATTCGCGCACCATGTCGTCCATGCCGCGATGGAACTCGGCCGCCATCTCGCGGGCCTTGCGGGTCCAACGCCCCATCTGGCGCAGGACCACGGGCAGATCCTTGGGTCCGATGACGATCAGGCTGACCACGGCGATCAGCGCCATCTCGTCCCAGCCGATGTCGAACATCCGGTCTTAGACCTTGGGGGCGGAATCGGGGGTGGCGGCCGGCTTGGCGGCCTGGGCTTCCGTCACCTGGGGCTGGGGCTGCGGCGCGGCGGCGGCCTGGGCGGCCCCCTCCTCCTCGTCCTTCAGGCCGTGCTTGAAGGCCTTCACGCCCTTGGCCATGTCGCCCATCAGCTTCGGAATCTTGTTGGCGCCGAACAGCAGCAGCACGATGACCAGAACGATGAGCCAATGACCGATACTCATGCTACCCATGCCACAACACTCCTCGTACGTCATTGCCGTGCAAACCGGCCGGCGGCGGATCATCGCAAAAGAAAAGCATCACCGCAATGGCCGCTTTTGGGGCGGCTTTGGTGATTAAAGGGGCTTGCGGCTTGGTTTGGAAAGGATGAACACCGCGCCTGCCGTGCAGGTGGCGCCCATGGTCGCCATCGCCCACCACGGCGCCTGGGTGAACCCCACCACGTAGACGATGCTGACCACCATGCTGGAAAGGGCGATGACCTTGGCGTAAAGGGGAATCACCCGGTTGATCTCCCAGTCGCGCAAGGGCGGGCCGAACACCGGATGATAGAACAGCCAGGCGTGAAAGCGGTCGGACGACTTGGCGAAGCACCACAGCGCCACCAGCATGAACGGCGTGGTCGGCATCACCGGCAGGAAGGCACCGACGATGCCTAAGCCGACGAAGGCCCAGCCGACGATCATCAGCGCGACCTTGCGGCCCTTGTCCGCGACGGCCCTCATGCGAAATCCCGAAGACTAATTCCTGCTGTCATCCCGACGACCATCGGGAGAAGGGATCTCGTCCTGGCCCGGCTTTTCAGAATCGGCACCGTCATGCCAAGCGGAGATCCCTCGCATTCGCTCGGGATGACAATCGGTTCAATCGAACCCGGCATCACACTTTACTCCCCGATTCCCAGCAGCGTCTCGTCGTCCAGCAGGTCCAATTGTGTCTCGTCCTCGTCCGCCGTATCCACCAGCCGCGCCTCTTCCACCGCGCGGTTGCCATAGGCGCCGGCGGCGGCCCTGGCATCCAACAGGCCGGCGGCCTCCAATTCCTTGATGCCCGGCAAGTCGGCCAAGGATTCCAGGCCGAAATGATCGAGGAAGCCGTCGGTGGTGGCCCAGGTCAGCGGACGGCCTGGGGTGCGGCGGCGGCCCTTGGGCCGGATCCAGCCGGCGGCGAACAGGATGTCGATGGTGCCCTTGGACAGGGCCACGCCGCGAATTTCCTCGATCTCGGCGCGGGTCACCGGCTGGTGGTAGGCGATGATCGCCAGGGTCTCGACCGCGGCACGCGACAGTTTGCGCTCCTGGGTACGCTCCACCTTCAAGGATTCCGCCAGATCGTCGGCGGTGCGAAACGCCCAGCCGTCGCCGCGCCGCGCCAGGGTGAAGCCCCGCGCGGCGTAATGGGTCTCCAACTCCGTCAGTAGTTGAGGGATATCCACCCCCTCCGGCAGGCGTTCGGCCATGGCCCCTTCCGGCACCGGCTCGGCGGAAGCGAAGATCAGTGCCTCGACGATACGCAGGTGTTGGGGATCGCTTGTCACTCTTCCCTCCCCTCGCCTTGTCCGGCGCGGATGTAGATGGGCGAATAGGCGGCACCGTCCTGGCGCAGCACCAGCTTGCCCTGCTTGGCCAGTTCCAGGGCGGCGACGAAGGTGGATGCCACCGCCGATTTCATCTTCAGTTCGTCGCCCTCGATGGCGGGAAGATAGGCCATCAGTACCGACCAGTCGGGCAGGCTGCCGATGCCCAACATGGCCTCCAGCCGCGCCAGGGCGTGCTCCACCGACCACAGATCGGGGGCCTCGACGGTGAGCGTGCGCACCGAATTGCGCACCACGTGATCGGCATAGGCCTTCAACAGGTCATAGAGGTCGAGGTCGAAGATGGAGCGGCTTTTCACCTCGATGTCCTCGGGCGCGCCCCGGGCGAAGACGTCGCGGCCCAGCAGGCGGCGCGTGAACAGGGCTGTGCCGGCCTTCTGCATGGCCTCCAGGCGCTGCAGGCGGAAGGCCAGCGCGGCGGCCATTTCCGCCGGGCTCATCTCCTCGCCCGGCTCGGGCTCCGGCTCGGGCAGCAGCAGGCGGCTTTTGAGATAGGCCAGCCACGCCGCCATCACCAGGTATTCGGCAGCCAGGTCGATCTGCTCGCGCCCGACCTTCTGAACGAAATCAAGGTACTGGTCGGCCAGTTTCAGGATGGAGATCCTGGCCAGATCCACCTTCTGGTCGCGGGCCAGTTGCAGCAGAACGTCCAGCGGGCCTTCCCAGCCGTCGAGATCCAGCAGCAGCCGTTCGGCCGGGGCGCGCTCCGGCCGATCCTCCTCGAAGGCGAAGGTCGGCGTGCGGCTCACGGCCCCAGGGCCCTCACCAGGAAGCGGCCGATGCTGTCCACCGGGCCCTGGACCAGCCAGCGGAACACGTCCAGATCCATGCCGATCTGGTTGCCCAGCAGGGGGAACAGGAACAAGGCGGCGATCAGGATCAGCATCCCCGCCTTTTCCAGACGGGCCAGATGCCAGGCCAGGAAACGCGGCAGGATGCCCACCGCCACCCGTCCGCCATCCAGCGGGGGGATGGGGATCATGTTGAACACCGCCAGCAGCAGATTGAAATAGATGGCGTTGTCCAGATTGAGGAAGTACCAGCCGCGAATCGCATCGGGCATCACCGGCACCAGACGCACCGCCAGCACCGCGCTGACCGCCAGGGCCAGATTCATGGCCGGTCCGGCGGCCGCGACGATCACCATGTCGCGGCGGGGATTGCGCAGGCGGCTGAAATTGACCGGCACCGGCTTGGCCCAGCCGAACATCACGCCGCCTAGGGCCAGCAGCAGGCCGGGCAGGATGATGGTGCCGAACGGGTCGATATGCTTCAGCGGATTGAGCGAGATGCGCCCCAGCCGGTCGGCGGTGTCGTCGCCGCAGGCCTTGGCGGCATAGCCGTGAGCCGCCTCGTGCAGCGTTACGGCGAAGACCAGGGGAATCGCCCAGATGGTGATGCCGAACAGCAGCCCACCCAGATCGCCCATCATGGGGATGGCCCGAGCAGCGAGGCGACCCGCTCCCCGGCGGCCTTGCGGTCGAAGGGCATCCGCTGGCGCTTATTAGCCAGGCCATGGGCCACCCGCACCTCGGCCGCCGCGCTCAAGGGGCGCAGCTCCGACGCGATGGCGGTCATCTCGGCCATGTCGCCGTTGCAGTGAAGCACCACGTCGCAACCCGCCTCCAGACTGGCGCGGGTGCGGTCCTCGAAGCTGCCGCCCAGCGCCTTCATGGACAGATCGTCGGAGATCAGCAGGCCGTCGAAGCCGATGGCGCCGCGGATCACCTTGTCGATCACCACCCTTGAGGTGGTGGCCGGCCGTGCCGCGTCAAGGGCGGTGTAGACCACATGCGCCGTCATGGCCCAGGGCGCATGGCGGTAAGCGTGGAAGGGCGGGAAGTCCTGACTCTCCAGCTCGGCCAGCGGAGTATCGACCACCGGCAGGTCGAGATGGCTGTCCACCATGGCGCGGCCGTGGCCGGGAATGTGCTTGATCACCGGCAGCACGCCTTCGTCCAGCAGCCCGTCGATCACCGCGCCGGCCAGATCGATCACCGACTGGGCGGTGCGGCCGTAGGCGCGGTCGCCGATGACGTCATGGGCACCGGGAATGGGCACGTCGAGGACGGGGGCGCAATCCACGTCGATGCCCAGATCCGCCAGCTCGGCCCCGATCAGGCGGAAATTGAGGCGCAGAGCCTCCCTCGCGGCGTCGAGATCACGGGCGGCCAGGGCGGCGAAGGGCTCGCCGGGGGGAGCCTTTCGCCAGTGTGGCGGCTTCAGGCGCTGCACCCTGCCGCCTTCCTGGTCGATCAGCACCGGCGCGTCGGCGCGGCCCACGCAGTGGCGCAAGGAGTCCACCAGCGCCTTGACCTGATCGGGGCTGTCCACGTTGCGGGCGAACAGGATGAAGCCCAGCGGGTTGACGCGCTGGAAGAACTCGCGCTCGGCCGGAGTGAGGACCAGCCCGGAGCAGCCGAAGATGGCGGCGTTAACGGCGGGCAACGATGCACCCCTGGGATCGGGCGGTGAGTTCGGCGCAAAGCTGGCGGGCGGCCTGTTCCGACAGGGGCGCGGCGCGCACCCGCCAGAACGTCCCCTTGCCTTCCAGCTCGACGCGGACGATGTCGGGCTTCAGGGCGCCCAGCAGGTCGGCATTAGCCTTCTGGATGCGCAGCCATTCCTTGTCGGCCAGATCGGCGGCGCGCACCGCACCCAGCTGCACCACGAACTCGCCCGAGGCCGGAGCCTTGGCCGAGACGGCGGGCGCCGGAGCCGGCGGCGGGGCCACGGGGCGGGGCGCCTGGGCCACCACGGCGGGGGCCATGTGCTCGGGCTGGGCCGCAGGAGCCGGGGCGCGGTCCTGCACCGGCTGGTAGGCGGGCGGCACGGGCGCGGCGGCGGGCGGAATGGGGGCGGCTTCCATGGGCTGGGCCGCCACCTTGGCCGCCGGAGCGGTCTTGGGGGCCGGCGGCTCGCCCGCCTTGGGCGGAATGGGCGCAGGCCGTTGGGCCACGGCGGGGGGAATGTTGGCCGGTGGGGGCTCGGCCGACAGCGGCGGCACGGAAATGGTCTTGGGCGGGGCCTTGGCGGCCTCGGGCTGGGGCAGCAGGCGCTCCACCTTGGGCTCGCTCTCCCCGGCGGAATCCATGCGCTCGTAGACCAGCTTGTCCTGGTTGGGCACCTGCATGCCGCCCCGGTCGTCGGGACGGGTCTTGATGGGGCGGTCGTCGGCCTTGATCACCGGCACGCCCAGGCCGCCGCCCTTGCGCCCGCCCACGAAATGCAGGCCGGCGGCGACGATGGCACCCACCGCGATCACCGCGCCGCCGATCAGCACCCAGCTGCGCAGGCGATGACCGGCCCGGGCCTGATGGGAATCGGCATCGGCGTCATAGCGCTCCGGGATGATGTCCAGCAGGTCGCGTTCGTAATCGTCGCCGGGACGTTTGGCCATGTCGTAGGTTTCCCCTTGTTACCGCATCTCTTCCACGGGCGTGACACCGAAGATGCCGAGCCCCGAGGCGATCACCCCTACCACCGCGCGCAGCAGGCCCAGACGGGCCAGCGACAGCTCGCGGTCATCCTCGATCAGGAACCGCAGCCGGGTCTCGTCCTTGCCCTTGTTCCACAGCCCGTGGAAGGCGGCGGCCAGGTCATAGAGATAGAACGCGACGCGATGCGGCTCGTGGGCCTCGGCCGCGCTTTCCACCAGGCGCGGCCAGCCGGCCAGCAGCCTGATCAAACCAAGCTCGGCCGGGTCGGTCAAGCGCGCCAGCACCTCCACACCGGGAGTATGGTCCGCCGTTTCCGGCCACATCTGCGCCGCGTGGCGCATCACCGAATGGCAGCGGGCATGGGCGTACTGGACGTAGAACACCGGATTGTCGCGGCTTTGCTCCAGCACCTTGTCGAGATCGAAGTCGAGATGGGCGTCGTTCTTCCTGGTCAGCATGATGAAGCGGACCACGTCCTTGCCCACCGCCTCGACCAGATCCCTGAGCGTGACGAAGGTGCCGGCCCGCTTGCTCATCTTGTAGGGCTGGCCGCCCTTCAGGAGATTGACCATCTGGCACAGCTTGACGTCGAGGTCGCCGCCGCCTTCGCTCACCGCCTTGACGGCGGCCTGCATGCGCTTGACGTAGCCGCCGTGGTCGGCGCCCCACACGTCGATCATGGAACCAAAGCCGCGCCGGTACTTGTCCAGATGATAGGCGATGTCGGACGCGAAATAAGTCCACGAGCCATCGGACTTCTTCAACGGGCGGTCCACGTCGTCACCGAATTGGGTGGCCTTGAACAGGGTTTGCGGCCGGGCCTCCCAATCGTCGGGCAGCTTGCCCTTGGGGGGCTCCAGCACGCCTTCGTAGATCAGGCCCTTGGCCGAAAGATAGTCCAGGGCGTCCTGGACCTTGCCGGCCTCCACCAGCCCGCGCTCGGAGACGAAGACGTCGTGCTTGACGCCCAGGCCGGCCAGGTCGTCCTTGATCATGTCCAGCATGGCGTCCACGGCGAAGGTGCGCAGCTCGGGCAGCCACTCGGCCTCGGGCTTGTCCTTCAGCGCCGGGCCGTATTTCTTGGCCAGGGCCTCGCCGGCGGGCTTGAGGTATTCGCCAGGATAAAGACCCTCGGGGATCTCGCCGATCTCCTCGCCCAGGGCCTCGCGGTAACGCAAATGGGCCGAACGGGCCAGCACGTCCACCTGGGAGCCGGCGTCGTTGACGTAGTATTCCCGCGTCACGTCGTAACCGGCCTTGGCCAGCAGCAGCGCCAAAGCGTCGCCGAACACCGCGCCGCGGGCGTGGCCGATATGCATGGGGCCGGTGGGATTGGCGGAGACGTATTCCACGTTGACCTTGCGGCCCTTGCCCATCTCCGACTGGCCATAGGACACACCGGCGGCCAGTACCTCGGCCAGACGCTCGAACCAGAAGGAATCGGCGAGGCGCAGGTTGATGAAGCCGGGACCGGCCACCTCCACTTCCGACACCGCCGGATGGGCGCGCAAGGCTGCCGCGATCTTTTCCGCCAGGTCGCGGGGCTTCATGCCCGCCGCCTTGGTCAACACCATGGCGGCATTTGTGGCCACATCGCCGTGGCTGGTCTCGCGCGGCGGCTCGGCCGTCACCTTGGAAGTGTCGAGGCCGGGAACGATCGCCTCGACCGACTTGATAATTTCTTCGCGAAAGTATTTGAACAGGTTCATTTTTCTCAGGGCTTCTCTTGCAGGTCGAACAGCCGGCGATGCTCGTCGAGCGCAAAGCGGTCGGTCATGCCGGCGATGTAATCGGCCACCACGCGGGCGGTCTTGGCGGTGCCCTTGCCGTCGGCCAGACGCCGCCATTCGGGCGGCAGGCATTCGGGTTCGGCGAACAGCAGGCGGAACAGATCCTTCACCACGCGCCTGCCCTTGCTGGTCATGCGGTTGACGCTGAAGTGGCGGTACATGTTGGTGAACAGGAACTGGCGCAGCGCCGCGTCGTTGGCGCGCATCTCGTCGGAGAAGGCGGCCAGCGGCCGGCCCAGACCGCGCACATCGTCGGCGGTCTGGGGCTTGAACTCGGCGATGCGGCGCTTCGTCTCCTCGATCAGGTCAAGGATCATGATGCCGATCATCCGGCGCACCACCTCGTGGATGTGAAGCGAGGGGTCGGCATCGGGATATTCCCTGGCCACCTGATGAAACAGCGGCCCGACCAGGGGCACGTCGGCCAAGTCCTTGATGGTGAACAGGCCGGCGCGCAGACCGTCATCGATGTCGTGGTTGTTGTAGGCGATGTCGTCGGACAGGGCCGCCACCTGGGCCTCCATGCCGGCAAAGCTGTCCAGGCGCAGATCGTTCAGTTGGGCATACTCGGCGATGGCACCGGGCAGCACCCGGCCGGGCTTGACCGCCAGGGGGCCGGTGAGCGGGCCGTTATGCTTGACCAGTCCCTCCAGGGTCTCCCAGGTGAGGTTGAGGCCCTCGAACTCCACGTAGCGGCGTTCCAGCTTGGTGACGATGCGCAAGCTTTGGGCGTTGTGGTCGAAGCCGCCGAATTCGGCCAGGACCTCCTGCAACGCATCCTCGCCCGCATGGCCGAAGGGGGTGTGGCCCAGATCGTGGGCCAGCGCCAGGGCCTCGGCCAGATCCTCGTCCAGGGACAGAACGCGGGCGACGGAGCGCGCGATCTGCGACACTTCCAGCGAGTGGGTGAGCCGCGTCCTGAAATTGTCGCCCTCGTGATAGACGAACACCTGGGTCTTGTATTGCAGGCGGCGGAAGGCGGCGGAATGGATGATGCGGTCGCGGTCGCGCTGGAACGGCGAGCGGGTCGGGCTGTCCGCCTCGGCGTGCAGGCGGCCGCGGGATTCCTCGGGCCGGCAGGCGTAGGACGCCAGGGTATGGAAGCGGGACTCGGTCATGACCGGGACACTACCGCCCAAGCAAGGGGAACGCAACCACCGGGGGCTCGAAACTCAGGCCAATTCGCAACGGTCGCGCCCCATGGTCTTGGCACGGTAGAGAGCCGTATCGGCCCGGCGGATGGCGGCTTCCATGTCCTCGTCTCCGGCCAGGGTGGTGACGCCGGCACTTAAGCTGATGTGAAAGGGCAGATGGTTCACTCCATCCAGCCCCCTCGCCTGCTCGGTGAAGGCGGTGCGCAGGCGTTCGGCCACCCCCATGGCCTCGGTGGAGGAACTGCCGGGCAACAGAATCAGGAATTCATCGCCGCCGAACCGGCACAGCAGATCCTCGGCCCGCAGCACGCGTCCCGCCAGGCGGACGAACATCATCAGCGCCTCGTCCCCGCCCGCATGGCCCAGGCGGTCGTTGATCTGCTTGAAATGGTCCATGTCGATCATCAGGAGCGACAGCGGCGCGCAGATGCGCCGGGCACGCATCACCTCCCGTTCCGCCAGTGCGCCGAAGGCCCTGCGGTTCAGGGCTCCGGTCAGGGGATCGCGGCTGGCCTGGAAATTCAGTTCCTCCTGCAACCGCTCGCCCGCCATCAGCACCATGCACAGGGTGACCGAGATGGTGACGCACAGCCACCACATGGCGGCGACCACGGTCAGGCCATAGGACATCTTGCCGGCCATGAACCCCATGTCGAAGCCGATGGAGGCGCCGCGGACCATGAAAAACAGGGCATTGGCCAGATAGACCCACCCCGCCAGCCGCATGGCGAGGCGATGGGGCGGCGGGCGCCACAGCAATTCCCGGGCGATAGCCAGGGAAATCAACGCCACCAGGGCGGAATTGAAGATGGCGCGCAGATAAAGCGACCCTACCGAATGGGAGATGACGATCAGCGCGACGGCCAGGGCGCCGAGACCGAGATAGAACCGGACCGTCAAACCCTCCCGCCCCAGAAAGCGGCGGAAACCGTCCCAGACGAGGCAGAATCCCGCCACCACCAGCCCGTGAGCCAAGGTCAGGGACCAGCCCTCGGAGAGGCCCGCCCCCGTTCCGGCCACGGCGAAGCTCAGGGCGCCGATGACGCTGGCCCAGGCCCAATGCCCCAGCCCGGCCGTGCCGGGATGCAGGAAATAGAGGACGATTCTGGCCAAGGCGCAGCAGGACGTCGCCACGGCGACCGCCACCAGCATGGTGTGCAGATCAAGCACCAAGACGGGGATCCTTCCCCAAGGTTGGAATCATTCGACGGCCGAGCCTATAAGCCGGGGCTCATATGCGCAACCTACGAACCATGACTTGAATTCGGTATCGGAATACCTAAATTGCGGGAACGGAGCTTCCAAAGAGGGTGGGCAAGGTGCTACCCTTCGAACAATTCCAATCCTTGCCGCAGAGGACACGATGGCCGAGGTCGAACACAATTACGCCGCCCGCATCAGCGTCACCGAAAGCGCCGCCGAGCGCGTCCAGACCCTGATCAAGATGGAAGGCAAGCCCAACATGATGCTGCGCCTGGGCGTTTCCGGCGGCGGCTGCTCGGGCTTTTCCTACGGCATTTCGCTGGACGACCAGATCGGCGACGAAGACCGCCTGTTCAGCGAATTCGGCATCACCGTGGTGATCGACCAGACCTCGCTGGACATGCTGGACGGCTCGGTGGTCGATTACGTCGAGGATCTGGCCGGCTCGTCCTTCCAGATCAAGAATCCCAACGCCACCTCCACCTGCGGCTGCGGCAGCTCGTTCTCGGTGTAAGGTCCGCCCAAGGCTTCGCCCGCTCATCATGGGCGGAAAAGCCGGATAGACCACCAAGGCACCAAGGACACCAAGAGAGCTCCGCCTGTACCACAAGAGGTTGCGTATCTCCCGGGAAGGCGGAATCACGGAAATCCTCTTGGTGTCCTTGGTGTCTTGGTGGTGAAACTGCGTATGCCGCCTTACCAGCTGGGACACTGGCCGTTGACGCGGCGGTAATTGCCCGGCGTGTCGATGGCGGCATTGCGAATCCTCAATTCGTTGGCGAAGGCCTCGAAGGTGGGCTTCATGGCCGCCGTCAGCTGATCCTTGAATTCGGTGGTCACCGCATCGGCGGATGCGGTGCTGATGCGCGGATTGATCCGCGCCGCCGCGTTGCGCAGCACGGATTCCGCCTGGGGCGTCCAGTGGCGGAAGGTGTCGCGGCTGATGGCCACGTGCTCGTCCTCGTGGGTGCGGATCACCCGGTACTGGCAGCCGCCGGGCGGATATTCCCGGGCGATGTCCACCTTGATCTCGGTGATCTTCCAGACCGCTTCGACGCGGGCGAGGCCCATGCAGCGCCTCCCCTGCCCCAGATCGATCTGCCAGCCCTGGACGCGGAGCTCCAGATTGGTGGTGGTCCGCGTCAGGCCGGTGGTGAACTCGTTGGACTCGGCCCGCGTCTTGCCCGACAGGGCGGTGATGCGGGCCCGGCTCTCCTCGCCGCTGTAGACGGGCTCGGCCATCCAGGTGGAAAAGGTCACGGTGCGTTGCGGCACATAGGCCCCGCCGGGCGGGCAGGCCTGGGCGAAGGTGGGGGAAGGCGCGGCGGCGGCCAGCGCGCAGGCCAGCAGGCTAGCCCTTGCGAGGCTGGCAAACCGGCAGGGAGAAATAGAAGGTGCTGCCCTGCCCCGGCTCGGAGTCCAGCCACATGCGCCCGCCGTGGCGCTCGACGATCTTCTTGGCCACCGCCAGGCCGATGCCGGTGCCCTCGTACTCGCCGCGGGCATGCAGCCGCTGGAAGATGACGAAGACCCGCTCGAAATACTTGGGATCGATGCCGATGCCATTATCGCGCACAGAAAACGTCCAGGTATCGCCATCCCGCACCGCCCCGACATGAACGCGCGGAACCGTCCCGGGCGCCCTGTATTTTATGGCGTTCCCCACCAGGTTCTGCAACAGACTGACCATCTGGATCTGGTCCGCGTCCACCTCGGGCAGCGGGTCGCGGGCGATCTCGGCCCCGGCTTCCTCGATGGCGGCCCCCAGATTGGTCAGGACCAGGTCCAGCACCGCCTCCATCCTGACCTTCTCGAAGGTTCGGCCATGGGTCGAGACGCGGGAATAGACCAGCAGGTCGGTGATCAGGCGGTGCATGCGCGCCGCGCCGTCGGCGGCGAAATGGATGTATTCGCGGGCGTTGTCGTCAAGCGCCCCGTCGTAGCGCCTGCGCAGCAATTGCAGGAAGCTGGTCACCGTGCGCAGCGGCTCCTGCAGGTCGTGGGAAGCGACATAGGCGAATTGCTGCAGTTCGGCGTTGGACCGCTCCAGCTCGGCGGTCCGCTCGGCCAGTTCCTGCTCGGCGAGCTTGCGCTCGGTGACGTCGCGCAGGATGGCGGTGAAGAAGGCGCCGTTATCCATCTCCCAGCGCGACAGGGTCAGTTCGACCGGAAACACCTGTCCGTCGCGCCGCAGACCTTCGAACAGCGAGGGAACACCGAGAATCGGCGCGTCGCCGGTGGTGACGGCGCGGCGAAGCCCCTCCTCATGCCGTTGACGATAGGCCTCGGGCAGGATCATGGTGACGTTGGCGCCCAACGCCTCGGCCTCGGCGTAGCCGAAGATGCGCTCGGCTCCCACGTTCCACGAGACGATGTCGCCCCGTCCGTTGACCGAGATGATGGCGTCGGCGGCGGTCTGGGTCACCGAACGGAAGCGCACCTCGGATTCCCGCAAGCGCTGTTCCGCCCGCTTGCGGTCGGTGATGTCGTGGATGCTCCAGCGGGTGCCCATGATCGCCCCGCAATCGTCGAAGATGGGCTGGAAACTGGCCATCACCCATTTGACCAGACCGTTGCGGCAGACCAGCCGGAATTCAATCCCGCTCTCGAAATTGCCGGTCAGGGCCGATTGCCGCAGACGCCGGATCTCGGCCCGGTCGGCTTCATAGATCATGGGCAGCGGGTAATCTTCCATGGCCAGGCATTGCTCGATGGAATATCCGGCCAGACGCTCCACCGCCGGATTGACCCAGCGCAGCTTGCCGTCCTGGTCCAGCCAGGATTCCCAGTCGAAGGTGTAATCGGCGATGGCGCGGAAACGCTCCTCCTTGGTCCGCAGCGCCTCGCGCGCGCTTTCCACCTCTTCGTGCTGGATCTGGATGATGCGGTCGGCGCGCCGCACGATGAGGAACAGGGTCAGGTAGAGCCCGGCCAGGATGGCCGCCACCAACCCGCCCAGGCGCCAGACATTGGACGTCAGCCGCTCCATGGACGGCGAGGCATCGGAATAGAGCTCCAGCCCGCCGACCGGCTGGCCCAGTTCGCCGGTCACCGGAATATAGGTTTCCACCACCCAGCGGTCGTCGATCCGCCCGGCGAGGTCCGGCATTCGGGGCTTGAATTTCATGGCGGTCCAGGTCTTGCCCTGCCCAACCGCCTGACCAACCCCTGGGTTGATCGAGAAATCCTCCCCCACCTCGTCGCGGATGGAGGAATAGACCGCCCGCCCCTGACGGTCGTAGACGCGGATCTTCAGAATGGGCAATCCGGTGGACAGGCTGTCGAAGGCGATATCCAGCGCCCGAAGTTCGCCGCGACGCCTCAGAGGCTCGGCCGCAATATTGGATGCCGTGATGAAAAACGGCTGAAACTGGCGCCAGAACGTGTTGGCGAAGGTGGTGGCCAGACGTGTGTTCTCCGCCTCGCTGGAGTACAGGAACTCGTCGACCTGATCGCTGCGGTAAAGGGCCACCAGCACCGAAGCGGTGACGGTCAGCGCCACGGCGCTTGCCATGGAATAGTACCGCAGCAGCTTGAACCTGGAGTTGACGGTTTTCTCGTCTGCCACCCATTCCCCCGAACATGTGCGTCCCGTATGAGTATGCGCTTTCGGTATTTCTACATACAATCCCAATAACGCTGGGCTGCCTTGTCGAAACCGCCGGCTCCTGTATCCTCGAAGGCCTGCAACACCTTGCCGGAGCGGATGAAGACATGGGACTGCGCGTCGCCACTTGGAACGTCAATTCGGTGCGGGCCCGCCTGGGCAACGTGCTCGACTGGCTGAACACCTTCGCCCCCGACGTGGTTCTGCTGCAGGAGATCAAGTGCCAGGACCAGGACTTTCCACGCCTGGAAATCGAAGCCGCCGGCTATCGCGCCGCAATTCACGGCCAGAAGAGCTATAACGGCGTCGCCATCCTGTCACGCCTGCCCATGAGCGACATCGCCTGCCGCCTGCCCGGCGACGAGACCGACGAACAGGCCCGCTACATCGAGGCGACCATCGCCGGCTGGCGCCTCGCCTCGCTTTACCTGCCCAACGGCAACCCCGCCCCCGGCGACAAGTTCGACTACAAGCTGGCATGGATGGCGCGGTTGAAGCGGCATGCCGAAACCTTGCTGGCCCAAGGCGCACCCTTCGTCCTGGGCGGCGATTTCAACATCTGCCCCACCGACGACGACGTCTATGATCCGCCCAACTGGCAAGGTGACGCGCTGTGCCGCCCCGACAGCCGCGCCGCCTTCCGCTCGATCGTCAACCTCGGGCTGACGGAGGCGTTCCGCGCCCTGCACCCCGATGAAAAGGGCCGCTATTCCTTCTGGGATTACCAGGCCGGGGCCTGGCAGCGGGACGAGGGGCTTCGCATCGACCATTTCCTGCTGTCGCCCCAGGCGGCCGACCGCCTGCGGGCCTGCGACATCGACAAGGCTCCGCGGGGCAAGGAGAAGGCCTCGGACCACACGCCGGTATGGATCGAGTTGGATTAAGCCGCCTTCCCCACCAGCCGGGCAACGCCTAGCAGCAGGTTGCGGGCCGAGATGGGCTTTTCCATGAACTCGTCGGCGCCGGCCAGCAGGGCCAGATCCCGGTTGGTCATGCGTTCATGCCCCGACAGGATCAGCACCGGCAGGCCCGCCTGGTCCGGTGGGCCGCGCCGCACCCATTTGACCAGATCCAGCCCGCTTTCCTCGCCCACATGCCAGTCGGACACTACGATGTCCAGGCGGTCCTGGCCGATCACCGCCTTGGCGGAATCCAGGTCATGGACGGCGGAGATGGTGGCCACGCCGACGCTGCCCAGGATGGTGCGCAGGATCTCGCAGAAATTGAGGTTGTCGTCCACCAGCAGCACGCGCAGCTTCGGCCAGTCCACCTGCGCCGACTTCGCCGTTCCACCGGTCAGCGACACCCGCTGGGCCGCCGCCTCGGCGCCGGGATGGCCGATCAGCCACGAGCGGTAGTTCATGTCGGTGGTGCAGATGTGGTCGATCAGCCAGGAATTCAGGAACGTCAGGCAGTCGCGCGCCCGTACCGAGGTCCTGTCCTCGGTGTAGCGCGCCTTGAAGGCGGCGACCTTGTCCGCGAAGCTGGTGTGGGTGCCGTGATGCTGGGTCAGCAGCGGATAGCGGCAGGCCTCCATCATCTTTTCCTCGCGGGCGAAGTGATGGGCGGCGTATTCGTCGAGCGCCTGCAGCACACTGCCCACCGACGCGTATTCCTCGTCGTCGCCGATGGAACGCTGCAGGTGATTGATCAGGCCGATGAGGGTCTTATGGTCGGAATCGAGCAGCGGCACGCCGACGCTCATCCTCTCGCTCCACGTCACCCCCATCGGTCTTGCCCCTTACTCAGCGATCCAGTTGCGACACATCGCGCACCGCGCCCCGGGCCGCGCTGGTGGTCATGGCGGCATAGGCCTTGAGCGCCGCCGACACCTGGCGGTCACGGTCCACCGGCTTCCAGGCCTTGGGCCCCAAGGCCTGCATGGCCTGACGACGCTTATCCAATTCGGTATCGGAGATCCGGATTGCAATACTGCGGTTGGGGATATGAATATCGATGATGTCGCCCGGCTCGATCAGGCCGATGGCGCCGCCCTCGGCGGCTTCCGGCGAGACGTGGCCGATGGACAGGCCCGAGGTTCCGCCCGAGAAGCGGCCATCGGTGATCAGCGCGCATTCCTTGCCCAGCCCCATGCTCTTCAGGTAGCTGGTGGGGTACAGCATCTCCTGCATGCCCGGCCCGCCGCGCGGGCCTTCGTAGCGCACGATGACCACGTCGCCGGCCTTGACCTGACCGCCCAGGATCTTGGCCACCGCCTCGTCCTGGCTTTCACAGATCACGGCGGGCCCCGAGAAGGTCAGGTTCTTGTCGTCCACGCCGGCGGTCTTGACGATGCAGCCGTCCAGAGCCAGGTTGCCGAACAGCACGGCCAGGCCGCCATCCTTGGAAAAGGCGTTGTCGACCGAACGGGTGACGCCCTTGGCGCGGTCCTTGTCGACCTCGGCCCAGCGCTTGGACTGCCCGAAGGCCTCGGTGGTGCGCACGCCGCCGGGAGCGGCCTTGTAGAACTCATGCACCTTGGGATCGTTGGAACGCGAGATGTCCCAGGTGTCCAGGGCCTCGGCCAGGGTGCGCGAATGGACGGTGCCGCAGTCGCGGTTGATCAGGCCGCCCCGATCCAGTTGCCCTAAGATGCCCATGATGCCGCCGGCCCGATGCACGTCCTCGATATGCACGTCGGGGACGTTGGGGGCCACCTTGCACAGGCAGGGCACCCGGCGCGACAGCCGGTCGATGTCGCTCATGCCGAAGGCGACGCCCGCCTCCTGCGCCGCCGCCAGCAGATGCAGCACGGTGTTGGTGGAGCCGCCCATGGCGATGTCCAGCGTCATGGCGTTCTCGAAGGCCTTGAAGGTGGCGATGGAGCGCGGCAGAACGGACGAATCGTCGCCCTCATAGGCGCGCCTGGCCAGATCGACGATGCGCCGCCCGGCTTCCAGGAACAGCTCCTTGCGGTCGGAATGGGTGGCGACCACCGTGCCGTTGCCGGGCAGGCCCAGGCCCAACGCCTCGATCAGGCAGTTCATGGAATTGGCTGTGAACATGCCCGAGCACGAGCCGCAGGTGGGGCAGCTTTCCTTTTCGAAGGCCAGCGCCTCCTCGTCCGAGACGTTCTGGTCGGCGCCCTTGATCATGGCGTCGATCAGGTCCACGGCGTGGGTCTCGCCCTTGTAGGTGACCTTACCGGCCTCCATGGGGCCGCCCGAGATGAAAATGGTGGGGATGTTGAGGCGCAACGACGCCATCAGCATGCCGGGTGTGATCTTGTCGCAATTGGAGATGCAGACCATGGCGTCGGCGCAATGGGCGTTGACCATGTACTCGACGCTGTCGGCGATCAGCTCGCGCGAGGGCAGCGAATACAGCATGCCGGAATGGCCCATGGCGATGCCGTCGTCGATGGCGATGGTGTCGAATTCCTTGGCGACGCCGCCGGCCTTCTCGATCTCGCGCGCCACCATCTGGCCCAGATCCTTCAGGTGCACGTGGCCGGGCACGAACTGGGTGAAGGAATTGGCGATGGCGATGATCGGCTTGCCGAAATCGGCATC
Organism: Magnetospirillum sp. ME-1; assembly: GCF_002105535.1. Taxonomy (GTDB): domain Bacteria; phylum Pseudomonadota; class Alphaproteobacteria; order Rhodospirillales; family Magnetospirillaceae; genus Phaeospirillum. The sequence continues at coordinate 1,500,326 of NZ_CP015848.1, read as the reverse complement.
GGTCATGCCTGTGGCGCGCCACAGGCCGCGGGCACCGGACATGTTGCGGCCGTGGGTGGAGGTACGGGAGCGATAAGCGGGCATGGGTGTCAACCTTCGTTTGACGGAACTATGGAAATGGTCTCAGCCCCGGATCTTCTCGGGGTTGCTGATGCCCAGGCGCTCGGCCTCGGCATCGAAAGCCTCGCGGTACAGCGGGAAGGCCCGGGTCTTGGTCACCGCCTCGCCGGTCCGCGCATGGGTGTAGGTCTCGCGCACCAGCAGCGGATGCGCGTCCTTGTTGGGGCAGGCATCGCCCTCGGCGATCAGGGCCTTGATCTGGGCGGTCAGCCCGGCGATATGGCAGGAATCGATGTCGGCGTCGCCGTTCAATTCCTCGATCTCGGCGCGCAATTCCTCGAGTTCGGCGCGCAGCGCCTCGTTCTCGGCCCGCAGCTCTTCCAATTCGTCCACGCATCAACCTCCAAGAATTACCGGCAGTTCCGCCAGATTGGCCACCGTCGCCTTGGTTCCCAGCGGCAGCTTCTCCGGGGACACGTTGTCGCGGTTGATCCACACCACCTGAAAACCGAAAGCGGCGGCGCCGCTGACGTCCCAGGCGTTGGCCGATACGAAGCATACGCTTTCCGGCGTCACGCCGAAATGGGTTGCCGCCAATTGATACACCAACGGGTCCGGTTTGAAACGCTGCACCGACTGGGCCGACAGCACCGCATCGAGATGAGCCCGCAGACCGGCGGCCCCCGCCTCGAGCATGCGAACCGTCCCGTTGGACAGAATGGCCGTGCGGCAGCCCATCTCCCGCAGGCGGGACAGGGATTGGATCACCTCGGGGTAAAGCTCCGGCCTCAACCAGCCTTCCATCAGCCGGTGCCGCAGGCCGCGGTCATCCAGCCGAAGGGTTTCCATGGCGAATTCCAGGGCCTCGTCGGTCACCCGCCAGAAATCGGCCGCCACGCCGGCCCGAAGCGGCAGCCAGCTGAGCTCCAGCTGGCGGCGGCGCCAGACCCGCAGCAGGGTCTCGGCCTTGTCGCCCAGCTCACCCTGGACGGAGCGGGCGATTCCCCCGATGTCGAACAGGGTGCCATAGGCGTCGAAGACACAGACCTTGGCCGCGGCAAGGGTCACGGACGCGCCTCCGCCGTGCGCCGCGCCCAGCGCCTCAGATCGGCTTCCAGGGTGGGGCCCACATGCTTGCCCAGGCGACGGCGATAGACCGCGACGCTTTCCATCACCCGCTGCACGTAGTTGCGGGTTTCGCTGAACGGAATCATCTCGACCCAATCGACCACGTCCACGTTCATGTCGCGGGGGTCGCCGTATTCGCGGATCCAGCGCCGGGCGCGGCCCGGCCCCGCATTGTAGGAGGCCAGCGCCAGGATGTACGACCCCTCGAAATCGCCCACCAGATCGCGCAGATAGGCCGAGCCCACCGCCACGTTGAAATTGGGGTCGTCCAGCTTCTTGACGTGGTACTTGAGGCCCATGGACTTGGCCACCTTGGAGGCGGTGGACGGCAGCAGCTGCATGAATCCCTTGGCCCCGGCCGGCGATTCGATATCGGCGACAAAGCCGCTTTCCTGGCGGATCACCGCCAGCACCAGGGCCTTTTCCGGGGTGGTCTCGTCGGCGGCAAGCGCTGGAACCGGCCAGCCGGCCTGGACCAGGGTGACGCCCTCGCGGTCCGAACGCCGCGCCACGGTCAGCCCCAGGTCATGGCGCCCGGTGCGGGTGGCCAGCCCGGCCACCAGGGTGCGCTCGCCCGGGGTCTGGACGGTGTCGTTGAGCCGGATGAAGAAGGACCGCAACAGCTCGATCTCGCCCACCTGCATCAGCAGCCGGGTGGCGGCGACCACGTCGCGGGCCTCGAACCGCGCCACGTCCTCGGGCGTCGGCTGCGGCTCGTCGGGCAGCGGCCAATGCTGGTCGCCCAGCCTGGACGCCCCCAGCTGGCCGTAATAGGTGGTGGAATAGCGCGCCGCCCGGGTGAACCAGTCCCGCGCCTTGGGATCATTCGCCGCCTCGAAGGCGCGCCCCGCCCAATAGGCGGCGCGGGCCCGCGAGATGGGATGGCTGGCCCATTCGTGCAGGCGGGTGAAATGGTGGATGGCGGTGGTCTTGTCGTCGAGGAAGCGCAGCGCCACCCAGCCGGCCAGGAATTCGGCATCCACGTACTGGGTGCCGCCCTCCAGCCCGTGATCGGCGGCGGCCTGATAGGCCCGGGACACCAGCCCCTTCTGCAGGGCGCGGCGCGCCAGGATGGCGCGTTCCTGCCACCACAGGTCGGGACGGATCTTGTTGCGCGACGGATGGGCCAGCAGGTCCAGCGCCTCCTCGTCCATGTCCTTCTGGCGGCGCCAGCGCACCCGCTCGTAGATCAGGCCGGGATCGTCGCGCAAGCCGGCGGGAACGGCCGCGATCAGCGGCTCGGGATTGGACTTGCCCGCCTGCAGGGCGAGGCGGGCCTGGGCCACGGCGCGGTGGCCGGCATCCACCTTCATGATCATCCGCTGGACCGAGGCTTCCTGCCGGTCCCACAGCAGGCGGTCAAGGCGGCGCCAGTGGTCCTCGTAGCGCAGATGCTCGCCGAAATGGTTGAGATACTGCTTTTCCTGCAAGGCCCCGAAACTCAAAGAGACCCAGGTGTCGCGGATCACCTGCACCGCCTGCTCGTCCCGCCCGGCAGCGAACAGGGCCCGGGCATAGGCCTGGCCGCCGTCGGCGGTGGTGGGCGGGTGCGAATCGAACCAGGCCAGCACCTGGGCGGTGGGCGTGGCGGCGGTGATGGATTCCTCGGCCCGCTTGGTCATCTGGCTCATCATCGGCCATTCGGGATTGGCGTGGATGAAGGCGGCCAGCTGGGCGAACTCGGCCCCCGACCGGCCCGAGACATAGGCCATCCAGGTGACCAGACGGGGCAGAACCTTGGAGTGCGACTGCCGCGCCAGACGGGCGGCCTCGTCGAAATGGTCGCGCTTGGCGGCGGCGATCACCTGCCGGGTCAGCGCGGCGTCTCCCTCGGCAGAAGCCGGCTGGAACGAACCGAAGACGACAAGCGCGGCAAGGACGAGGACGGACAGAACCTTCAACGGACGCATCCAGTGGGATCGTTCAGCGGGGGACGTATTCTAGAGGGCTCTCCCAAGGGCTTTCAAGCCGAACCGCTCTCGAGCACCCCATCACGTACCCGCACCATGCGGTCGAAGCGGTCGTAGATCTTCTCGTCGTGGCTGACCACCAGAACCGCCGCCTGCTGCTCGCGGGCCACCTTGATCAGCAGGTCCATGACGATGGCGGCGCGCTGGGAATCCAGCGCGGCGGTGGGTTCGTCGGCCAGGATCAGCCGGGGATTGTTGGCCAGGGCGCGGGCGATGGCCACCCGCTGGGCCTCGCCGCCCGACAGCTGGGCCGGGACCGCCTCTGCACGCGCGCCCACCTCCAGATAGTCCAGCAGCTCGCCGGCGCGGCTCTGCGCCTCGCGCCGGTCCCGCCCGGCCAGTTCCAGCACCACGGCCACGTTGTCGCGGCTGTTGAGGAAGGGCAGCAGATTGTGGAACTGGAAGATGAAGCCGATCTTGTCCAGGCGCAGGCGGCGCAGGTCGCCGCCCGTCCAGGCCCCGTCATAGACCGCCGCCCCGTCCAGAACCATGCGCCCGGCGCTGGGTTCGATCACGCAGCCGATGATGTTGAGCAGGGTGCTCTTGCCCGAACCGCTGGGGCCCAGCAGCCCCACCACCTCGCCGGGATACAGCGACAGACCGACGCCGCGCAGGGCGTCGACCCGCGAGCTTCCCTCGCCGAAATGCTTGGCGATTCCCGTCAGTTCCGCCAGGGGGCGCGCCGCGTTCATGCTCATCCCCCCAATGCCGCCGCCGGCTCGATCCGAAGCGCCAGCCGCACACCCAGGCCGCTGGACAGGATGCAGACCACCAGCACCAGACCGGCCAGCATCACGGCGTCATCGGCGTGCAGCACCACCCGGCGGGGAAATCTGTCAGCCACAAGGTTGACAAGCATCGCCCCCATGGAAAAGCCGATCAGCCCCATGGCCAGGGCCTGCTGCAGGATCAGGCCGACGATGGTGCGGTCGGGTGCGCCGATCAGCTTCAGCGTGGCGATCTCGCGGGTCTTGTCCATGGTCATGGTGTAGATGATCAAGGCGATCACCACCGCCGACACCACCATCAGGATGGCGGTGAACAGCCCGATCTGGCGGCGCGCCTTTTCCACCACGGATTCCACCAGGATGGATTCCTGCTGTCCTTGCGTGGCGGTCCCCAGGTGCTTCCAGCGCCCGATCTCGTGGGCCACCCGGTCGGCCGGCGCGCCCGGGTCCAGACGCGCCACCACGGCATTGATGGTGTCCAGGGCGGGAGGCGGCGCGCCGCGCGCCTGATCGCGGCGATAGGTGGAGGGCTTGGGCAGGAACTGCAGATCCTGGGCGTCGCGCAGGCTGAGAAACAGCACGGGATCGCCGCCGGTGGAGACGTGATTGCGGGTCAGCCCGACGATCAGGTACTCGTCACGGCCCAGACGCAGACGCTCGCCCAGCGCCAGACCGGCGCGGCGGTCGGCCACCGCCTCGCCATGGCGGATGGCGATGGCGCGCCCCGCTTCGATTGCGGCCGGCCCGCCCATGCGGCCGGGCTCGTAGCCGACCACCTGCAGGCGCAGCTTGCGGTCCCCATGGGCCGTCTCCACCGTCTGATAGGTGACCGAACCGGCATCAGCCACGCCGGGAACGCGGGCCACCATCTCGCGGGTGTCGCCGGGCATGCGCGAGGCTTCGGCGAACGGCCCCCTGGACCCCGCCTCCACCACCCAGAGATCGGCGGCGGGCGCGCGCACCAGGGACAGGGCGTCCTCGACCAGCCCGCGATAGATGCCGATCATGGACAGCACCACGCCCAGCAGCAGGGCCAGCCCCAGGCAGGTCAGCAGAAACCGCCCCAGCTTGTGCCGGATGTCGCGCAGGGCGAGGTTCATGGCGCAGCGTCGCTCATGCGGACCGAAAGCCCCTCGGCCAGCCCGGCGGTCAGCCGCGTCACCACCCGGATTCCGTCGGACAGGCCGCCGACCACTTCCAGACGCCCATCCAGGGTGCGGCGGCCGAACGACAGCGTCCGCCGCGCCAGCCGGCCGTTCTCCACCACCCAGGCCAGGCCCTGGCGGCCGTCGAAGCCTTGAATCGCCGAAAGGGGCACAAGCGTGGCGCTGTCCAGCCGGGCGGCGTCGATCACCACCTCCGCCTGCTCGCCCAGGTTCTGGGGGCACTCGCGGCAGGCGACATAGATCTTCCGCTCCTCGGTGGTGCGGTCGCTTTCGATGTCGATGCGGACCACCCGGCCGGCAAAGCGCCTGGCCGGTTCCGAGCGCAGCCGCACCTCGGCCTCCTGCCCCACCGCCACGCCGCCGGCCTGGGTCTCGTCCACATAGGACAGGACCCAGACGGTTTCGGGGTCGAACAGGGTGAACACCCCCTCGCCCGGCGCCACCACGCTTCCCAGCTCCCGCGACCTGAGCGAGATGCGGCCGTCATAGGGCGCGGTCAGGACATGGCGGGCCAGCAGCACCTCGTTCAACTCCAGCTGGGCGCGGGCGTCGGCCAGGGTGGCCAGCGCCAGGGACACCTCGGCATTGGCGGCCTGGGCATCGGCGCCGGCGCTGACCGCCGCCGCCTGGGCGTCCCCGAAGGTTTCCTCGCTGATGGTTCCCGAGGCCACCAGGGACTTGCGGCGCTGGCTGACCTTTTCCTTCTGCGCCCGGTTGGCCGCCGCCTTGGCGACGATGGCCCGCGCCGAGGTGGACTGGGCCAGGGCCTTGTCGTACTGGGCGCGGGCAGCAGCCACCTTGGCCCGCTGCTCCGCATCGTCCAGCCGGGCCAGAACCTGCCCCTTGGCCACCCCGTCCCCGGCATCGGCCCGCAGCTCGGCCAGGGTTCCCGCCACGGCGAAGCCGATCTTGGAAGCGACCTTGGCCTCGATGGTGCCCAGCCCGTAGACGCGGATGGGAACGTCGCGGGACGCAACCGCCACCTCGACCGCGACGCCGCCCAGAACCATCCGGCCGACGGCAAGGGCGGCAAGGACAGCAGCCAGACCCATGGCCAATCTTGGGTGAGAGCGCAGCAGGACGGCAAACTTCATGGAGACGGCCTTTCCGGGAAATCTGTGTAATCCCGGCATGATTTAGACACATCTAATTTACATTGCCAATCCACCTTCGTCTCATGTCCGTCATGAGACGCGCATGGTCGTCTTGCCCCCGGCCGCGCTTGCCGCTAATGTCCCGTGTTCCATCAACCGCCCATCCGGGAAGACTGCCATGTTCAAGGGATCCATCACCGCTCTCATCACTCCGTTCCTCAATGGAAAGGTGAATGAGAAAGCGTTCCAGGATCTGGTCGCCTGGCAGATCGCCGAGGGCACCCATGCGGTCGTCCCCTGCGGCACCACCGGCGAATCGCCCACCCTGTCGCACGACGAGCATCATCGCGTGGTGGAGCTGTGCCTGGAAGTGGCCAAGGGCAAGGTCCCGGTCATCGCCGGCACCGGCTCCAATTCCACGGACGAGGCCATCGCGCTGACCCGGCACGCCAAGCAGGCCGGCGCCGACGCGGCCCTGGTGGTGGCGCCCTATTACAACAAGCCGACCCAGGAAGGCCTGTTCCGCCACTTCGAGGCCATCGCCAAGGCGGTGGACATTCCCATCGTCGTCTACAACATCCCCGGCCGCTCGGTGATCGACATCAGCGTCGAGACCTTCGTGCGTCTGTCGGCGCTGCCCAACATCATCGGCATCAAGGACGCCACCGCCGATCTGGCCCGGCCCTTGCGTATCCGCGCCGCGCTGGGCGACCGGCTGTGCCAGCTGTCGGGCGAGGACGCCACCGCCATCGCCTTCAACGCCCAGGGCGGCCTGGGCTGCATCTCGGTGACCTCCAACATCGCGCCCAAGCTGTGCGCGCAGATGCAGAACGCCTGGGCCAAGGGCGACCTGGCCACCTGCAACGAGCTGAACAAAAAGCTCATGCCGCTGCACGACGCCCTGTTCTGCGAGACCAGCCCGGCGCCGGTGAAGTACGCCGCCAGCCTGCTGGGCAAGTCCACTCCCGACGTGCGTCTGCCGCTGGTTCCCGCCAGCGAGAACGCCCGTCACCGGGTCGAGGCGGCTATGAAGGCCGCCGGCCTGATCTAGTCCGAGCAAGGTAAAAAAACCATGGTGCTTCCCGGCCACGTCGCCGCTCAAAACCGCCGGGCGCGCCACGAATACTTCATCATCAGCGAGGTGGAAGCCGGCATCATGCTGGTCGGCACCGAGGTCAAGTCGCTCCGGGTCGGCAAGGGCAACATCAACGAAGCCTTTGCCGGACCCATGCAGGGCGAACTGTACCTGTTCAACGCCTATATCCCCGAATACCAGTCCAAGATGCCCTTCCCGCACGAGACGCGGCGGCCGAGAAAGCTGCTGCTGCACAAGCGCGAGATGGCCAAGCTGATGAGTGCCATCACCAAGGACGGCATGACCCTGGTGCCGCTGGACATCCATTTCGGCCAAAGGGGCATCGCCAAGGTCCAGCTGGGCCTGGCCAAGGGCAAGAAGCTGCACGACAAGCGCGAGGCCATCAAGGAGCGGGACTGGAACCGCGACAAGGCCCGCCTGATGCGCGACAAGGGCTGAACTCGGGCCTGTGCCATCCCATCTTACATCTGCTCAGTCCGTCATCCCGAGCGAAAGCGAGGGATCTCGTTCTGGAAATGCATTGTCGGACCGGCACCGCTGCTCCAGACGGAGATCCCTCCTCCCGATGGTCGTCGGGATGACATGCAAGGTGGAGGCTGGCTCATTATGACCGACAAGGACAAACTGATCGCCGCCAAGGAGACATGGGCCCGCGATGGCCGCGGCCTGACCGGCGAAACCGCCGCCCCCGGCGCCCGGCGGCTGCCGCCCGGCCAGCGCGAGACCTTCGACTTTCCCGTCCTCGACCTGGGTGACCAGCCGAACCTTTCCACCCGCGACTGGTCTTTAAGCGTCGGCGGCATGGTGGACAATCCCATCCGCTGGGACTGGGACACCTTCATGGCCCAGCCGCAGACCCAGCTGGTCAGCGACATCCATTGCGTCACCACCTGGTCGCGCTATGACAATACCTGGGTCGGCGTGGCGGCGCGGCACCTGCTGAAGATAGTCCGGCCGCGCAAGGACGCGCGCTTCTTAGTGCTGCGCAGCTTCGACGGCTACACCACCAACATTCCCCTGTCCCGCTTCGCCGACGACGACGTGCTGCTGGCCCATTCCTGGCAGGGCCAGCCCCTCACCCGCGAACACGGCGGGCCGGTCCGGGCCGTGATCCCCAAGCTGTATTTCTGGAAAAGCGCCAAGTGGCTGCGCCACATCACCTTTTCCGACCGCGACACGCCCGGCTATTGGGAATTGCGCGGTTATCACGGCGAAGGCGACCCGTGGAAGGAAGAGCGCTACAGCTGACTTCGCCTACTCCCCGGCGTTCTGGAACTGTCCGGAGCGGTCGGGATAGGGGCCGAGCGGCAGTCGCACGGTGACCTTGGTCCCCGCCCCCTTGCGGCTGGCGATATCCAGATGCCCACCATGCAGTTCGACGAAGGCCCGCACCAGCGGCAGCCCCAGGCCGGTGCCGTCGTAACGCCGCGACAGGCTGCCGTCCACCTGGCGGAAGGGCAGCATGGCCACCACCACCTCGTCGTCGCTCATGCCGATGCCGGTATCGGCGACGGTGAAGCCCACCTCATCGCCCATCACCTCGACCGTCACCTCGACGCTGCCGCCTTCGGGAGTGAACTTGACGGCGTTGGACAGCAGGTTGACCAGAATCTGCAGCAGCCGGCGGCGGTCGGCCCACATGGCCGGGACGTCGTCGCCCACATGGGTGCCGAGGAACAGTCCGCCGGCGTCGGCGCGGCTTTCGACGATGCGCACGGCGGCGGCCACCACCTCGGCCGGCTCCACCATGGCCATGTCGAATTCCATCTGGCCGGCCTCGATCTTGGCGATGTCGAGGATGTCGTTGATCACCGCCAGGAGATGGCGCCCCGAGGCCAGGATGTCGTTGACGTAGCCGCTGTAGCGGGCCGAGCCCAGCGGGCCGAACATCTCCGACGCCATCACCTCGGAAAAGCCGATGACGGCGTTGAGCGGCGTGCGCAATTCGTGGCTGACATTGGCCAGGAACTCGGTCTTGGCGCGGTTGGCCAGATCGGCCTGTTCCTTGGCGGCGACCAGTTCGCGTTCGGCGCGGATATGCTCGGCGATTTCCGCCTTCAGGGCCTCGGTCCGCTGGTGGACGCGGCGCTCCAGGCTTTCGTTGACCATGTGCAGCAGACGCTCGGCGGCGATGCGCCCGGTGATGTCGCTGCCATAGACATTGACTACGCCCACGCCCGGCAACGGCACGAAGACCAGCGACAGGATGCGGTCGCGGACCGTGACCTCCATTTCCGACTGCACCCCGCCTTTAAGGGCATCGGCGATGCTGACCTTCCACTCGTCGGGCAGCACGCCGCCCAGATCGATGCCCCAGAATTCCAGCAGCCGCGACGCCGACTGATTGGCGTGGGTCACCACACCCTCGCCGGTGACGCGCAGCACCGGATTGGGGTCCTGGGAGGGGAACTGGGCGAATATGGCGATGGATTCCTCGGCCTCGCGCCGTTTGGTGACGTCTTCCACCAGAATCACACCGGCATCGACGGTGCGCGCCAGCATGGTTTCGAAAATACGGGTATCGGCGCCGTCGCCGATCAGCACCTCGTCGCTGCCGTTGGTGCGGGCCTGGAGAAAGGGTTCCAGCCCGCCGGCGATCGCGGCGAAACCGCGCATCATTCCGTTCTCGGCCCGCGGCCCCTCGTCGGTGATACGGATGACGCCGATCCCCATGATGTCGGTGACCGCCTGCAGCAGCCGCAGGCGCTCGTTCTCGGTGGAAAGCGCCATCTGCTCGGTCAGCAGGGCGATGCGCGCCTCCTCCTCGCCGCGCAGCGCCTGACGCGACCGTTCCACCTCGGACACCAGATTTTCGACCTCGGTCTCCAGATGGGCCAACTCGTCCCCATTCGCAGCCTTGGCCTCGGTGCCGAAGACCTGATGGGTCATGTCGGCGACCCGCCGGGCCGACCGGCGGATTCGCCAGGCCACGTAGACCAGGGCGGTAAAGAACAGCGAACTCAAGCCCACGCCCATGATGGTCCGGTTAGAGCGCTCCAGGGCGATCAGCGGTTCGCTCATCACCTTCTGGCGGTCGCGCGGCAGCACGGTGGAGAACGCCAGCCCGCCAAACCCGTCTCCCCCCCCGAAGACGCCTCCTCCGGCAACCAGGAAATTGGCCTGCCAGTCGCTCAGGGCCGGATTAGTCCGGGACGGGGCGCCGTCCTGCGCCCCAGCGCGGGCGACGACCCTGCCGCCGGCCGGCTCGCTTGCCACCATGGCGAAGCCGCGATCGAGATAGGCCCCCATGGTGGCCTGCAGGAAACCATCGTCGATCACCGACACCACGGCCAGCCGCCGCTCCCCTTCCCCGGCCAGGGGCGCGGCCGAGATGAGGACGGCCCCGGAGTCCAAGGCGGCGATACGCTGAGCCCGCCCCGGGGGCAGGCGGGAAATCGCCTCCTCCAGTCCAGGGGGAATGGGCCGTCCCTCCAAAGACCGCATCCTGACCTTGCCGGATGCCAGGGTGGCCAGAATGCTCACGGGGGGAAAGGCGCCGGCTTCGTCGCGGCCCGGCAGCCAGTTGGGTTCGCCATCGGCGCCGACGCCTTCCAGACGGCCGACCAGATTGGCCAGGGCCTGATGGGATTGCAGCATCGCCTCGATGCGCACGGCGTCGCGGCCCGCCTTCTGGTCCAGGCGCTCCATCAGCATGGCATCCACCAGACCGGCAAGCGTCCTTTGATGCATGATCTCGAGAGCGGCCCAAAGAGCGATACAGGCGGCCATGCCGAAAAACACCAGCCTCACCATGAGGCTGCGCCCGCCAATCCGCTCTGGTCCGTGAGGCCTACCCATTCTCGCCTCTGCGATAAGGAAGCACAGCAAACAATAAGGCCGGACACCACACTTACGTATAGGTCAGGATGGCAGTAAGATCAGACCAACCAATTCATCGGCACCAATAAAATCCCTTTGAATGCCACTGAGTCTCACACAATCACCAGACTCTGTCCAGTCCCGCCCAAGTTGAATATTGTGACGCAATCATCTCCATATGTGACGCTGATTATCATTGGACCAGAGATCGCACCATCATATCTATACCCTTTGCCATAGGCTTGCCGATGCCGGCCGAAATGATATGGTGTACGCCTTCCATGGAGGCCGCCGTTGTTTCATTGCCGCGCGGGAATTTCCGTCCTGCACCCCGCCACCCTGGCATCCACCTGGTTCGGCGCCGGCCTGCTGCCCAAGGCGCCGGGAACCTGGGGATCGGCCGCCGCCCTGCCCTTCGCCTGGGGGTTGATGGCCATGGGCGGCCCGGTCCTGCTGCTGGCCGCCACCGTCGCCTGCTTCGCGGTCGGCTGGTGGGCGTCGTCGGTGTATGTGGGACGCACCGGCGCCGAGGACCCCGGCGAGGTGGTGATCGACGAGGTTGCGGGGCAGTGGCTGGTCCTGCTGGCCGCGCCGCTGGAGCCCGTCTCCTACCTGGCCGCCTTCGCCCTATTCCGCCTGTTCGACATCAAGAAGCCCTGGCCGGTCAGCTGGGCCGACCGCCGTGTGGGCGGCGGGCTGGGCATCATGCTCGACGACATCCTGGCCGGATTGTACGGACTGGGACTGATGGCCCTTCTCAACCACGTGCGGAGTTGAGCATGCTTCCCGCCGCCCTGACCGAACGCGCCGCCCAGGTTCTGCGTCACGCCGAAGACCGGCGGGAACGCATCGCCACCGCGGAATCGTGCACCGGCGGGCTGGTGGCGGCGGCGCTGACCGCCATTGCCGGTTCGTCCAGCGTGATGGACCGGGGCTTCGTCACCTATTCCAACGAAGCCAAGACCGAGATGCTGGGCGTCCCGCCCCAATTGATCGCCAGTTGCGGCGCGGTCAGCCGCGAGGTGGCGCTCGCCATGGCCGAGGGTGCGTTGGCCCATTCCCGCGCCGACGCGGCGGTGGCGGTGACCGGCATCGCCGGGCCGGGTGGCGGCTCGGCGGACAAACCGGTGGGGCTGGTCCATTTCGCCCTGGCGCGGCGGGGCGAGGCCACCCGGCACGCCGAGCACCGCTTCGAAGGCGACCGGGACGGAATCAGGCTGCAGGCGGCGCTGACGGCGCTCGGGCTGTTTTTGCCGCCACAACCGACCTGAGGATGGCCAGCGGCACGGTGGGGGCCTCGGAGATGACGTGCAGCCCCTCGCCCGCCAGCGAGGCATAGGGGAACAGCCCGCTGGCCCCATACCCTAAGTGCAGCTTCATGCCGGGCAGCACGGACTGGGCCAGGGCGCGGCAATCGGGGACCGAAGCGGTGAACGGCGCCGCCGCCACGCCGAACGCATCCGCCAGGTCGCGGTCGAGCTCGGGCTCGGCCCCGCTCGCCCGCTCCAGCTTCCGCCCCAGTTCAAGCCAATCGGTCGCCATCATTTCTCCACGCCGTCCATGGACGGACCGGCCGGCGATAGCCTATCTTGTCCGTTCGCCCCGTCACAGCCACTTTCAAGATATGTGGGAGAGTTCCATGTCCCGATCCGGCCCCGCATCCCGTACCGGCGGCGAGATTCTCGCCGATGCCCTGATCGGCCAGGGGGCCGACACGGTGACCTGCGTGCCGGGCGAAAGCTTCCTGCCCTTCCTGGACGCCGCCTGGGATCGCCGCGACCGGCTGAAAGTCCTGGCTTTCCGCCACGAGGGCGGCGCGGCCTATGCCGCCGAGGCCCACGGCAAACTGACGGGGCGGCCCGGCGTGTGCATCGTCGGGCGCGGCCCCGGCGCCACCCACGCCTCGGTGGGCGTGCATACCGCATTCCAGGATTCCACCCCCATGGTGCTGCTGATCGGCCAGGTGGACCGGCCCATCCGGGGCCGCGAGGCCTTCCAGGAGGTGGAACTGGCCCAGATGTTCCGGCCGCTGGCCAAACGGGTGGAAGAGATCACCTCCCCCGACCGCCTGCCCGAGGCGGTAGCCCGCGCCTTCGCCGCCGCCACCGGCGGCCGACCCGGCCCCGCCGTGCTGATCCTGCCCGAAGACATGCTGGCCGAGCGCGCCCAAGTCGCCGACGTGGAGCACCTGCCCCCGGCACTGCCCCATCCCGGCCCCTGCCGCCTGGACAAGATGGTGGAACTGCTGAACGGCGCCCAACGCCCGCTGATGCTGGTGGGCGGCGGCGGCTGGACGCCCGAATCCGCCCAGTTGATCACCCGCTTCGCGGAAGGCTGGAGCCTGCCGGTGGCCGCCTGCTTCCGCCGCCAGGACATCGTCGACAACGAATCGCCCTGCTATGCGGGCGAATTGGGCTATTCCATGGCCCCCAGCCTGGGGGCGCGCGTGCGCGAGGCCGATTTGATCCTGGCGGTGGGAACGCGCCTGGGCGACATCGACACCTCCGGCTACAGCCTGATCGAGGCGCCCAATCCCCGCCAGACCCTGATCCACGTCTTCCCCGAGGCCGAGGAGCTGGGCCGGGTCTTCCGCCCCCATCTCGCCGTCGTCTCCGCCATGCTGCCCTTCGCGAAGGCCGCCGCCGCCCTGGAAGCCCCGGCAACCAAGCCGTGGGCGGAGTGGACGCAGGCGGTGCGGGCCGATCATCTGGCCAACCGGGTGCCCAATCCCTGCCCCGGAGCCCTGGACATGGGCAAGGTAATGGCCGAGATCGAATCCCGCCTGCCCGACGACGCCATCCTCTGCACCGGGGCCGGCAATTACACCGGCTGGCCCCAGCGCTTCCACCGGTTCCGCCATTTTCCCTGCCAGCTGGCTCCGGCCAACGGCTCCATGGGCTATGGCCTGCCCGCCGCCCTGGCCGCCAAGTCGCTGTATCCCGAGCGCATTGTCCTGGCCTTTGCCGGCGACGGCTGCTTCCTGATGACCGCCCAGGAACTGGCCACCGCCAAGCTGCACGGCCTGTCGCCGGTGGTGCTGGTCATCGACAACGGCATGTACGGCACCATCCGCATGCACCAGGAGGCCAGCCATCCCGGCCGGACGCTGGCCACCGATCTGGCCAATCCCGATTTCGCCGCCCTGGCCGCCGCCTACGGCGCCTGGACGGCACGGATCGAGCGCACCGAGGACTTCGCCCCCGCCTTCGAGCAGGCCCTGGCCGCCGGGCGGCTGGCCCTGCTGCATCTGGTCCTCGACCCCGAGGCCATCACTACCCGCACCACGCTGTCGGCCATCCGCGAGAAGGCGGGCAAATCGTAAAGGAGGCCCCATGGACGTCTCCGAGCTGCTGGCCCGCCTGGGCCTTGCCCCGCCGAGCGGGGGATTGGACGTCCGCTCGCCCGTCGACGGCGAGGTCATGGCCTCTGTCCCCCTCACCACCGGCGTCAACGAAGCGGTTGACGCCGCAACCCAGGCTTTCCGCGTCTGGCGCGAGGTACCCGCGCCGCGCCGGGGCGAGCTGATCCGCCTGTTCGGCGACGAACTGCGCCGCGCCAAACCCGATCTCGGCCTGCTGATCACCGTGGAAAGCGGCAAGATCCTCCAGGAAGGCCTGGGCGAGGTGCAGGAGATGATCGACATCTGCGACTTCGCCGTCGGCCTGTCGCGCCAGCTCTACGGGTTGACCATCGCCACCGAGCGCCCCCGTCACCGCATGATGGAGACCTGGCATCCGCTGGGGCCGGTGGCGGTGATCACCGCCTTCAACTTCCCCGCCGCCGTCTGGGCCTGGAACGCCGCCCTGGCCCTGGTCTGCGGCGATCCGGTGATCTGGAAGCCCTCGGAGAAGACGCCGCTCACCGCCCTGGCCGTCAACGCGTTGTTGACGGGCGCCGCCCGGCGTTTCGGCGGGGTGCCGGAGGGGCTGTCGCAGGTGGTGATCGGCGGAAGCGACCACGCCCGCGCCCTGGCCGACCACAAGGCCATTCCCCTGGTCTCGGCCACCGGCTCCACCGCCATGGGCAAGGCCCTGGCGCCGCGCGTGGCCCGGCGGCTGGGCCGCTCGCTGCTGGAGTTGGGGGGCAACAATGCCGCCATCATCTGCCCCTCGGCGGATTTGGGTCTGGTGGAGCGGGCCGTTCTGTTCGCCGCCGCCGGCACCGCCGGCCAGCGCTGCACCACGCTTCGCCGCCTGATCGTCCACCGCTCGGTCAAGGCGCCCCTGGTGGAGCGCCTGAAGGCCGCCTATGGCCGCACGCCTGTGGGCGATCCCCGCGACCCCGCCACCCTGGTGGGGCCGCTGATCGACGGCGCGGCCTATCAGGCCATGCGCCACGCCCTGGCCAGGGCCGAAGCGTCCGGGGCGGCCATCCACGGCGGAGAACGGGTGATGGTCAATTCCTGGGAGGGGGCCTTCTACGCCCGCCCCGCCCTGGTGGAGATCAAGCGGCAGACCGATCTGGTCTGCCAGGAAACCTTCGCGCCGATCCTCTACGTCATGGCCTATGACGACCTGGGCCAGGCCATCGCGCTCAACAACGGCGTGGCCCAGGGGCTGGCCTCGTCCATCTTCACCCGCGATCTGGGCGAGGCCGAGGCCTTCCTGGCCGCCTCGGGCAGCGATTGCGGCATTGCCAACGTCAATATCGGCCCCTCCGGCGCCGAGATCGGCGGAGCCTTCGGCGGCGAGAAGGAGACCGGCGGCGGGCGGGAATCCGGCTCGGATTCGTGGAAGGCCTATATGCGCCGCGCCACCAACACCATCAATTACGGTAATGACCTGCCGCTGGCCCAGGGAATCGTCTTCGGCGACGGGTGACGTCACACTTCGTTGCGCCTCGCCCGTTGCGGTGCGGCGCAAAATCCAGCACATTCGCCCTCATGAACGAGATCAGCGCCCCCCTCGCCCCCCTGCCCAAGGTGGGCGAACCCAAGATGGAAAAGCTCGCCGTCGCGGCGGGCGCCGTCCTGTTCCGCCAGGGCGAGCCCGGCGATGCCGCCTATATCCTGGAAAAGGGTAAGGTGATGATTTACCAGCAGGTGGAAAGCCAGCGGGTGGAACTGGACACCATCCGGCCGGGCGAAATCTTCGGCGAGATGGCGGTGATCGACTCTTCGGAGCGCATGGCGACCGCCGTTGCCGCCACCGACTGCTCCGTCACCCGCGTGCCCCAGGCCATCTTCAACCGCAAGCTGGAAGCCACGGACAAGTTCGTCCGTGCCCTGGTCAACATGTTCATCAAGAACATCCGCACCTCGCACCGCATCTTCGTGCGCCGGCCCCGAAGCTTTCGTGACAACATCAAGCTGATCCGCCATTTCGCCTTCAACATCCACCGCTACGCCAACCTGATGGACGACCGCCCCCTGGCGACCGAAATCCAGGCGGCACTGGACAAGGTGGAGAAGGCGGTGGCCGAACTGGCCGAGATCGGTACTCGCGCCAAGGACAAGCGCCACGATCATATCGTGGAGGATGGCGACGCCCACAATGTCGGCCTGAAAACGGTGATGAGCACCGACGGACACCGCAAGCTCTAGGCGTTCAGCCTCAGAGCACGATTTCCATATTGTCGCGGGCGACCACCACGCCGTCCCACGTCGCGAGCGCCTCGGCCTCGATGCCGGCCATGACGTCATCGGTGTGCTCGGGATCGTGATGGAAGATGGCCAGCCGCCTGGCGCCCGCCGCCCGCGCCAGACGGATGCCTTCCTGCCAGGTGGAATGGCCCCAGCCGACCTTGGAGGGGAACTCGGCGTCGGTGTAGGTGCAGTCGTAGATCACCAGATCGGCGTCCTTCATCAGGAACAGCACGTTCTCGTCGATGGTGCCGGGCGTATGCTCGGTATCGGTGATATAGGCCATGGCGGCATCGCCGGTTTCCAGCCGATAGCCGCACGCCCCGTTGGGATGCTTCAGCGGCGCGGTGCGCAGGGTCACGCCGTCATAGGGGGTAAAGACACGGCCCACCTCGAAATCCTCGTAGGAGACGATTCCGCGCATGGCGGCCAGGGGAACCGGGAAATTGGGGGTCTCCATCTGGCCGGTCAGCACGTGCTGGATGCCGCGCGGGCTGCCCTCCTGCTTCGGCCCGCGAATCTCCAGGCGAAAGGCCGGATTGTAGGCCGGCGCGAAGAAGGGAAAGCCGTTGATGTGATCCCAATGGGTATGGGTGAAGAACAGCTGAGCCTGTCCCAGGCCACGGCCGATGATATCGCGCCCCAGGCCCCGGATTCCGGTGCCGGCGTCAAAGATCACGATCCCAGCCTCGGTGGTGACGGCGATACACGACGTGTTGCCGCCATAGACCACGTGATCGGGCGAAGGACAGGCGATGCTTCCGCGCACCCCCCAAAACTTCACCGAACAAGCCATCCATCACTCCCGCATCCGGCCCCCGTGACGCCCAATTGTAACCGGCGCGCCACCCTGCTCCTATGTATTTGGTCACACAAACAGGGAAAAATAAGAAAGAATGTTAGTTAATTTGTGACGATACTTCCAATGGCCAGGACCGAAAGGCTGGACGCCGCACCGCCATTGACGGCGATTTCGGCCAGGCCCGAGGAATTCTCGTACCAGAACCCCGTCCCCGGCTTCACGTCCGAGAAGGTACGGGCACGGCGAAACTCCTCTCCTCCCGCCCGCAGGACGGCATCCTGGGCCAGAATCTTGGCGCGCTGGCCGGTCCAGGCGTTGCCGTAATGATCATGGTAGATGACGGCGGCCAGGTCATCGGGCCAGTCGGCATGGGGCAAGGGCTCCACCGGCCGGCAGCCGCAATCCTCGGGCCCCAGACCGGCCGCCAGCCGGGCGGCCACGGGGGCGAACAGATCGCGCCCATGGAAACTGGCCGACAGGTTCTCGGGACGCCAGACGATCTCCCAGGCGCGGAAGGTCCTGGCGCGGCGCGCCAGGATTTCGAACAGACCATTGTCGGGACCGAGGTAAAGCACGCCATCCGCCTCGACCACCAGCGGCCGGCGCTCGCCGCCGACCCCGGGATCGACCACCGCCAGCACCACCGACTGGCGGGGAATGGCGGCGGCCAGGGCGGCCAGCAGATAGGCGGACGCCTTGGGATCGAAACTGGGGGCGTCGGCGATCAGGTTGACCACCGGCTCGGCCGGCAGAGTCTGACGGATGACCATCTCCATCTGGCCGAGATAGGGGCCCTGGGCCCCGAAATCGGTAAAAAGGACGATCATCGGCAGCCTCCCTTACCCCGGCCGCCCGTCGGCACGCGGCTTGGTGCAGATGGGAAAGTAGACCACGACGTAGAGAATCCAGCCAAGGGTCCACAGCCCGCCGCCCACCATGGTCAGCGCCATCATGCCGTCGGGGATCACCGGGGCCACCACGCGGAGCATGGCGCCCGCCGAGATCAGGCCATAGGCCCAGACGGTGGCCTTGGCCACCACCAGGGGATGGCCGGCATGGCCCAGCGCGGCGCGGCTCATCACCGCGATGATCATGGTGGCCACCGATCCGGCGGTCAGCGCATGCAGCGCCGCCGAGGGCGGCAGCGCATCGATGAAGGCCGACAGGCCCAGCAGCGCGAAGCCCAGCACCATCCAGGCGTAGCCCACATGCAGGATGACCAGGATGGGGTTGGACACGGTCTTGAGACCATGCCAGCCCGACAGCCGCCAGGCATGGATTGCGGCGGCGACCAGCAACAGCACGCCGGCCAGCGGCGAGGACGGCAGGAACACCTGGGCAAGACCGGCCAGGGCGACGATGGCCCCCGCCCCGCCCTGCTCGATCCAGCCCACGGGCGCCACATCCACCGGACGGCCCTGCATGCGCAGCCAGTTCTGGGTGAAGGACGGAATGATCCGCCCGCCGACGATGGCGATCATCAACAGCAGGATGAAGATACCGAGCGTCACGCCCTTGAGCCCGACCGCCTTGCCGGTCAGCGCCTCGATGTGGGCGCACAGCCCCGCCAGCCACAGCACGCCGAGAATGGGCAGGAAGACGATGTTGCGCCACTTGCCCGCCTCGATCAGCGGCTTGGCCAGCAGGAAGGCCAGCAGCGGCAGGAAGCCCAGGTCGAGCGCGGCCACCAGAGCCGGCGGCAGCACGCCGGCCAGCGCGACGGCCACGCGGCCGGCCAGCCACAGGCCGAACAGCGCCATCAGCGGCCTGCCCGACACGTGATGGGAATTGGTCCAGTTGGGCACCGCCGTCAGCAGGAAACCACCCACCGCCGCCCCGGCGAAGCCGAACACCATGGCGTGGGAGTGCCAGACCACCGGATTCCAGTTGGACCCCACCGGCAGGATGCCGGCGAAGGCCAGCAGCCACATGGGCAGCATCACCGCCGCCTGGATGGCGGCGAACAGGAAGAACGGGCGGAAACCGGCGGCGAAGAACACCGGCCCCTGGTTTCCTTTGTAGACGGGTTCCATCAACGGAATCGTGGCCATGAACAAGCATCCTGAAGCAAACGACCGGCGGATGGTGCCCCATCGCCGGTCGCCTGACCTTGAGGCGGGTCAAGGATGCCGCCTAAATAATGGCCGTCCTTTTACATCCCCCGCACTTCGCCCAGGAAGCGGTCGACGCCGGTGCGCAGGGTTTCGGATTCCCGGGCCAGCCCGGCGGCGGCGCCGAGCAGGTCGCGGGCGGCGTTTCCTGCGTCGGAGGCCTTCCGGCTGATGGAGGAGATGTGGCGCGACACTTCCTGGGCCCCGCCCGCCGCTTCGTGGACGTTGCGGGCGATCTCCTGGGTGGCGGCGCCCTGCTGATCGACGGCCTCGGCGATGGCGGTGGCGATCTCGTCCATGCGGCCGATGGTCTTGCCGATGCCTTCGATGGCGCTCACCGCGTCGGCGGTGGTGGACTGGATGGAAGCGATCTGCTGTCCGATCTCGTCGGTGGCCTTGGCGGTCTGGCTGGCCAGATGCTTGACCTCGTTGGCGACCACGGCGAAGCCCTTGCCCGCCTCGCCGGCGCGCGCGGCCTCGATGGTGGCGTTCAGGGCCAGCAGGTTGGTCTGGCCGGCGATGTCGTTGATCAGGCGCACCACCTCGCCGATGCGGTCGGCGGCCTCGGACAGGCCGCGCACCACGGAATCGGTGCGATGGGCGGCGTCCACCGCCTCCCTGGCGATCTGGGTGCTTTCCATGACCTGGGTGCCGATGCCGCGGATGGAGGCGGAAAGCTCCTCGGCGGCGGCGGCCACGGTCTCCACGTTGGAGGACGTCTGCTGGGCGGCGGCGGCCACCGCCTGACTCTCCTGCGACGCCTCGTCGATGGAGGCCGCCATGCCGTTGGCGGTGGATTGCATGCGGCCGGCGGATTCGCTGACGGTCACCACGGTGGACTTGACGCCACGCTCCAGTTCGCCGGCCAGGGTCTCCAGGGTGGAGCGGCGCTCGACCTCGGCCTGGCGGCGCTGTTCGGCGCGTTCCTCCGACATGCGCTTCATGGCCAGGGAGTGCTCGCGGAACACCTCGGCGGCGCGGACCAGATCGCCGATCTCGTCGCCGCGCCCGGCGCCCTTGATCTCGACGGCGGTGTCACCCTCGGCCAGCTTGCGGATGCCGCCGGTGACCGAGTGCATGCCCGAGATCACGTTGTTGCCGATCCACCACGACACCAGCAGCACGATCAGGACCACGGTGGCGGTGATGCCGCCCATCTGGGCCATCTCGGCCTGGAAGGCGGCATCCACGTCGTCGATATAGATGCCGGACCCCACCAGCCAGCCCCATTCCTCGATACCCTTGACGTAGGACACCTTGGGCACCGGCTTGTCGAAGCCGGGCTTGGGCCACAGGTAATCGACGAAGCCGGCCTTGTCCTTGCGGACCACGTCGATCATGGCGGCAAAGAAATTCTTCCCGGCCGGATCCTTGAGATCCATCAGATCCTTGCCCTGCATGTCGGGACGGATGGGATGGACGACCATCTTGCCGGCAAGGCTGTTGATCCAGAAATATTCGGTCCCGGAATAGCGCATGGCCTTGACCGCCTCGATGGCGGCGGCCTGGGCGGCCTCGGTGGTCAGGGTGCCGGCCTTGGCCTGGGCGATGTAATGCCCGATGACGCTATGGGCGGTTTCGACCACATGCTGGGTCTTCACCTGTCGCGCCGTCATCAGATCCTGGCGCAGATTGGCGAGATTCGCCGTGATGATTGCCCCCATGCCAATCAGGGACAAGATCACAATGAGAAGAATTTTGGCCCGAAAACGCCAATTGCTGATCGACATGTGCCGCTTATCCCAAGATTACCGTGGAGACGGTTCCTCCATCCGTGCCCCTTCTATGACGGTCATATAAGACAGTCAATAAGTTCGGCCGCATGTCCAGCATGCATATACTATTGGCTTCAACCACAAGGGGAAAAGCATGAGAAGCACATTGCCATAAAGACAAATATATTGCCTTTTGCGGTCAGTTTTAAATTATCGATCGGAAAATTTATTATCTTAATTCTGTTGTGAAGAATAACAAATCACCCGACCGCAAACCATCCCCCCAGAATCATTCGAGGGGGCGCGGTCAACACGACCACACCCCCTCGACGAACTTCATCTATTCAGCACACGGGCAGGTCACTGCGCCCCATGAGATAGGCGTCCACGGCGCGGGCAGCCTGGCGGCCTTCACGGATGGCCCAGACCACCAGGCTCTGGCCGCGACGGATGTCACCGGCGGCGAAGACCTTGGGGTTGGAGGTCTGGTAGGAGGTGGTGTCGGCCTTGACGTTGCCGCGCTGATCCTTGTCCAGGCCGAGACCATCCACCAGCCCCTCATGGACGGGATGGACGAAGCCCATGGCCAGCAGCACCAGATCGGCGTCGAGCTTGAACTCGGTGCCGGGGATGGGCTGGAACTTGGCATCCACCTGGGTGCAATCCAGGCCGGTGACCTTGCCGTCCTGGCCGGTGAAGCGGATTGTGGACACCGACCAGCGGCGGTCGCAGCCCTCGTCATGGGAGGACGAGGTGCGCAGCCGGTTGGGCCACAGCGGCCAGGACACGCCCTTGTCTTCCTTCTCGGGCGGACGGGGCATGATCTCGATCTGGGTAACGGAGGCGGCACCGTGGCGGTTGGACGTACCGACGCAGTCGGCGCCGGTGTCGCCGCCGCCGATCACCACCACCTTCTTAGCAGTGGCCAGGATGTCCTCGGCCCCAACCGCCTCGCCACCATTGCGGCGGTTCTGCTGGGTGAGGAAATCCATGGCGAAATGCACGCCCTTCAGCTCGCGGCCGGGAACCGGCAGATCGCGGGGCTTTTCCGAACCGCCGGTCAGCACCACGGCGTCGAAGCCGTCCAGCAGGTCCTTGACCGCAAGAGTGACGCCCACATGGGTGTTGGTGCGGATCTCGACGCCCTCGGCCTCCATCTGGGCGACACGGCGGTCGATGACGTCCTTTTCCAGCTTGAAGTCGGGAATGCCGTAACGCAGCAGGCCGCCCACCTTGGCGTTCTTCTCGAACAGGGTGACGGAATGACCGGCGCGGGCCAGTTGCTGCGCGGCGGCCATGCCGGCCGGGCCGCCGCCCACCACCGCCACGGTCTTGCCGGTCTCGCGCTTCGGCAGATCGGGGACCAGCCAGCCTTCGGCGAAGGCGCGCTCCACCACCGCATGCTCGATGGTCTTGATGGCCACAGGCGCGTCGGTGATGTTCAGCGTGCAGGCCGCCTCGCAGGGCGCGGGGCAGACGCGGCCGGTGAATTCCGGGAAGTTGTTGGTGGAGTGAAGGACCTCCGAGGCCTCCTGCCAGCGGTTGCGGTACACCAGATCATTCCAGTCGGGAATGATGTTGTTGACCGGGCAGCCCTGGTGGCAGAAGGGGATGCCGCAATCCATGCAGCGCGCACCCTGCTTGGCCAACTCTTCGTCGGTCAGCGACTTGGTGAACTCGCGATAGTGCTTCACCCTCTCTTCCGGCTTTTCATAGCCGGGGGTCTGGCGGTCGAATTCCTTGAAACCGGTAGCCTTTCCCATGTCAGCGCCCTCCCCCAACGGCCACTTTGGGTTCCTGGGCCTTCTGCATTTCGAGCAGGGCGCGCCGGTAATCGACCGGCATCACCTTGACGAATTTCGGCATGTAGTACTCCCAGTTCAGCAAGATGTCGTGGGCCCGCTTGGAGCCCGTGTAGTGCTGGTGGTTCCTGAGCAGCGCCTGGATACGCGACGCATCGTCGCGGGTCATGTCGCCCATGACGTCCACCAGGCCATGGCCTTCCAGATCGCCGGCCTGGTTCTCGTGCTTGGAATTGGCCTCTTCCTCGGCGGCCACCGGCTCCAGCTCGACCATGGAGAGGTTGCAGCGCTTCTTGAAGTCGCCGGCCTCGTCCAGCACGTAGGCGACGCCGCCCGACATGCCCGCCGCGAAGTTGCGGCCCGTCGGGCCGATGACCAGCACCACGCCGCCGGTCATGTATTCGCAGCCGTGGTCGCCCACGCCCTCGACCACCGCGATGGCGCCCGAGTTGCGCACGGCGAAGCGCTCGCCCGCCACGCCGCGGAAGTAGCACTCACCCTCGATGGCGCCGTACAGAACGGTGTTGCCGACGATGATGTTGTCCTCGGCCGGAGAGGTGAAGGCCTTGGACGGATAGATGATCACGCGGCCGCCCGAGATGCCCTTGCCCACGTAATCGTTGCCCTCGCCTTCCAGCTCGAGCGTGACGCCGCGGGCCAGGAAGGCGCCGAAGCTCTGGCCCGACGTGCCGGTCAGCTTGACGTGGATGGTGTCGCCGGGAAGACCCGCATGGCCGTAGCGCTTGGCCACCTCGCCCGACAGCATGGCGCCGACGGTGCGGTTGACGTTGCGCACCGGCTTTTGCAGGCGCACCGACACCCGGTCTTCCAGGGCCGGCTTGGCCTCATTGATCAGCTCGCGGTCCAGGATGTCGACCACGTCGTGTTCCTGGGTCTCGCAATGCCGCTCGGCCACGCCCGGCTGGGACGGAATGCGGTGGAAGACCTTGGAGAAGTCCAGGCCCTTGGCCTTCCAGTGGTCGATGGCCTTGTTGACGTCCAGCAGGTCGGAGCGCCCCGTCAGCTCGGACAGCGAGCGCACGCCCAGCTTGGCCATCCATTCCCGCACTTCCTCGGCGACGAAGAAGAAGTAGTTGATGACGTGCTCGGGCTGGCCGACGAAACGCTTCCGAAGCTCCGGGTCCTGGGTGGCGACGCCCACCGGGCAGGTGTTGAGGTGGCACTTCCTCATCATGATGCAGCCCGCCGCGATCAAGGGCGCGGTGGCGAAGCCGAACTCGTCGGCGCCCAAGAGCGCCGCGATGATCACGTCGCGCCCCGTACGCAGGCCGCCGTCGGCCTGCACCACGATGCGGCCGCGCAGCTGGTTCAGCACCAGGGTCTGGTGGGTCTCGGCCAGGCCGATCTCCCACGGGCTGCCGGCATGCTTGATGGAGGTCAGCGGCGAGGCGCCGGTGCCGCCGTCGAAGCCCGAGATGGTGACGTGGTCGGCCTTGGCCTTGGACACGCCCGCGGCCACGGTGCCCACGCCGATCTCGGAGACCAGCTTGACGGAGATGCGGGCGGTCGGGTTGACGTTCTTCAGGTCGTAGATCAGCTGGGCCAGATCTTCGATGGAGTAGATGTCGTGATGCGGCGGCGGGCTGATCAGGCCGACGCCGGGGGTGGAGTGACGCACCCGGGCGATGACCTTGTCCACCTTGTGGCCGGGCAGCTGGCCGCCTTCGCCGGGCTTGGCGCCCTGGGCCATCTTGATCTGGATGTCGTCGGCGTTGACCAGGTACTCGGCGGTGACGCCGAAGCGGCCCGACGCCACCTGCTTGATGGCCGAGCGCATGGAATCGCCGTTGGCAAGCGGCAGGAAACGCTCCGCCTCCTCGCCGCCCTCACCGGTATTGGACTTGCCGCCGATGCGGTTCATGGCCACGGCCAGGGTCGAGTGGGCCTCGTACGAGATGGAGCCGAACGACATGGCGCCGGTGGCGAAACGCTTGACGATCTCCTTGGCGGGCTCGACCTCGTCCAAGGGAATGCCGTTGCCCGAGGTCTTGATCTCGAACAGGCCGCGGAGCGTCAGCAGACGCTTGCTCTGGTCGTCGATGGCCTTGGAGAATTCGCGGAATTTGTCGGCATTGCCCGAACGCACCGCGTGCTGCATGGAAGCGATGGTCTCGCTGGTCCAGGCATGCTCCTCGCCGCGCAGACGCACGGCGTACTCGCCGCCCACGTCGAGCGCGTTGCGGTAGACCGGCGCGTCGGAATAGGCCAGCTGGTGGCGCCGCACGGTTTCCTCGGCCACGCCCGCCAGCGAGATGCCCTCGACCCGGCTGGAGGTCCCGGCGAAGTAGGTGTTGAGGAAGCCCGTCGACAGGCCGATGGCGTCGAAGATCTGGGCGCCGCAATAGGACTGGTAGGTGGAGATGCCCATCTTGGCCATCACCTTGAGGATGGCCTTGGCCATGGCCTTGATGTAGCGCTTCTGCACCTCGTAGGAGGACAGCGGCTCGGGCAGGTTGGGGCGCATCTCTTCCAGCGTCTCGAACGCCAGATAGGGATTGATCGCCTCGGCGCCATAGCCGGCCAGCACGCACATGTGATGGATCTCGCGGGCCTCGCCCGTCTCCACCACCAGGCCCGCCTTGGTGCGCAGTCCTTCGCGGATCAGGAAGTGATGCACCGCGGACACCGCCAGCAGCGACGGAATCGGCACGTTGTCCGGCCCCACCGAGCGGTCGGACAGCACGATAATGTTGAAGCCCTCGGTCACCTTGGCCTTGGCCTGACGGCAGATGCCGGCCACGGCGGCCTCGAGCCCCGCCGCGCCTTCCGACGCCGGCCAGGTCATGTCGATGGTCACCGCCTTGAAGCCGGACCCGGGCAGGGTCTCGATGCGGCGGATCTTCTCCAGATCCTCGTTGGTGAGGATGGGCTGGCGCACTTCCAGGCGCTTGGCCTGGCCGCCATCCTGGCCGAGACCCAGCAGGTTGGGGCGCGGGCCGATCAGCGACACCAGGCTCATCACCGATTCCTCGCGGATGGAATCGATGGGCGGGTTGGTCACCTGGGCGAAGCACTGCTTGAAGTAGTTGAACAGCAGCTTCGGCTTGGCCGACAGCACGGCGATGGGCGTGTCGGTGCCCATGGAGCCCACCGCCTCCTGGCCGGTGACGGCCATGGGCTGCATCAGGAACTTGACGTCTTCCTGGGTGTAGCCGAAGGCCTGCTGGCGGTCCAGCAGGGTGGAGGGATCGGGCTTGACCGTCTCGACCGGGATGTCCAGGTCTTCCAGCATGATCTGCGACTGGGCCAGCCACTCGGCATAGGGCTTGTCGCCCGCCAGCTGGGCCTTGATCTCGGAATCGTCGATGATGCGGCCCTGCTCCAGGTCGATCAGCAGCATCTTGCCGGGCTGCAAGCGCCACTTCTTCTTGATGCGCTCCTCGGCGATGGGCAGCACGCCCATCTCGGAGGCCATCATGAACTTGTCATCCTTGGTCACCAGATAGCGGGCGGGACGCAGGCCGTTGCGGTCCAGCGTCGCGCCGATCTGGCGGCCGTCGGTGAAGCACACGGCGGCCGGGCCGTCCCACGGCTCCATCAGGGCGGCGTGATACTCGTAGAAGGCCTTGCGCTTCTCGTCCATCAGCGGGTTGCCGGACCACGCCTCGGGCACCAGCATCATCATGGCGTGGGCCAGCGGATAGCCGCCCATGACCAGGAGTTCCAGCGCGTTGTCGAAACAGGCCGAATCCGACTGGCCTTCCGGGATCAGCGGCCACAGCTTGGCCAGATCGTCGCCCAGGACCTTGGATTCCATGGTCTGGCGCCGGGCGTTCATCCAGTTGAGGTTGCCGCGCAGCGTGTTGATCTCGCCGTTGTGGCAGATCATGCGGAAGGGATGGGCCAGCCGCCACGACGGGAAGGTGTTGGTGGAGAAGCGCTGGTGCACCATGGCCAGCGCGCTGACCATGCGCTCGTCGGAGAGCTCCTTGTAGAACACGCCCACCTGGTCGGCCAGCAGCATGCCCTTGTAGATCAGGGTGCGGGTGGACAGGGAGGGAATGTAGAAGTCGCGCTCCGAGCCCTCGGGGGCCTTGTTGAACACCTGCTTGCGGATCACGAACAGCTTGCGCTCGAAGGCCTGCTGGTCGGCGCAGTTGGCGCCCTTGCCGATGAACACCATGCGCACCACCGGCACGGTGGGCAGCACCGAATAACCCAGGCTGGAAGAATCGGTGGGAACGTCGCGCCAGCCCAGCAGAACCTGCCCCTCGGCCTTGACCAGGGTCTCCACATGGGCCTCGCACGCCTTGCGGATGCTTTCATCCTGGGGCAGGAACACGCAGCCGGCGCCGTAGGAGCCCTCGGCCGGAAGGGTGATGCCCAGCTTGGCCGCCTCGTCGCGCAGGAAGGCATCGGGCATCTGGATCAGGATGCCGGCGCCGTCGCCCGCCTTGGGATCGGCCCCTACCGCCCCGCGATGGGTGAGATTGACCAGGATCTCCAGGCCATCGCGGACGATGTCGTGCGACTTGCGGTTCTTGATGTCGACGATGAAGCCGACGCCGCAGGCATCGTGTTCGTGACGCGGGTCATAGAGTCCCTGTGCTTCGGGCAATCCGCTGATATTCACTTCGTCTTCCTTTATACCGCCCCGCGGCCCCTACCGGCCGCGCAAGCCTGATCCAACACACCCAAACCGTCCCTTGGGCGGGCAGACAGCCCCCCTCCCGATCACCAGCGGCGATCGGCCAAGTTGGACTTCATACGGCATTCCGCCCGGTTCGCCAAGAGTAGGTTGCACCCTGCCCGCCGCCCTCGGTCCCGCAGCGGAAATGCGGTCACTGATCACGGCCGGTTTTCGCGGGACTCCGCCATAGACTTGGACAACCACAACGAGGCCCAACCCCGCCCCTTGTAAAATGGCGGCTCAATTCCCTCATTCTTTGTCGAGGCGATCATAGACTTCACCTCGCGGCAATTGCCCGCCAGCCCTTGGAATAGGGTGTTCACCCGATCGGCGTCACATGACAATTCCATGCTTTGACAGGGTGCGATTTTGATGGCCTTATTTGATGAATAATATTCAGGCGAGCGTGAAGACGGGAAAAACCCCCGCGCCAGCCCGCCGGATTCAGGTCGCCGCAGGGAGGTGTCCGCATGGGTGACGACTTGATCGTCGAGACCCGCTCCTTGACCAAGGAGTTCAAGGGTTTCGTCGCGGTATCCGACGTCAATCTCAAGGTCCGCCGCCATACCATCCACGCGCTGATCGGCCCCAACGGCGCCGGCAAGACCACCTGCTTCAATCTGGTGACCAAGTTCCTGACCCCCACGCGGGGCCAGATCCTGTTCAACGGCACCGACATCACCCATACCCAGCCGGCCGCCATCGCCCGCCAGGGCATGGTGCGCTCGTTCCAGATCTCGGCGGTGTTCGGCCATCTGACGGTGCTGGAGAACGTGCGCGTCGCGCTGCAGCGCAAGCAGGGGAAGTCGTTCCAGTTCTGGCGCTCGGGCGAGTGCCTGAACGAGCTGAACGCCCGGGCCGAGGAACTGATCGAGGCGGTGGGCGTCGCCGAATACCGCGATATTCCGGCCGGCGAGCTGTCCTACGGCCGCAAGCGGGCCTTGGAGATCGCCACCACCCTGGCGCTCGACCCGGAAATGCTGCTGCTGGACGAGCCCATGGCCGGCATGGGCACCGAGGACGTCCGGCGCACCGCCGAACTGATCCGCCGGGTGGCGGCCAACCGCACCATCCTGATGGTCGAGCACAACCTCAACGTGGTCGCCGACCTTTCGGACACCATCACGGTGCTGAAGCTGGGCCGGGTGCTGGCCGAGGGCAGCTACGCCGAGATCACCGACAACCCCGAGGTGGTGGAAGCCTACATGGGCTCGGGCCACGGAGCGGCAGGCCATGGCTGATCCCGAAATCCTCCTCTCGGTCCGCGACCTGCACGCCCATTACGGCGAGTCCCACGTGCTGCACGGCATGAGCTTCGACGTGCCCAAGGGCGAGGTGGTGACCCTCTTGGGCCGCAACGGCGTCGGCAAGACCACCACCATGCGCTCCATCATGGGCATCGTGGGCAAGCGCTCGGGTTCGGTGAAATACATGGGGACCGAAACCGTCGGCCTCTCGTCCAACCGCATCGCGCGGCTGGGGCTGGCCTATTGCCCGGAAGAGCGCGGCATCTTCTCGTCGCTGTCGGTCAGGGAAAACATGGTGCTGCCCCCGGTGATCAAGCCGGGCGGCCTGTCGCTCGACGAGGTCTACGCCCTGTTCCCCCGTCTGCTCGAGCGCGCCTCCAGCCAGGGCACCAAGCTGTCGGGCGGCGAGCAGCAGATGCTGGCCATCGCCCGAATCCTGCGCACCGGAGCCGACATGCTGTTGCTGGACGAACCCACCGAGGGCCTGGCCCCGGTCATCGTCCAGCACATCGGCGACATCATCCGCACCTTGAGGGAGAAAGGATTCACCATCCTTCTGGTGGAACAGAACTTCCACTTCGCCGCCACCGTCGCCGACCGCCATTACGTGGTCGAGCACGGGCAGGTGATCGACATGATCCCCAACGAATCCCTGGCGGCCAACATGGACAAGCTGAAGAGCTATCTCGGCGTTTGAAGACGAACCAAATCAACGGGAGGACTTTACCATGGTGATGAAGAAGCTGCTTCTCGGCGCCGCCGCGCTGGCCCTGTCGGCCGGCGCCGCCCAGGCCCAGTACAGCGACGGCAAGGTCAAGATCGGCGTGCTGACCGACCTGTCGGGCACCTATTCCGACCTGGCCGGCAAGGGCACCATCGTGGCCGCCCAGATGGCCATCGACGATTTCGGCGGCAAGTTGAACGGCCAGCCCATCGAGCTGATCTCCGCCGACCACCAGAACAAGGCCGACATCGCGTCGGGCATCGCGCGCAAGTGGTATGACACCGAGCAGGTGGACGTCATCGCCGAGCTGGTGACCACGGCGGCGGCCATCGCGGTGCGCGAAGTCTCCAAGGAAAAGGGCAAGGTCGATCTGATCTCGGGCGCCGCCTCGACGCCTCTTACCAACGACAAGTGCTCGCCCACCGGCTTCCACTGGACCTACGACACCTACGCCATGGCGGTGGGCACCGGCGACGCGGTGGTGAAGAACGGCGGCAAGACCTGGTTCTTCCTCACCGCCGACTACGCCTTCGGCCACAACCTGCAGGCCCAGACCGAACGCGTGGTCAAGGCCAATGGCGGCACGGTCAAGGGCGCGGTGAAGCACCCCTTCCCCAATTCCGACTTCTCGTCCTTCCTGCTGCAGGCCCAGGCGTCGGGCGCCCAGATCATCGGCCTGGCCAATGCCGGCGCCGACACCATCAACGCCATCAAGCAGGCCAAGGAATTCGGCATCACCCAGGCGGGCCAGTCCCTGGCCGGTCTGCTGGTGTTCATCACCGACGTGCATTCCCTGGGCCTGGAAAACGCCCAGGGCATGATGCTGACCACCGGCTTCTACTGGGACATGGATGAAGGCACCCGCGCCTGGTCCAAGCGCTGGTCCGAGAAGATGGGCGGCGGCAAGATGCCGTCCATGGTCCATGCCGGCACCTATTCCCAGGTGCTGCACTACCTGAAGGCCGCGGCGGCCGCCAAGTCCGACGAGGGCATCAAGGTGGCCGACGAGATGCGCAAGCTGCCCATTCAGGACTTCTTCGCCAAGAACGGCAAGATCCGCGCCGACGGCCGCATGGTCCACGACATGTATCTGGCCCAGGTGAAGAAGCCCTCCGAGTCCAAGGGGCCCTGGGACTACTACAAGATCGTCCGCACCATTCCGGGCGACGAGGCCTACCAGCCGCTGTCCGAGAGTACCTGTCCGCTGGTGAAGAAGTAAGAGTGCCCGCAACCAACCTGTCATCCTGACGACCGAAGGGAGGAAGGATCTTTCAGACCGAGACGGCAATCGCCATCGCCTGAAAGGTCCTTCGGCTTCGCCTCAGGATGACGGATTGGATTGTTCGGGAAGTATAGAAGGGGGAGCCCCAAGCCCATGATGACCATCCTCGGCATACCGACCCAGGCCCTGTTCGGGCAATTGCTGCTGGGTCTCATCAACGGCGCGTTCTACGCCATGCTCAGCCTGGGGCTGGCGCTGATCTTCGGGCTTCTCAACATCATCAATTTCAGTCACGGCGCCCTTTACATGATGGGGGCCTTCGTCGCCTGGGCGGCGCTGAACTTCCTGGGGATGGGCTATTGGCCCGCCCTGATCGTCGCACCTTTGGTGGTGGCGGTGGTCGGCATCGTCATCGAGCGCACCATGCTGTGCCGGCTCTATAAGCTGGACCACCTCTACGGCCTGCTGCTCACCTTCGGCCTGGCGCTGATCATCGAAGGCCTGTTCCGCGAAGGATACGGCGTGTCGGGCCAGCCCTACGCGGTCCCCAAGGAATTGGCCGGCGGCTGGAACCTGGGCTTCATGTTCCTGCCCATCTATCGCGGCTGGGTGGTGGTGGCCTCGCTGATCCTCTGCCTGGGCACCTGGTACGCCATCGAGAAGACCAAGCTGGGCGCTTACTTGCGCGCCGGCACCGAGAATCCCACCCTGGTCCAGGCCTTCGGCATCAACGTGCCGCTGATGATCACGCTCACCTACGGCTTCGGCGTGGCCCTGGCCGCCATCGCCGGCGTGCTGGCCGCCCCCATCTATCAGGTCAGCCCCAAGATGGGCTCGGACCTGATCATCGTGGTGTTCGCCGTGGTGGTGATCGGCGGCATGGGGTCCATCATGGGCTCCATCGTTACCGGCTACATGCTGGGGCTGGTGGAGGGCCTGACCAAGGTGTTCTACCCCGAAGCCGCCAGCACCGTGATCTTCATGGTGATGGTGGTGGTGCTGCTGATCAAACCGGCCGGCCTGTTCGGCAAGGGAGCCTGAGGCCATGACCGTGACCAAGATTGCCTCGCGACAGATCCCCTTCGTCCTGGCCCTGCTGGCCGTGGCCCTGGTCCTGCCCTTCACCGTCTATCCGGTGTTCCTGATGAAGGGGCTGTGCTTCGGCCTGTTCGCCGCCGCCTTCAACCTGCTGCTGGGCTATGTGGGGCTGTTGTCCTTCGGCCACGCCATGTTCTTCGGCTGGTCGGCCTATCTCACCGCCCATGCCGCCAAGGAATGGGGCCTGACGCCAGAGATCGCCATCCTGCTGGGCGTGGCGTTGGCCACCGTGCTGGGGGCCGTGGTCGGCTGGCTGGCCATCCGCCGCCAGGGCATCTACTTCTCCATGATCACCCTGGCCCTGGCCCAGTTGGGCTTCTTCGTGGCGGTGCAGGCCCCCATGACCCACGGCGAGGACGGCATCCAGGGCGTGCCCAGGGGCCATCTGTTCGGGCTGATCGACCTGTCCAACACCATGACCATGTACTACTTCGTGCTGGCGGTGTTCGTGCTCTCGCTGCTGTTCCTCCACCGGGTGGTGAATTCGCCGTTCGGACAGGTGCTGAAGGCCATCCGTGACAACGAGCCCCGCGCCATCTCGCTCGGCTACGAGGTCAGCCGCTACAAGCTGATCGCCTTCGTGCTGTCCGCCGCCTTCGCCGGCCTGGCCGGTTCCCTGAAGAGTCTGGTGTTCCAGCTTGCCTCGCTGGCCGACGTCAACTGGCACATGTCGGGCGAGGTGGTGCTGATGACCCTGCTGGGCGGGGTCGGCACCGTGCTGGGGCCGACGGTGGGTGCCTTCCTGGTGGTGGCCATCCAGGATTTCTTCGCCGGGGTGGGCTCGTGGGTCATCATCATCCAGGGCGTCATCTTCGTTGTTTGCGTGTTGTTGTTCCGTAGCGGTATGATCGGCGTGCTGGCGCCTTGGCTGAAGAGGCGCGGCATTACTGGCTAAGGTGGGGAGATAGGCCGAGCATGCCGGAAACCGTACTGCGTCGCCGCGAGATGCTGGCGAACACGCCTTTGTTCGCGTCCGTCCAGACCGACCTGCTCGACGAGCTGGCGGCCAAGGCCAAGATGGTCAAGGTCGATGCCCGCGAAACCCTGTTTTCCAAGGGCGATCCCGGCGACCGGCTCTATCTGGTGGCCAAGGGCATGATCCGTATCGGCGTGCTGTCCGCCGATGGGCGCGAGGTGACCTACGGCCTGATCAAGCCCGGCCAGTTGTTCGGTGAGATCGCCGTTCTGGACGGCAAGGAGCGCTCGGCCGACGCCACCGCCATGGAGGCCACCGAGCTGATCGCCCTGGAGCGCAAGGACGTCCACGCCTTCCTGCACAACCATCCCGTCCAGGCCCTGCACCTGATCGAGGTGCTGTGCGAGCGCATCCGCAAGGCCGACAACCAGCTGGAAGACATGGTGTTCCTGTCGCTCCCCTCCCGTCTGGCCAAGCATCTTTTGATGCTCGACCAGACCCTGGGGACCAAGCCCAAGGCCGGTGGCCCGTCCACCATCAAGCTGTCGCAGCAGGAAATCGCCGACCATCTGGGCATCAGCCGGGAAAGCGTCAACAAGGTGCTGTCCAAGTGGGAACAGGCGGGTATCGTGACGCTGGGCCGCGGCCAGATCACGCTGAACAAGGTCGCCGCCCTGGAGGGGCTGACCTCTCTCGATTGAGCGCGCACCGCCTGTCATCCCGACGCCCTGGGCGGAGGGATCTCATCCTGACCCGGCTTTTCCAATTCTGAAGCGTTCTGTCAGACCGAGATTCCTCGGCTTTGCCTCGGAATGACAGCGCTTGTGTGAGAGTCTTCACAGACGAAGATATGCCGCCGCCCCTACATTGGTCCCGTCACGAATTCCAGTCCGTCCCCTCCTCGAACGAACGAACGGGACTGCAGACGGGCCCGAGGGTGACTTTTGGGGCACTACCTCTGGGCAAAAGCCTCCGGCGATGATCCTCCGCCGGGGGCTTTTTCCGTTGTTGGGGATGGTGATCAGCCGTACAGCTGCCTGGCGCGCTTTTCGAAGGCGCCGACCATCAGCTTGACCGCCTCGTTGAACAGGGCGCCGATCATGGTCTGGAGCAGCCTGGAGCGGAACTCGAAATCCACGTAGAAGTCGATCTCGGTTCCCTGGGGGTGGGGCTTGAAGATCCAGTGATTGTTCAGATGCTTGAACGGACCTTCGGTATAGGTGACGTCCACACGGTTGGGGCGCGACAGGGTCACCTTGGAGGTGAAGCGCTCGCGCACCATCTTGAAGCCGATCACCAGGTCGGCGAAGAACACGTCGCCATCGCGCGAACGGATGCGGGACGCCACGCACCAGGGCAGGAATTCAGGGTAGCGCGCCACGTCGGCCACCAGATCGAACAACTGCTCCGGGGTATAGGGCAGGATGCGCTGCTCGGCGTGGGTCGGCATCTTACCCCTGGCGGCGCAGACGTTCGGCCTTCAGCGCCTCGAAGTCGCGGTCGGCGTGATGGCTGGAACGGGTGAGCGGCGTCGCCGCCACCATGAGGAAGCCCTTGGCCCGCGCGATGTCGCGGTATTCGGCGAATTCGTCGGGGGTGACGAAGCGCTCGACGGCGGCATGCTTCAAGGTCGGCTGCAGATACTGGCCGATGGTGATGAAGTCCACCCCGGCCGAGCGCATGTCGTCCATGACCTGCAGCACTTCGTCCTTTTCCTCGCCCAGGCCGACCATGATGCCCGACTTGGTGAAGATGGCCCCATCGGCCTCCTTGGCCCGCTGCAGCACGCGCAGCGAGTCGAAATAGCGCGCACCCGGCCGGATGCCGGGATAAAGGCGCGGCACGGTTTCCAGATTGTGATTGAACACGTCGGGGCGCGCCGTGGCGATGCGCTCGACCCCGTCGCCCTTGCCGCGGAAATCAGGCGTCAGCACCTCGATGGTGCATTGGGGCGAGGTGGCGCGGATGCGCTCGATGCAGGCGACGAACTGGAAGGCGCCGCCATCGGCCAGATCGTCGCGGTCCACCGAGGTGATCACCACATGCTTCAACCCCATGGCCTTGACCGAATCGGCCAGATGCTCGGGCTCGGCCAGATCGACGGCGCCCTTGGGGTTGCCGGTCTTGACGTTGCAGAAGGCGCAGGCCCGGGTGCAGGTGTCGCCGAGAATCATGAAGGTGGCGTGCTTGTGCTTCCAACACTCGCCGATATTGGGACACGCCGCTTCCTCGCACACCGTGTGCAGGTTCTTTTCCCGCATCAGGCGGCGCACCTCGGCCGCCTCTTCCGAGGTCGGGGCCTTGACCCGGATCCAGTCGGGCTTGCGCGGACTGATCTGGTCCGGCTTGCGGGCTTTTTCGGGATGGCGCAGGGGCTGCGTGTCGTTCATGGCGTAGATTTCGTCCAGGCTCGATGGAAGGTCAAGAAAAACAAACGGCCGGGCAAAGGCATTCCCCCGCCCGGCCGCTCTTGAATGCTTCAAGACTAGAAGTGGACCGCCCTTCCGTAGGCGTCCAGGACCGATTCGTGCATCATCTCGGACAGGGTCGGATGGGCGAAGACGGTGTGCATCAGCTCGGCCTCGGTGGTTTCCAGGGTCTTGGCGACCACGTAACCCTGGATCATCTCGGTGACCTCGGCGCCGATCATGTGGGCGCCCAGCAATTCGCCGGTACGTGCGTCGAACACCGTCTTGATCATGCCCTCGGTCTCGCCCAAGGCAATGGCCTTGCCGTTGGCCATGAAGGGGAAGCGGCCGACCTTGACCTGATACCCCTTCTCCTTGGCCTTGGCCTCGGAAAGCCCCACCGACGCCACCTGGGGATGGCAATAGGTGCAGCCGGGGATCTTGCGCATGTCCAGCGGATGGACGTCGGGAAGACCCTTGATCTTTTCCACGCAGATCATGGCCTCGTGGCTGGCCTTGTGCGCCAGCCAGGGCGCGCCGGCGATGTCGCCGATGGCGTAGATGCCGGGTTCGCCGGTGCGGCAATACTCGTCGGTGATGACGTGGGTGCGCTCCACCTTGATCCGGGTAGCCTCCAGGCCGATGTTCTCGACGTTGCCGACGATGCCGATG
Organism: Magnetospirillum sp. ME-1; assembly: GCF_002105535.1. Lineage (GTDB taxonomy): Bacteria > Pseudomonadota > Alphaproteobacteria > Rhodospirillales > Magnetospirillaceae > Phaeospirillum. The sequence goes on along the minus strand of NZ_CP015848.1, from coordinate 1,464,316 downwards.
GCGGTGATGACCCGGTCCACGGTCAGCTCGTGGGTCTTGCCGCCCGCCTCGATGGTGACGGTGACGTCGGAGGCCCCCTTCTTGAGGCCCTTGATGTTGGCGCCCACCAGGATCTTCATGCCCTGCTTCTCGAAGGACTTCTGCGCCATGGCGCTGATCTCGGCGTCCTCCACCGGCAGCACGCGGTCCATGGCCTCGGCCACGGTGACCTGGGCCCCCAGGGCGTTGAAGAAGCTGGCGAACTCGATGCCGATGGCACCCGAGCCGATGACCAGCAGACGCTTCGGCATGGTATCGGGGACCAGGGCTTCCTTGTAGGTCCAGATGAACTTGCCATCGGGCTCGAAACCGGGAAGAACGCGGGCCCGCGCACCGGTGGCCAGGATGATGTGGGGCGCCGAAATGGTGGGCTTGCCCTCGATGGCCACCTTGCCGCCACCCGCGAGCTTGGCGGTACCTTCGATGACGGTGACCTTGTTCTTCTTCAAGAGATGCTTGACGCCGCCCTGCAACTGGGCCGAGACGCCGCGCGAGCGCGCCACGATCTTGGCCAGGTCGAAGGAGGCGCCGGGAGCGGACAGGCCGTAGGCATCGGCATGCTGCATGTTGCGGTAGACCTCGGCCGAGCGCAGCAGGGCCTTGGTGGGAATGCAGCCCCAGTTGAGGCAGATGCCGCCCAGGTGCTCGCGCTCCACCAGCGCGGTGTTTAGCCCCAACTGTGCGGCGCGGATGGCGGCCACATAGCCGCCGGGGCCGCCGCCGATGACGATGATGTCGAAGCTGTTCTCGGCCATCTTTCTCTCCAGTCTATTCCGGCGAGCCGGGGAAAATCATGTTCAGGCGGCCTTCGATTTCCATGTCGTAGGCCTCGGCCAGCCGCCAGACATGCACCCCCAGCAATTCGCGGAAGGCGCCCAGCAACTGGTAGAAGACGAAGGTCGGCATCTGGTAGCGCCGCCCGGTGCGCCGGTCCCAGGACTCGGCCTCCAGGATATATTTGCGGCAGGCGGCGCGCATGGCGGCCAGCAGGTCGTCGGCCGGCGTGCCCGGCGGCAGCAGTTCGGCGGTCTCGCCGATCAGGCGCTTGGCATCGACCACGGCGCGGTAGCAGCGCTCCTGCTCTTCCGGCAGGACGCCGCGATTGCAGAAGGCGGGGTTGTTCTCGATCATCGCCACCAGACCGGCCAGGGCCGACCGCTCGGCGACGCTTCCGGCGGGAAACGGCGTCACCGGCATGCCCGGCTGGCGGGGCATCTCCCTTACTCTTAAACCCATCTCACTCCCTCCCGGTTTCTTATTGCCCGGTCAAAGGCCGCCAGGCCTGGTCCAGGTCGAAACTCAGATCGTGCTCGGCCACGTAATGGTCGAGAAAGGCGTCGAAATCACCGAATTCCAGCGTGATGAAGGTCTCCAGCGCCTTGGCCTTGTCGCGGTAGAGCCCCATCAGGTCGAAGCGCCAGCCGCCGCCCGCCCGCTCGGCGGCAACCAGGGTGCCCTGGTCCTCGCCGTCGAACAGGCAACGGAAGGTCAGGCGGTCCGGCCCCTGCTCCGCCACCAGATCGCCCAGTTCCCAGGCGTCCATCATGACGTCGAGATAGGGAAAGGCGGTGAAGCCCAGGACGAAGGCCGGTCCCGGCCCCGCCCCGCTCAAATCGGCGGGTTCGGGCATGCCGCGATAGCGCACCACCCAGAAGCGGGACAGCATGTCCACCGCGTCGAGGGCGGCACGGTCGCCATGGGCGAACAGGGTCAGAAGTTTCTCGCCCCATGCCAGGGATTCGCCGGCCAGCCGTCCCGCGATGAACGGAAAACGCTCATCGCGGAAATCGGCCTTCAGGCTGGCGAAGGCGGCGAGCACGGCCTCGCGGCTCATGGCGCGCCCTCCCCTACAGCAGCATGGACAGCGGGTCTTCGATCAGCTTCTTGAAGGCGGCCAGGAACTCGGCCCCCACCGCGCCGTCCACCACGCGGTGATCGACGGACAGGGTGCAGGTCATCACCGTGGCCACGGCCAGGGCGCCGTTCTTCACCACCGGGCGCTGCTCGCCCGCGCCCACCGCCAGGATGCAGCCCTGGGGCGGGTTGATGATGGCGGCGAACTCCTTGATCCCGAACATGCCGAGATTGGAGATGGTGAAGCCGCCGCCCTGGAACTCCTCAGGCTTCAGCTTGTTGTCCCTTGCCTTGCCTGCCAACGCCTTCATCTCGTTGGAGATCTCGGCCAGCCCCTTGTGATCGGCATGATGCACGATGGGGGTGATGAGGCCGGACGGCGTCGCCACCGCCACCGAGATGTCGATGTCGGTATAGCGCTTGATGGCCTCCTCGCCCCAGGACGCATTGGCGGCGGGCACCTTCTTCAGGGCCAGCGCCACGGCGCGCACCACGAAGTCGTTGACCGACAGCTTGTAAGCATCGGACCGGCCGTTGAGGTCGGCGCGCACCTTCAGCAGGGCATCCAGCTCGCAATCGATGCTGAGATAGAAGTGCGGAATGGTGCTCTTGGCCTCGGTCAGGCGCCGGGCGATGATCTTGCGCATGGAGGAGTTGGGAATCTCCTCGAAGGCCGGCTCGAACGGGCTGGCGGCGGCCGAAGCCGGGGCGGTCTTGGGGGCCGGAGCCGGAGCGGCAGCGGCAGCCGGAGCAGCGGCGGCCTTGGCACCACCGCCGGCGATGGCGGCCTCCACGTCGGCCTTGACGATGCGGCCATGGGGACCGGAGCCCTTGATCGCCGCAAGATCCACATTGCCGTTCCTGGCGATGCGCTTGGCCAGGGGCGAGGCGAAGACGCGGTCGCCGCCATGGGCGGCGGCCGGCGCGGCAACCGGAGCAGCCGCGACCGGAGCAGCGGCGGCTACGGCCGGAGCGGCAGCGGCCTTGGGGGCCGGAGCGGCGGAAATGGCCGAGGCATCCTCGCCCTCTTCCAGCAGCACGGCGATGGGGGTGTTGACCGCCACGCCCGAGGTGCCGCCGGCCACCAGAATCTTGCCCAGGATGCCTTCGTCCACGGCTTCGAATTCCATGGTCGCCTTGTCGGTCTCGATCTCGCACAGGATGTCGCCGGACTTGACGGCGTCACCCTCGGCCTTCAGCCACTTGGCCAGGTTGCCCTCGGTCATGGTCGGCGAGAGGGCGGGCATCAGGATTTGAACAGGCATGGTGCTTCCCCCCTCTTAGGACCGGTAGCAGACGGAACGGGCGGCGGCGGCCACCTGCTCGGCCTGCGGCAGGGCCAGCTTTTCCAGATTGGCGGCGTAGGGCATGGGCACGTCGGCCCCGGCCACGCGCACCACCGGCGCATCCAGCCAGTCGAAGGCGTGCTCCATCATCAGCGCGGCGATCTCGGAGCCGATACCGGCCACCGGCCAGCCCTCTTCCACCGAGACGATGCGGTTGGTCTTCTGGACCGAGGCGACGATGGTGGCCGTGTCCAGGGGACGGATGGAGCGCAGGTTGATCACCTCGGCCTCGATGCCCTCGGCCTTGAGGATCTCGGCGGCGTCGAGCGCGATCTGCACCATGCGGGAATAGGCGGTGATGGTCACATGGGCGCCGGCCCGCTCGATCTTGGCCTTGCCGATGGGCAGGACGAAATCGGGATCATCGGGCACGTCGAAGCTCTGGCCGTAGAGCAGCTCGTTTTCCAGGAACACCACCGGATTGGGATCGCGGATGGCGGCCTTGAGCAAGCCCTTGGCGTCGGCGGCGCTCCACGGCGCCAGCACCTTCAGGCCGGGGCAATGGGCGTACCACGAGGCGTAATCCTGGCTGTGCTGGGCGCCGACGCGGCTTGCGGCGCCGTTGGGGCCGCGGAACACGATGGAGCACGGCTGCTGGCCGCCCGACATGTACAGCGTCTTGGCCGCCGAATTGATGACGTGGTCGATGGCCTGCATGGAGAAGTTCATGGTCATGAACTCGACGATGGGCTTCAACCCCGCATAGCCGGCACCACAGGCCAGGCCGGCGAAGCCCATCTCGGTGATGGGGGTGTCGATGACGCGCTCGGCGCCGAATTCCTCCAAGAGCCCCTGGCTTACCTTGTAGGCGCCCTGGTACTGGGCCACTTCCTCGCCCAGCAGGAAGACGTTGCCATCGGCCCGCATCTCCTCGGCCATGGCGTCGCGCAGGGCTTCGCGCACCGTCTGGCGTTTATAGGAGGCGTAGACCTTTTCCTCGGGCGCCGGAGCGGCGGACAGGGGAACGGCGACCGGAGCGGGCGCAGCGGCAGCGGCAGGCGCCGGAGCGGCGGCAGCCGGAGCGGCGGACAGGGCCGAGGCATCCTCGCCCTCTTCCAGGATCACGGCGATGGGGGTGTTGACCGCCACGCCCTCGGTGCCGCCGGCCACCAGGATCTTGCCCAGGACGCCGTCCTCGACGGCCTCCATCTCCATGGTGGCCTTGTCGGTCTCGATCTCGGCCAGGATGTCGCCGGACTTGACGGAATCGCCCTCGGCCTTCAGCCACTTGGCCAGCTTGCCCTCGGTCATGGTCGGCGACAGCGCCGGCATCAGAACTTGAATCGGCATGTTATGTCCCCCTCGCCTAAGCTTCGATCAGCACGTCGGTCCACAGCTCGGACGGATCCGGCTCGGGACTGGACTGCGAGAACTCGGCGGCTTCGGTGACGATCACCTTGACCTCGCGGTCGATCTCCTTGAGACCGGCCTCGTCGATCAAACCGTCGGCCAGCAGCTTTTCCTTCAGCTGGTCGATGGGATCGTGCTGTTCGCGCATCTTGGTCACTTCCTCCTTGCTCCGGTACTTGGCCGGGTCGGACATGGAGTGGCCGCGATAGCGGTAGGTGTTCATTTCCAGGATGTAGGGGCCCTGGCCCGAACGGGCATGCTCCAGCGCCCGGGCGGCGGCGTCGCGCACGGCGATGACGCTCATGCCGTTCACCGGCTCGCCGGGAATGCCATAGGCGGCGCCGCGCATGTACAGCTCCTGGCCGGCGGCGTGGCGCACCGTCGAGGTACCCATGGCGTACTTGTTGTTCTCGATGACGAAGACAACCGGCAGCTTCCACAGCGCCGCCATGTTGAAGGCCTCGTAAACCTGACCCTGGTTGACGGCGCCGTCGCCGCAATAGACGTGGGCCACGCCATTGTCCTTGGAATACTTGTGGGCGAAGCCCAGCCCGGTGCCCAGCGGCACCTGGGCGCCGACGATGCCGTGGCCGCCATAGAAGCGCTTTTCGCGACTGAACATGTGCATGGAGCCGCCCTTGCCGCGGGAATAGCCGCCGGCGCGCCCCGTCAGCTCGGCCATCACCCCCTTGGGGTCCATGCCGCAGACCAGCATGTGTCCGTGATCACGGTAGGAGGTGATGCAGGAATCCGTCGCCCCGGCCACGGCCTGCATGCCGACCACCACGGCCTCCTGGCCGATATAGAGGTGGCAGAAGCCGTTGATCAGTCCCATGCCGTAGAGCTGGCCCGCCTTTTCCTCGAACCGGCGAATCAGCAGCATCTCGCGGTAATAGCGGATGAGTTCCTGAGGGGTGGGTTCGGCCGCCCCCCGTTCCTTCTTCTTGGTGGCCATGGTTCCTCCCGGAGCCTGAATCGTTCAATGGGGAGATAGGTAAATGAAGCTTCCCTATTTTGCAAGGGACATTTGCCGAAAAAACCGTTGTTTCGTAACGCGCTACTTATCGTTAACTGTAATTTGGTTAATTGCGAGCCGATTGCTGCAATGCAGCATTGACGCGTGAGGCTTGCCGGTCGGAAGACCGAGCCCCGCCCCCTCATGTGGGGAGGGATGCCCTCGACTGAAAGACTACCCGCCCAGCCCATTGGTCGGACGGGTCTTCCGGGGTGGCGGCAATCGTGATACTTACTGAGCCTGTACAGGACCAGGGGAACCAATGGGCAATAGGGAAAGACTGGGATTGTCCGCCCGCGCGGCGCGATGGGCGATGATCGTCGCCTTGACGGTGAGCAGCACCGCCTGCAACGTCACGCCGAAATACGAGCGTCCGAAGCAGGACATCCCCGCCAGCTACCGCAATCCGCTGCCCGAACCGTCGCCGGAAATGCCCAAGCCGCTGTCCCAGTGGTGGAAGATCTTCGGTTCCGAGGAATTGGACAAGCTGGTGGAAGAGGCGCTGGCCAACAACCACGACCTCAAGGCCGCCGCCGCCCGCATCCGGCAGGCCGATGCCACGGCCGGCTCGACCGCCTCGTCATTGCTTCCCACCATCACCGCGTCGGGCAAGCGCTCCGTCGATTCGCCCCAGGGCGGCCAGGGCGCCGATCCAAACGCCCCCACCAACCGCACCCACCGCCTCAGCTCCGCTTATGTCTCCGCCAGCTGGGAAGTGGATCTGTGGGGCAAGATCCGGGCGTCGGAGGCATCCGCGCTGGCCACCGCCTTCGCCAACGTCCATGACCGCGAGGCGGTCGGGCTTTCCATGATCTCCGACGTGGTGCTGAGCTACATCCAGTACCTGGAAGGCATGGACCGCGAGACGGTGGCCCGCAGCAACATCGCCAACATGAAGGCCATGTACCAGGCGGTGTCCGAACGCGTCCGCCTGGGCGAGAGCTCCAATCTGGAACTGGCGCAGCAGCGCAACGTGCTGGCCCAGGCCGAGGCCACCATTCCGCCCATCATCCTCCAGCGCGAACGGGCCTTCAACAAGCTGGCCGTGCTGCTGGGACGTCCGCCCCAGACCCTGGCGCTGAACGGCCGCACCTTGCGCGACCTGCGGGTTCCCGAGGTTTCGGCGGGCCTGCCGTCGGACCTGCTGCTGCGCCGCCCGGACATCCGCAAGGCCGAGGCCAACATGATCGCCGCCAACGCCAATATCGGCGTGGCCCGCGCCAAGCTGTTCCCCACCCTGTCCGTTTCCGGCGACCGCGGCTGGGCCGCCCAATATTTCGATACCATCACCAATCCGAAGAGCATCTTCTTCACCCTGGCCGCCACCATGGCCGCCACCGTGTTCGACAACGGCAAGTCCCGCTCGGACATCGAATACAGCGAGGCCAAGTACGTCGAACTGATCGAGACCTACCAGCAGACCATCCTGGTCAGCCTGCGTGACGTGGAAGACGCGCTGATGGCCGTGCGCCTGCAGGGCGACCTGGAAGTGGCGCAGCAGGAGGTGCTGCAGGCCTCGCTCGACGCCTACGGCCTCAGCTCCGAAGCCTTCCGCCTGGGCATGGTCGATTACCTCAACGTGCTGGAAACCCAGCGCACCCGCTTCCAGGCCGAGGATTCCAAGGTCCAGGCCCGTTTCGGCCGCCTGGAGGCCGCCATCGGGCTCTACAAGTCCCTGGGCGGCGGAATGGAGCTTGACGAAGGGGCGGAGGAGCCGGAGGCCCCCGCTCCCGCCCCGTCAGGCCAAAGCGAGACACGCGCCGCGCCGCCCGCCCCCACCCCGGCTCCGGCTCCGGTTCCGGTTCCGGCCGCCGCTCCCGCGGCAGCTCCTGCCCCGGCTCCGGCTCCGGCCCCGGCCCCGGCCCCCACCCCTGCCGCGACCGAAGCGCCGCCGCCGCCCGCCGCGCCGCTGCCGCCGGTCGAAGCCGAGCCGGCACCGCCCGCGCCGGACATCACTGCTCCGGCGGCCCGCCTGGCCCCGCCGCCGCCCGCCCCCCCGGCGGCACAGGGGGTCGAGACCGTGGTCAGCACCGTCAACGAGCCGGTGTCGTTCCAGTCCCCCGTGGACACGGCCATCCCATCCATGGCGCCCGCCGAGATCTACGAAGCGGCGTCGTTCAACGACAACGCCAGCTAAGGCATGGAAACGCTTCAGGCCTATTGGTCCGGCAAGGAACTGGCCACCAACGGCCTGATCCTGCTGCACATGCTGGGCGCCATGGCCACCGGCCTGATGATCGGCTACGAGCGTTCCTATCACGGACGGGCGGCGGGCTTGCGCACCTATGCCCTGGTCTGCATGGCCTCGACGGCGCTGACCGTGGTCAACGGCTATCCCGCCATGTGGTACGCCGGCCTGTCCGACACGCCGGGCATCGCCGACCCGACCCGCACCATCCAGGGCATCATGACGGGCATCGGCTTTCTGGGCGCCGGCGTGATCATGAAGGAAGGCTTCAGCATCCGCGGCCTGTCCACAGCCGCCTCCATCTGGGTGACGGCGGCGCTCGGCGTGCTGATCGGCGTCGGCTTCTATGGGGCGGCGCTGTTCGGGGCGTTCTGCACCGTGGCGGTGATGACCGCCGCCCGGCGCATCGAGAACGCCCTGCCCCACCAGACGGCGCTGCACCTGACGCTGACCTACCAGCACAACCAGACGCCGCCGGCCGAGGAGATTCACGCCATGCTGTCGCGCCACGGCTTCGTGGCCCGCGACTGGAGCTTCCAGCTGGAAGATGGCGGCGAGTTGTTCCAGTACCAGATGTCGCTGCTGGCCGAGCGCGCCCCCGCCCCCCTGGAACTGCTGGACACGCTGTCCAAGACCCCGTCGCTGGCCGGCTTCCGCCTCGCCCCCGCCCGGTCGTAGGGTCAGTCGGCCGCCAGCAGGCTGAAATGGAAGGTCGAGCCCTTGCCGGGTTCCGATTCCACCCAGATGCGCCCGCCGTTGTGCTGCACCAGCTTGCGGCAGATGGCCAGGCCGATTCCGGTGCCGTCATAGGTCTCGCGCGAGTGCAGGCGCTGGAACAGGGTGAATATGTGGTCCAGCGAGCCCGGCTCCATGCCGATGCCGTTGTCGGCGACGGAGAACACCCAGTTCAGCCCGTCCCGCCGGGCCGAGATACGGATGCGCGCCACCACGTCGCTGCGGCGGTACTTGATGGCGTTGCTCACCAGATTGAGGAAGATGCGGGCCAGTTCCACCCGCCGGGCCGCGACCATGGGCATGGTGCCGATCACTTCGACCACGGCCCCCGACTCGTCCATGGCGGCACCGAGATCGGCCAGGGCTTCGTCGAGGGGAATCCGGCTGTCGACGGGTTCGGATTCACCGCCGTCATGGCGCAGCCTGGAATAGTCCAGAAGATTGGCGATCATCTCCTGCATGCGCTTGGTGCCCTGGACCGCGAAGGCGATGAACTCGTCGGCGTCCTTGTCCAGGCGGCCGCGATAGCGCCGCCCCAGAAGCTGGACATAACCGGCCACGTTGCGCAGCGGTTCCTGCAGATCATGGCTGGCGATATAGGCGAATTGCTGCAGGTCCTCGTTGGATCGCTGCAGGCTTTCCAGCAGACTTTCGCGCTCGGCTTCGGCCCTGAGACGGTCGGTCACATCGCGGACCACCGACAGCACCGCCGGCTGTTCGTCCAGGCTGACCCGGGTGGAAACCACCTCGGTTTCGATGACGTCCCCCTCGGCGGTAAGATAGCGGGTCGAACCGCTGGATACGGACTCGGGCTCGGCCAGCACCGCATCCACCCGTTGGGCGAAGGCGCCACGGCTGTCGGAGTGCACGAAGTCGAAGACATCCCGGCCATCCAGGACCTGGCCTTCGGCAACCCGCAACATGCGCGACGCCTGGGTGTTGGCGAACAGGATGCGGCCATCGCGGTGAACGATCACCGCCACGGGAGCGGTTTCCATCAGGGCACGGTAGCGTTCCTCGCTTTCGGCCATGAACCGCTGGGCGCGGCGCTGGCGCCTGGCGTAGACCGACCAGCCGAACGACACCAGGGCGGTCAGGGCGAACAGCAGCACGCCCATGCCGCGGGTCACCCGCAATTCGCCGTCATCGCCGGACCATCCATCCTTGGGCCAGCCGCCCCTGGGAGTGGCCGCCATGGCCCAGGTCCCGTCGGGCAGGGTCACTTCCATTTCCACCGGCGCGCGCGAAAAGATCGCCTCGTCGCCCCAGATCATCGCGCCGGCCTTGCCCAGGCCGTCGCGGCCGCGCAGCGCCAGATCCAGGGGCAGGCTCGCGGCATCGACGCCGGAGGCGGCGAAGACCCTGGGAATGTCGATCACCACGCTGATCAGGCCGAACAACTTGGGCTCGCCGCCGCCGGGATCCGGCAGGTAGACAGGCACCCGACCGATCAGCGCCGTTCCCCCCTGGATCAGGTTCACCGGCCCGGCCACCACCGGCTTGCGGCTGGTGATGGCGCGCTCCACCGTCGGCCACTGGTCCGGCCGGTCGCGGTAATCCGCGCCCAGAACCGCCCGATTGGGCGCCAGGGGGAAAACCGAGGTGATCACCGTGCCGCGCGACATGGTGAGATTGCGGACGGAATCGTAGTCCTGCATGACCAACGAGGCGGCGCGGGCGAAATCGGCGTCGCTCATGCCGTCGTGAAAGACGATCTGCGCCACCAGCCCCCGGGTGATGAGCAGAGGAGCGGTGAGATTGTATTCCAGACGGGCCCGGATCACGCTGAGCTGCGACACCAGTTCGGCCCGGGCGGCCTCTTGCCGGCGCTCAGCCTGCAGGGCATAGAGCTGCACCAGCGCCAGTCCCGAACAGAATGTCACGAAAGCGGCCATGACGAAGGGAAGCCATGTGGATGGCTTCCTGGCGTCGTCATGAATATTCGCCGAACCGGGCATCCCGGCCTCTCCACCCCAAACCCATGCCTTGGTTATAACACCAATCGCATGAAGACCAAAATTTCCGCGCGCGGAACGGTCACAAAGGCAGGTTGTTGTAGAAATGAACCAGACCGGGAGCCACACGGCGGCGCTCGGTCTCGGTTCCCCCCACCGTCTGCATCAGCTTCCTGAGGAACATGCGGTCGCATTTGGGCATCTCGAAGAACGCCTTCATGGCGATGAGATCGCCGCCGTACTTGGGAAGCTCGCGGATCACCCGGACGATGGCGTCACGGAACGCGCCCTCGCGGGCCTGGTCGTGGCGGTCCTTGGGGTGGAACTCCTGCTGGTAGAGCAGCGCCACTTCGCGCCAGGCCTCCATCAGCGCCTCGGGCTCCCAGCGGATCACCGAATGGAGCAGCGGAATATCGGCCTCGTCGGGAGACGGGAAACCGCCCGCCTTGGACCAGTCATGGAACACCGCCCAGGGATCGTTGGCCTTGGCGTGCTTGGCACCCACGCCTTCCGACTTGTAGGCGGCCCAGCGGGAATCCCAGGTGTCGAGGATGGGGTTGCCCTGCCCTCCCTGCTGGATGATGCCGATCAGCCGGTTGGGGCCGGTCGCATCCCAGGTCCGGCTTTCCGACAGTTCCTTGATGCGCTTGGTGGCGCGGATGTCGGGCAGCACGAACTTGCGCAGCAGGGTCTCGTAGCAATTGGCGAAGCCGGGCGAGATGATGAAGGGCAGCGGAATATGCGGGCGCAGGCTGGCGGCACCGGCGGGATTGACCACCAGCACCTGCAGCGCGCGCCGGGCATAGCGGGCCAGGGTCTCGTCGAACATCTGGCGGAAGTTGTCGAAGGCGATGGGCGCCTCCTCCTCCTCCTCGATCACCGCCGGGGGCGGCTCGGGGGCGGCCGGGACCGGGGCGGCCCCCTTGGCGCGATTGACCAGATATTTCTTGGTGACGTCGAACAGCAGCCAGCGTTCCTTGTCCCGCGCGTCGTCGGGTCCGGGGGGCAGCAATCCATCGAAATGCTGGTCGGCGGCGGCGCCAAGCTCCTCGACGTCCATGGCCGCCACGGCACGGTCCAGAATGGTGTCGAACACCACGCCCAGTTCGCGGTCATTGGCCCAGGACTGGGTGTCCGGGTCGGACGACGTCATCCGGCGCAGCATGAGAATCTGCGGCACCTTCAGCCCCGCGGTAACCGCCAGCAGTTCCGCGACCTTGGATTCGAATTTTTCGCGACGCTTGGAATCGTTCATCTTTCAAGGCCTTCTGTCCCTTCTGGGACGCGGCCTCCCCCAAATAACACTAGTGAGGGCTGATGATGGCACCGCCGCTGGCATTGGGCAAGGCCATCCGCTTGGATTATTGCCTGGGAATCACACGCGACAGCAGGAAAAGCGCCGTCGCCACGCTGACGATGCTGGGCCCCGACGGCGTATCCCACAGCCAGCTGCCGCCCAGCCCGAATCCAGCCGCGGCCAGCCCCACGGCCACGGCCCCGGCCGCCATCTGCTCCGGCGTGCGGGCCAGCCGGCGGGCCGTCGCGGCCGGGATGATCAGCATGGCGCTGACCAGCATCACGCCCACCACCTTCATGGCCGCCGCCACACCCAGCGCCACCAGCAGCATCAGCAGGGTGCGGGCGCGGGCGACCTTGTGTCCCTCGACCACGGCCAGATCCTCATCCACCGCCGCCGCCACCAGGGTGCGCCACTGGGAGGCCAGTACCAAAAGGATCACCGCCGCGCCGCCCCACAGCCAGACCAGGTCGTCTCCATTCACCGCCAGGATGTCGCCGAACAGCCAGCCCATCAGATCGACCCTGATCCGCTCCATCAGCGACAGCAGCACCAGCCCCAGCGCCAGCGAGCCGTGGGCCAGGATGCCCAGCAGGGAATCGATGCCGCTGGCGCGGTCGGCCTCGGCGCGCGCCAGGATCAGGGCGGCAATGACGCACAGCGCCGCCACTCCGGCCAGGGGCGCCACGCCCAGCAGCAATCCCGCCACGATGCCGAGCAAGGCGGAATGGGCCAGCGCGTCGCCGAAATAGGCCATGCGGCGCCAGACGACGAAACAGCCCAGCGGTCCGGCCACCAGGGCCACCGCCGCTCCGGCCAGCAGGGCGCGCAGCAGGAAGTCATCCATGGCGGCACCCCGGCCCGTGAACGTGAGGCCGCCCTCCGCCTTCGAGCGGCAGCACCGAACCATCGGCGCCGTGCCCATGGTCGTGGGCATGGGTGTAGATGGCCAGGCTGGCCGCCACCCGGGGGCCGAACAGCGCCAGATATTCGGGATGGCGGCTGACCGCCTCGGGATGGCCGGCGCAGCACACATGGCGGTTGAGGCAGACCACGTGGTCGGTGGCGGCCATCACCACATGCAGATCGTGGGACACCATCAGCACGCCGACGCCCCTATCGCGGGCCTGGGCGGTGATCAGGTCGTACAGCTCGGCCTGCCCGGCCACGTCGACGCCGCCCACCGGCTCGTCCAGCACCAGCAGATCGGGACGGCGCAGCAGGGCGCGGGCCAGCAGCACCCGCTGCAATTCGCCGCCCGACAGGTCGGCCACCTGACGCCCCAGCACATGTCCGGCCCCCACCGTGTCCAGCATGTCCTCGAGAGTCCCGTTGCCCACGCGCCCCGGCACGGCCATGGCCAGGAAGCGGCGCACCGACAGCGGCAGCAGCCTTCCGATGTCCAGGCGCTGGGGCACATAGCCGATGGCGGCGGCACTGCGTTCCACGCTTCCCGCATCGGGGCGCAGCAATCCCAGCGCCACCTTGAGCAGCGACGACTTGCCGGCTCCGTTGGGCCCCACCACGGTGATGATCCGCCCGGCCTCCACGGACAGGTCCACGCGGTCGAGCACCGCATGCCCGCCATGGGTGAGGCGCACCCCGGACATCTGCAGCAGGGTCACGGCGCTTTCCCCTTGGCCCGGCAATCGGGGCACAGCCCCTCGATCTCGATGGTCTGGCGCGCCACGGTGAATCCCAGCCGCCCGGCCGCCCGGCCGATGGCGCCGTCCACCTCCCGGTCCTCCAGCTCCACCGCGATGCCGCATTCGCCGCACAGCAGGAACTGTCCGGCATGGGCGTGGCCCGGATGGATACAGCCGACAAAGGCGTTGAGCAGGGCGATGCGGTGGACCAGCCCATGGGACTGCAGGAATTCCAGCGCCCGGTAAACGGTGGGCGGCGCCGCCGACCATCCCTCCTTGGCCAGGGAATCGAGCAGGGCATAGGCCCCCACCGGCCGGTGGCTGCCCCACACCAGTTCCAGCACCCGGCGGCGGATGTCGGTCAGCCGGGCGCCCCGGCGCCGGCATTCCTCCTCGGCCGCCGCCATGGCGGCGCGGATACAGGCGCCGTGATCGTGCTGGGGTACGGGAAAGCTCATCCTTGCCGCCGCCAAAGTGTTATATTATAACATTCCATCTATTCCATCATGGCACGGAGCGCCCTTATGCGGAAGACCCTGGCGACAGCCCTGTTCCTGTTCGGCCTTGCCGTCCCGTTCGCCCCGGCCCGGGCCGAGGCTCCGGCCGTGCTGGTCAGCATCAAGCCCCTGCATTCCCTGGTGGCCTCGGTAATGGCCGGCGTGGGCGAACCCAGCCTGATCGTGTCGGGCAGCGCGTCGCCCCACGGCTATGCCATGAAGCCCTCCGACGCCCGCGCCGCCGAGAAGGCCAGGCTGGTGGTCTGGGTCGGCCCCGCCCTGGAATCCTGGCTGGAACGCCCCATGGCCCGGCGCAAGGACGGGCTGGCCATGCTGTCGCTGCCCGGCCTGATCCGGCTGGACGCCCGCGAGGGCGGGGCCTGGGAGCGCCATGATCATGACCATCACGGCAAGCATCATGACGAAACCGACCCCCATGTCTGGCTCGACCCGCGCAACGCCCAGCTGCTGGCCGGGGCGGTGGCCGAGCGCCTCGCCGCCCTCGATCCGGCCAACGCATCGCGCTATGCCGCCAATGCCGAGGCCCTGAAGCGGCGGCTTTCCGCCCTGGATACCGAGATCGCCGCCCGACTGGCCCCGGTGACCAAGCGGCCCTATGTGGTGTTCCACGATGCCCACCAGTATTTCGAGGCACGCTACGGAATGTCGCCGGCCGGGGCCATCACCGTCGACCCCGAGCGTCCGCCGGGGCCTAAGCGCATGGCCCAGCTGCGCGACCGGCTGAAGGCCAGCGGGGCGTCCTGCGTCTTCGGCGAGCCCGGCGCCCCCTCGGCCACCGCCACCACCCTGGCCGAGGCGGCGGGCGCGCGCATGGGGCGGCTGGACCCGGAAGGCCTGCTTGTGCCCGCCGGCCCCGATTCCTATGTGCAGCAGATGAAGGGACTGGCCGATTCCCTTGCCGAGTGCCTTACCGCCCGCTAAACCCTTAGCCTCCCGTTGGAGAGGTTTCCGTCATGTCCGCTATCGATTCCGCCGCCGTGCTGCCCAAGCTCAAGTTCAACGCCGATGGGCTGGTGCCCGCCATCGCCCAGCAATTCGACACCGGCGAAGTGCTGATGATGGCCTGGATGAACGCCGAATCGGTGGCCGAGACGCTGGAGACCGGCCGGGTTTGCTATTTCTCGCGCTCGCGCGGCGGATTGTGGCGCAAGGGCGAGACCTCGGGCCAGCAGCAGCGGCTCAAGGACTTCCTGATCGATTGCGACGGCGACACCATCTTGTTGAAGGTGGACCAGGACGGCGTCGCCTGTCACACCGGACGCCGGACCTGCTTTTACACCGCCGCCCGCCCCGAGGGCCTGACCGAGGTGGCGAAGGTGCAGGTGTCGCCCGACGAGCTTTATAAGAAGTGATGTTGGGCTATCGCCCAAACCCATCCGGGGCCAATGCCCCGGACCCCATTTAATTCGAAAGGGGTTTGGGGCCAAGGCCCCAAGCGGGTATGGGCGACAGCCCATGGACCGGAGTTGCAAGCATGAGCCTGATCCCCGTCACCGTCCTGACCGGCTTCCTCGGCAGCGGCAAGACGACCCTCTTGAACCACCTGCTGGCCCAGCCGGGCCTGGCCGACACCGCCGTGCTGATCAACGAGTTCGGCTCGGTGGGCCTCGACCATCTTCTGGTGCGCCAGGTGGCCGAGGACGTGGTGCTGCTGCAATCGGGCTGCCTGTGCTGCACGGTGCGGGGCGATCTGGTCGAAGGCATGCGCGACCTGTTCATCAAGCGGGTGCGGGGCGAAATCCCGGAATTCAACCGCATGATCATCGAAACCACCGGACTGGCCGATCCCGCCCCCATCATCCACACCCTGATGAGCGACCAACTGATCTCCAGCCGCTACAAGCTGGACGGCATCGTCGCCACGGTGGACGCGGTCAACGGCGACCGCACCCTGGATGCCCAGGCCGAGGCGGTAAAGCAGGTGGCGGTGGCCGACCGGCTGGTGCTGACCAAGGCGGACATCGCCGACCCCACCGCCGTCGAGGTGCTGCGTGCCCGGCTGCGCCGCCTCAACCCCGCCGCCCCCATCATCGTGGCGGTACAGGGCAGACTGGAGCCCAACGAGATCCTCGACGCGGGGCTGTTCAACGCCGGCAGCAAGATTCCCGACGTGGCCGGTTGGTTGAACGAGGAAGCCTACCGCGCCCACCAGCACGCCCATCACGACCACCATCACCACCACGATTCCAACCGCCACGACGCCCACATCCAGGCCTTCGTCTTCACCGCCACCGAGCCGGTGTCGTGGATGGCGCTCGGCTTCGCGCTGGAGCTGATGATCTCGTCCAAGGGCGAGAACCTGCTGCGCATCAAGGGCATCGTCAACGCCCGCGAATCCGAGGACCCGCTGGCCATCCACGGGGTGCAGCACGTCTTCCACCCCCCTGCCCCCCTGCCCGGCTGGCCCGACGACGACCACCGCACCCGCATCGTCTTCATCACCCGCGACCTGTCGCGCCAGGCGGTGGAAGACCTGCTGAAGGGCGTGCTGGCCCTGGACGAGACGCAGCAAACCCACTAATCCGCTCGGAATTACCGCGCCGCACATTAAAATCGTTTGACTGCCGAATCTCTGCTTGTTAGTCTTATTCCAGATGTTGACCTCCCCCGAGGTCAGCCTCCCTCTCTAAGCAACTTCCACCGCCCCGGCCCACAGGTTCGGGGCGGATTTTTTTGCCCTACGCCCAAGGTATGCATCCAATTCGGCGAACCTATCCTTTTGCGCAACACGCGAAGCGATACATTCGTCCGACGCCGGGTTATCATGGTTTCAACATGACGGAGTGAGAGGACGAACTATGGCACGGTCCCTCGACTGCACCTGCCTCCAGGGGCTGGACTTGGCCCTCAAATGGGCCAGCCACCACTGCGACCCGGATCTGGTCCGCTGCACCGCCTCCGTCGCCCACGACTGCCTGCACCGCGACGATTGCCGCCAACGCGCCGCCTGCGACCTCCGCCTGCACCAGATCGACGACTGGCTGGCCGAGAATGGCGACGAAAAAGAAATGACGGTGTGGGCCAGCTGAAAAGCCCCTCGTGGGCGCCGCCCACACCCGCAAAGGGCCCGAGGCCCTTTGGTCCCATCGGTTCGAGCCCCCCTACTCCCGCTTCACCAGCCCGGTGACGCCGGCCACGAATAGGGCGGATACAATCCATCCCATGGCAATGTGCCCCCACATATAGAACGTTACCCAACGCCCCCATTTGCCGACACTGGACGGCATCCAGTAGCTGTCCTGGGCCAAATCGACGAATGGCAGGAAAAGGTCGGCGGAATAAATCAGGGGATTGAG
The DNA here is from genome assembly GCF_002105535.1 of Magnetospirillum sp. ME-1. GTDB lineage: Bacteria > Pseudomonadota > Alphaproteobacteria > Rhodospirillales > Magnetospirillaceae > Phaeospirillum. The sequence goes on along the minus strand of NZ_CP015848.1, from coordinate 1,447,077 downwards.
CCGGGGATATTGCGATGGCGGCTGATGAACCTTCTTATCCGCCATCCAGATATAGACCCGCTCCTTGGCGGGCACCATCACGCCCTCCCCTTTGGCCCAGTGAAACACACCTCCACCGAGGGCGATAATCACGGCCATCCAAATGAGAGGCCGGAATCGGCGATAGCCATAGCCGCTGATCGCCCCGTACATGGCCCACAGCAGACGGTGGAGCCACCCCATCTCCCCCTTGCGCAGCCGCTCATTCTCCTTTGCCACGAGAATCTTGCGCGCCTCGCCATCATGGCCCGTAGCCTTCAGCACCTTGGCCAAGTGCTCATAGGGCTGGGGATCGAATTTGTCGGTATTTTTCCGCCGACCAAGCCATCGCAGGCGATCTTCCGCCGTCTGGGGAGATTCAGGACCGATGCTGTCATAAGTCATGCCACTGAGGATCAAGTCAGGCCAGCAAGCGGCCTCATCGACCAAAACCCCGATCCTGGCATGACTGAGATTGACAACACCCTTGGCTGAGAATCCGTCGCGCAAGAACATCCCATCCTTGATCTCTAGATGCTCGCCTTCGAAGGCGCCGCCTCTTCCACCATCGAGAGTGACGCCAACACAATCAAGATCACCGCCTATCTTGGCGCCGATCAGGAAGACCCGTCCCTTGATGGTGGAGCCACGAAGGAAGAGGGAATTATCGACCTTGAAATCACCACCCTCGATCCCGCCGATCAGGGGACAGTCATAAAATCCCAGCACCACGGCCTTGGCCCGCAGTAAAACAATCCCATCGGCGATGGCGCAGGCACTGAGCCACAGGGGGCGCGGCAGGGTGCAATCCTCGAAGTCCAGACGCCCCTGGATGGTGGCGCCCTTGATTCTCAGCCCCCTGGGATGGCCATTTTCGGCGAGGGCAAAGTCACGGATCCACGCGGCGGGAATCACGTCATCGGAAGTAAAGGTCGCCCATTTACCGGTGGCGGCGGCGTCTTCAAGACGCCTCTTGAGTGCTTCGTCGGCCATGTCATCCCCCTTGAAGAGTAAGCTTGGCCGAGGGCGGGGGGCTTGGCAAGGAGGGATGAGGGCCGGAGGGTTGGCCGGGCGGTTGCCGGGGATAAACCACAGAGACGCAGAGACACAGAGACGGCACAGAGGAATAAAACCGGGAAAGCTGTCACCCTGAGCGTCGCGAAGGGTCTTTCAGGCAGCGGCGGCTTCAGGCTGAAAGATGCTTCGCTGGGCTCAGGGTGACAGTTCTTATTCTCTGTGCTTCTGTGTTCAACCAGCACATCCCCGCGCTTCCCTCTTCCGCAAGCGTGCAAACGGGCGGGGCTGTCTGGGCGGACAGGCATGGATGCCCGGATCAAGTCCGGGCATGACGATTGGGGGGGATAGAAAAGGACCAGGGATGCGCGAAGGGACGAGTCCCTTCGCCCTTCCTTCCTTTCCCCCTCCCCAACGACAACGGCCCCCGGATTGCTCCGGGGGCCGTGCCCTCACCCCTGCCCTCTCCCGCAGGCGGGAGAGGGGGTAACAGAGAGCTGCTTACTCCACGGATTCCTTGCGGGCCTTGGCGTAGCCGACGCTTTCCAGCGATTCGCCGATCTCGTCCAGAATGGCGGGATCGTCGATGGTGGCGGGCATCTTGAAGTCCTGGTTGTCGGCGATCTTCTGCATGGTGCCGCGCAGGATCTTGCCCGAGCGGGTCTTGGGCAGGCGATTGACGACGGTGCAGGTCTTGAAGGCGGCGACGGGGCCGATCTTCTCGCGCACCAGCTTGACGACTTCGGCGATGACCTGGTCGTGGGGCTTGGTGACGCCGGCCTTGAGGCAGATGAAGCCCAGCGGCAGCTGGCCCTTCAGCTGGTCGGCGACGCCGATGACGGCGCATTCGGCCACGTCGGGGTGGCTGGCCAGCACTTCTTCCATGCCGCCGGTGGACAGGCGGTGGCCGGCGACGTTGATGATGTCGTCGGTGCGCGCCATGACGTAGGCGTAGCCGTCTTCATCGATCATGCCGGCGTCGGCGGTCTTGTAGCAGCCGGGGAATTCCGAATAGTAGCTGTCGATGCAGCGCTGGTCGGCGTTCCACAGGGTGAGCAGGGCGCCGGGGGGCAGCGGCAGGCGGACCACCAGCGAGCCGACCTTGCCGGCCTCGCAGGGCTGATGGCCTTCGTCGAGCACTTCCAGGCCCCAGCCGGGGACGGGCTTGGTGGGCGAGCCGGGCTTGATGGGGAATTCATGCAACCCTAAGCAGTTGGCGGCGATGGCCCAGCCGGTTTCGGTCTGCCACCAGTGATCGACCACCGGGACCTTCAGGTTGTCGCGGGCCCAGTTGATGGTGTCGGGGTCCGAGCGCTCGCCGGCCAGGAACAGGGCGCGGAAGCTGCTGAGGTCGTACTTCTTGATCAGCTCGCCGTTGGGGTCTTCGCGCTTGATGGCGCGGAAGGCGGTGGGCGCGGTGAACAGCGAGGCCATCTTGTACTCGGCGATCATGCGCCAGAAGGCGCCGGCGTCGGGGGTGCCGACCGGCTTGCCCTCGTAGACCACGGTGGTCGAGCCGTTCAACAGCGGGCCGTAGCAGATGTAGGAGTGACCGACCACCCAACCCACGTCGGAGGCCGACCAGAACACCTCGCCCGGCTTGATGTTGTAGACGTACTTCATGGACCACATCAGGGCGACCATGTGGCCGCCGTTGTCGCGGACCACGCCCTTGGGCTGGCCGGTGGTGCCCGAGGTGTAGAGGATGTACAGCGGGTCGGTGGCCTTCACCGGCACGCAATCGGCGGGCTTGGCCTTGGCGCAGACCTCGACCCAGTCGAGGTCGCCGGCCTTGTCCATCACGGCGGCCGCCTGGGGACGCTGGAACATGATGGTGTTGGACGGCTTGTGCTCGGAGATGGCGATGGCCTCGTCCAGCATGGGCTTGTAGGGCAGCACCTTCGAGCCCTCGATGCCGCAGGACGCCGACAGGATCACCTTGGGCTTGGCATCGTTGATGCGGGTGGCCAGCTCGGTGGGGGCGAAGCCGCCGAACACCACCGAGTGGATGGCGCCCAGACGGGCCACGGCCAGCATGCCGACCACCGCCTCGGGGATCATGGGCATGTAGAGCAGCACGCGGTCGCCCTTGGTGACGCCCAGCGCGGCCATGGCGCCGGCCAGACGCGACACCTGGTCCTTCAACTCGGCGTAGGAGATCTTGCGCTTGGTCTGGGTGACCGGGCTGTCATAGATGATGGCGGTCTGCTCGCCCCGGCCCTGCTCCACATGGCGGTCCACGGCGTTGTAGCAGGTGTTGGTCTCGGCACCGACGAACCAGCGATAGAACGGCTTGTTGGAATCGTCCAGGACCTTGTCCCAGGTCTTGTACCAATGAATGTCCTTGGCCGCTTCCCCCCAGAACCCCTCCGGGTCCTTCAGCGACTTGTCATAGGCTTGCTGGTATGCGTTCGTCATGTCGGACAGGTCCTCTGCTTTGCCACTCCCATGGGGGGCTTTTCGCCCCTCCGTCTGAGCGGGAGAATGCCGTAATCAGGCTAATTTTGCAAAGGTGCATTGCAGGGGCGCTAAACCATTTTGGCAAGGCCCGCGCAAACAATGTTTTCACATTTTTTCACAACAGGTTATCGAGCGATCCTCACCCATTCGCAAGGTTCGCCTTTTTCCGCCCCGCGGCTGCGAATGCTGCAATTTGTGAATTCGGCAACAGGCGGCCGAATGAAATAAGGGGCCGGGAAAACCCGGCCCCTCGATCGCCTTCCTTTAGTGAGGTCCGGAGCCGATTCGGCTCAGCTCGTCCTTGATCAGCAGTTTCTTGCGTTTGAGATCATGGATCTGGGTATTGTCCGGCAGCGGGCGTCTGGTTTCCGACTCGATGGCGTTTTCCAGAGCGGCATGCTTGGCTTTCAAGGACTCGACACGGTCATGAAGGCTCATTACGGTCCTCCCTATGGGGTGGGTGACCTTGGAATCTTATTCCTCCTGTCACGGAATTGTCAGCAGGGAAATTGCCCTGCCCATCCTCCTGGACTAAGGTTCTTACTCCAACCTCATACCTCCACGAGGATTAACCGCCTTGAACGCCCCCCCGCCCCGCCTGATCGTAGGAATTAGTGGAGCCTCGGGCGTGGTCTACGGCATCCGCACCCTCGAGATGCTGGGGCGCCTCGGGGTCGAGTCCCATCTGGTCATGAGCCGGGCCGCCGAGGTGACCTTGTCCCACGAAAGCGGGCTGAAGGTGGCCCAGGTGCGCGCCCTGGCGAGCAGGTGGTACAAGGCCGAGGACATCGCGGGCGCCCCGGCCTCGGGCTCGTTCCGTTCGCTCGGCATGATCGTGGCGCCCTGCTCCATCCGCTCCATGAGCGAGATCGCCGCCGGGGTGACCACCTCGCTGCTGACCCGGGCCGCCGACGTGGCGCTGAAGGAGCGCCGCCGCCTCGTCCTGATGGTGCGCGAGACGCCGCTGCACACCGGCCACCTGCGCTCCATGCTGCAGCTTTCCGAAATGGGCGCGGTGATCGCCCCCCCCGTCCCGGCCTTCTACGCCAAGCCCCAAAGCCTGGACGACATGGTCGAGCACAGCGTGGGCCGCATGCTCGACCTGTTCGGGCTTGATTGCGGCACCATCCGGCGCTGGGGGGAGTAGCTCCCTACATCTCGCCGATATAGATGCCCAGGCCGCGCGCCGTCTGGGCCAGGGTGCCGTAGGGATCGATGGCCCGGGTGATGCCGGCCACGTCGGTGATGGGCACATCGACCACCTGGCCGTGCTGCCAGGCCACCATGCGGCCCAGCTTGCCCTGGGCGATCAGGTCGACGGCATGGACGCCGAAAGCCGAGGCGATGATGCGGTCGCGCATGGCGGGCATGCCGCCGCGCTGCACATGACCCAGGACGGTGACGCGGGTCTCGGCCTCCACCGTCTCGGCGAGACGGGCCGCCAGGTACTGGCCGATGCCGCCGTAGCGGGCCTGGCCGCCGCTCTGCAACTGGGTCACCGCCTGGCCCGTCTCGGTCTTGCAGCCCTCGGCCACCACCATCAGGGCATGGTTGCGCCCCTCTTCGCGCACCTCGGCGATCTTCCTGGCGATGCCTTCCAGGGTGTAGGGAATCTCGGGAATCAGCACCACGTCGGCGCCGCCGGCGATACCGGCATTGATGGCGATATGGCCGACGTCGCGGCCCATCACCTCGAGGATCATCACGCGATGATGGCTGGCCGCCGTGGGGGCCAGACGGTCCATGGCCTCGCCCGCCACGTTGAGCGCGGTGGCGAAGCCGATGGCGTAGTCGGTGCAGGCCACGTCGTTGTCGATGGTCTTGGGAATGCCGACCATGGGAATGCCGCCCTGGCGGCACAGCTGGTTCAAGATGCGCATGGAACCGTCGCCGCCGATCACCACCAGCGCCTGGATGCCCAGTTCCTTGTAGCCGTCGACGAAGTCCTGGGAACGGTCCTTCTTGGTCCCGTCGGGCATGGGATAGGCGAAGGGGTCGCCCTTGTTGATGGTGCCCAGAATAGTGCCGCCCAGGCGCAGCATCTCGTCATTGACCGATTTCAGGTCGAATTCGACGAAGTTGAGCGGGCGGTCCATCAGTCCCAGGCTGCCGTCCCGGATACCGAAGACCTGCCAGCCGTAATTGCGGATGGCGCGATGAACGACGGCGCGCAAGGCCGCATTCAATCCGGCGCAGTCCCCGCCGCTGGTCAGAATTCCGATACGCTTGGCCGCCATACCCCAACCTCCTCTTTATCCTACCTTACCCATACCGTTTCCGGACGAGTTCTGCTACCCTCCAGCCACTTAAATCCTAGCCTCGTCCAGTTCCATGATCGATGACAACCTTGAAGAAGTCCGCCGCCAGCTGGCGGAATTGAAGACCGAGCACCGCGACCTGGACGACGTGATCTCCCGCGTTTCCGACGAGGCGCCGTTCGATCAGCTGCGCCTGCAGCGGCTGAAGAAGCGCAAGCTGCACCTCAAGGACGAGATCGCCCGGCTGGAAAACCTGCTGATTCCCGACATCATCGCCTGACACTCCACCATGACATTGGTTCATCTCGGCCTGGGCACCAACCTCGGCGACCGGCCCGCCAATCTGCGCGCCGCCGTGGAAGCGCTCGCCACGCTCGGCACCGTTTCCGCCTGCTCCCAGGTCTGGGAGACGGCCCCGCTCTACGTCACCGACCAGCCGGCCTTCCTCAACATGGCCGTGGCCCTGGTCACAACGCTGTCACCTCACGACCTGCTGGCGCGCCTGAAGCGCATGGAAGACCAGTTGGGCCGGGTGGCGTCGGTGCGCTATGGACCGCGCCTGATCGACCTCGACATTCTGCTCTATGGGGATGTGGTGATGGACGACGAAATTCTCACCCTGCCCCACCCCCGCCTGCATGAACGCCATTTCGCCCTGGCCCCCCTGGCCGAGATCGCCGGGCCATGCCTGCATCCCGCCCTGGCCGCCAGCGTCGAGACCCTGTTGGGCCGCCTGCCCATGGCCGATGATGTCCGCAGGATCGGTCCTCTTTTGACTCTATGACCTTGCAGCGTTCCATGGTCGCGACCACATCCCGTGGTATCTACCTACAGACCAATGGAATATGCCTATGGGCTCTAGCGTTCAATGTCCTGAAACCGATGGCGCCAATATCCTGACCTACGAGATTTGCGGCCAGGATCGCGTCGTCGCCATGAGCCCGGGCTGGGCGGGCGGAGGCAGCCGGCATCCCGCCCTTGGCCGCACCCTTTGGGATCTGCTGGGTAACGGCAACATCGCCGACGTCTACCGTGCCCTGATCACCCAGACCCGGCGGACGGGCGTGGGCCAGTGCTTCACCTTCCGCTGTGACGATTTCCACACCCGGCGGGTGATGTCCATGGCCATGGTGCCCATCGGCGACGACCGCATCCGTTTCTCCAGCCGCCCCATCGTCGAGGATCGCCAGGACAGCACCGCCTTTCTCCGGCGGCACCGCGCCGAGCCGCTCAGCGTCGACATTTGCCCGGAATGCGGTGGAATCAAGGTGGGGAAGCAGTGGCTGCCGGCGGGCTCGGCACTGGAAGCGCTGGGCATCTTCGCCGAGGACATTCCTTTCCGCACCTGGCCGAATCATTGCGCCTCATGCCGGGCCGGCGGTCATTGACCACTTGCGCGCCGCGCACGGTAAGCGCTATGACCCTGCTTTCCCTCCCCTGAGGAAATATCCAAGTGTTCGTGAGCCGCAGTCAAGACGAGACCAAGCCGCAGGAAGCGCCGGTCCGCCGCCTCTATCGCATCCTGGTCCGTGATCTGGTGCTGAAATGCTCCATCGGCATCCATGCCCACGAATTGCTGGCGCCCCAGCGGGTCCGCATCAACGTCGACATGAGCGTGCTCGAGCAGGCAGGTCCCTTGAGCGACGACATCGCCAACGTGGTGTCCTACGAGGATGTGATCGACGGCATCAAGGCCATGCTGGCCGAGGGCCACATCAATCTGGTGGAAACCCTGGCGGAAAAGATCGCCGAGTTGTGCCTTGCCGACGAACGGGTTGAAACCGCCCGTATCCGGGTGGAAAAGCTGGACGTCTACGCCGAGGCCGCCTCGGTCGGCATCGAGATCGAACGCGGACGGAAATAGGACTACCGGGCCGGCAGTTCCTCGACGGTCACCGACGAGCGGCCCGAGGGCGAGGCCGGAGCGCGGGCCGGTGGCGGCGGCTCCTCCTCGGTCCGGGATTGGGCCTGGGGCTGGGACACGGGCTGGGCCTCGCCCTGCTGCCCGCCCTGGCTGCGCTTGTCCCATTCCTTGACGCCATGGGCAGCCAGTTCAACGACGGAACAGGCCGAAAGTCCCGCCATCATCAGGGAAATGCTAAAAACCCGCAGTGCGGACCGGAGCGGCATAGCCTACTCCGCCGCCGCTTCGACCCGGACCAGTTCCCCCGCCTCGACCTTGGCCAGAAAGGCCAGCGAGTCGGCGGTGCGGCCGAAGATGTTGGCGGGAACCGCCAGGCGGATCTCGTCGCCCTCGGAGCACGGCGTCGGGCCATAGCCGATGACGATGGATTCGCCTTCGTGGCGGAACGCCAGCTCGCCCGCCTCGACCACGTCACGGGCATGATCCTCGCGGTCGGCGTGGACGGGGGCCTGGAAATAGACCTCGCCCTGCCAGATGGCGGCGCGCGCCTCGAACGGCACCGCCGCCAGAATCGCATCCGCCGTTCCCGTATCGTAGAGATCGACGTGCAGGACATGGTGTCCGATGGAAATCTTCAGCTTACGCATGCCTTATCGGTCCCGGCTGGTTGGGTGTCATGGTGTCACTGTGCCATTTCCCAAGGGAATTGACCAGAAGCACAATAGCCATACCATATGTAGTGTCTTCAGCCTAGAGGTCGTCATCGCACTCTAGTCGCGCAAGCTCCACAAGACCTCGCGGGTGTGCTCGGCGATCATCATCTCCTCGTCGGTGGGAATCACCCAGACCGCCACCTTGCTGTCCATGGCGCTGATCAGCTCGGCGCCCCCATCCTCGTTGGCCTCGGCATCGAGGCGGATGCCCAGCCACTCCGAGAGCTGGCAGACCTTGGCGCGCACCGGGGGCGAATGCTCGCCGATGCCGGCGGTGAACACCAGGGCGTCCAGCCCGCCCATGGCGGCGGCCAGCGACCCCAGTTCGCGGGCGATGCGGTAGGTGAACAGTTCCACCGCCTCGGCGGCATGGGGCTCCGAGCTTTCCAGCAGCACCCGCATGTCGTTGTTGAGACCCGACACGCCCAGCAGGCCCGACTGCTTGTACAAAAGGTTCTCGATTTCCTTGGGCGTCATACCCTTCTGCTGCAGCAGATAGAGCACCACGCCGGCATCCAGCGTGCCGGTCCGCGTCCCCATGGGCAGGCCGTCCAGCGCGGTGAAGCCCATGGTGGAGGCCACGCTCTTGCCGCCCTTGATGGCGCACATGGAGGCACCCGAACCCAGATGGGCCACCGCCACCCGGCCGCGGGCCTGGGCCGGCGCCAGCTTGGCCAGCCGGCGCGAGATGTATTCGTAGGACAGGCCGTGGAAGCCGTAGCGCTTCACGCCCTCGCCGGTCAGGGCGCGCGGCAGGGCGAAAGTCTGGGCCACCCACGGATTGGAACGGTGGAAGGCGGTGTCGAAGCACGCCACCTGGGGCAGGCCGGGATGGACCTTGGCCAGCGCCCGGATGGGGGCCAGGTTGTGGGGCTGGTGCAGCGGCGCCAGCGGCACCAGCTGCTCCAGTTCGGCCATCAGGTCGTCGTTGATCAGCAGCGGATGGGAATAGAGCGAGCCGCCATGCACCACACGGTGCCCGGCCACCTTCAGTTCGGCCCCGTCCAGATGGGACTCGATCCAGCCGATCATGTGCTTGAACAGCGCCTCGTGGCTGAGATTGGGCTCGTCCGGCCAGCGGTCCTCGGCCAGGACCATTCCGTCGGGCGACTTGGCGATGAAATGGGGGGCGACGTTGATGCCCTCCACCTGTCCCTTGGACGACAGCAGCGGCTCATCGTCGCCTTCGGAGATGTACAGCGAGAACTTGATGCTGGACGAACCGGCATTGATGACCAGGATGCCTTCACGCATATGTCCCAAACTCCGTTGAGGCCTGCTCACCGGGACCAGCCGCCATTGCGGCGGCGGCCAAGCGGGCTTAAGGCCCGCGCCCGGCGAGGGGCTTATATTACTGCGCGGCAACCGCGCCCTTGGCGCGGCGCGCATGGGCGAACAGGACGGCCACGGCGCAGGACGCCAGGCGGGCCTTGGCGCTGTCGGCACGGCTGGTCAGCACGATGGGCACCCGCGCACCCAGCACGATGCCGGCGGCGTCGGCGTCGGCCAGATAGGACAGCTGCTTGGCCAGCATGTTGCCGGCCTCGAGGTCGGGCACCAGCAGGATGTCGGCGCGGCCCGCCACCGGCGAGTTGATCTTCTTGATCTTGGCCGCCTCCTCGCTGATGGCGTTGTCGAAGGCCAGCGGACCGTCCAGCTGGGCGCCGGTGATCTGGCCGCGATCGGCCATCTTGCACAGCGCTGCCGCCTCGATGGTGGAATTGATCTTGGGATACACCGTTTCGACCGCCGACAGGATGGCCACCTTGGGCAGCTCGACACCCAGCACGTGGGCCAGCTCGACGGCGTTCTGCAGGATGTCGGCCTTGTCCTCCAGCGTCGGGTAGATGTTGATGGCCGCATCGGTGATCAGCAGGGTGCGCGGGTAAGTGGGCACGTCCATGACGAAGACGTGGCTGATGCGCCGCGCGGTGCGCAGGCCCTTATCGCGGGACGCCACCTCGTGCATCATCTCGTCGGTGTGGAGCGAGCCCTTCATCAGGGCCTCGGCCTCGCCCGAGCGGCACATGGCCACCGCCTTCTCGGCGGATTCGTGGGAATGCTGGGTATCGACGATGCGCAGGCCCGCGATGTCCAGGTTGAACTCCTTGGCCACCGAGCGGATCTTGGCCTCGGGCCCGATCAGGATCGGATCGATCAGTCCCAGACGCGCGGCCTCCACCGGCCCTTCCAGCGATACCTGGTCGCAAGGGTGGCACACCGCCACCGAAATGGGCGCCAGCGAGGCGCAGCGGGCGATGATGTCCTCGAACACGTGATGGCGGCGGCGCAGCGCCACCTCGGACAATTCCATGCGCGGCTGCACCACCTTTTCGGCGGGAGCCGAGACGCGGGCCAGGCCGGCGAACACCGTCTCGCCCCGCTGGTTGGTCCCCCTGCAGTCGAGGACGACGTCGAGCGGCGCGATCTTTTCGGTCACCGTCACGGTGACGGTCAGGGTGTCGCCCACCTCGACGGCGCCGGTGAAGTCCAGCTTCTGGCTGCGGTAGACGGTGCCCGGTCCCGGCAGCTCGTTGCCCAACAGCGCCGACAGAAGCGATCCGCCCCACATGGAATGGGCCACCACCTTGCGGTGATGGGCGAACTTCTCGGCGCTTTCCACGCTGTAATGGGTGGGATTGAGGTCCCCGGTGGCGACGCCGAACAGTTCCACGTCCTTCATGGAACAGGTGCGCGTCAGGCTTGCCGTGTCGCCCACCTTGATCTCGGCGAACGTCCGGTTCTCCATCATCTCAACCATGCCCGGTCCCCTTCGACACATACCGACGAAATAATATTGCAGTGCGAAATTATAGCCCCGTTCCCCTGCGCCGCACAATGACCGCTTCGTGACTAAGGTCAACGCCGTATGGATTTGGTAGATATGCGGGATAGCCCTTACAAGATGTTGCAGCGCACCATAGAAGAGGACTAATCTCCGTCTCAACGCCGGATTCTGACCGCCAGAACGGGATTCCCATGAGCACCCGCAATCTAAAGTCGCTGTTTCGCCCGCAATCCATCGCCGTCATCGGCGCCTCGACCAAGCCGAAGAGCATCGGATCGGTGGTCATGCGCAATCTTCTTAAAGGGGAGTTTGCCGGGCCGGTGATGCCGGTGACGTCGGAACACGCCTCGGTGGGCGGCGTGCTGGCCTATCCCGACGTGGCGTGCCTGCCCATGGCCCCGGACCTAGCGCTGATCTGCACGGCGCCATCGACCGTTCCCGGCATCATCCACACCCTGGGGGAACGCGGCACCAAGGCGGCCTGCGTCATGACCGGCGGGCTGCATCTGGAGCAGAACGCCGAAGGCGCCACCTTGCTGGAACAATCCCTGGCGGCGGCGCGGCAATACGGCATGCGGCTGCTGGGTCCCAATTCCATGGGCATCCTGGTGCCGGGCATCGGGCTGAACGCCAGTTCGTCCCATGAAAGCGTGCTGCCCGGCAAGCTGGCCTTCGTCTCCCAGTCGGGCGCGCTGTGCACCGCGGTGCTGGATTGGGCCCGGGCCCGCGAGATCGGCTTTTCCCACTTCATCCATCTGGGCGACACCGAGGGCGTGGATTTCGGCGACGTGCTCGACTATCTGGGCAGCGATCCCGGCACGCGGGCCATCCTGCTGTATATGGAATCCATCCACGAGCGGCGCAACTTCATGTCGGCGGCCCGTGCCGCCGCCCGCAACAAGCCGGTTCTGGCCGTCAAGGCCGGACGCTCGCGCGAAGGAGCGCGCGCCGCCGCCTCCCACACCGGCGCCCTGGCCGGATCGGACCTGGTGTTCGACGCCGCCATGCGCCGGGCCGGCATGCTGCGCGTCCAGGACATCGAGGAAATCTTCGGCGCGGTCGAGACCCTGGCCCGCTCCAAGCCCATGAAGGGCCGCCGCCTGGCCATCCTCACCAATGGCGGCGGCATCGGCGTCATCGCCGCCGACGACCTGGCGGAAATGGGCGGCGAGCTGGCGGTGCTTCCCGACGAGGTCATCGACAAGCTGAAGGCGGTGCTGCCCCCCGGCTGGTCCCAGGGCAATCCCGTCGACATCTCGGCCGACGCCGACGGCGAGCGTTACGTCAAGACGCTGAACATCCTGTCGGAAAGCAAGGCGGTGGACGCCGTGCTGGTCATGCACGCCCCCTCGGCCGTCTCCGACCCCACCGACGTGGCGGGCGCCATCATCAAGACCGCCAAGGACCGGCCGCGCGCCAACGTCATGACCTGTTGGGTGGGCAACGAGGCGGTGGCCCGCGGCCGACACCTGTTCAGCGGCGCCGGCATTCCCACCTACGACACCCCGCGCGCCGCCATCCAGGCCTTCATGCACCTGCTGCAATACCGCAAGAACCAGGAATTGCTGATGGAGGTGCCGGCCTCGGCGCCTACCGACTTCGTCCCCGACACCAAGCGGGCCCGCTTCCTGATCGACGAGGCCCTGGCCAAGGGCGGCGGCACCCTGAACGAGCCCGAGGCCAAGGCGGTGCTGGAAGCCTACGGCATTCCCACCGTGGAAACCCATGTGGCCCGCAGCCCGGCCCTGGCCGGCAAGATCGCCATGGCCATGAAGGAGCCGGTGGCGCTGAAGATCCTGTCGCCCGACATCTTGCACAAATCCGACGTGGGCGGCGTCATGCTCAACCTGCAAGGCGCCTTCGAGGTGGAAAAGGCCGCTCATGCCATGCTGGAGCGGGTCAAGGCCGTCTACCCCGAGGCCCGCATCGACGGCTTCACCGTCCAGAGCATGGCCCGGCGCCCCGGCGCCCAGGAACTGATCTGCGGCGTCGCCACCGACCCGGTGTTCGGCCCCGTGGTCATGTTCGGCCAGGGCGGCATCGCCGTCGAGGTCATCGCCGACCGCGCCATGGCCCTGCCGCCGCTGAACATGAACCTCGCCGCCGAGCTGATCTCGCGCACCCGCGTCTCGCGGCTGCTGGAAGGCTATCGCGGCCGCCCGCCCGCCAACAAGGAAGCCATCCAGCTGGCCCTGGTGCAGCTTTCCCAGCTGGTGGTGGACTTCCCCGAGATCGTCGAGCTGGACATCAATCCCCTCTTCGCCGATTCCCAGGGCGTGCTGGCGCTGGACGCCCGCATGGTGGTGGCCCCGGCCAGGGCGGGCACCGACCGTCTGGCCATCCGCCCCTACCCCAAGGAGCTGGAGGAAATCTTCACCATGACCGACGGGCGCAAGACCCTGCTGCGCCCCATCCGGCCCGAGGACGAACCCAACCACCACATCCTGGTGTCCAAGCTGACGCCGGAAGACATCCGCTTCCGCTTCTTCGGACTGGTCCACGAACTGCCCCATTCGGAAATGGCGCGGCTCACCCAGATCGACTACGACCGCGAAATGGCCTTCATCGGCGAGATCGACAAGCCCGAAGGCGGCAAGGAGACGCTGGGCGTGGTGCGCACCGTCACCGACCCCGACAACGACGCCGCCGAATTCGCCATCGTCGTCCGCTCGGACCTCAAGGGCTCGGGCCTGGGCAAGCGCCTGCTGGTCAAGATGATCGAATACTGCCGCTCGCGCGGAACCCGCATCATTGTCGGACAGGTCTTGAAGGATAACCAGCGCATGCTGGCCTTCGTCCAGCACCTGGGCTTCCTGCCCACCCGCACCATCGACGGCGACATCGTCGAGGTCGAGCTGGAACTGCAAAAGGAACACGAACTGGGACCAGATCCCACGGCGTGAAAAACGCCCCTCTCCCCCGGGGAGAGGGAGGGACCCGCCGCGTCGCGGCGGGAGGGTGAGGCCTAACTTGTTGCTCAATAAAGCGACTTGCCGCAAGATGAGGCGAATTCAGGGCTCCGGCCCCGTCGGAAGCTTTGGGGGCAGGCGGACGGGGCGGGTTTCGGAATGTTTTGGTTGAGCATTCGTTCACCAAACATAAAGCACTCATGGGCCAATCTGGCCGGTGGATAGGTGCGCAAGCGGGCAATTGGGGATTTCGCCGTCATGTCGATTCCGACGATCATCGGTTTTACGCTCAGCCTGCTGCTGATCATCGGCTCGATTCTCGAGTTGACGACCAATTTCAAGATCTTCCTGCACCTGTCGGGCCTCTTGATGGTGATCGGCGGCACGCTGGCGGCCGCCAATGTGGGCTTCGAGGCCCGCTATGTGAAGCAGGCCCTGGGCAACATCAAGGCCATCTTCTTCTCGCCCAAGATGGCGCGCGGCATGCTGACCAACGAGGTGGCCCGCGTCATCCGCTGGGGCTACCTGCTGCAGAAGAGCGGCATCCAGGCCCTGGAATCCGACGTGAAGAGCCTGAAGAGCCAGGACGCCTTCCTGGCCTATGGCGTCGGGCTGGTGGTGTCGGGCTATACCGGCGAGGAAGTGCGCCACATGCTGGACAATCAGGTGGAAACCGCCTTCCAGCGCCACACCGTCTCGGTGGAAATCCTGAAATTCATGGCCAGTAACGCCCCGGCCTTCGGCATGATGGCCACCCTGGTCGGCCTGGTGGTCATGCTCGACAACATGGACGACCCGGCCAAGCTGGGCCCCGGCATGGCGGTGGGTCTGCTGGGCACGCTGTACGGCGTGCTGTTCGCCCGCCTGGTGCTGATGCCGGCGGCGGAAAAGGCCCACCAGCGCGAATCCATCATCCGCTTCCGCAACATGCTGGTGGCCGAAGGCTTGGTGATGCTGGCCGAGCGGCGTTCGCCCCGCTTCATCCAGGACGCCATGAACTCCTATCTCGACCCCGCCATCCACTTCGACATCGACAAGGCGCCGAAGAAGTAGCCGGGAGCGCACGGAAGTGGCCAAGAGCAAGTTCCACAAGGAAAACAAGGAAGCGGCCGAGGACTGGCTGCTGTCCTATGCCGACATGATCACCCTGCTGATGGCGTTCTTCATCGTGCTGGTGTCCATGTCCACCATCGACAAGAACAAGTACGAGCAGGTGTCCCAGGGCATGGCCAAGGACATCGGCTATCGCGAGGTCACCACGCCCTTGCAGGACATGCGCTCGGAACTGCTGGGCCAGGTCACCGGCGCCGGCGTCGAGGACACGGTGGACGTGGGCAAGGACGACAAGGGCATCGTCCTCAATCTGGCCAGCGGCACCATGTTCAAGCCGGGCTCGGCCGACGTGCGGCCCGAGATCATGCCGCTTCTGAAGGAAATCAGCGGCACCTTGAAGCAGGAGCGCTTCAAGAACTACCAGATCGACATCCAGGGCCATACCGACGACACGCCGGTGAAGACCCCGCAATTCCCCAGCAACTGGGATTTGTCGGCCGCCCGCGCCCTATCCACCCTCAAGGTGCTGAGCGAGCTGGGCATTCCCACCTCGCGCATGAAGCTGGCCGCCCTGGCCGACACCGCGCCGCGCGTCCCCAACCGCAGCGACACCGGCAAGGCGTACCCTGAGAACCAGGCCATCAACCGCCGGGTCGAGATTCACATCTATCCGCGCTAGGTCCCCTCGCCGCGCTGCTTGGCCAGCACGTATTCCAGCCGCTTGAGGCCCAGCAGCTTCAGGTGCGCCTCGCTGGCGCCACGCGCCCCGACGATGGAGATTTCGGTCAGGGTGGGGACGTGGAAAGCCGTCACCTTGACGGCATTGCCGACGCGGATGAATTCGAACAGCACCTCGCCCGCATCGATATCGCCCGTCATCCCTCGTTCCGTTCCCTCAGGGCAATTGCAACTCGTCGTCGCCCAGCGGCTGGAAATACGCCGCCACCGCCAGTTCGTCCACCTCGGCCAGGCTGGACGGAGTCCAGACCGGCCGCCTGTCCTTATCTACGACCAGTGCCCGGATTCCCTCAAGGAAATCCTGCCCCAGAAGGAAATGCCAGGCGAGCCGGAACTCCCGCCGGATCGCCTCGTCGAACTCCAGGCCCCGCCCCTCGCGCAACTGCCGGCTGGTCACCGCCAGGCTGAAGGGGGCGCGGCCCGACAAGTCCCATATGGTGTCCCAGGCCCATTGCCCGCCATCTCCGCGCAACGCCTCGATGACGTCGTCCAGCCGGCGCGGGGTGAAACACCGCTCCAGCGCGTCCAGGTGACGGAGCAGCGGTCCGTCGCCGGGCTCCTGATGAAAGCGCGCCAGGGTGGCGGCCACCGCGTCGCGGGGATCGGCGGATTGGGAGGCCTCAACCAGGGCGGCGCGCAAGTCGTCCAGCCGCTCCGACGGCACGAAATGGGTGGCGATGCCCGCCCACAGGGAATCGGCCGGTCCCAGCTGCTTGCCCGTCAGGCCGAGATAGAGGCCCACGTGACCGGGGCAGCGGTTGAGGAAATGGGTGGCGCCAACATCGGGAAAGAAGCCGATGCCGGTCTCGGGCATGGCGAAGCGGGTGCGCTCGGTGGCGACGCGAAAGCCGCCGTTGACCGACAAGCCGGCCCCGCCGCCCATGCAAATACCGTCCAGCAGCGAGACATAAGGCTTTGGGTAGCGATGAATGCGGCGGTTCAGCCGGTACTCGGTGGAAAAGACGTCGCGGTTGAAGCCATGGTCGCCGCGCCTTGCCGCGTCCCACACCATGCGGATGTCGCCGCCGGCGCAAAAGGCCCTGTCCCCCTCGCCCTCGATCAGCACCACGGAAATGCCCGGATCGCCTTCCCAATCGCTCAAGCTTCGCGTGATGTCGTGGTACTGCGCCGCCGACAAGGCGTTCAGCACCTTGGGCCGGTTGAGCAGGATGCGTCCCAGCCGCCCCTCGCGGCCGATCACCGTCTCGCCGTTCATGGCCGCCCCCTTTTAATCTATCAAACAAGTAGATTTATAATTGACAGCACGCAGAATCTGCGTGAAATTTTTTCCATTGCCAAACAGGCTTCCGTTGCCGACCCTTGCGGGCCGAATCTCATGCCACCTACCGCTCCGGCGGCCAAACCACAGGAATGCGACGCCCATGACCGTCACCAGCGCCAATCCCGAGACGATCGTTCTCCATGCCGGCTATCGCGCCGATTCCGCCACCGGCGCCGTCGCGGTTCCCATCTACCAGACCACCTCGTACCAGTTCCGCGACACCGAGCACGCCGCCAACCTGTTCGCGCTGAAGGAACTGGGCAACATCTACACCCGCCTGATGAACCCCACCACCGACGTGCTGGAACAGCGCCTGGCCGCCCTGGAAGGCGGCGTCGCGGCGCTGGCGCTGTCGTCGGGCCAGGCGGCATCCACCTTCGCCATTCTGAACCTCGCCCAGGCCGGTGACAACTTCGTCACCTCCACCGATCTTTACGGCGGCACCTGGAACCTGTTCGCCAACACCTTCAAGCAGCTGGGCATCGAGGCCCGCTTCGTCGATCCCGCCGATCCGGAAGCCTTCGTGCGCGCCACCGACGACAAGACCCGGGCCTGGTACGCCGAGACCCTGCCCAATCCGAAGCTGCAGGTGTTCCCCATCGCCGAAGTGGCCAAGCTGGCCAATCAGGTGGGCGTGCCGCTGATCGTCGACAACACCGCCTCGCCGGTGATCGCCAAGCCGCTGTCCTTGGGCGCCCACATCGTGGTCTATTCCTGCACCAAGTATATCGGCGGCCACGGCACCTCCATCGGCGGGGCCATCGTCGACGGCGGCACCTTCGACTGGGAGAAGCACGCCAAGCGCTTCCCGCTGCTGAACCAGCCCGACCCCTCCTATCACGGCGCCGTGTGGACCCAGGCGGTCAAGCCCTTGGGCCCCATCGCCTACATCATCCGCGCCCGCGTCACCCTGCTGCGCGACATCGGCGCCGCCATCAGCCCGTTCAACGCCTTCCAGGCGCTGCAGGGCATGGAGACCCTGCCGCTGCGCATGCGCGAGCATTGCCGCAACGCCAACGCGGTGGCCGAGTTCCTGGCCGGCCATCACAAGGTGGCCCATGTCATCCATCCGTCGCGCCAGGACGGCGAGTACCGCCGCCGCGCCGACGCGGCGCTGAAGGGTGGCTACGGCGGCCTGCTGGGCTTCGAGCTGAAGGGCGGAGCCGAGGCCGGCCGGCGCTTCATCGACGCGCTGAAGATGATCTATCACGTGGCCAATATCGGCGACGCCCGCACGCTGGCCATCCACCCGGCCAGCACCACCCATTCCCAGCTGTCGGCCGACGACCAGCTGGCCTCGGGCGTGACGCCGGGCTATGTGCGGCTGTCCATCGGCATCGAGCACATCGACGACATCCTGGCCGATCTGAAGCAGGCTCTGGACGCCGCCTGATCGGGGTGCCATGAATGGAGGGGCCGGCCTTATAGGCCGGCCCCTCGCCGTTTGGAGACCTGCCGTGCCGTCCTTTCTGCCCCACGCTCAATTCCCCTTCACCCGCATGCGCCGCAACCGCCGTGACGAATGGCAGCGCCGGCTGGTGTCGGAGACCAAGCTGACGGTCGATGACCTGATCTGGCCGCTGTTCGTGGTGGAAGGAACCGGCGTGCGCCAGCAGGTGGCCTCCATGCCGGGCGTCGAGCGCCTGTCCATTGATCTGCTGGTGGACGAAGCGCGCCGCGCCGCCGATCTCGGCATTCCCGCCATCGCCGTGTTCCCCTCGGTGGATGCCAGCCTGAAGACCCCCGACGCCGCCGAAGCCATCAATCCCGACAATCTGGTCTGCCGCGCCGTGCGCGCCGTCAAGAAGGCGGTGCCGAAACTCGGCATCATCTGCGACGTGGCGCTGGACCCCTACAACAGCGACGGCCATGACGGTCTGGTGGTGAACGGCTACGTCGCCAACGATTCCACCGTCGAGGTTCTGTGCCGCCAGGCGGTGGTCCAGGCCGAGGCCGGCTGTGACGTCAACGCGCCGTCGGACATGATGGACGGCCGCATCAAGGCCATCCGCGAGGCCCTGGATCAGGCGGGCTGCGACCATGTGCGCCTGCTGTCCTATGCCGCCAAGTACGCCTCGGCCTTCTACGGTCCGTTCCGCGACGCGGTGGGCTCGAAATCGGCGCTGAAGGGCGGCGACAAGAAGACCTATCAGATGGACCCCGCCAACACCGACGAGGCGCTGCGCGAGGTGGCCCTGGACCTCTCGGAAGGCGCCGACATGGTGATGGTCAAGCCCGGCCTGCCCTATCTCGACATCGTGCGCCGGGTCAAGGAGGCCTTCGCCGTCCCGACCCTGGCCTATCAGGTCTCGGGCGAGTACGCCATGATGAAGGCCGCCGCGCTGAACGGCTGGCTGGACTGGGACAAGGTCATGCTGGAAAGCCTGATGGCCTTCCGCCGGGCCGGCGCCGACGCCATCCTCACCTACACTGCCCCCGAAGCCGCCCGCCTGCTGGCGAAATAGGCTTTCCCGTCATCCTTTGGCCGCGCCTAGGGATGGCGGCCTCGGCGAGAACAACAGCAATATTTTGTAGTTAACCAAAGTCAATAACCATCTGCAGATTGATGTCGTATTATCAAAAAGCAACACCACATTAACATGTGTTGAACATCCGGATTTCCAGACAGCGGGAAGGATCGAGACGATGACCAAGCTCTCCACCACCGGCCTATTCCTGCTGGCCCTGGCCATGGCGGCCCCCGCCGCCCTGGCCGCCGATACCCCCGCGCCGGGCAAGAGCTTCAAGGACTGCGCCTTCTGCCCCGAGATGGTGGTGATCCCCCCCGGCTCGGTGGTTGCCGGCAATCCCAAGGATTACGAGGACCCGGAGCCCGACGCCCCCAAGCGCCCGACCATCACCATCGCCAAGCCCTACGCCATCGGCAAGTACGAGGTGACCCAGGCCGAATGGGAAGCGGTGATGGGCTCGAACCCCTGCGAGAACAAAGGCCCCGACAACCCGGTCGAGCATGTGGACTGGAAGATCATCCAGGACTTCATCGCCAAGCTGAACGCCAAGTCGGGCCAGACCTACCGCCTGCCCACGGAAGTGGAGTGGGAATACGCCGCCCGCGCCGGGTCGTCGGCTTCCTATTCCCACGGCGAGGATGAAAAAACCCTGGGCGAATACGCCTGGTACGCCGCCAATTCCGGCAACGTCACCCACAAGGTGGGCAGCCGCAAGCCCAACGCCTTCGGCCTGTACGACATGCACGGCAATGTCTGGGAATGGACGGCCGACTGCTATCTGGAAAAGTTCATCGCCGGGCTGAAGGACCAGAAATTCTCCAAGGACTGGGAGACCGGCTGCTACCGCGTGACGCGGGGCGGCTCGGCGCTGAACCTGCCCATGGCGGTGACCAGCTGGTACCGCGCCTCGCTGAAGCAGCCGCTGCACAACGCCAATCTGGGCTTCCGGCTGGCCAAAACCCTGCCGTAGCATCCTTTTTTCCATCCCGACGACCATCGGGAGGAGGGATCTCGTCCTGGCTCGACGTTTCAGGACCGGTACCGCCACACCAAGCGGAGATCCCTCGCATCCGCTCGGGATGACAATACGGGTCAGAACGGCGGCGGCGCGTCGGGCGACAGGATCTCGATGCCGCCGAAGGCCGCCCCGCTTTCCTTGGGCAGGCAGGCCATGTTGAGCGAAGCGGTCCCGCCGAACACGTTCTCGGCATTGCCGCGGGGATTGTGGGGCGAGTAAAGCGGCACCACGTGCCACCACAGCCGATAGCCCAGGTCGAGGATGCGCTTGATCAGCGCCGCCGACTTGTCCCGGCGGTCGTTCTCCACATAAAGCAGCGGGCGGGTGCGCAGAATGGTGTCCCGCGCCCCGTCGATGACCTCGGATTCGGCGCCTTCCACGTCGATCTTGATCAGCTTCACGGCCGCCAGGTTATAGGAATCCAGGGTGCGGACGGGGCAATCCTCCCCTTCCTCGCCGCCCAACGACACGCCGCCGAAATTCTCGACCCGCGAGATATCCAGTTCGGGAACCTTGATGGTCCCCGCCTCGGCGCCCAAGGCCACCCGCTCGGCCCAGACGTGCCTGAAGCCATTGAGCAGCAGGTTGGTGGTGAGGATGGCGTGAATGGCGCGCTGCGCCTCGAAGGCCAGCACCCGTCCTTGCGCCCCCACCAGCCCGGCCAGGGGCAGGGTCAGGCCGCCGATATTGGCGCCCGCTTCCACCACGGTATCGCCGGCCCGGATGAAGTGGCGGAACAGATCGGTCTCGCCCTCTGAATATTCGCCGTAGGTGGCAATCGAGCGCCCAACCCAGATGTCGCCCGCCGGAAACAGCATGGTGCCGTAACGGGTGGGCGCCACCCCCAGATAGGGCGGCAGAGAGAGAGCTGACTGACTCATCGGACTCACCTTTCCAAGCGCAATCGCCATTCAGCCCAGAACGGCAGGATCATCACCACCACCATGGCGGCCCAGACGCACATCTCCTGGTTCTCCCACAGGGCGCGGACCAACAGGGGAAGGCGGTCCGACCATTGGGGATGGGACGTGATGAAATCGTCGCCCCGCGACAGGGCCCAGGCTTCCGACAGCGGCGCCGCCAGGGCGGACAGGGCCAGCCCGATGGTGAAGCGCCGGGCCATGCCGAACCCCTCGCCGCCGAACAGCCTTCCGGCGGCGAAGGCCTCCTTCCATGGCTGGCCCAGGACCATCATGCGGCCCAGGCCGTAAAGGGTAAGACCGATGCAGGGCGCCAGGAACTCGACGGGCGGAATATCGCGATAGCGGCCGTGCAGCAGCAGGGTCGCCCCCACCACGATGGCGGCAAAGCCGTAGAGCGGCACGAACTTTTCCGCCCACGGCCAAGTCAGCCTGGCCGGTTCGCGGCGGAATTGCCGGGCGGCGGCCCAGGCCAGGGTGACGGCCAGGGCGGCATGCAGCAAGATGCGGGCCCAGGCCCAGGCATCCTCGAGCCGGTCATAGGCCATGGCCAGGGCGTTGACGGTCTGCCAGGTGATGAACAGCCCGGCCAGCTGGGCCAGGACCAGCACGAACAGCCCCCCCTTCAGCTCGTAGCGCTCCCAGCGCCGCCACAGCAGCGCCAAGGACAGGGCCGAACCGATCAGCACCGCGGCAGCCGCATGGCGCGGCCAGTCGGGGCTGGGCTCGACCGGGCCGGACATGGCGTACTTGACCCGGCGGTTCTCGTCCACCACGCCCCACTTGGCCCCCACGGTCCCTTCCAGGAAGGCCTTCCACGGCTGGTCGAAGGCCTCGACCACGTTGTAGTCGAAGCCGTTCTCCTTGGAGACCAGGGCCAGCGTGCGCACGAAGCGCGCCGCGTTCTCCATGTCGGCCACCGCCGGTCCGCGCGAACGGCCGCGCGTCGGCCAGCCGGCCTCGCCGATCAGGATGGGCTTGCCGAACTGCTCGGCCATGCGCTTATAGATGGCGACGATGTGCTTGGCGGCGCCGTCCACGCCGATGGGCTCGTCCTCCCAATAGGGCAGGATGTGGATGGTGAGGAAGTCCACTTCCCTCGCCACCTCCGGGTATTTCAGCCAGAAGGCCCAGACGTCGGCATAGGACACCGGCTGCTTCACCGCCGCCTTGACCTTGCGGATGTAGCCGATCAGCTGCTCGGGGGGCAGGTCCTGGCGCAGCAGCACCTCGTTGCCGACGATCACCCGCTTGATGACGTCGGGATAGGCGTTGGCCGCCTTGATCAGGGCGTCCACCTCGGCGTCGTTGATGGCGAACTTCTTGCCCAGCCAGGCCGAGTGGGTGACCTCGATGCCGTATTTGCGCCCCAGTTCCGGCACCACGTCCAGGCCTTCGCGCGAGGTGTAGGTGCGCACGCCCCTGGCCACGCCCACCAGGCTCTTCATGTCCTGGGCGATCTGGTCGGACGTGGGATAGACCTGGGTGATCGGCCCCTGGCCGCGGCGGAACGGCGCGAAGGACACCGAGGGGAACGGCTCGTTGAACGACAGCTCCACCGGCACCGGCCGGTTGAACCACCACCAGCCGGCGGCGTTGAGGACGGCCAGGACGAAGACGGCGAACAGGACGATGAAGCGGTTCATGGGGTTTCCATCAAAGCCGTCATTCCCGCGAAGGCGGGAATCCATGGGGCCGCGAAAACGCCATCGAGCCGGGCGCCTGATCAGCATCCACATGGACCCCCGCCTTCGCGGGGGTGACGAATGAAAGTCGGAGAATTGTGTTAGGCGGCGAAACGGCGTTCGTCAATGCCTCTTGGCTCCCGCCCCGCCCAGGGCCGAGGCGAAGTCAAAATCGCCCGACTGGTCGAAGGCCGCCCGGCCGCCATGGGTCAGGAACAGGGAACCGGACAGCCGGTACTCCACGCCCTTGGAATCGGGAACGCCCAGCATCTGGCGCATCAGATCGGTGGTGGAGACATGGGCCACCCCCGCCACCTCGGTCTCGCCCAGGCGGGGCACGGTGACCGCCTTGTCGCTGGTGCCCTTGGCGAAGCTATGGCCGTTGATGTCGATGGCAAAGCGCATGCCGTCGATGCTCATGGCGGTGTTGTTGGGATTGCGCACCCGAAGGGTCACCGCGAGGCGCTGCTCCATCAGCGACACGTCCACCGGCACCATGGACAGCAGCACCACCTCCGGCGGTTCGGCGAATTCGGACGGGGTGCAGGCGGCAAGGCCCAGGAACACCACCAAAGCCGTCAGCCACTTGGACGCCATCAGATCTCCTCCACCTCGGTGATGCCGGGAATGCTGCGCAAGCTGCCCATGAATTTGGGCGAAAGCGTGATGGTGGATTTAAGGCCCAGCTCCACCTCGCGGTTGCCGGCCCGGGCCACGATGGCGACGCGGTTGCGGCCCCGAGCCTCATTGTTGATCAGGTCCGAGAGCTGCTTCAGCGCACTGTCGTCGGAGATGATGACACGGATGCCGGCGGCGGCCTTGGCGGCTTCCTGGTCGAGCGACGCGATGCGCTGGCAGGTCATGCGCAGCTGGTCTTCCTCCAGCTTGGCGTCCACATCGATCAGCAACGGCCCACCGGCGTCGAGCAAGTCCCGCGAGGTGGCGAGGATCTCCGAGAAACAGGTGACCTCGAACATGCCGGTGGCGTCGGAAAACTGCAAAAAGGCGTAGCGCGAGCCCTTGGCCGAGACGCGCTCCTGCTTGGACAACAGCGAACCGGCCAGGCGTACCCTGCCCTTGCCGCCCGCCTGGAGGTGGCGGGGCAGTTCGGCGATCTTCAGCACGTTGAGGCGCTTCATGCTCTTGGCGTAGGCGTCCAGGGGATGGGCGGACAGGTAGAACCCCACCGCCTCGAATTCCTGGTTGAGCTTCTCGTGCGGCGACCAGTCGGGGCCGTTCTCCAGCTTCAAGGTCGGGGCGTTGGAGCCGCCCAGCAGGCTCATCTGGCTGCTTTGCCGGTCCTCGGCGGCCTGGGCGGCGTAGCGGCACAGCGTGTCGGCATTCTTGAACAGCCGCCCGCGATTCTTATCCAGCGAATCGAAAACGCCGGCCTTGACCATGTTTTCCAGCTGGCGACGATTGAGCACCTTGGAATCCATGCGCGCGGCGAAATCACCCATATCCTTGAAGCGGCCGTCCCTCTCGCGCTCCTCCACCAGGGACTTCATGGCCGCCTCGCCGACGTTCTTCAAGGCCGCCAGAGCGTAGCGCACCGCCTGGGAACCATCGGGCAGCACCTCCACCGAGAAGGTGGGCTGGCTGGCGTTGATGTCGGGGGGCAGCAGCTTGATGCCGAGGCGGTCCAGCTCCTGGCGGAACGAATTGAGCTTGTCGGTGTTGCTCATTTCGTAGGTCATGGTCGCCGCCATGAACTCGGCCGGGTGGTTGGCCTTCAGCCAGGCGGTCTGGTAGGCGATCAGGGCGTAGGCGGCGGCGTGGGACTTGTTGAAGCCGTATTCGGCGAACTTGGCCACCTTGTCGAAGATCATGGAGGCCTGGGCGCCATCGACGCCCCTGGCGGTGGCGCCTTCGACGAAGGTCTTGCGCTGGGCCTCCATCTCCTCCTTGATCTTCTTGCCCATGGCGCGGCGAAGCAGATCGGCGCCGCCGAGCGAATAGCCCGACAGCACCTGGGCGATCTGCATCACCTGCTCCTGGTAGACCATGATCCCGAAGGTTTCCTTCAGGATGGGCTCGAGGAGCGGATGCATGTAGTCCGGCTCTTCCTTGCCGTGCTTACAGGCGATGTAGCGCGGAATCTGGTCCATGGGGCCGGGACGGTACAGCGCCACCACGGCGATCAGGTCTTCTAAGCGGTTGGGGCCCATCTTGCGCAGCACGTCGCGCATGCCCGAACTTTCCAGTTGGAACACGCCGGCCGCGTCGCCCCGCGACAGCAGTTCATAGGATTTGGCGTCGTCCAAGGGGATGGCCGACAGGTCGATGTCCAGCCCCTTGGTCTTCTTGACGTGCTTGACCGCCGTGACCATCACGGTGAGCGTCTTGAGCCCCAGGAAGTCGAACTTCACCAGACCGGCGGATTCCACCCATTTCATATTGAACTGGGTGACCGGCATGTCGGAGCGCGGGTCTCGATAGAGCGGCACCAGTTCGTCCAGGGACCGGTCGCCGATCACCACGCCGGCCGCATGGGTCGAGGCGTGGCGGTACAATCCCTCCAGCTTCATGGCCAGATCGATCAGGTGGGAGACGGTCTCGTCCCGCTCCTTCTGCTCGGCCAGCAGCGGCTCGCTCTCCAGCGCCTGTTCCAGCGTCATGGGGTTGGCGGGATTGTTGGGCACCAGCTTGCAGATGCGGTCCACCTGACCGTAGGGCATCTGCAGCACGCGGCCCACGTCCCTCAGCACGGCGCGGGCCTGCAGCTTTCCGAAGGTGATGATCTGCGCCACCTGGGCATAGCCGTACTTGCCCTGGACGTAGCGGATGGTCTCTTCCCGGCGGTCCTGGCAGAAATCGATATCGAAGTCCGGCATGGAGACGCGTTCGGGATTGAGGAAGCGCTCGAACAGCAGCCCCCAGCGCAAGGGATCGAGATCGGTGATGGTCAGAGCCCAGGCCACCGCCGAACCGGCGCCCGAACCACGGCCCGGCCCCACGGGGATGTCGTGGGCCTTGGACCACTGGATGAAGTCGGACACGATCAGGAAGTAGCCGGGAAAGCCCATCTGCTCGATGACGTTCAGCTCGAACTCGACGCGCTCGCGGTAGGGCTTGGCGGCGTGCTCCTTCTCGTCGTCGGTCATGCCGGGCTGGAAGACGTGCTTGTCCAGCCGCAGGTCCAGGCCCTCCAGCGTCTTCTTGCGCAGCACCTCGGCCTCGGTCAGGCCGTCCATGCGATAAGGCGGCAGGATGGGCTTGCGCTTGGAAACGCCGAAGGCGCAGCGCCTAGCGATCACCATTGTGTTGTCGCAGGCCTCGGGCAGGTCGGCGAACAATTCCCGCATCTCTTCCGGCGACTTGAAATAGTGCTCGGGCGTGAGGCGGCGACGCTCGTCCTGGGAGATGTAGGCGCCCTCGGCGATGCAGATCAGGGCGTCGTGGGCCTCGTACATGCCCCGGTCGGCGAAGAACGGCTCGTTGGTGGCGACCAGGGGCAAATCGTGCTTGTAGGCGAGCGAGACCAGCGTCGGCTCGATGCGGTCCTCCACCTCCAGGCCGTGGCGCTGCAACTCCACGTAACAGCGCCCGGCGAAGGCGCGGGCGAGGCGCGCCAGCACGATCTCGGCCTTTTCCCCCTGCCCGTCGGCCAGCAGGCGGCCCACCGGCCCGGCGGGACCGCCGGTCAGCACGATCAGGCCGTCCGAGCGGGTCTCCAGGTCGTGCAGGGTGACCTGGGGGGTCTCGCCCGCATCGGTCTCGAGAAAGGCCTTGGACACCAGCTTCAGGAGATTGAGGTAGCCGCCTTCGCTCTGGCACAGCAGCACCAGGGAATCGGGCTCGGGCTTGCGTCCGTCCTTGGACGGGCCGCCGTCTTCGCGCCGGATTGCGATCTGGGCGCCGACGATGGGCTGGATGCCCGCATCCGAGCACGAGGTGGAGAATTCCAGGGCGCCGAACAGGTTGCCGGTATCGGCGATACCGATGGCGGGCATGGCCATCTTCTCGCACAGCTTGATGAGCTGCTTGAGCTTGATGGCCCCTTCCGCCAGGGAATAGGCGGTGTGGACGCGAAGATGGACGAAGTCGGCATGGGAAGGCATGGCGGCGAGATTACCCTAGTCGGAACGCCCCGTCACCCGCCCGTCGCCGCCGCCCAGCATTCCTCCAGATGCTCCTTGCAGGCGGCCACCACTTGCGGGTCCAGCTTGCCGGCGAACACCATGCCGTCCATCAGGGCGGCGATTTCGTCGGGCGTCAGCGGGGCGCGGTAGGGCCGGTGCTGGGCCAAAGCCTGGAACACGTCGGCCACCGCCACGATGCGCGCCTCCAGGCACAGATCACCCTCCTTCAGATGGAAGGGATAACCGTTGCCCGACAGGCATTCGTGGTGAAAGGCGGCCCAATCGGCGATGGCGCCGGGACCGAAGGCGTGGGTGAGGATCACCCGCGTGTCAAAGGCGTGCCGGGCCATGCGCAGGCGGTCGGCGGCGTCGAGCGCGCCCTGGCGGTCCAGCAACTCGTCGGGAATGCGCAGCTTGCCGATGTCGTGGAGGTAGCCGGCGATCTCGAGCCCCCGCCGGGTCGCCTCGCACAGCCCCATGGCCCGGCCCAGCAAGACCGAGACCTTGGCCACCCCGCCGCTGTGGCACTCGGTATAGGGACTCTTGCGGTCGATGATGCCGCCGACCACGGCGGCCAGCCGCACCACCGCGCCGGCCTCCAGCAATTGGGGCGGCCCCAGGGCGGTCAGGCGGGCCAGGGCTTCCGACAGGACCGGCTCGTCCAGCGCGAACCAGAAAGCCTCGCAGCGGGACAAACGGTCCAGCGCCGCCAGAGATTGGGGCGCGAAATAGCCGCCGTGACTTTTCAGCGCCGCCACCAGATCGCGCCCGGGAGTGGCGCCGCCCTGGAGCAGCGCGTCGGTGCGGTCGGCCAGGCAGATCAGGTTGGCGGCCAGCGCCACGCCCTCGTCAACGCCCCGGTTGCACAGATTGGTCCAGGCGGTGTGGTGCTCGGCCACCATTGGCGCCAGCACCGCCAGTTCCGGGATCGAAGACAGGTATCCGGCGCCCCGCTGGCAATGCTCGACCGAATCCGCCCAGCGCAGCGCTCCCATCAAATCGTGGTGCTCGCCGGTGGTGGAGACGCCGCAATCATGCAGCAGGGCGGCCCGCAACAAGGTGCGGATTTCGCCGTTCTCCCAGCCCAGATCCTCGGCGATGCGGGCCGCCACCAGCCCGACACGGCGCGAATGGCCGGTCTTGTCCACCCCCACCAGATCAAAGGCGTCGGACAGGGCCAGAACCAGACGGTCGAGATCGAAAACGCTCGGAATCGCACCCATGGGCGCTCCCCCCTTCACCATCCGGGTACATTCTACTCCCTTCGGCGGTTCTTGGGCCAGTCGAGGTATTCGGGGGGGGGGCCGGCGATTACATCGGAGCGCTCATTTCATGTGCGCGTATTACATGTATAAAATCGGCAATAACCGTATTATTCCGAGTCGTGACAGATATTTATTCATCTTTAGGTTATTGGATGTGCGGGCGCAGCTCGCATGGGAGCCGTTCGCGGCAACACCTGACCAAAAGGGGATGGATATGACTCAGCTTTCCGTTTCGAAGTGCGACAACGAGCTCTATGTGATCGCAATTCCCGTCAGCCCCAACGGCGGCACCGCCGCCGTGGAAGTCCTCCACATCAGCTCCGGCTACAACGACCCGGTGAACTATTCCATCAATCTGGGTTCGGTGCTGGTGCCCGGCGGTACCTACAGCATCACCATGATGGGCATCAACTGGGGCGGCCCCGCCGCCTTCGCGGTCAATCTCAACGGCACGCCCTACACCTTCTCCGACGGCTCGGGCAAGCTGGGTCTGGTGTGGAACCAGTCGGTGAACGTCACCGTCAACCGCTAAGGATTGCCGTGTGGCGGGGGCTGCGGCTCCCGCCACACGAACTCCCTCACCCCTCCACCAGCAGGCCTTCGCTCATCCTCACCACCCGATCCATGCGCGCGGCCAGCTCGGGGTTGTGGGTGGCGATCAGGGCGGCGACGCCCGAGCCCTTGACCAGGCGGATCAGTTCGTCGAACACGCCCTCGGCGGTATGGGGGTCGAGATTGCCGGTGGGCTCGTCGGCCAGCAGGACGCGGGGGGCGTTGGCCAGCGCCCGGCAGATGGCGACGCGCTGCTGCTCGCCGCCCGACAGCTGGCCGGGGCGGTGCTCGGCCCGCTCGGCCAGCTTCATGCGGCCCAGCAGTTCCATGGCCCGCACGCGGGCCTGGGCCTGGGGCACGCCGGCAATCATCTGGGGCAGGATGACGTTCTCGGCCGCCGAGAATTCCGGCAGCAGGTGGTGGTACTGGTAGACGAAGCCCAGATGCAGGCGGCGCAGTTGCGTGCGCTCCCTTTCCCCCAGGGCGCCGGCCGGATTGCCGGCCAGATGGACCTCGCCGCCATCGGGGCGCTCCAGAAGGCCGGCGATGTGCAGCAGGGTCGACTTGCCGGCGCCCGAGGGACCGACCAGGGCGACGATCTCGCCGGCCCGGATCTCCAGATTGGCGCCCTTCAGCACCTCGAGGTCTTCCTTGCCCTGGTGGAAGACGCGGCGGATGTTCTCCAGTTTGAGGCCCAGCTCACTCATAACGCAGAGCCTCCACCGGATCGAGCTTGGCGGCCCGCCAAGCCGGGTAGATGGTGGCGGCGAACGACAGGCCCAGCGCCATCAGTACCACGGTGACCACTTCCCGCGTCTCGACCCGGGCGGGCAGCTGGGTCAGGAAGTAGATCTCGGCGGCGAACAGCTCGCGGCCGATGATGGACTGGATGAACTGGCGGATGTTCTCGATATTGGTGGCGAAGGCCACACCCAGGATGGTGCCCGCCACCGTCCCCACCACCCCCACCGAGGCGCCGGCCAGGAAGAAGATGCGCAAGATCATGCCGCGCGTCGCCCCCATGGTGCGCAGGATGGCGATGTCGCGCCCCTTGTCCTTCACCAGCATGATCAGGCTGGAGATGATGTTGAACGCCGCCACCAGGATGATCAGGGTGAGGATCAGGAACATGACGTTCCGCTCCACCTGGATGGCGTTGAAGAAGTTGGCGTTGGCCTGCTGCCAGTCGTAGATGTTGGCGGTGTTGCCGGTGATGTCCCAGATGGCCTTGCGGATTTCGGGCACCATGTCGGGATTGTCCAGGAACACCTCGATCTGGGTCACCGCATCGGGCAGGCGGAAATAGGTCTGGGCGGCTTCCAGCGGCATGAAGACGAAGCCGGAATCGTATTCGAACATGCCCACGTCGAAGGTGCCGACCACCTTGTAGCCGCGCACGCGCGGCACGGTGCCGAAGGCGGTGACGTTGCCCTTGGCCGAGATCAGCGAGATGGAATCGCCGATGCGCACCCCCAGCTTCTCGGCCAGGCGCTTGCCGATCACCACCGCGTCGTCACCGGCGAAATCGGCCGGATTGCCGCGATACTTCTTCTGGAAGATGGGCCGGGTCAGCAGGTCGGAGGCCCGCACGCCGCGCACGATGGCCCCGGTTCCAGCACCGGGAGAGGTGGCGAAGACCTGGCCCTCGGCGGTGGGGATCACCTTAGTCACGCCGGGCAGCTTGCGGATGGATTCGGCCAGGGGATCATAACCGGCCAGCGGCGCGCCGGCGCCGTAGACGCCGATATGGCCGTTGATGCCCAGGATGCGGCCCAGCAATTCGTGGCGGAAGCCGTTCATCACCGCCATCACCACGATCAGGGTGGCGACGCCGAGGCCGATTCCGGCCAGGGAAAAGCCGGCGATGACCGAGATGAAGCCTTCCTTGCGCCGGGCCCGCAGATAGCGGAACGCCACCATGCGCTCGAACGAGTTGAAGATCATGAAACCCCGCGGATCAATCTGCGGGGGCGACAATAGGCAATGACGGCCGCCTTGGCAACGCTACCGGACCCCTTGGCGGGCGCAGGCCTCGGCCAGGGCGCGCTGGTCCTCGGACAGCATGGGCTCGCCGTTGAAGGTGAAGGTGTTGCGGGCGATGTCGTACTTCACCACTCCCACGTCGGCGGTGGTGTTGTCGTAGCCCTTCGATGAAATCTTGGCCAGCTTGCTTTCCGCCTCCGCCAGCGCCTGGGCCTGGGCCGCCGTGGCGGTGCCGCCACCGGCGGCGATGGCCGCCTGGGTGGTTTCCTTGGATTTCAGGGCGGACTTCCGCGAGGAATAGTTCAGCGGATTGATCTTCACCGGAAATTCCAGGGTCTCGGGCAACACCCGCTTGGCGAAGGCCTCGCGCCCCGGATCGGTGTCGGCCGACACCACCGGCTTGCCGCGCACATCCACCCCGGGCTTGTAGGCAACGTCAGGGGCCGGGGTATGGCTGATCACCCGCGAGCAGTCGAGCTTGGAAATGGTGATGACCATGGGGCCAGCCGAACTCGACGCCCCCTGGGCCAGGGCGGCGGCGGGAACGGCAAGACCGGCAACGACGGACAGCACGAGGAAACGGTGCATGGCCAGACTCCGAGCGGCGGGGCGGCGACGCCCTCCACGATGCGCCTGTCCAGGCCCAGCATCAACCCTTTCGCACGCCGCACCATTTATGAAATGTTCACAAAGAAATGGGGTGACGGCCGTCAGATTATTTCGTAAAGTGGTTCCAAGCTCGGAGAACGGGCAAGACATCCGATAACGGTTGCGCCAAAGCGGCTTGAGTGTCGGGAGGAACGTGTCCCAGGTCCGCCGAAAGGCCGAGGCCAGGAACGTAGGATGCGGCAGGATCGCCAAGGCGGTCCTGCCGTTTCCGTTTTCAGGCCCTCGCCCGGCATCACGCCGCCAGGCGAATCCTCAATTTCGCCAGTTCCGCCAGCAGCGGACCGAACACCGATTCCGGCGTCACCTGCCAGCGTGACAGGAAGTCGCTGCGGGTCCCCTCGTCCATGGCCTGAAGATCGCAGGACGCGAACAGGGCTTCGAAGATCCTCAGGAACTTGACCGCGTCGAAATCGTCGGAGCAGCGCTTGCCCGGCTTGGCCGCCACGAAGGCGCCTCCCCCTAAGGAGCGGCTGCCCGGCGACGAGTTCATGACGATCAGCAGCCAGTCCATCCGCGCCTCGAAACGCCGGAAGGTCCGGGCGATGGAGACCAGAATGCGCTCCCGGATCAGCAGGGTCTCGGGGTGGCGGTAGAAGGCCTCCCAGCGGGTGACGCCGCCGTTCCCCGACGACACATTGCCGGCGATGGCGGCGCAGCGACCCTGAATTTCGTCGAAGGCTTCCTCGCCCAGGATCATGCGCAAGGCGGCGAACAACCGGCCGAGATGGGAACGGGTGATCCCCGAGGCACGGTCGTCGAGCACGTGGGCAAAGGTCTTGGTGACGATCCGGCCAATGTAATTGATGCGTTGGGAATCCACCTGCCGCAGGACGAACAGGTCCTGGCAGGTCCGCTCGGCTCCGGCGTAAAGGTCATCCAGCAGATCGCCGGCCCCGCCGACCGCATCGCAGGTCCGCCGGATGGCATCCACGGACACCTGACCACCGACCGCCTGTTCCTCCAGCAAGCCGGCAAAAGCCCTGACGACGATTCCGGCCGTGCTGCGGCATCGCGCCCCTGGGTCGTTCTCAGACATCGTCCATCCCACCAGAAAGACGCCCACCCCTGGCAGGACCATAAGCGATGCAAAGAAAAAACTCAATATATAACAATACTCATACCGGCAAACCAGCAGACTGGAAACAGATAACACCAAAGCTCAGTAACGCACACAATCAATGAACCGCATTCATCTTCGATAACAATCGCGACACAATCCGTTAACAACCCATTCGCTTTTATTTCAAATAGAAATCAGCCCCAACCCTTGCCCAGGGAACTTCAAACGCGTTCAGGCGGAGCCGCACCGGGCAATCCTCGCGGTGAGACCCCGGCAGATAGCCGATGCTCATCAGGAATTCGCCCACCACCTCGCCGCCCATGAAGACGAAAGTCGCCTTGAACAGCTTGACCCAGTTTTCCTTGGTCAGCGGGTGGTGACGCTCGATCCAGGCGGCGAAGCCGCCCTCTCGCGCCCGCAGGGCCTGAAGGCGGCGGGCGTTCTCGACGATGGCGTCAAGCTTGCGGCGGTTGCGGATGATGCCGGGATCGGCGAGCAGGCGGGTCATCTCGGCCTCGCCATAGGCCGCCACCTTGTCCACGTCGAAGCCGTCGAAGGCGGCGACCATGGCCGGGCGCTTCTTCAGCACGATCAGCCAGGACAGCCCGGCCTGGAAGATCTCCAGGCACAGGCGCTCGAACAGCGCCCGCTCGTCGGTGAGCGGAAAGCCGTATTCCTGGTCGTGATAGGGACCGTGGAAGGGATGGCCCGGCGCGATGTCGCAATACCAAGACATTTGCTTCTCCTCGGCCACGCGGCCGCCCCGCCAACCCCGCGTGGCCGAATAAGAAAGACATTTGCTTCTCCTCGGCCACGCGGCCGCCCCGCCAACCCCGCGTGGCCGAGTAAGAAAGACATTTGCTTCTCCTCGGCCACGCGGCCGCCCCGCCAACCCCGCGTGGCCGAGTAAGAGTGTTAAGCCTGTTCCAGCTCGACCAGGGTGCCGTTGAAATCCTTGGGGTGCAGAAACAGCACCGGCTTGTCGTGGGCGCCGATCTTGGGCTCGCCGTCGCCCAGCACGCGGGCGCCGGTGGCCTTCAGCTTGTCGCGCGCCGCCAGGATGTCCTCGACCTCGTAGCAGATGTGGTGAATGCCACCCGAGGGATTCTTGTCGAGGAAACCGGCGATAGGCGACTTCTCGCCCAGGGGATGGAGCAGTTCCACCTTGGTGTTGGGCAGTTCCACGAACACCACCGTCACGCCGTGGGCCGGCTGCGGCACCGGGGCGGACACCTTGGCGCCCAGCGTGTCGCGGTAAAGCGCGGTGGCGGCGGCCAGATCGGGCACGGCGATGGCGACATGGTTCAACTTACCGATCATCGGAATCCTCGTCCTTGATGAATAATACGTGTCATCCACCTATAGCACGCTCCGCCGCGCCCTTCCAAAGGTGATGCGGCCTTTGACTTGCCGCCCCGTGCGGGTTAGGAAGGGGATCGAGCGCCTGAAACGGGATATGAGGGCTGAGAGCCTTGCCGGAACACGCCGCAAAGACCGAGCCCATGGCCGGGAATAAATCCGACGATCAGGACTATGCGCATATCGGCGACGTCATGTCCGGCTGGTCCAAGCTGGTCAACGCCATAGCCTTGGTCCTGATCCTCGGCGCGTCGGCCCTGTTCGTGGTGGTGATGGGTTCGCTGCCGCGCATCGACGGGCGCCACCCCGTCACCGGCATCCAGCTGAAGACCACCATCACCCGCGACAGCGTCGGCATCCCCAAGATCGTCGCCGAAACCCGCCACGACGCCTATTTCGCCATGGGCTGGGTCCACGCCCAGGACCGCATGTGGCAGATGGAGGCGCAGCGGCGCCTGGGCGCCGGCCGCCTGGCCGAGGTGGTGGGAGAGGCCGGACTGGCCAGTGACCGCTACATGCGCACGCTCGGCCTCTATCAGGCCGCCGAACGCTCGCTGGGAGCGCTGTCCGAGCCCACCCGCTCGGCGCTGCAATCCTATGCCGATGGCATCAACGCCTGGATGAGCCACAACATCTACCGCCTGCCGCCCGAATTCACCATCCTCGGTTTCAAGCCGGAACCTTGGAAGCCCGCCGATTCCATGGTCTGGCAGAAGATCATGGCCATGACGCTCACCGGCAACTGGCATGACGACATCCTGCGCGCCCAGCTGGCCCGCACCCTGGACGCCAAGCGCCTGGCCGAGCTGTTTCCGTCCTATCCCGCCGACGCGCCCGTCACCCTGTCGGCCGAGGGCGGCAAGGCGCTGCTCGAATCCTTCCCCGAAGCGGCGCGCCCCACCCCGGCTTCCAATGTCTGGGTGGTAAGCGGCGCCCGCACCCGCTCGGGCAAGCCGCTGCTGGCCGGCGATCCCCATCTGGCCTTCCGCGCCCCCATCCTGTGGTACCTGGCCGAGCTCGAGGCCCCCGAGCTGAAGCTGGCCGGCGCCACGGTGCCCGGCCTGCCCTTCCACCTGATCGGCCATAACGGCCGCATCGCCTGGAGCTTCACCGCCACCCAGGCCGACACCGTCGATCTGTTCGTGGAAAAGCTGGCCGGCGAGACCCAGTACCGCACCCCCGACGGCAACCGCCCCTTCCTCACCCGCACCGAGACCATCAAGGTCAAGGGGATGCCGGATGTGGTGATGAATGTGCGCGAGACCCGCCACGGCCCGGTGGTGTCCGACCTGCTGGCCCAGGGAATCGCCGGCAAGGACGAGGTGGTCGCCCTGGCCGCCACCGCGCTCAGCCACGGCGACACCAGCGTCCAGGCGCTCCATCTGCTCAATCAGGCCGGCGACTGGGCCGGTTTCAACAAGGCGGTGAAAGAGGTGCAGGCGCCGGTGCTGAACATCGCCTACGCCGACACCGCCGGCAATATCGGCTTTTTCACCGCCGGGCGCATTCCCGTCCGCAAGTCGGGCAACGGCACCGTGCCGGCGCGGGGCTGGACCAACGAGGGCGACTGGACCGGCTGGGTGCCGGTGGCCAAGCTGCCCCAGAGCTTCAACCCGAAATCCGGCGTGCTGGTCAACGCCAACAACAAGGTGGTGGGCGACAAGTACCCCTACCTGATTTCCGCCACTTGGTCGGAGGGCTACCGCGCGGCGCGCATCCGCGACCTGCTGGGCGAGCGCCGCGGCCTCGGCATCGAGGACATGATGGCCATCCAGGCCGATTCCGTGTCGCTGCAGGCCGTCGAGCTCAAGGAATTGCTGACCGGCATCGAGTTCAAAACCCAGCGTTCCCGCGACATCGCCCACCGTCTCGCCGAATGGGACGGCAAGGCCGACCGCGACCGGGCCGAGCCGCTGATCTTCGCCGCCTGGATCAACCGTCTCAACCGCGCCATCCTGGCCGATGAGCTGAAGGACTCGTTTGCCGCCTTCGAGCGGGTGCGCCCCCAGGTGCTGATGGACATCCTGACTCGGCGGCGCCACTGGTGCGACGATATCACCACCCCCGAGGCGGAAAGCTGCGACGACCTGATCGAGCGAATCCTGGACCAGGCCCTGGCCGATCTGGAGGCCACCTGGGGCAAGGACATGAAGACGTGGCGCTGGGGCGCCGCCCACCCCGCCCGCTTCGAGCATCCTTTCCTGGGCAAGGTTCCCGTGCTGGGCGGCATGGCCGATCTGTCGGTTCCCGCCGATGGCGACGATTTCACCGTGTCGCGCGCCGCCTATCGCGTCGAGGCGGGCGGCACGCGCTTTCCCCAGATCCACGGCGCCGGCCTGCGGGCGGTGTTCGACCTCTCGGACCTGGCCGACAGCCGCTTCGTCATCGCCACCGGCCAGTCGGGCAACCCGCTGTCGCGCCATTACGCCGACATGCTGCCGGCGTGGAGCGTCAACCGCCTTTACCGCCTGGGACTGGACAGCAAGCGTTCGGTGCTGGTGCTGGAACGGGGACGCTAGAGCCTTACACCACGTCGGTGAGCGAGGACGGGGCCGGGTCCATGTAGCTGCCGCGGAAATAGACCAGCGGGTTGCCCCCTTCCTGGTGCTTCAGCTTCTCCACCTTGCCGATGAAGATCTGGTGGTCGCCGCCATCGACGACGTTGACCAGCGAGCATTCCAGATTGGCCAAACACCCCGACAGGATGGGCACGCCGCTGTTCCAGGTGGTGCTGGGCACGCCCTGCCACTTGTCCTCTGACCGGCTGGCGAAGCGGATGGACAGGTCGCGCTGACGCTCGGACAGGATGTTGATGGCGAAGTGGCCGAACGTCTTGAACGCCTCCATGCTGGAGGTGGAGTTCCCCAGACAGAACAGCACCAGCGGCGGATCCAGCGACAGGGACGAGAACGCGCTGACCGTGACCCCCACCGGCTCCCTGGCTCCGGGGGTCAGCGTGGTGACCACCGTGACGCCGGAGGCGAAGCAGCCCAAAGTCTTGCGAAAGGAACGGGGGTCAAGGGACATGGACAGCTCGGCATCACTGGGGGCGGGATTCGAATTTAAAAGCCTTCCACCGTCCAGGTCAAATGCGCCATTGCCCTTCTCGCGGAAAAAGAGACGCTTTTGATCACGAGAAGGCAGTTGACTCAAGACATGGAGGAGGAATTATAGCATTCTCCGTGGTAAGGAGATGATCTGCCCATCCCCCCTCGGGATGGCGTCCAGGGGAAGTGAATGTTCGCAATCATCGGCATCGTCGTGACATTCGTCAGCGTCATCGGCGGATATGCCGCACCCGGCGGCCATCTCAGCGTTCTGTTCCAGCCTTTCGAATGGTTGATCATCATCGGCGCGGCCGTGGGCTCGCTGCTGCTCGGCAACCCCAAATCCACCATCATCGGCATCGGCAAGAATATCGGCCTGGTGTTCAAGGGCGCCCATCACGGCAAGGACGATTACATCGAATTGCTGTCGGTGCTGTACGCGGTGTTCAAGCTGGCCAAGACCAAGGGCGATCTGGCGCTGGAAAGCCACGTGGAAAAGCCCGATGAAAGCCCGCTGTTCGGCAAGTTCCCCAAGTTCAGTTCGGACCACCACACCCGAACCTTCTTCTGTGACTATCTGCGGCTGCTGACTCTCGGCACCAGCAATGCCCACGAGCTGGAATCCATCATCGACGGCGAGTTGGAAGCCCACCACAAGCACTATCACGAGATCGCCCACGCGGTGAACCTGATGGGCGACGCCATGCCGGCGCTCGGCATCGTGGCGGCGGTGCTGGGCGTCATTCACACCATGGGCTCCATCACCGAGCCGCCGGAAGTGCTGGGCCATCTGATCGGCGCGGCGCTGGTGGGCACCTTCTCGGGCGTGCTGATCTCCTACGCCTTCATCGCGCCCATCGCCCGCAACATGCAGATGTGCTTCGATTCCGACCATTATTATTTCATGGCCATCAAGGCCGGGCTGCTGGGGCACATGCAGGGCTACGCCCCCCAGGTGTCCATCGAGTTCGCCCGCAAGATCCTGCCCGACGAACTGCGCCCGACCTTCCAGGAACTGGAAGAGACCGTCACCAACCTGCCGCCCGACTGATCCGTAGGAGCAGCTGGACATGGCGGAGGGCGGTCAGCAGATCATCATCAAACGGGTCAAGAAGGTGGCCGGCGGTGCCCATGGCGGCGCCTGGAAGGTGGCCTATGCCGACTTCGTGACCGCCATGATGGCCTTCTTCCTGCTGCTGTGGCTGTTGAACGCCGTCACCGAGGAGCAGTTGACCGGCGTGTCCAACTATTTCGCCCCCACCATGGCGTCCAAGAGCGCGTCGGG
The DNA here is from genome assembly GCF_002105535.1 of Magnetospirillum sp. ME-1. Classification (GTDB taxonomy): domain Bacteria; phylum Pseudomonadota; class Alphaproteobacteria; order Rhodospirillales; family Magnetospirillaceae; genus Phaeospirillum. The sequence goes on along the minus strand of NZ_CP015848.1, from coordinate 1,408,584 downwards.
GGCCGGCGGCCTGCTGGGCGGCAAGGTGATCGGCGAAGGCGCCCAGGTCTCCAACACATCGTCGCCCACCCTGGTGCAGCACCTGCCCCCCGCCTCCGTCGGCCCCGGCGGCGAGGACCTGACCGGCTCCAAGGAATTCGAACCCGAGAATCCCGGCGAGAGCAATCAGGGACCGGGCCAGGGCGCCGGCCAGGGCGAAGGCCAGGGACCGGGCCAGGGCAAGGACCGCGCCGGCATGTCCGAGCAGGAGTTCAAGGAGGCCCAGGCCCAACGCGAGCAGCAGAAATTCGACAAGGCCAAGGAAATTCTGGAAGGCGCCATGAAGGGCATTCCGGAAATGAAGCAGTTCCAGGGCTCCATGCTGGTGGACAACACGCCGGAAGGCCTGCGCATCCAGATCACCGATCAGGAGGGACTGGCCATGTTCCCGTCGGGCTCCAGCGCACCCTACGGCCACACCAGGGCCATGCTCGATCTGGTGTCGCGCGTGGTGCGCCAGTTGCCGGACAACCGCATCGCCATTTCCGGCCACACCGATTCCGTCCCCTTCCGCGACCCCTCGGGCTATACCAATTGGGAATTGTCGGCCGATCGCGCCCTGGCCAGCCGCCGGGCGCTGATCGCCTCGGGCGTGCCGGAAGGGCGCATCGACCGCATCGTCGGACGGGCCGACCAGGAACCGCTGGACAAGAACGACCCCAAGGGCCTGCGCAACCGCCGGATCAGCATCATCCTGCTGCGCGAGAACGATCTGGGACCGGTGGATTCCCAGTCCCTGTCGGTTCCCATGAAGGGCGCCGCATCGCCGGCCCGGCGCTAGGGCGCCGCCATGGCGAACCCGCCCACCCCGTTTTCCCGCATCATCGACCACGCTCCGGAATGGAACGACCCCTGGGGCCAGCCGCGCTACTACATGGGCATCACCCTCCGGCGCATCTATGCCTATTGCATCGATCTGGTGGTGGTCGGCCTGCTGGTCGGCATGATGTGGATGGCCGCCATCATCCTGGGCGCGCTGACGCTGGGCCTGCTGTGGCCGGTGATGATGCTGGTCCTGGCGCTGACCCCCATCGCCTACCATACCCTGACCATCGGCGGAAAGCGGGCCGCGACGCTGGGCATGCGGGCGGCCAATATCCGGGTGATGTCGGTGGGCGCCAACGCCTTCGACGACCATGGCCGCCCCAGCCTGCTGCAGGCCGCCATCCAGACGGCATGCTTCTACGGTTCGGTGGCGCTGACCGGCTCGCTGATTCTGCTGGTGGCGCTGTTCAATCCCCGGCGGCGCACCGTGCACGACATGCTGGCCGGTACCGTGGTGGTCAACGATCCGGCGCAATGGGGTGGCTGAATCGGGGGTCTGGCGGCGGCGATTGCCGCCCCCTATATGTGATATGCCGGACGGCTCGGCCGGACAGTGACGGGTAGCGGATTTCCATGGATCATTTCCCCCTCAAGCGGCCACACTTTTTCTTCACGACGGCGCCCCTGCCCTGTCCGTACGTGTCCGGCCGCCTCGAGCGCAAGATCGTCACCGAACTGAACGGCAGCGACGCCGACACCTTGCACGAGGCGCTGTCGCGCGCCGGCTTCCGCCGCAGCCATTCCATCGCCTATACCCCGGCCTGCCCCGGTTGCAGCGCCTGCGTCCCGGTGCGCATCGTGGCCGAGGGCTTTCACCCCGACCGCACCATGCGCAAGGTCGTGCGCGCCAATGGCGGCCTGGTGGCGCGCATCGTGCCGGCCCGGGCCACCGCCGACCAGTTCCGCCTGTTCGCCCGCTACCAGGAATCCCGGCATTCGGGCGGCGACATGGCCCTGATGGGCTTTTACGACTACCGCTCCATGGTCGAGGACAGCCCCATCGACACCTTCATCGTCGAGTTCCGCGACGCCGACGGCAACCTGGCGGCCGCCTGCCTGGCCGACCGCATGAGCGACGGCCTGTCGGCGGTGTATTCCTTCTTCGATCCCGATCTGTCGGCCCGCAGCCTGGGCACCTACATGGTGCTGTGGCTGGTGGAGGAAGCGCGCCGCCTCGGACTGCCCTATGTCTATCTCGGCTACTGGATCGCCGAAAGCCGCAAGATGTCGTACAAGACCCGCTACCAGCCGCTGGAAGCCTTCGGTCCCGACGGATGGAAGCGGCTGGATGTGGATGACTGAGTTCGGAAGTCCACAATTGGCCCTTGTCCGAGGCCATGCCATCATTTCAGGGGGAATCGGCGACATAAGCCGGGCTCCGAAAGAATCGACAGGGATATCGGGAGGATTCCGCGTTGAAACCACTTCTGGCACTCAGCTCGTTCATTGACGCGATCAATGAGCGGGTCGGGCGGAGCGTATACTGGCTGATCCTCGTCATGGTGATCGTCAGTTCGGGCAACGCCACCTACCGCTACATCTTCTCCAACAGTTCCAACGCCTGGCTCGAGGTCCAGTGGTACCTGTTCGCCACGGTGTTCCTGCTGTGCTCGGGCTATACCCTGCTGAAGAACGAGCATATCCGCATCGACGTGGTCTGCGGCCGCCTGTCGCGCCGGACCCAGATCTGGATCGACGTCGCCGGGACCCTGGTCTTCCTGTTCCCCATGGCCCTGCTGATCCTGACCCTGTCCTGGCCCATGTTCATGCAGTCCTTCACCACGATGGAGATGTCGTCGGACGCCGGCGGCCTGATCCGCTGGCCGGTCAAGATTATGATTCCGTTGGGTTTCTCACTCCTGATGCTGCAAGGCGTGTCCGAGCTGATCAAGAAGGTCGCCATCCTCACCGGTGATCTCGCCGATCCCGGCGACCATGGACACCACCACCACACCTCGGCGGACGGAGAAGCGGTATGACCCAATTCCTGATCGCCAACATGGCGCCGCTGATGTTCGCGGCGCTGGTGTTCTTCCTGCTGGTCGGCTATCCGGTGGCCTTCGCGCTGGCGGCCAACGGCATCGTCTTCGGCCTGGTGGGGATCGAGCTGGGCCTCTTGAACGCCAGCCTGTTCCAGGCGTTGCCCGAGCGCATCTTCGGCATCATGCGCAACGACACCCTGCTGGCCATTCCGTTCTTCACCTTCATGGGCCTGATCCTCGAACGATCAGGCATGGCGGAAGACCTGCTGGACACCATCGGCCAGCTGTTCGGCCCCATCCGCGGCGGTCTGGCCTATGCGGTGGTCTTCGTCGGCGCCCTGCTGGCGGCGACCACCGGCGTGGTGGCCGCCTCGGTGATTTCCATGGGCCTGATCTCGCTGCCCATCATGCTGCGCTACGGCTATGACCGCCGCATCGCGTCGGGCGTCATCGCCGCATCCGGCACATTGGCCCAGATCATCCCGCCGTCCCTGGTCCTCATCATCATGGCCGACCAGTTGGGCCGTTCGGTGGGCGACATGTACCAGGGCGCCTTCCTCCCCGGCTTCGTGCTGACCGGCCTTTACGCCGGCTTCATCTTCCTGGTCACCATGATCAAGCCGGACTTCGCCCCTGCCCTGCCGCCTGAGGCGCGCTCCCTGCGCGGCATGGCCCTGCTGGTGCGCACCGTGACCTGCCTGGTGCCGCCGCTGATCCTGATCTTCCTGGTCCTGGGCACCATCTTCATCGGCGTCGCCACTCCCACCGAGGGCGGCGCCATGGGGGCGGCGGGCGCCATGATCCTGGCCCTGATGAAGCGCAAGCTGGACTGGAGCCTGATGCGCCAGGCCATGGACACCACCGCCAAGCTGTCGTGCTTCGTGGTGTTCATCCTGGTGGGCTCCACCGTGTTCGGCCTGGTGTTCCGCGGCGTCAACGGCGATCTGTGGGTCGAGCACCTGCTGACCGGCCTGCCGGGCGGCAAGCTGGGGTTCCTGATCTTCGTCAACGTCTTGATGTTCGTGCTGGCCTTCTTCCTCGATTTCTTCGAGCTGGCCTTCATCCTGGTCCCCCTGCTGGGGCCGGTGGCCGAAAAGCTGGGCATCGACCTGATCTGGTTCGGCGTGCTGCTGGGCGTCAACATGCAGACCTCGTTCATGCACCCGCCCTTCGGCTTCGCGCTGTTCTACCTGCGCTCCGTGGCGCCCAAGACCGATTACGTGGACAAGATCACCGGCAAGCTGACGCCCAAGATCACCACCGGCCAGATCTACTGGGGCGCCGTTCCGTTCGTGGTCATCCAGATCATCATGGTCGGCCTCGTCATCGCCTTCCCCGACCTGGTCACCGGCGGCATCGACAAGGCCAGCGCCGTCGATACCTCGAAAATCCAGATCGAGGTACCGCAGGGCGAATTCGGCGGCGGCATGTATGGCGGTCCCGACAGCAAGTAACCCCGACCCGGGAGCAACGAAAAAGCCCCGCACCGAAAGGTGCGGGGCTTTCCTTTTGCGGGCGTGCCCGAGATTACTTCTTGGGAACGCCGTAGAGCATGAAGTTGTCGAAGCCGGCCTCGGCGACGCTGAACCAGGAACGCTGCTCGGCCAGATAGGCGCTCCAATGGTCGAAGACCTTCTTGAAGTTCGGATTGGTCGCGCATTCCTCGGCGTAGGTTTCCTGGGCCGCCTTGTAGCAGGCCAGCATGATGTCCTTGGAGAAGGGCCGCAGCTGGGTGCCGTTGGCGATCAGGCGCTTCAGGGCCGGCGGGTTGAGCACGTCGTACTTGGCGCTCATGTCCATGTTGGCCTCGGCCGCCGCCGCCTCGAACACGGCCTTGTAGTGCTTGGGCAGCTTTTCCCACTCGGTCTTGTTGACCAGGGCCGAGACGCAGGGCCCGCCTTCCCACCAGCCGGGATAGTAGTAGTACGGCGCCACCTTGTTGAAGCCCAGCTTCTCGTCGTCATAGGGGCCAACCCATTCGGCGGCGTCGATGGTGCCCTTCTCCAGGGCGGGGTAGAGATCGCCGCCGGCGATCTGCTGCGGCACCACGCCCAGCTTGGTCAGCACCTTGCCGGCATAGCCGCCGATGCGGAACTTGAGGCCCTTCAGGTCCTCGACGGTCTTGATCTCCTTGCGGAACCAGCCGCCCATCTGGGTGCCGGTATTGCCGCAGGGGAAGTTCAGCATGTTGTACTTGGCGAAGAACTCGCGCATCAGCGCCATGCCGCCGCCATGATACAGCCAGGAATTCTGCTGGCGGGTATTGGCGCCGAACGGCATGGAGGCGTCGAAGCCGAAGGTGGCGTCCTTGCCGACGTAATAGTAGCTGACGGTATGGCCGCATTCGACGGTGCCGTTCTGCACGGCGTCCAGCACCTGCAGGCCGGGGACGATCTCGCCGCCGGCGAAGACGCGGATCTGGAACTTGCCGTCGGTGGCCTCGGCCACCCGTTTGGCCAGCACTTCACCGGCGCCGTAGATGGTGTCCAGGCTCTTGGGGAAGCTGGACGCCAGGCGCCACTTGACCTCGGGCATGCTCTGCGCGATGGCCGGAGCCGCAATGGTGGTCGAAGCGGCGGCAGCGCCTACGGCGGCGCCGGTCAGAAATTTACGTCGCTGCATTAAAGTCTCCTCCCAGAAAACTTTTTACCGGTTGATCCGGATCAGGTGGAAATTATCCTACACCAATGCAAGGGGGACGCAACGCGACGGCCATTACGGAAAACCGTAATGCGGTCACTGTCATCCCGAACGAATGTGAGGGATCTCATCCTGGCACGGCTTTTCCGAATCGGCTCCATCGTTCCAGGCGGAGATCCCTCGGCTACGCCTCGGGATGACATGCCATCGGATCAGGAGAATTTATTGTTCCGGGGGAATCCGGTGGGCGGCAGGCGGCCGACCGAGGCGCGCTTGCCCAGCCAGGGGGTGAGGTCCGCTTCCGTGCGGGTACGTTCGCCCAGCGGCCAGCTCAAGCCCTCGGCCAGGGTGAAGACCTTGATGTCGGAGATGCCGCCGTCGCGGTACTTCTGCAAGATGACGCCCCTGCCCCGGCTCATCACCGGAATTTCCTCGGCCATGAACACCAGCAGCTTGCGGTTCTCGCCGATGACGGCGACGGCGTCACCCTCCATGGGCAGGCAGAATTTGGCCTTCTCGCCATCGGCGCAGTTGAGGACCATCTTGCCGGCCCGGGTCTGGGCCAGGACCTCGTTCTCCTCGACCACGAAGCCGCGATCGGAATTGGTGGCCACCAGCAGCTTGCGCCCGGGCTTGTGGACCAGCACGGCGGCGATGTCCACGTCGCCGGCCAGATCGATCATCAGGCGCAGGGGCTCGCCATGGCCGCGTCCCGACGGCAGTTTGTCGCCGCCGATGGTGTAGAAGCGACCATCGGTGGCGAAGACCAGGATCTTGTCGGTGGTCCAGGCCTTGAGCAGGAATCCCAGCTGGTCGCCTTCCTTGAACTTCAGCGCTTCCGGGTTGTCGGAATGGCCTTTCAGCGCCCTGATCCAGCCCTTCTCGGACAGGACCATGGTGATGGCCTCGCGCTCCACATAGGCCTCGATGGGCACCACCACGGCGGAAGGGGCGTCGCCCAGCTCGGTCCGGCGCTTGCCCAGCTTGGTGGTGGCGCCGAAGGCCTTGCGGGTCTCGGCGTTCTGGGCGGCGATGGCGGCCCAGCGGCGCGACTCGTCGGCCAGAAGGGCCTCGAGATCGGCCTTTTCCGCCGACAATTCGGCGTGCTCGGTCTTGATCTCCAGTTCCTGCAGCTTGTTCAAGCTCCGCAGGCGCATGTTGAGGATGGCCTCGGCCTGCACCTCGGACAGCTTGAAGGTCTTGATCAGCTCGGCCTTGGGCTCGTCGGCGAAGCGGATGATCTTGATGACCTTGTCCAGATCGGCATAGACCTTGAGGAAGCCTTCCAGCACCTCCAGGCGCTTGGCGATCTTTTCCAGCCGATGCCGGGCGCGGCGTTCCAGCACCACCATGCGGTGGTCGAGGAAGGCGCGCAGCACCTCCTTGAGATTCATGACGCGCGGCACCGCCTGCGCGTCCAGCACGTTCATGTTGAGGGAGAAGCGCGATTCCAGGTCGGTCTGGCGGAACAGCTGCTCCATCACCAGCTCGGCCTCGACCGTGCGGTTCCTGGGCTCCAGCACCAGCCGGATGTCCTCGGCGGATTCGTCCCTGATGTCGGCCAGCAGCGGCAGCTTCTTCTCGGACAGAAGCTCGGCGATCTTCTCGATCAGCTTCGACTTCTGCACCTGATAGGGGATCTCGGTGATGACGATCTGGTAGAGGCCGTGGGACAGCTTTTCCACCGCCCATTTGGCCCGTACCCGGAAACCGCCCTTGCCGGTGCGGTAGGCCTCGGTGATGGCGGCGCTGGTTTCCACCAGCACGCCGCCGGTGGGGAAATCCGGGCCGGGCATATGGGCGATCAGCTCGTCCACGTCGCATTCCGGCCTGGCGATCAGATGGTCCAGCGCGTCGCAGATCTCGCCCACATTGTGGGGCGGAATACTGGTCGCCATGCCCACCGCGATGCCCGCCGCGCCGTTGGCCAGCAGGTTGGGAAAGGCCGCCGGCATGACCACCGGCTCTTCCTCGGTGCCGTCATAGGTGGGGCGGTAATCGACGCAATCCTCGTCGAGCCCTTCCATCAGGGCGGCGGCCACCTCGGTCAGCTTGGCCTCGGTGTACCGCATGGCCGCCGCGTTATCGCCGTCGATATTGCCGAAATTGCCCTGGCCTTCCACCAGGGGATAGCGCACGGCGAAATCCTGGGCCAGACGCACCAGGGTGTCATAGACGGCCACGTCGCCATGGGGATGGTACTTACCGATGACGTCGCCGACCACGCGGGCGCACTTCTTGAAGCCGCCGCCGGGGTCCAGCTTCAGCTGGCGCATGGCGAACAGCAGACGGCGATGCACCGGCTTCAGCCCGTCGCGCACATCGGGCAGCGAGCGCGACACGATGGTGGACATGGCGTAGGCGAGATAGCGCTCGCCCAATGCCTCGGCAAGCGGCGTCTCGCGGATTTCGCCGGTCACGGCGGGCTGGGTCATGGGACTCCCCTGGATTTTGAGCCAGATATAGTACCCGATGAGCCGAAGGCGTCAACCAGTCGTGGGGCCGACAAGCTTCTCCCAGGCTTTCCAGCCCTTTGGCGTCAGCAGGGCGTGGGCGAAGAAGTCCAGACCCTCGGCCACGTATTCCTCCAACCCGCACTGTTCCTTGAGCCGCCAGTGCTTCAAGGCCCAGGAATGGGCGAAGGTGACCAGCTTGTAGGTCACCAGTTCCACGTTGACGTCGCGCATCAGCCCGCACCGGATGCAATCGGCGAGGCAGGCGGCGATCATGCCGTTGGTCTCGATCTCGCAATCCTTGATCAATTGCCGGCGGTCGTCGGGCAGCGACTTGGTGGAGCGGTAGGCCAGCACGGTGGCCTCGCGCCGCTGGTCCACCACCCGGCAATAGGCGCGGATGGCCGCCTGGAAGCGCTCGAGCGGGTCCGACAGTCCTTCCAGCGCCGCCGGGATCTCGTGCTTGTAGGATTCCAGCACCGACAGCAGGGCGAGCAGCAGCACGTCCTCCTTGTCGCTGACATACTGATAGATCAGCCCGGCCGAGACGCCCGCCTTCTTGGCCACGTCCTGAATGGTGGTGCGGTAGAAGCCCTGGTGCGAGAACAGCTCCACCGCCGCGGCGATGATCTGGCCGCGCCGTCTCGCGACCAGCGCCTCGTCGCTGACCTGGGCCTTGACGTCGTGAACCGCACCCGGCTTGTTATCCATTCGGCGTCCCGCCCCGGTTGGAGGAATTTGAAAGTCGGACTACCCCGACCGGGTAAGCCCGTCAACCTCTACATCAACTCTCCGCCCGCCACCGCGATGCTTTGGCCGGTGATGGAGGCCGAGCCGGGCAGGCACAGCCAGGCCACCGCCTCGGCCACCTCTTCCGGCTTGATCAGGCGCTTCTGCGGGTTGGAGGCGACCAGCTGGGCCAAAGCCTCGTCCCGCGTGCGGCCCGTCTTGGCGACGATGTTGGCGATGGTCTCCTCGACGATATCGGTCTCGGTATAGCCGGGGCAGACGGCGTTGACCGTCACCGGCTTGGCGGCCAGTTCAACCGCCAGGGCGCGGGTCATACCCACCAGCCCATGCTTGGCGGCGCAATAGGCGGCGCAATAGGCCATGCCGGTCAGGCCGGCGGTGGAGGCCACGTTGACCACCCTGCCCCATCCGGCCGTCAGCATGTGGGGCAGCGCCGCCTGGGTGCAGAGGAAAGCGCCGGTCAGATCGGTGTTCAGGATGTCGTTCCACAGGGCGAGGTCGGTCCGGGCGAAGGGGGCCGCCTTGGCGATGCCGGCATTGTTGACCAGGATGGCGATGGGGCCCAGCGCCTCGGAGGCCTTGACGAAGCCGTTCCGGATGGCAGCCGGGTCGGTGACGTCCACGGCCAGCCCCTGGCAGCCCGTGGCGGCGGCCGCCTCGTCCAGGCGCCTTTGGTCGCGCCCCGTTATGGTGACGGATGCGCCCAGCACCAGCAATTGCCGCGCGATGGCGGCGCCGATGCCGCGCCCGCCGCCGGTGACCAGGGCATGACGGCCGGCAAGCGGCCTGGAATCACCCATCATAGGGTCAACCCTTCATAGACCTTGGAGGCGATCACCAGTTTCTGGATCTCGCTGGTGCCTTCATAGATACGAAGCGCGCGGATTTCGCGATAGAGCTGTTCCACCATCATGCCGCTGATCACGCCCAGGCCGCCGAAGATCTGAACCGCCTGGTCGATGACCATCTGGGCCTGCTCGGTGGCCCACAGCTTGGCCATGGAAGCTTCCCGCGTCACACGCCCGCCCTTGGTGTCCTTGGTCCACGCCGAGCGGTAGATCAGCAGGGCCGAGGTATCGACGGCCACCGCCATGTCGGCGATCTTGGCCTGGATCAGCTGGAAATCGGCCAAGCGCGAACCGAAGGCCTTGCGTTTGACCGAGCGGGCCAGCGCCTCGTCCATGGCGCGCCGGGCAAAGCCCAGGGCGGCGGCGCCCACCGTGGTGCGGAACACGTCCAGCACGCTCATGGCCACCTTGAAGCCGTCGCCGGGCTTACCCAGCATGTTGGCGGCGGGCACCCGCATGTTGTCGAATTTCAGCGAGCCCAGTGGATGGGGGGCGATGACGTCGATGCGCTCGGACACGGAAAGGCCCGGCGTCGCGGCATCCACCACGAAGGCCGCCAGAGTCTTGGCCCCCGGCTCGTCGCCGATGCGGGCGAAGACGGTGTAGAAATCGGCCAGGCCGGCATTGGAGATCCAGGTCTTGGCACCATTGATGACGTAGTGGTCGCCGTCCAGCACCGCCCTGGTGGTCATGGCGCCCACGTCGGAACCGGCATCGGCCTCGGAGATGGCGAAGGCGGCGATGTATTCACCGGTGCCCACCTTGGGCAGGTAGCGTGCTTGTTGTTCCTGATTGCCGAACAGGGTGATGGCGGCGCTGCCAAGCCCCTGCATGGCGAAGGCGAAATCGGCAAGACCGGCATGGCGGGCCAGGATCTCGCGGCCCAGGCACAGCGCCCGGACATCGAAATCCTTTGCCCGCCCGCCGTGGGCGGCCGGAATGGCCGCCTTCAGGAACCCCGCCTGTCCCAGAGCCGTTACCAGGCGTCGGGCGGTCTGGTCCATGGCGGGGCCGTGCGCCTCGTCCTCGGGACACACCGCTGGGAGGGTGGTGTCGGCCCAGGCCTCGAGCGACGCGGCGAACGCGCGGTGGGACTCGTCGAGAAAGGGCCAGTCGAGGAACGTGGCGTCACTCATTGTTCTTATCCTTGGCAATCCCCTCCCCCGCATGCGGGAGAGGGGGGAAAAACGGGATCAGTTGCCTTCGAACACCGGCGCCTGCTTGTTGGCAAACGCGATGTAGGCGCGCTCGAAGTCCTTGGTCTGCATGCAGATGGCCTGGGCCTGGGCCTCGGCCTCGATGCACTCGCCCAGGCCGTGGTTCCATTCCTGCCACAGCATCTTCTTGGTCATGGCATGACCGAAGGTCGGGCCATTGGCCAAAGAGTGGGCCAGCTTGTTGGCGGCGTCCAGCAGCTCTTCCGGGGCGTGCAGCGAGTTGTAGTAGCCGACGCGCTCGGATTCCTCGCCGCCCATGGCGCGGCCGGTGTAGAGCAGCTCGGCGGCACGGCTCAACCCGATCAGGCGGGGCAGCAGGGTGCAGGCGCCCATGTCGGCACCGGCCAGGCCGACGCGCACGAACAGGAAGGCCACCTTGGACCGCGCGGTGCCCAGACGGATGTCGGCGGCGCAGCCCAGCATGGTGCCGGCGCCGGCGCACACGCCGTCGATGGCGGCGATGATCGGCTGGGGCGCGTTGCGCATGGCGCGCACGGCGTCGCCGGTCATGCGGGTGAACTCCAGCAATTCCGGCATGTCCATCTTGGTCAGCGGACCGATGATCTCGTGCACGTCGCCGCCCGAGCAGAAATTGCCGCCCGAGCCGGTGACGATCACCGCCTTGACGTCGTCGGCATAGACCAGATTCTCGAACAGGTCACGCAGTTCGCCATAGGAGTCGAAGGTCAGCGGGTTCTTCTTGTCGGGGCGGTTCAGCGTCAGCGTCGCCACCTTGCCGTCCACCGTCCAGTCGAAATGCTTGGCCTTGTATTCGGCCGCCTTGAACTTGCGCATGGGATTGTCCTCTTGTCTCGATGTTGGAACGGGGGCTCTTAGCCCACCATGGTGATGCCGCCGTTGACCGACAGAACCTGGCCGGTGATGTAGTCGGCCCGGTTCGACGCCATGAAGACGATGGAATCGGCCACTTCCTGCGGCTGGCCGAAGCGGCGCATGGGAATGACCTTCAAGAAGGCTTCCAGGAACTTCTCGGGCTCGGACTTCAACAGGGGCGTGTCGGTCGGGCCGGGGCAGATGGCGTTGACGTTGATGTTGAAGCGCGCCCCCTCGCGGGCCAGGGCCTTGGAAAAGGCGATCAGGCCGCCCTTGGCCGCCGAGTAGACGCTTTCGCCCAAGGACCCGACGCGGCCGGCGTCGGAAGCGACGTTGACGATCTTGCCGGTCTTCTTCTCGATCATGAGGGGGAAGAAGGCGCGGATCAGCTCGATGGGGCCGGTGAGATTCAGGGCCATCACCTTGGCGATGAAGGCGTCGTCGTTGTCCACGAAGGGCTGGATGTGGCCCCAGCCCGCCACGTTGCACAGGATGTCGAGGCGGCCGCGGGTGGCGACCACATGCTCCTTGACCTTGGCGATATTGGCCTTGTCGGTGACGTCGAGGCGCACGAACTCGGCCTTGAAGCCCTTGGCCTTCAGTTCGGCCGCCGCCTTCTCGCCGGCTTCGGCGTTGATGTCGGCGATCAGGACGTCGGCGCCCAGTTCGGCCATGGACTTGACGGTGCAATAGCCGATACCGGACGCACCGCCGGTGATCAGGGCGACTTTATCCTCGAACTTCATTGTCTTGCTCCTTGGATGAAATTACTTGGACAGGAACGCCTCGACCCGGTGGCGGGTCTCGGGCTCGTGCAACAGCAGATCGCGGGTGGCGAGAAGCTCTTCCTCGTAACCGTCGCGGCTGGGGTCGAGGGAGGCCTCGATGCAGGTTTTCGACGCCGCCACGGCGGCGCGCGGCAGGGTGGCGATGCGGTCGGCCAGCGTCGCCGCCTTGTCGGCCAGCTCGACGCGGGGCGCCGACCAGTGAACGATGCCCATCTCGGCGGCGCTCTGGCCGTCCAGAATCTCGGCGCCCAGGATCAGGCGCTTGGCGATGGCCGGGCCGCACAGCCGGGTCAGGCGCTGGGTGCCGCCCGCGCCGGGGATCAGGCCCAGATTGACCTCGGGCAGGGCCAGCTTGGCCTCGTTCGCCGCGATGCGGAAATCACAGGCCAGCGCCAGCTCCAGACCGCCGCCCATGGCGGCTCCCCCCACCTCGGCGATGGTGGCCAGGGCTAAGGTCTCGATGCGCTTCAACACGTTCTGCAGGTCGCGGACGAAGGCGATCTGGGCGTCCACCAGATCGGGATTGGCCAGGTTCTCCCGCATCTCGGCCAGATCGGCCCCGGCGCAGAACGCCTTTTGCTCGGACCGCACATGCAGCACCCGGATGGTCTTGTCCTCCTCCACCACATCCATGACGGCATGCAGGTCCTTGATCAGGGCGCGCGACAGGGCATTGACCGGCGGGCTGGCCAGGGTGACCACGAAGACGGCGCCCCGGCGGGCGGTATTCAGCACGGAAAAGGACATTGACGCCTCGAACTGACTGACCATTCAATCTGACTGAATGTTCATTCATTCGACAGCAAGAGTCAAGGGCGATTGAACGGCCATTCAGTCTCTTTTGTCGCCCTGAGGCGTAGCCGAAGGGCCTTTCAATCCGAACCGGTTGCCGCTCTGCCTGAAAGATCCATCGCCAAGCTCAGGATGACAGACGTGCCCCTAGCACACGGAACTCCACGCCCGGCTGGCCTCGGCCAGCGCCGCCTTGCCCGAGGCCACATAGCCCGCCAGTCCCAGGCAGCCGTGGACCGAGCCTTCGAGGCGCACATGGCGCACAGGCACGCCCGCCCCCCGCAGCTTCTCCACATAGGCCTCGCCTTCGTCCACCAGAGGATCGAAACCACAAGTCACCACCAGCGCCGGCGCAAGGCCCGCATGGGAGGCGGCATAAAGCGGCGCCGCCTCGGTATCGCGCAACGGCGCCCTGCCCTCTCCGAAATACTGGGCGTTGAACCAGGCGATGTCGTCGCGGGTCAGGATATAGCCCTCGCCCAGCCGTTGCCGCGACGGGAAGTCGCCCATCTGGTCCACCGCCGGATAGATCAGGATCTGAAGCGCAAGGGGAAGCCCCAGGTCGCGGGCATGAAGGGCCAGAACGGCGGCGATGGTGCCCCCGGCACTGTCACCGGCCACGCCGAGGCGCCAGCCGGGATATTCCGCCGCCAGCCAGGCCAGCGCCGCCTTGGCGTCATGGATCGCGGCCGGATACATGTGCTCGGGTGCCCGGCGATAATGCAGCGAAATCACCACCGAACCGCTTTCGGCGGCCAGGGCGCGGCAATGGGGGTCATGGGTCTCCAGATCCCCCACCACGAAGCCGCCGCCATGGGCATAAAGCAATGCCGCCTTCACCTTCGGCCCACCGGCGGGACCGTAGCGCCGGGCGGGAATGCCGGCGACCAGGATATCCTCCGCCTCGACCCCATCGGGGGCTGGGGGATTGGTGCGCGACAGGCGCCGGGCGAACTCGTCGCGGGCGCCTTCGTGCCCCAGCGTGGTGATCTTGGGCAGGTTCAACTCGGCGGCCTTGGCCAGGATGAAGGCGACGTCGTCGTCCAGTTTTCCCGCCGTGCCGATGGAAACGGTTCCGGTCTCCAGCATGATCACTCCTTGGGCTCCGAGCCGAACAGAGTCTTGGATTCCAGGAATTCCTCGAACCCCGCCTCGCCCCATTCGCGGCCCACGCCGGACTGGCGGATGCCGCCGAACGGGCCGCCGGGATGGAACAGGGCGCCGTTCAGATGCACCATGCCGGTGCGCAAGCGGCGCGCCACCGACCGTGCTTCGTCCAGATCGGCGGCATAGACATACCCCGACAGGCCGTAGATGCAGTCGTTGGCGCCCGCCACCGCGTCGTCCAGATCCTTGTAGCCGCGCATGGCGAGCACCGGGCCGAAGATTTCTTCCCGCATGATGGTCATTTGGTCGGTCACCCGGCTGAACACGGTGGGACGGACGAAGAAGCCCTTGTCCAGGCCCTCGGGCAGATCGGGACCGCCGCACACCAGTTTGGCCCCCTCCTCGATTCCGGTGCGGATCATGCGCCGCACCTTGTCGAACTGGCGGGCGTTGGCGATGGGACCCATCACCGTTTCAGGATCGGAGGGGGCGCCCACCTTGATCTGGGCGCACAATTCGGCGGCCAGGGCTTCCGCCTCGTCGAGCCGATGGGCGGGAACGAACAGCCGCGACGGCGCGTTGCAGCTTTGTCCCGAATTGCCCATCATGGCCTTGACCGCGTGGCCCATGGCCTTTTTGAAATCGGCGCTGTCGCAGATGATGTTGGCCGACTTGCCGCCCAGTTCCAGCGACACCTTCTTGATGGTCGCCGCCCCTTCGCGCATCACCGAGGACCCGGCGGCGTTGGAGCCGGTCAGCGACACCATGTCCACCAGCGGGTGCGACGACAGCACCGGGCCGATCTCGGCGCCGTCGCCGAACACCATGTTGAACACGCCGGCCGGCACGCCGGCCTCGTGGACGATTTCGGCCAGGATGCGGGCGGACAGGGGCGCGAACTCGCTGGGCTTCAACACCATGGCGCAGCCCGCCGCCAGAGCAGGGGCCACCTTGCAGGCGATCTGGTTCATGGGCCAGTTCCAGGGCGTGATCAGCGAGACCACCCCCACCGGCTCCTTGACCACCAGGGTGGTGCCCTGCCTGCGCTCGAAGGCATAGGTCTTGGCGATGCTAAGGGCAGTCTTGAAATGCCCCAGCCCGGCGCGGGCCTGGGCCGGCTTGGCCAGGCGCTCCAAGGGCGCGCCCATCTCCAGGCTGATGGCCTCGGCGATCTCGTCGATACGCGCCTCGTAAAGGGCGGTCACACGAGCGAGGATTTCCAGGCGTTCGGCCAACGGCGTCGCCGCCCAGGCGGGAAAGGCACGGGCGGCGGCCTGGATGGCAAGAACGGCATCGTCGGCACTGCCCAGCGCCACCCGGCCGGAAGCCTGTTCGGTGGCGGGGTTGATCACGTCGAGCAGACGCGATCCCTTGGCGGGCTTCACCCAGGCGCCGTCGATGTAGAAATCCAGGCAATCACCCATGACTGTTCTCCAAGCAAAAAGGGGGCGGCGGATTGTTGCCCCATCCGCCGCCCCCCGTCGAATGAAACATCCTCAATGTGAGAGCAGAACCGGTACGGTCATGTGGTCAAGGATGTGACGGGTGGCGCCGCCCAGCATCTTCTCGCGCAGGGGCGAATGACCGAACGCCCCCATGACCAGCAGGTCGGCCCCCTGGTCGGCGGCCCGCGACAGCAGGGCGTTGCCGGCGTCGATGTCGCCCAGCGTCGAATGCACCACCTCCACCTTGATGCCGTGGCGGGCCAAGGCGAGGCCGATATCGGCCCCGGGCACCCGGTCGTCATCCTTGGCATCCATGGTCATCACCGTGACGTTGGCCGCGCCCGCCAGCAGCGGCAGGGAATCGAACACCGCCCGCGTCGCCTCGCGCGAGGCGTTCCAGGCGACCAGCACCCGCTGGCCGACCTTGGGATAGCGCCCGTGACGCGGCACCGCCAGAATGGGGCGGCCGACACTCATCAGCGTCTCGGTGACATGGTCGGAAGCGCCGGGCGAAGCCTGACCGACGATGGTGAGGTCGGCATAGCGGGCGTGCAGCGCCAATTCCTTGGGCCCGCCGATGGAGCGCCACTCGTCGACGCCCTCGGGCGCCGCGTCGCCCTTGCCCACCCCCACCAGCCGGGCCTTGTGCTGGTCCGCCAGGGCGCGGGCGAGGTCGAGACGTCCCGCCCCCGCCGCATCGGGCTCCACATGGACGACGATTTCCCGGATGGCCATGGCTTTAGACCCTCTCGATCACGGCGGCCAGCCCATGGCCGACGCCGATGCACAAAGACACCACGGCGTAGCGCCCGCCGGTCCGCTGCAATTGCCGGGCGGCGGTGAGCGCCAGACGGGCGCCGGAGCAGCCCAGCGGATGACCGATGGCAATGGCCCCGCCATTGGGGTTGAGCCGCGAATCGTCGGCGGCCACGCCCAGTTGGGTGACGCAGCCCAGCACCTGCACGGCGAAGGCCTCGTTGATCTCGATGAGGTCGAGGTCCTTGAGCGACAGCTTGGCCCGCGCCAGGGCCTTGGTGATGGCCGGAACCGGTCCCAGTCCCATGACGCGGGGCGGCACGCCGGCCGCCGCCCCGGCGACGATGCGGGCGATGGGCTTGATACCGGCCTTTTCGCCCGCCGCGCGCGAGCCGATGAACAGGGAGCAAGCGCCGTCGTTGATGCCGGACGCATTGCCGGCGGTGACCACGCCGCCCTCGAACAGAGGCTTCAGCTTGGTCAGCGCCGCCAGATCGGTCTGGGGACGCGGATGCTCGTCCTCGGCCACCACGGTGTCGCCCTTGCGGCCCGGTATGGTGATGGGGTGAATCTCGCCCTCGTAGAACCCGTCGGCCTTGGCACGCGCGTACTTGGCCTGGGAGGCGGCGGCGAAGGCGTCGGAGGCTTCGCGCGTCAGACCCAGATCGTGGGCGATGTTGTCGGCGGTCTCGGGCATGGAATGGTTGCCGAAGCCCTTCACCACCTTGGGATTGGCGAAGCGCGCCCCGATGGTGGTGTCGAAGATCCTGGCGTCACGCGACCAGGCGCTTTCGGCCTTGGCCAGCACGAAGGGGGCGCGGCTCATGCTTTCCACCCCGCCGGCGATGAACAGGTCGCCCTCGCCGCAGGTCACCGAGCGGGCCGCGTCCAGTACGGCGGCCAAGCCCGAGGCGCACAGCCGGTTGACGGTCTGGCCCGCCACCTCGACGGGCAGACCCGACAGCAGGGCGGCGTGGCGGGCCACGTTGCGGCTGTCCTCGCCCGCCTGATTGGTGCAGCCGAGGATCACGTCCTCCACATCTTCCGGCTTGAAGGCCGAGCGGGCCACCAGGGCGCGAATCACCTCGGCGGCCAGATCGTCGGGACGCACCGGGGCAAGACCGCCGGCATGGCGGCCAATGGGGGAGCGCAGGCCGTCATAGATATAGGCGTCGAGCATGGATCAGGACTCCGAAGTCAAAAGGGAAACGCCCAGGGCGGCGCGGCGCTTCAGCCAAAGAGACGCGCGGTAACGGGGGTCGCCGGTAATGGCCAGCATGGTGTCGAGGATGGCCACCACCTTGTCGGCGCCGATGCGGTCGCCCCAGGACAGCGGCCCGGCGGGATAGCCGAGGCCCAGCGTCACCGCCTTGTCGATGTCCTCCGGCGTGGCGATGCGCTGCTGGGCGATGTCGCAGCCGATATTGACGATGGTCGCCACCACCCGCTGCGCCACCAGGCCGGGGCTGTCGCTGATCACCGAGACGGCGACATTGTCGCCGGCCAGCAGGCCGTGGGCGCCATTGCGCATATCGGCCGCCGTCACCGGGTTGGTCATGATGGTGCGGTGGCTGTCCAGCCCGAACAGCGGATCGATGGCGACAGTGCGGGTGGCGTCCAGGCCGAGCCGGACGCAAGCCGTGGTGCAGTCCTCACCCAGCACGGGGATCAGAACCAGGGCCGACTTGGTCGGCTTGTTGCCCTGCTCCAGCTTGGCCCCCAGCCTGGTCACCAGGGCGGCAACGGCCAGCGAGCCTTCGCCCGGGGCCACCCAGACCGGCCCCTCCCAGGCGGCGGGCACGGCCGGCGCGGGCGGCACCACCTGCTTGTCGCCCTCATAGGCGTAGAAGCCCCGTCCCACCTTGCGGCCCAGCAGCCCGGCGGCAAGGCGCGAGCGGGTGATGGGCGACGGACGGTAACGCGGCTCCTGGTAATACTGGTCGTAGATGCTTTCCATCACCGGATGGGAGACGTCCAGCGCGGTAAGGTCCAGCAGCTCGAACGGCCCCATGCGGAAGCCGGCGGCGCCCTTCAGGATACGGTCGGCGGCAAACACGTCGGTCACCCCCTCGCCCACCAGCTTCAGCGCCTCGGTGCCATAGCCGCGACCGGCGTGGTTGACGATGAAGCCGGGGGTGTCCTTGGCCTTGACGGGCGCATGCCCCATACGCCTGGCCAGAGTGGTCAGCGCCTCGACCACCCAAGGCGCCGTCATGACGCCATCGATGACCTCCACCACTTTCATCAGTGGAACGGGATTGAAGAAATGGAAGCCGCCCACCCGCTCCGGGTGCTTGCAGGCGGCCGCGATGGAGGTCACCGACAGCGACGAGGTATTGCTGGCGATCAGGCAGTCGGCGGAGACGATGGCCTCCAGCTCGTTCATCAGCGACTGCTTGACCTTGATGTCTTCGATGATGGCCTCGACCACCACATGGGCGGGGGCCAGATCGGCGAGGCTTTCACCCAGCTTCAAACGGCCGGTGGCGGCGGCGCAGGCTTCGGGCGAGAGCTTGCCCTTCTCGGCCAGCTTGGCCAGCATGGCGGCGACGGCGTCGCGGGCCTTGGCGCTGGCGCCGGGCTGCGCATCAACCAGAATGACGGTCACCCCGGAAGCCACGGCGATCTGGGCGATGCCCCGGCCCATGGTGCCGGTGCCGACAAGACCGAGGATGAGGTCGGAACGATTGGCGTCGAGGCTCATGGTCACTTCCCCTCATAGGTGGGTTTGCGCTTCTCGATGAAGGCCTTCATGCCTTCCTTCTGGTCACGGCTGGCGAACAGCAATTGGAAGGCCTTGCGCTCCAGCATCAGGGCGGTATCGAGCGAGGCGTCCTGGCCGGCCAGCAGCACTTCCTTGATCTGGGCGATGGCGACGGGCGGCATGCGCGAGATGGTTTTGGCGATCTCCAGCGCCTTGTCCAGAACCTCGGTATCGGGGACCACCAGACTGGCGAGGCCCATCTGCCCCGCCTCCACGCCGCTGATGGCCTGACCGGTCATCACCATCAGCATGGCCTTGAACTTGCCCACCGCGCGGGTCAGGCGCTGGGTCCCGCCGGCGCCCGGCATGATCCCCACCTTGACCTCGGGCTGGGAGAAGCTGGCATTCTCGCCCGCCACGATGATGTCGGCATGCATCACCAGCTCGCAGCCGCCGCCCCAGGCATAGCCGTTCACCGCGGCGATCACCGGCTTGGGGCAATTGGCGATGGCCCGCCACAGCAGGTGGTTGTTCCTCTGCATCAGTTCGATGGCGCCCACCTCGGCCATGTCCTTGATGTCGGCCCCGGCGGCGAAGGCCTCCTGGTTGCCGGTCATCACGATGGCCCGGATGGACGGGTCGGCACCCAGCTCCGTCATGTGCCCGGACAAAAGACGCCGCACTTCGCCGTTGAGCGCGTTCTTGGCCTCGGGCCGGTTGATTCGCAGCAACGCCACGGAATCAAAGGGTTTTTCCAGGAGCACTTCGGTCATGACGTCCCTCAATTTCGCTGTGCGGAATTCGATTTCACATTTTGTTGACGCCAGAGCCTAAGTCGTGATTTGGTCCCTTGGCAAACAAAATCATGCCCCCCAATCGCAATGGAGGGGTCCGGGAGATGAGGCCGTGACGGAATCCGAGGAAAACAGCGGTACAGAAGGCCATGACCGTCAGTTCGTGGTGGCGCTGTCGCGCGGCCTGGACGTGCTGCGCTGCTTCCGCGCCAACGACGCCATGCTGGGCAACCAGGAGATCGCTTCCCGCACCGGGCTGCCCAAGCCGACGGTGTCGCGCCTGACCTACACGCTGACCAGGCTGGGCTACCTCACCTATATCGAGCGCTACGCCAAGTACCAGTTGGGCACCGCCGTGCTGTCCTTGGGCTACACCGCCCTGGCCAGCATGGACATCCGCCACGTGGCCCGCCCGCTGATGCAGGAGCTGGCCGATTATTCCGACGTGGCGGTGTCCTTGGGCAGCGGCGACCAGACCAGCATGATCTACATCGAATCCTGCCGGGGCAAAGGGGCGCTGACCATCAGGCTCTCGGTGGGATCGCGCATTCCGGTGGCCACCACCGCCATGGGCCGCGCCTATCTGGCCGCCCTGCCCGAGGGCGAACGCAACGCCATCCTCGACCAGGTGAGGAAGCGCCATCCCGACGACTGGCCCCGCATCAAGCTGGGCCTGGAACGGGCACTGCGCGAATACGCCCAACGCGGCTTCACCATGTCGGTGGGCGACTGGCAATCGGACGTCCACGCGGTGGGCGTGGCGCTGACCAACCCCGCCACCGGCGCGGTGATGGCGCTGAATTGCGGCGGCGCGGCATTTTTATTGCCGCGCGAGCGCCTGGAAGACGACCTCGGCCCCCGCCTGGTGGCGGTGGCCCGCAAGATCGAGGCGGCGCTGGGACGCCGCTGAACCCTTACCCTTTCAAGAGAGACGGGACGAGACCCACATGATCCGTGACCAGGAAATCCTCAACCAGCTCCTCGACACCCTGTCGCGCTTCGTGCGCGAGCGTCTGGTTCCCAACGAGGAGCGCATCGCCGAGGACGACGCCCTTCCCGCCGAGATCGTCGCCGAGATGAAGGAACTGGGCCTGTTCGGCCTGTCCATTCCCGAGGAATACGGCGGCCTGGGCCTCTCCATGGAGGAGGAGGTGCTGTGCGCCTTCGAGATCGGCCAGACCAGCCCGGCCTTCCGCTCCATCTTCGGCACCAACAACGGCATCGGCTCGCAAGGCATCATCATCGACGGCACCGAGGAGCAGAAGCGCAAGTACCTGCCCCTTCTCGCCACCGGCGAGATGATCGCCTCCTTCGCGCTCACCGAGCCCAATGCCGGCTCCGACGCCGCCTCCCTTCGCACCACGGCGCGCAGGGACGGCGACCATTACGTCATCAACGGCACCAAGCGCTTCATCACCAACGCCCCCGAAGCCTCGATCTTCACCCTGATGGCCCGGACCGATCCGGCCGACAAGGGCGCCGGCGGCATCACCGCCTTCATCGTCGACGCCGATTCCCCCGGCCTGTCCTTGGGCAAGATCGACAAGAAGATGGGCCAGAAGGGCGCGCATACCTGCGACGTGATCCTGGAAGACGTGCGCGTGCCCGCCGCCAACATCATCGGCGGCAAGGAGGGCCAGGGCTTCAAGACCGCCATGAAGGTGCTGGACCGGGGACGGCTGCACATCTCGGCCACCTGCGTCGGCGTCGCCGAACGCCTGATCCGCGACACCGTCAAATACGCCGCCGAGCGCGTCCAGTTCGGCAAGCCCATCGGCGAGTTCCAGCTGGTCCAGGCCATGCTGGCCGATTCGAAGACCGAGGCCTATGCCGCCCGCTGCATGGTGCTGGACGCGGCCCGCAAGAAGGACGAGGGCCGGAACGTCTCCACGGAAGCCGCCTGCTGCAAGATGTTCGCCTCGGAAGCGGTGGGCCGCATCGCCGACCGCGCCGTGCAGGTCCATGGTGGGGCCGGATACATCGCCGATTACGGCATCGAACGCTTCTACCGCGACGTCCGCCTGTTCCGCATCTACGAGGGCACCACCCAGATCCAGCAATTGGTCATCGCGCGCAACATGCTGAAGGACATCGCCTGATGCGGGCTGTCGCCGACATCCTGGCCGACCTGCCGCCGCGCCTGTCGCAACTGGCGCGGCACTGGCAGCGGCGCACCCCCGACGCCCTCGCCATGATCCAGGGCGATATCCGCTGGACCTACGCCCAGTTGGGCGAGGCCATGGACGAGGCCGGAGTGCTGCTGAAGGAGCTGGAGGTGCGCCCCGGCGACCGGCTGATGCTGGTGGGCGAGAACTGTCTGCCGCTGGTGGCCCTGATCCTGGCGGCGGGCGAGATGGATGCCTGGGCGGCGATCATCAACGCCCGGCTGTCGGAGCGCGAGATCGACACCATCCGCGATCATTGCGGCGCGCGCCGGGTGATCTACACCACCGACGTCTCGGCCGAGGCCACCTTGCACGCGAGGCAGCACGGCGCCCAGATGCGCGCCCTGCCCCGCCTCGGCAGCTTCGCCGTGGGACCGCTCAACCACGAATGCGGTTCGGAGCCGGTCGAGCCCGGCAACGGCCAGGTGGCGGCGCTGATCTATACCTCGGGCACCACCGGCACGCCCAAGGGCGTCATGCTCACCCACCGCAACATCATGTTCGTCGGCGCGGTCTCGGGCGGACTTCGGGACATCGGCCCCGGCGACGTGGCCTATGGCGTGCTGCCCATGTCCCATGTGTTCGGACTGGCCTCGGTGCTGGTGGGAAGCCTTTACGGCGGCGCCTGCCTGCACGTGGCGCCGCGCTTCGCCCCCGCCCAGGTGCTGGCCGACTTGAAGGCGGGGCTCACCATGTGGAACGGCGTGCCGGCCATGTTCGCCAAGTTCCTGGAGCATCTCCGTCTTACCGGCGCAAAGGTCGAGGCCCCCTGTTTACGCTTCCTGTCGGCCGGCGGCTCGCCGCTCGACCCCGCCATCAAGGCGGAGACCGAAGCGGTGTTCGGCCGGGTGCTGAACAACGGCTACGGCCTGACCGAATCGGCGCCCACCATCTGCCAGACCCGCCTGGACGCGCCACGCGCCGATTGCTCGGTGGGCCATGCCCTGCCGGGCGTCGAGGTGCGCATCGTCGGACCTGACGGCAAGGACATCCCCGACGGCCAGGTGGGCGAGCTGTGGAGCCGGGGTCCCGGCACCATGAAGGGCTATTACCGCGCGCCCGAAATGACCGCCGAGGTGATCGATGCAGAGGGCTGGCTCAACACCGGCGACTTCGCCCGGCGTGATGCGGACGGGGCGCTGTTCATCGTCGGCCGCGCCAAGGAACTGATCATCCGTTCGGGCTTCAACGTCTATCCGGCCGAGGTGGAGGCGGTGTTCAACGCCCATCCCCTGGTCACCCATTCCGCCGTGGTCGGCCGCCCGGCCGCCGACGGCAACGAGGAGGTGGTGGCCTTCGTCCAGGTGGCGCCCGGCACTCAAATCGACGCCGCCCAGCTCGGCGAATGGGCCGCGTCCCGCCTGGCACCCTACAAGCGCCCCGGCGAGGTGGTGGTGGTCGGCCACCTGCCCGCCGGCGCCACGGGGAAAATCCTGAAGAACCGCCTCGCCGAGGCGGCAAGAAACCACGCCTACGACAATCTGTAAAAAACGTTGGGAGGAAGCAACATGTCCAAGACCAAGCTTTGTGTTTCGGCCCTGGCCCTGTCCGTGATGCTGGGCTTTGCCCCGGCCGAGGCGGCGGAATTCAAGATCGGCGCCGAAATTCCGCTGTCGGGCAATCTGGCCCGGGTCGGCACCGCCATGAACGAGGGCATCCAGGTGGCCGCCGAGCTGTTCAACAAGAAGAACGGCAAGCACACGGTCAAGATCCTCACCGTCGACGACGAATCCTCGCCGGCCAAGGCGGTGGGTGCCGTCGAGAAGCTGGCCGCCGACGGGGTGGTGGCCTATACCGGCGGCTACGGCTCCAACATCATCGGCCCGGCCTCGGAAGCCGCCGAAAAGCTGGGCAAGGTCTACATCACCTCGGGCGGCGTCGCCACCGAACTGACCAGGCGCAACCTCAAGACCTTCTTCCGCATCAACAGCTCGGAAGGCTATGCCCGCGCCCTGATGGGCATGTTCAACGAGGTGGGGGTGAAATCGGTGGCGGTGGTTTATTCCACCAAGGAAGCCACCGAGGAAGTGGCCAAGATGCTGCAGACCGGCTTGGGGCCCAAGGGCGTCAAGGTCACCATGCACGCCTTCGATCCGGCCACCAACGACTTCAAGCCCATCATCCACAAGATCAAGCTGCAGGACCGCCCCGACGCCATCGCCATGATCGGCTACGAGAACGACTATGTGGGCATCCTGCGCGCCGCCAAGGTGTTGAAGCCCGAGATCAAGACCATCGCCGGGGTGTGGTCGCTGGCCACCTCCAAGATGGCCGCCGAGTTCCCCGACCTGATGGAGAACGTGTCCGGGACCTCCACACTGTCCTACCCGGCCGAGTTCACCACGCCGGAAGCCAAGGAATTCGCCGAAACCTACCAGAAGATGTTCAACAAAGCCCCCGATTACCTGGGCATCTTCGGCTATGTGCAGTCCAAGCTGCTGTTCGAGGCGGTGGCGCGCGCCGCCGATGCCGGCACCATCGACAAGGGCGGCATCGCCACCGAGATGCGCAAGACCCAGGCCGACACGGTGATCGGCAAGGTCCGCTTCGACGAGGCCGGCGACAATCCGGAATTCACCCACCGCATGGGCCAGCACCAGGGCGGCAAGGTGGTCCTGGTCTGGCCCAGCGACGCCGCCACCGGCAAGGTCAAGTATCCGGCCGTGCCTTGGTAAGAAACGCCGAATTTTTCTCGTCATGCCCGGACTTGTTCCGGGCATCCACGCCCCGCCGCTCCCGATGCCATGGGAATGGCGGCTCCACGTGGATCACCGGGTCAAGCCCGGTGATGACGGGAAAAGGATTGCCCTTTTCCTATCCCAGGTTCTCCGCCCATGCTTGAGCTAACCCTTCAATCCCTGTTCTCCGGCCTGCTGTCGGGAGCGTACTACGCCCTGATCGCGCTGGGTCTGGCGCTGGTGTTCGGCACCATGCGGGTCATCAACCTCGCCCATGGCGAGCTGGTGCTGCTGGGCGCCTATATCAGCTACACAGCCGAGGAGAAGCTGGGCCTCGATCCCCTGGCCTCGCTGCCCCTGGCCCTGGCCGTGGTGGTGGCCACCGCCATGGCGGTCTATTACCTGGTCAGCCTGATCAAGAAGGATCGCGAGCTGAACTCGCTGATCCTCACCTTCGGCATCGGGGTAATCCTGACCAACGCGGTGCTGATGATCTGGTCGGCGGACATCCACTCCGCCACCACGCCCTGGTACCACGACGCCGTCATCCCCTTCGACATCCTGTTCGCCATGCAGGCCGAACTGGTGTTCGCCGGAATCGGCATCATCCTGGTGGCTGCCGTGTGGTGGTGGCTGGAAAAAAGCTGGTACGGCAGGGCGTTGCGGGCCGTTGCTTCCAACCGCGACGCCGCCAAGCTGATGGGCGTCAATCCGCAATTGACCGAGGTGCTGTCCTTCGCGGTGTCGGGCCTGCTGGCCACGGTGGCGGGCATCGCCATCTACACCGCCAAGGTGATCCAGCCGTCGCTGGGCCATCACCTGACGGTGAAGGCCTTCATCATCACCGTGCTGGCCGGCATGGGCTCGGTGCCCGGCGTGCTGCTGGGCGCGGTGCTGCTGGGCGTGGTGGAAAGCCTGACCGTCACCATGGCGTCGTCGGCGCTGCAGGAACTGGCCGGCATGGTGCTGTTCCTGGTGGTGCTGCTCCTGATGCCGTCCGGCCTGTTCGGCCGCGCCAAGCGGAGGGGCTGAGACCATGGGCAACACCCTCAAGATCGGCCTGTTCCTGGTCCTCGCCTACATCGCCGTGCCGCTGGCCTTGGGCTCCAACGCCTATGTCATCGGCCTGATCGTCGCGGCGCTGACCATCGGCGGCATCGCTATCGCCTGGGCGCTGTTGGGCAATCTGGGCGGCATGGTGAGCTTCGGCCACGCCGCCTTCTTCGGGGTAGGCGGTTACGTCTCAGCCCTGCTGACGCTGAAAGGAGGCTGGCCGGTGTTTCCGGCCATGCTGATGGCCGGCATCGGCGCGGCCATCGCCTCGGTGGCGACCATGCCGGCGCTGCGGCTGCGCGGCCCCTATTTCGCCCTGGCCATCCTGGCCTATGCCGAGATATTCCGCATCCTGGCCACCGAGGCCAAGCCCATCACCGGCGGCGCGGCGGGATTGCTGTCCATTCCCCGCCTGCCCACCCTGCTGGGGATGGATTTCGGCTCCAAGCTGGGCGGCTATTTCGTCATCCTGACCATCGTGGTGGCGTCCATGGCGGCCTATCACCTGATCCGCCGCTCCACCTACGGCCTGGCGCTCAAAGCCATGCACGACAGCGAGGACGCCACCCGCGTCGTCGGCGTCAACTCGACGCTGCTGAAGGCCTGGATGCTGGTGGTGTCCGCCTTCATCACCGGCATGGTCGGCGCCTTCAACGCCCATTACATCAACTTCCTCGAGCCCGACTACGCCTTCGCCGGGCAGTGGACGACGCTGGCCATCGTCTCGGCCATCTTCGGCGGCTACCGCACGGTGAGCGGCCCGCTGGTGGGCGCGCTGGCGGTCTATCTGGTGGACCAGCTGGTGTTCAAGCCCATCCTGCCCCAGGGCCACCAGATCGTGCTGGGCGCGCTGCTGGGCGCCATGATCCTGTTCAGCCCCGGCGGCCTGATCCCCATGCTGGCGGCCAAACTGTCCGCTAAGGAGGGCCACGCCCATGCTGCTTGAGCTTGACGGCATCACCGTGGCCTTCGGCGGCCTGATCGCCGTGGGAGACGTCAGCTTTTCCATGAATGAGGGCGACGTGCTGGGGCTGGTCGGCCCCAACGGGGCGGGCAAGACCACCCTGTTCAACGCCGTGTCGGGGCTGGTGCGCCCCACCCGGGGCAAGGCCCGCTTCCTGGGCCGCGATCTGGTGGCCATGCCCATCCACACCAGGGCGCGGGCCGGTATCGGCCGCGCCTTCCAGGTGCCCCAGCCCATGCACGAGCTGACGGTGCGCGAAAACCTGATGGTGGCATCGCGCTTCGCCACCGGCCGGGTGGACAAGCAGCGCATCGAGGAAATCCTCGACCTGCTGAAGCTGGGCCACAAGGCGGACTCGGATGCCGCCACCTCGCTGGCGCTGACCGAGCAGAAGGCCTTGGAGGTGGGCAAGGCGCTGGCCACCAACCCGAAGCTGCTGATGCTCGACGAGGTGCTGGCCGGGCTGGAGACGGCGGGCAAGCGCGCCTTCATGCACACCCTGTCGGAGGTGCGGAGCCGCTATGGCCTCGCCCTCTTGATCATCGAGCACGACATCGAGACCATCACCCGGCTGTGCCCCCGCGTGGTGGTGCTGAATTTCGGCCGACTGATCGCCGAGGGCAGCCCCGAGCACGTATTCAACGACCCCGAAGTCATCAGGAGCTATACCGGTGGCGAAGCTGCTTGAAATCGAAGCCTTGCGGGCCGGCTACGGCTCCATCAACGTGCTGTGGGACCTGTCGCTCACCATCGAGGAAGGCAAGCTCACCTGCATCCTCGGCCCCAACGGCGGCGGCAAGACCACGCTTTTGCGCGCCATCATGGGACTGGTGAAGACCGGAGCCGGACGCATCCTCTACCAGGGCATGGACCGCACCAACGCGCCCACCTGGGACATGGTGGCGGACGGTATCGCCATGATCCCCGAAGGCCGCATGGTGTTCCGCGACATGAGTGTGGCCGACAACCTGATGATGGGGGCGTTTCCCAGGAAGTGCCGGGCCAATGCGCCGAAAAACCTGAAGATGGTCTACGACATGTTCCCCCGCCTCTTTGAGCGCCGCGACCAGCTGGCCGGCGCCCTGTCGGGCGGCGAGGCGCAGATGCTGGCCATGGGGCGCGGCCTGATGGAGGAGCCCAAGCTGATCTTGGTGGACGAGCCGTCGCTGGGCCTTGCGCCGGTGGTGGTGGACGAGGTGATGGGCATCCTCGACCGTCTGCGGCAAGAGGGGCGCACCATCGTGCTGGTGGAGCAGAACACCAACAAGGCCTTGAAGATCGCCGACCACGTCTATCTGGTCAGGGGCGGCAAGGTTGTGCTGTCGGAAAGCGCCGATTCGGTGGATCTTGCCCACCTCCACGACCTTTACTTCGCCAGGGACACCCTTCATGAGCACTGATCTGCTGGACGGCGAGCCCGCATCGGGCTTCCAGGACCTGTTGGGCTACCATCTGGCCGAATGGGCCGAGGATCACGCCGTGCTGGAACTGACCGTCGACCGTAAGCACTGCAACCGCGCCGGACTGGTCCATGGCGGCGTTCTCGCCACCCTGATCGACACCTCGTGCGGCTTCGCCGCCACCTACTGTCCCCATCCCGGCCGGGTGCGGCGCTGCGTCACCCTGCAGCTGACCACCAGCTTCACCGGCCAGGTCCGCCACGGCCTGATCCGCGCCATCGGCCGCAAGAAGGCGGGCGGCAGCCGCATCGTGTTCTGCTCGTCGGAAATCCTGGACGAGAACGGCAAGCTGATCGCCATGGGCGAAGGCACCTTCCGCTACCGCACCGGCAGCGAATCGCCCGAAGGCGTGGCGCTGTGAATCGTGTGATTGTCATCCCGACGACCATCGGGAGGAGGGATCTCGTCCTGGCACGGTTTTTCAGCATCGGCACCGCCCTTCCAGGCGGAGATCCCTCGACTTCGCTCGGGATGACAAGGAAATGACCGCCCTCTTCCACACCCGCGTCACCGAACTGTTCGGCATTCACTTGCCGGTGCTGGCCGGTGGGCTCCAATGGCTGGCGACGCCCGATTACGTCGCCGCCGCGGCCCATGCCGGCATCTGCGGCTTCATCACGGCGGCCAGCTACGAGGAGTTGGGCGATCTCAGATCCGCCATCCGAAAGTGCCGTGATCTGTCGGAGGGCAAGCCGTTCGGCGTCAACGTCTCCATGCTGCCCAAACTGGTCCAGGGCGAGCGCACCCAAGCCGTCTTCGACCTGATCGTCGAGGAAGGGGTGCGCTTCGTCGAAACCTCGGGCCGCAATCCCGCCCCCTACCTGCCGGCGCTGAAGGCGGCCGGAATCAAGGTGGTGCACAAGGTGCCGGCGGTGAAATACGCGCTGAAAGCCCAGGCCGAGGGCGTCGATGCCGTGGCGGTGGTCGGCGCCGAATGCGGCGGCCACCCCGGCATGGACATGGTGGGCACCTTTGTTCAGGCCAACGTGGCGGCGTCCAAGCTGTCGATCCCCCTGCTGGTGGGCGGCGGCATCGGCACCGGCGCCCATCTGGTGGCCGCCCTGGGCTTGGGCGCCGACGGCGTGGTGGTGGGCACCCGCTTTCTGGTGGCCGAGGAGATCTGGGCCCATGCCGATTACAAGCGCCGCCTGATCGAGGCCGACGAGACCGAGACCACCCTGATCCTGTCGTCCTTGCGCAACACGGCGCGCGTGCTGCGCAACGAGGCCACCGCCACGGTACAGACCCTGGAGAAGGAGGGGGCCGGCATCGAGGCGCTGATGCCCCACATTTCCGGCAAGGTGGGGCGCGAGGCCTACCGCACCGGCGACTGGACCAAGGCGGCGCTGTCGGTGGGCCAGTCGGTGGCCTTCGCCGACCGCATCGAGCCCCTGGCCGCCATCGTCCGCCGCTTCGAGGACGAGGCGCGGGCGGCGCTGGGCCGCCTGAAAGGGTTGACCGCGTCATGAGCGGCGGGCGCCCGTCCGCCCTCCTCCTGCTCGGCATGATCGCCTGCGTGCTGGGCGACGTGATCGCGCCGGCCGAAGCGCTTCGCATGGGGGCGCGCGTCCTGCTGGTGGCCTTCCTGGCGGCGGAATGGCGGCGCATGGCGGTCAACGCCAAGGTGATGATCGGCCTGGCGCTGGGCCTGACCATGGGCGCGGCCGTGACCGGAACCGCCGAGCCCGGCCGGGTCATCGCCTCGTCGCTCGACACCGGCGCCTTCTTCGCCACCTTCTTCGCCAACCAGTTCTTCCTGCGGGAAGCGGCGCGCACCTCGCCCCTGGTCAGCCGCTGCTCCACCTTCT
Organism: Magnetospirillum sp. ME-1; assembly: GCF_002105535.1. Taxonomy (GTDB): domain Bacteria; phylum Pseudomonadota; class Alphaproteobacteria; order Rhodospirillales; family Magnetospirillaceae; genus Phaeospirillum. The sequence goes on along the minus strand of NZ_CP015848.1, from coordinate 1,378,482 downwards.
TCGTCAACCAGACCCCGGGGCGGCGTTATGCCCTGCTGACGCTGGGCGGCTATCTGTTCGGCATCATCCTCAACATCGGGGTGCTGAGCCTGCTGGGCATCATGATCAAGCAGAGGAACTCGCTGGAGGCGGCGGGCGGAAACGAGCAGATCAGGGACATCCGCGAGCGCCGCATGATCCTGGCGCTGTTGCGCGGCTTTTCCATCACGCCCCTGGCCTCGCCGCTGTCCATCTCGCTGGCGGTGCTGCTCACCGCCCTGCCCAGCCTGCACTGGAGCTCCATGCTGCCGCTGGGCATGGCGACCGGCACCCTGGTGCTGGGCCTGGGCTGGGTGCAGGACCGCATCCAGGCCCCCGCCCATCTCCGGCATCTGCTGCCCCCCACCGAACCCACCCGCGACATGGCCGCCCTGATGGGGGTGACGGGGCTGGTGCTGCTGGTCTTCGTCATGGCGCTCGCCTTCGAGGTCCTGCTGGGCGTGCCGCTCAGCCGCGCCATGCTGGTCTCCACCCCGCTGGTGGGCCTGGGCTGGCTGGCCCGCCAGTATTTGGGCGGCGGCATCGCCAAGGGCTGCGCCGAGACCGGCCGCCGGGTGGTGACCCAGGCGGCCCAGACCTTCCCCGCCTACCGCACCGAGATCGCCATCCTGTCCTCGGCCGGCTTCATCGGCACCCTGTTCTCGGCCATGATCCCGCCCGAGACCCTGGGCACCCTGATCGCCTCGCCGTTGGCTCCACCCGCCGCCCTGCCGGCCCTGGCCATCCTGGCGGTGATGGGCCCGGCGCTGATCGGCATCAATCCCATCGTTTCCGTCACCATCATCGCCTCGGCGCTCAGCGCCGCGCCGTCGCTGCCGCTGTCCACCGAATCCCTGGCGCTGGGTCTGATCGGCGGCTGGTGCCTGGCCATCAATTCCTCGGCCATGACCGCGTCCGCCATGCTGCTGGGCGAACTGGTGGGCAAGCCGTCCAAGACCATCGTGCTGGGCTGGAACGGCTTGTTCACCCTGGCGGCCTTCGCGGTGCTGACCCTGTGGCTGACCGTTCTGTCGCGTTTGACACAATAAGGAATGACGAGATGCGGGCCCTTGACGACATTCTGGTCCTCGACCTTTCGCGCGTGCTGGCCGGTCCCTTCTGCACCCAGATGCTGGCCGATTTGGGCGCCCGGGTGATCAAGGTGGAAAAGCCCGGCTCCGGCGACGACACCAGGGGCTGGGGCCCGCCCTTCCTCAACCATCCCAAGACGGGCGAGAAGGGCGACGCCGCCTATTACCTGGCGGCCAACCGGGGCAAGCATTCGGTGACCATCGACATGGCGACGCCCGAGGGCCAGGAGCTGGTCCGTTCGCTGGCCGCCCGGGCCGACGTGCTGGTGGAGAACTACAAGCTGGGCGGATTGAAGAAGTACGGCCTGGACTACGATTCCCTGAAGGAGCTCAATCCCCGGCTGGTCTATTGCTCCATCACCGGCTTCGGCCAGGACGGGCCCTATGCGCCCAGGGCCGGCTACGACTTCATGATCCAGGCCATGGGCGGGCTGATGAGCGTGACGGGGGAAAAGGATACGCTTCCCGGCGGCGGGCCGCAGAAGGCCGGCATCGCCATCGCCGACCTGTCCACCGGCCTGCACGCGGTGATCGCCGTGCTGGCGGCGCTCAACCAGCGCCACCGTACCGGGCGCGGCCAGCATATCGACCTGGGCCTGCTGGACGTGCAGGTGTCCATGATGACCAACCAGGCCATGACCTATCTGGTCAGCGGCGACGCCCCGACCCGGGCGGGCAACGGCCACGCCGCCATCGTGCCCTATCAGGCCTTCCCCACCGCCGATGGCCACCTGATCATCGCGGTGGGCAATGACGGGCAGTTCGCCAAGCTGGCCGACGAGCTGGGCCATCCCGAATGGGCGGTGGACGAGCGTTTCACCCTGAACCGCGCCAGGGTCCAACACCGCGACGTGCTGATTCCGCTGATCGAGGCCGAAACGCGGCGCTACACCTCGACGGCCCTGCTGGCGGCGCTCGAGCGCCGCCAGATTCCCTCGGGCCCCATCAACACCATGGACAAGGTGTTCGCCGATCCCCAGGCCCAGGCGCGACGCCTGCGCCGCGAGGTTCCCCACGCCGCGGCCGGAAGCATTCCCACCGTGGCCAGCCCGCTGCGCCTGTCGGACTCCGAAGTGGCCTACGACCGGGGGCCGCCGCTGCTGGGCGAGCATACCGATGCGGTGCTGGCCGAAGTGCTGGGGCTGGACGAAGACGCGCTGGCCGCCTTGCGCGCCAAAGGCGTGGTGTAGCCTTGACGGAGCGGCAGCCGCCCCCGATAAATCGGAAATGACCTCCGATCCCGCCCAAGCGCTCCGACAGGCCGAATCGCTACACAACCAGGGCCGCCTGGATGAAGCCGATTCCCTTTATCGGCGGATCGTCGCTCCCCCGTCCCTGGCGGCCAAGGCCCTGACCAACCGCGGCGTGATCGCCCAGCAGCGCGGACAGGCCGACGACGCCCTGACGCTCCACGGCCGCGCCCTGGAGCTGGCCCCCGATCTGGCCGAAGCCTGGTGCAACCGCGGCGACCTTTTCTCCGATCTCGGACGCCTGGACGAGGCCGAAGCCGATTTCGCCCGCGCCGCCGACCTTTCCCCCGGCCTCGCTCCGGCCTGGTTCAACCTGGGCAATGTCCGAATGCGCCTGGGGCAAGCGGCGGAGGCCGAGCCCTGCTACCGCCGCGCCGCCGAGCTTCTGCCCCATCTGCCGGTGGTCCACGCCCAGTTGGCCCGCTGCCTGGATGCGCTGGGCCGGGCGCCCGAAGCCGCCGATGCCATGGAGACGGCCGCCCGCCTCGCCCCCGGCGACTGGCGGATGCTCACCGATCTCGGCGCGTTGCAACAGCAGGCCGGGCGGATGAAGGCGGCCCAGGACAGCCTTCGCACCGCCATTGCGCTGCGCCCCAGCCATTCCGCCGCCCATTACAACCTGGGCAACGCCTTTTATGGCGAAGGACGCGCCACCGAGGCCGCCGCCTGCTACCACGCCGCCTGGACCATGGATCCCCGCCTGACCATGGCGGCTTCCAACCACCTCAACTGCCTGCATTACCTTCCCGACCAAAGCGGCAAGGAGATCGGGCTGGCCCACCGGCGGATCATGGACCGCCGCCGCGCCACCGTTCCGGCGCGCTACGCCAATCCGCCCGAGCCCGAGCGGGTGCTGCGCATCGGCTACGTCTCCGCCGATTTCCGCCGCCATCCCCTGGGCCTGCTGATGCGCCCGGTGCTGGAGCGCCACGACCGCGCAAAGGTTTTCGCCGTCTGCTACGCCACCCGGCCGGGCGACGACGACATCGCCCGCCAATTACAAAGCAGCGCCGATCTGTGGCGCGATGTGGCGGACCAGGACGACGAAGCCCTGGCCCAGCTGATCCGAGAGGACGGCATCGACATCCTGATGGACCTGGACGGCCATACGGCGGGCAACCGGCTGGGCCTGTTCGCCGCCAAGCCCGCCCCGGTGCAGGTGAGCTGGCTGGGCTATCCCTTCACCACCGGGCTGGCGGCCATGGATTACGTCCTGATGGACCGCGCCACGGTTCCGCCCGAGGCGGAAGGCTGGTTCCGGGAAAAGGTGGCGTTCCTGCCCGGCTCGCGCCTGTGCTACCAGGGGCCGGATTCGCCGGCCCCCGCCGCCCCGCCCATGCTGGCGCGGAGCCATGTCACCTTCGGCAGCTTCAACAACATCGCCAAGCTGAACGACCGGGTGATCCAGTCCTGGTCGCGCATCCTGGCCCGAGTGCCGGGCTCGCGTCTGCTGCTGAAATGGCCCCACCTCGCCCATGCGGAGGTGGCCGGGCGCCTGCGCGACGCCTTCGCCGCCCATGGCATCGCGCCCGAGCGGCTGGAACTGCGCGGCAATTCGCCGCCCGAGCAGTTGCTGGCCGAATACGCCGACGTGGATATCGGCCTCGACCCCTTCCCCTATTGCGGCGCCTTCACCTCGTGCGAGGCGCTGTGGATGGGGGTGCCGGTGGTGACCCTGCCGGGACCACGCCCCTTCTCGCGCCAGACCCTGGCCCTGCTTGACGCCATGGGGATGGAGGAGGAACTGGCCCGCCCGGATCTTGAGGGCTACGAGGACCTGGCCGTCGCCCTGGCCGCCGATTCCGTGCGGCTGTCGGATCTGCGCCGCCGCCTGCGCCCGGCCATGCGCCAGGGGGTGGGCGACGCCGCCGCCCATGTGGCGGCGGTGGAGGACTTCTTCCGGACGGCCTGGAAAGGCTGGTGCGCAAAGATAAAGGGGGAGGCCTGAAATCGGGCCTCCCCCTTTACCGCTCTCCCCTACCCCCCCCGGGTCGAAGAGCGCGTCGACGGCGATCGTCTCGCCAAAAAAAATGACCCGGCCCAATGGGCGCAGGTCCTTGCGGGTTTCTACTTATCACCGTTTAACGGTGCCGCCAAGCGCAAAAGACTAAAAACATCCCATACCAAAGGTCATGTGCGACATTTGGTACGACATCGCCCCGCTCTGTCGCACTTGCGACACAGGGAGCGAGACCACAGGGCACGGAATTTTTTCTGCTGCCCAAAGGCCATAGCGATCCTGTTACACCCGGGCATTTTGCTCCGTATCGCTTAAAATTCGGCTCATTTCCGCCATTTTGTAAAATTGGTATTGCAATGCGCATTTCAAAACACGCACTCTTGATGTGGGCGTTGTCCTCGCATACCATCTATGTGACGTTTTTTTGAGCAATTATACTTTTGTGGCGCGGGTCTTGCTAGGAGAGTTCGGCAGGACCACGGGATCAGGCCCCAGTCAGGGCCGACCCTTGGGCGCCCGGAAGTTTCACCCGAAGGAGGGCTCAGGCTCGATGACCGTTCGTATCACCCGCCGTCGCGCCATCACCATTCTGGCCGCCGCCGCCGGACTGCCGCTGCTGATGAAGGCCAATGCCGCCCAGGCCCGCCTGGTGCGCTGGGAAGGAACGACGCTCGGCGCGCCGTCCTCCATCCAGCTCTACGCCGCCGACGAGGCCAAGGCCAAGGCGGCCCTGGCCGCCGCCCAAGCCGAGCTGGCCCGTCTGGAAGCCATGTTCAGCGTCTACCGCGCCGATTCGGCCCTGTCGGCCTTGAACCGCGACGGCAAGCTGGACAACGCGCCGGCCGAATTCATCGAACTGGTCGCCCACGCCAAGTCCCTGGCCGAGATCAGCGGCGGAGCCTTCGACCCCACCATCCAGCCGGTGTGGCAGCTGTATTTCAGCCACTTCACCGCCGCCAGCCCCGACGCAGCCGGCCCGGCGGCCAAGGACATCGCGGCCGCCCTGGCCCTGGTGGACTGGAAGGGCATCGAGATCGACGCCGCCGGCCGCAGCGTCCGGCTGGCCAAGCCCGGCATGGCGCTGACGCTCAACGCCCGCGCCCAAGGCTACATCACCGATAAGGTGTCCGACGTGCTCAAGGCCCACGGTTTCACCCAGATGCTGGTGGACATGGGCGAGCCCCGCGCCCTGGACGCCAAGCCCGACGGCTCGGCCTGGCGCATCGGCATCGCCAACCCGGCGGACAATTCCAAGGCCGTCACCTCGGTGGACGTGGTCAACAAGTGCGTGTCCACCTCGGGCGGCTACGGCACCATCTTCGACGAGGCCGGCAAGTTCACCCACATCATCGACCCCAAGACCGGCAGGACCGCACCCGCCGATCTGGGCGTCACGGTGATCGCCGACAACGCCACCATCGCCGACGGCCTGGCCACCGCCCTGATCCTGGCGCCCGAAGCCGACCGCCAGCACATCCTGCGCGCCGCCGGGGCGCATCAGGCCTTCTTCGTCACGCCCCAGGGCGTCGTCGCGACGGTGACGGCCTGATCCAACGATGAGCGATCCCCTGTCCACTTTCCCCGACGCCAATGACCGCGACATGGTCGAAGGCTTCGCCCGCGTGGTCGCCATCAGCGGCGGCAAGGCCTGGGCCGAGCCCGAGCCGGTCGCCGGCTGCGGCACCTGCCACTCGGCCGGGCTGTGCAGCATCGGCAAGCAGATGGGCGACCCGTCCGCGCGCCAGCTGGCCAAGCGCTTCGCCCTGCCGGGCGATCTCGGCCTTGCGGTCGGCGAGCGGGTGGTGGTGGGCGTGCGCGAGGATACGCTCACCAAGGGGGCGCTCACGGCCTACGGCCTGCCGCTGCTCACCTTGCTGGCGGGCGGCATCGCCGGACAGGAAATGGGCCACAGCGATTCCATGGCGGCCATGGGCGCCGTCGGCGGAATGCTGGTCGGTCTGCTCGGGGCCCGGATCATCTCCGGCTATCTTTCGGCACGGGGGGTGCTGACCCCCCGCTACCTGCGCCGCGCCTTCGAGGCGCCGGTCGACGGGTCATGCCACACGGAACATGGGTAAAGGGGGAAGCACCCGATGGAACATTACCTTCTGCTGATCATCAGCGCCGCTCTGGTCAGCAACGTCGTCCTGATGCGGTTCCTGGGCCTGTGCTCCTTCATGGGCGTCACCACCCGGGTGGACACCGCCATCGGCATGGGCGCCGCCACCACCTTCTGCATCACGGTCTCGGCCATGATCGACTGGGGGGTGGAGAAGGCGCTGCTGGAACCCTACGACCTGGGCTACCTGCGCACCGTGACCTTCATCCTGGTCATCGCGGCGGCCGTGCAGTTCACCGAAGCCGTGGTGCGCAAGGTCTCGCCCGCCATGTTCCAGATGCTGGGCATCTACCTGCCGCTGATCACCACCAACTGCGCCGTTCTGGGCGTCAATCTGCTGCTGGTGGAAGGCAAGATGAACTTCATCGAGAGCACCGTGTTCGCCCTGGCCTCGTCGCTGGGCTACTCGCTGGTCATGGTGCTGTTCGCCGGCCTCAGAGAACGCATCGCCTTGAACGCCGTGCCGCGCCTGTTCGCCGGCCCGCCCATCGGCTTCATCACCGCCAGCCTGCTGGCGCTGGCCTTCATGGGCTTTTCCGGTATGAGCACCAATTAGGAGGTTGCCTGTCATGTTGTTGGATGTCGGAAGTCTGGCGGTGATGGGCGTGACGCTGGGCGCGGTTCTGGGAACCGCCGCCAAGCTGTTGGCCGTGCCCACCAATCCCATCGAGGACGAGCTTCAGGCCCTGCTGCCCGGCTCGCAATGCGGCCAGTGCGGCTTCGTCGGCTGCTCGCAATACGCCGCCGCGCTCGCCAAGGGCGATACCCCCATCACGCTGTGCGCCCCGGGCGGCAAGGCCACCATCGAGGCGCTGGCCGCCAAGCTGGGCGTGCATGCCGACGCCGATGCTCATGAAGAGGTCGGCCCCCGCGTCGCCTTCATCAACGAGGATCTGTGCATCGGCTGCCTGCGCTGCATCGGCGAGTGCGGCTCCGACGCCATCGTCGGCGCGCCCAAGCAGCTGCACACGGTGATCGCCGACGCCTGCCACGCCTGTTCCAAGTGCTTCAAGATCTGCCCCACCGAGGCCATCGAGATGCGCCCCATTCCGCAAACCATCGCAGGCTGGCACTGGCATAAGCCGGGCGAGCATTCGGCGCATTGAGGAGAGACGGTCGATGAAACTGTTTCCCATCCTGGGCGGCATCCACCCGGAATACCGCAAGGAGCTGACGAGCGAGAAGGCCATCGTCGCCCTGCCCGTGCCCAAGACCCTCTACCTGCCCCTGCAGCAGCACATGGGCGCGCCGGCCAACACCACGGTCAATGTCGGCGACACGGTCAAGAAGGGTCAGTTGCTGGCCAAGGCCCAAGGCGCCATCTCGGCCGCCGTGCACGCCCCCACCTCGGGCCGCATCGCCGCCATCACCGAGATGACCGCGCCGCACCCCTCGGGCCTGCCGACGCTGACCATCATGCTGGATTCCGACGGCAAGGACGAATGGGCCGAGCCCATGGCCCCCATCAATGATCCCTTCGCCGCTTCGGCCAACGAGATCAAGGCCCGCGTCGCCGAAGCCGGCATCGTCGGCATGGGCGGCGCCACCTTCCCCTCGGCGGTGAAACTGGGCCTGGGCGGCCAGCACAAGCTGGAAATCCTGCTCTTGAACGGCGCCGAGTGCGAGCCCTACCTCACCTGCGACGACCGCGTCATGCGCGAATACGCGGCAGAGGTGGTGGACGGCGCCCGCATCATGGCCCATGCCCTGGGTGCCCCCAAGGTGATCATCGCCGTCGAGGACAACAAGCCCCACGCCATCGCCTCGCTCAAGGACGAAGCGGCCAAGCAGCCGAACGTCGAGGTGGTGGGCGTCCCGGTGCAGTATCCCATGGGCGCCGAGCGCCACCTGACCCAGGCGGTGACGGGACGCGAGACCCCGGCCCGCAAGCTGACCGCCGACGTCGGCGTGGTGGTGCACAACGTCGCCACCGCGCGGGCCGTGCATCAGGCGGTGCGCCTGGGCCGTCCGCTGGTGTCGCGCGTCGTCACGGTGAGCGGCGGCGCGGTGTCCGAGCCGAAGAACATCGAGGTGCCGCTGGGCACAAAGGTTTCGGAGCTGCTGGATTTCTGCGGCGGCGTCTCCAAGGCGGCCAAGCGCGTCATCTCGGGCGGCCCCATGATGGGCCAGCCCCTGCCGTCGCTGGACGTGGCGGTGGTCAAGGGCACGTCCGGTATCCTGGCGCTGACGCAAGCCGAAACCAACGAACATGCCCCCAGCCCCTGCATCCGCTGCGGCTCCTGCGTCACCTATTGCCCCTGCGGCCTGGTGCCGGTGGAGATGGCCAGCTACATCAGGAACGACAAGCTGGACCTGGCCGCCAAGATCGGCGTGCAGGATTGCGTGTCGTGCGGGTCGTGCTCCTACATCTGCCCGTCGCACATTCCGCTGGTCCACTATTTCAACTATGCCAAGGGCAAGATCGCGGCGCTGGACCGCGAGCGGCGCAAGAACGAGCAGACCAAGGCGCTGGTCGAGGCTCATAACGCGCGTCTCGAACGCCAGGCCCAGGCCAAGCGGGAAGCCGCCGCCAAGGCCAAGGCCGCCAAGGAGGCCGCCGAAGCGGCTGCCGCCGCTGCCGCCCAGGCGCAACCCACCACCGAAGGCGGGGCCCAAGCATGAGCATCGTGATCGACAAGAGCGGACCGTTTACCCACGGCCCCAACAACGTTTCCCGGACCATGTTCACGGTCCTGGCGGCCCTGGTGCCGGCGACGCTGTACAATCTGTGGCTGTTCGGCCTTCCCGCCATCTTCCTGTTCATCGTCACCATGCTGGCCTGCCTGGCCTGCGAGGCGTTGTGCGTGCGCATCAGCGGCGGCAATGCCGACCGGGCGCTGGGCGACGGGTCGGTGGCCATCACCGGCTGGCTGCTGGCCCTGTCGCTGCCGCCGTGGGCGCCCTGGTGGGTGGCCGTGGTGGCCTCGGTCTTCGCCGTCTGCCTGGCCAAGCACGCCTTCGGCGGCCTGGGCCAGAACGTCTTCAACCCGGCCATGGTCGGCCGCGTGGTGGTGCTGGTCTCCTTCCCGCTGCAGATGACCTCGTTCGTCGCGCCCAAGCCGCTGTTCACCCCGGGCTCGCCGTCCTTCTCCGAGGCGCTGACCATCACCTTCGGGCGCGGCTTCACCCTGGACGGCATCAGCACCGCCTCGCCCCTGGGCCACATCAAGACCGAACTGTCCAAGGGCGTCCCGGTCGTCCAGTCGCTGGACTCGCTTCCCACCATCGGCGAGATGATGATCGGCTTCCATCCCGGCTCCATGGGCGAGACGGCGGTGCCGCTGATCCTTCTGGGCGGCCTGTTCCTCATGTGGCGCAAGATCATCTCGTGGCACATTCCGGTGTCCATGCTGGGCACCCTGTTCCTGATGGGCGCCGTCTTCAACGCCCTTGATCCTGCGCGCCATGCCGGCGGCATGGTCCACCTGCTGTCGGGCGCGTCGTTCCTGGGCGCCTTCTTCATCGCCACCGACTACGTCACCTCGCCGGTGTCCAAGTCGGCGCAGATCGCCTTCGGCATCGGAATCGGGCTGCTCACCTGGATCATCCGCACCTATGCCGGCTATCCCGAGGGCGTGGCCTTCGCCGTGCTGCTGATGAACGCGCTGACGCCCATTCTCGATCAACATTTCCGGCCGCGCGTCTTCGGGCGCACCCGCAAGGGCGAGCCTCTGCCGGTCAGGGGGGACAAATGAGCCACGCCATCCGGCCCACCTGGGTCCACGCCACCATCCTGGGCGTCTTCTGCGCCGGATTCGGCGTGGCGCTCGCGCTCACCGACGACATCACCAAGGCGCCCATCAAGGAGCGCGCCCTGGAAGACAAGATGAACTCGCTGGGGCAAGTGATTCCGCGCGCCATCCACGACAACAATCCGGTGACCGATACGGTCAAGATCGCCAACCCCGCCGCCGGCGGCCACGGCGGCGCGGCCGAGACCGAGGTCTACCGCGCCACCAAGGACGGCAAGGTCGTCGCCATCGCCTATGAATACAACGCCTCGGGCGGCTATGGCGGCCCCATCAAGCTGATGATGGGCATCGCGCCCGACGGCAAGCTGCTGGGCGTGCGCGTCATCTCCCACAAGGAAACCCCCGGCCTGGGCGACAAGATCGAAGCCGCCAAGACCGACTGGATCACCCGCTTCAGCGGGTTGTCGCTGGGCAATCCGCCGGTGGAGAAGTGGAAGGTCAAGAAGGACGGCGGCCAGTTCGACCAGTTCTCGGGCGCCACCATCACGCCGCGCGCCGTGGTGGGCGGCATCCGCCAGGGGCTTGAGTTCTTCGCCGCCAATTCGTCTCGCATGATGGAGAAGAAGTGATGTCTGCCAGCTACGGACGGATCGTCAAGGACGGATTGTGGGAAAACAACGGCGTGCTGTGCATGCTGCTCGGCATGTGCCCGACCATGGCCATGACCGGCACCGGCACCAACGGCTTCGGCATGGGCATCGCCACCGCGGTGGTGATGGCGGCGTCGAACCTGATGGTCGCCATGTTCCGCAACTACGTCACCCACGAGGTGCGCATCCCGGTCTACATCCTGATCGTGGCGGCCAACGTCACCTTCGTGGACCTGGCCATGAACGCCTGGATGCACGAGTTGTACAAGGTGCTGGGCCTGTTCATTCCGCTGATCGTGTCCAACTGCCTGCCGCTGGCCCGGCTCGAGGCCTTCGCCGCCAAGGAGCCGGTGCTGCCCTCGTTCCTTGACGGGTTGTTCATGGGCCTGGGCTTCACCTTCGCGCTGACCGCCATCGGCCTGGTGCGCGAAGCCATCGGCCAGGGCACCCTGTTCGCCGACGCCGCCCTGCTGCTCGGCCCCTGGGCCAAGGTGCTGGAGATGCGCATCATGCCCGCCGATTGGGGCATCCTGGTGCTGATCCTGCCGCCGGGCGGCTTCCTGATCGCCGGACTGATGGTGGTGGCCAAGCGCATGATCGACCTTGCCTCGGGCAAGGAGATCAAGATGGCCGGCGCCCACAGCGTGTAACGGAAAGGGCAGAAGAATCATGAAAGTCGGAGTCGTCTACGCCCTGCCGTCGCGTCAGTCCTGGCTGTCCATCGACGTGCCGGAAGGAACCACGGTGCGGGCCGCCATCGAGAAATCGGGCATCCTGCACCAGTTCCCCGAAATCGACCTGGAAACCCAGAAGGTCGGCATCTTCGGCAAGGCCACAACCCTGGACACCGTGGTCGAGGAAGGGGCGCGCATCGAGATCTACCGCCCCATCACCGTCGATCCCAAGACCGTCAAACGCCGCGCCGCCTCCGAGGCCCCGGCGGCGGGAGGAGCCGAGTCATGAGCACCGAGGATCTGACCGTCACCCAGGCGGTGGCCTATTCCGTCCTCTACGCCCTGGACATCGAGGCCGGCGCCCCCTGGAAGGCCTGGGCCCATATCTGGCTGAAGGGCGACGACCGCACCGCGGCCTCGGCCCAGATGGCGGCGGCGGGGGCTTCGACCCCTTCGGCCAAGTCCGCCTCCAACGCCGCCCGCCTGCTGGCCGAGGCGACCCAGTTGCAGACCGAGGCGGCCATGCTGATGAGCGAAAACCGCAACGCCAGCTGGCAACTGGACCAGTACGAGCTCCGAAACGAGCAATGCCTGGGCGCGGTGGCCGAATCCATCCGCATGGGCAGCAGCGACGGCACGCTGGACACCCAAAGCCCCCGCTCGGCGGAATTGCGGGCCAAGGTGCAGAAGGAGTTCTAATCGGGCGCAAACGGGGCTTCCGCCCCGGTCCCCGATCGGGAGGCATGCCTCCCGAACCCTCTTTTCATCTCTGAGTAAAAAGAGCCTTGCCGCCCAGTGACGCCAGCGGCTTGGTCAGCAGGGTGGCGAACAGGGCCATCAGGACCATGGCCCCGAAGGTGGTCTCCGAGATCAGCCCGGCATCGGCCAGCAGGGTGAGGACCACCAGTTCCATCAGCCCCTTGCAGGTCAAAAGGCCGCCCAGCATCCAGGCCTCGCGCGCCGAACAGCCGCCCATCCAGGCGGGCAGCGCCGAGACCAGCTTGCCCAGGACCGCCGCCGCGCTCATCACCAGAAAGATGGTCATGGCGCCGCCGCCCAGATCGATGCGGGTCTTCAGCCCCACCGAAATGAAGAAGAACGGCAGCAGCACCACCTGCACGAAGGTCTCGAAGCTGCCGACGATGGCCTGGGCCAGGGGGCGCGGCATCACCGCCCCGAAGACGAAGGCGCCGATCACCGCGTGCAGGCCCATGGACTCGGTGGCCAGCGCCGAAACCGACAGGCCGATGGTCAGCAGCACCACGTCGCCGGGCGACACCCGGCCGCTGGCCTCGACCCCGGCGAACACCCGCGACAGCAGCGGCCGGACCACCACCACCATGAAGCCGACGAACAGCTGGGCCCCGGCCGCCGCCCAGCCCGCCGACCAGGGATCACCCCCCTGGGCCACCGCCAGCAGCAGCGCCACCGCCACCCACAGGGCGGCATCGTTGAAGGCCGCCGCCCCCAGGGCCATGACGCCCACCTTGTGATTCTCCAGCCCCATCTCGCGCACCACGGCGCCCAGCACCGGCAGCGCCGTTACCCCCGCCGCGATGCCCATGGCGGCGGCGAAGATGGGCCTGGAAGCAAAGAATCCGGCGGACTCGGGTACGGCGGCGAACAGCCACCAGCCGCCGAAGGTGCCGGCCAGGGTGGGAATGGCCACGCTGGACAGGGCGAGGACGGAAAAGCACCGCCCCTGCCCCCGGATCTGGGCCAAATCGAAATGCAGGCCGATGGAAAAGGCGAAGAACACCACGGCGAGGCGCACCAACCCGTCCAGCGCCGCCAGCGAGGCCGGCGGGAACAGCCGCATGGACAGCTCGGGCGCCAGCCAGCCCAGCAGGCTGGGCCCCAGCGCGATGCCCGCCGCCATCTGCACGGCGGCCAGCGGCATCAGGCGGCCGACGATTCCCAGCCGCCACAGGCCGTAGGGCAAGCCGATGATCAGCGCGGTCTGGATGAGGAAAAGGCTCACCCGCCCTGGTTCTCCCTGGTCATCATCACCCGCCCGGCCACGGCGATGGCGATTCCCACCAATGCCACCACGATGGTCGCCAGGGCGTTGATCTCGGGGCTGACGCCTAGGCGGACCTTGGAGAAGATGACGATGGGCAGCGGGGTGGCGCCGGGCCCCGAGACGAAGGCGGAGATCACCACGTCGTCCACCGACAGCGTGAAGGCCAGCAGCCAGCCCGCCGCCAGGGCCGGCGCGATGATGGGCAGCGTGATCTTCATGAACACGGTCAGCGGCCGGGCCCCCAGATCCATGGCCGCCTCCTCCAGCGAGCGGTCCATCTGGGCGAGGCGCGAGCGCACCACCACGGTGACGAAGGACAGGCTGAAGGTGACATGGGCGATGACGATGGTGGTCATGGACCGCCCGTCGGGCCAGCCCAGCATCTGCTCCATGCCGACGAACAGCAGCAGCAGGGCCAGACCGGTGATGATCTCGGGCATCACCAGCGGCGCGGAGACCATGCCGGTGAACAGGGCGCGGCCGGGAAAGCGCTGAAAGCGCACCAGCACCACCGCCGCCAGGGTGCCCAGCCCGGTGGCAAGGCAGGCGTTGAGGACGGCGATCTTGAGGCTCAGCCAGGCCGCCCCCAGCACCTGCTCGTCATGCAGAAGCTCGGCGTACCACCGGGTGGAAAAGCCGCCCCACACCGTCACCAGCTTGGAGGCGTTGAAGGAATAGATCACCAGCAACGCGATGGGCAGGTAGAGGAAGGCGTAGACCAGCGCCAGGGTGGTATAAAGGGCGAAGCCGCGGTTGTTCATCCCTCGCGCTCCGCCCGTTTGGCCTCGAAATGCTGGAAGATCATGATGGGCACCACCAGGAGCACCAGCATGGCCACCGCCACCGCCGAGGCCGTGGGCCAGTCGCGGTTGTCGAAGAACTCGGCCCACAGCACCTTGCCGATCACCAATGTGTCGGGACCGCCCAGCAGGTCGGGAATGACGAACTCGCCCACCGCCGGAATGAACACCAGCATGCAGCCGGCGATGACGCCCGGCATGCTGAGCGGCAGGGTGATGGAAAGGAAGGCCTTAAACGGCCGGCAGCCCAGATCGGCGGCGGCTTCGAGCAGCGACAGGTCCATCTTCTCCAGCGTGGCGTACAGCGGCAGAATCATGAACGGCAGGTAGGAATAGACCATGCCGATGGTCACCGCGATGTCGGTCTCGAGGATCTGCAGCGGCTCGGAAATGATCCCGACCGCCATCAGGGCCATGTTGAGCAGGCCCTCGGTCTTCAGGATGCCGATCCAGGCATAGACGCGGATCAGGAACGAGGTCCAGAACGGCAGCGCCACCAGCATCAGCAGTGCCTGACGCCGCGCCTTGGGCGCGCGGGCGATGGCGTAGGCCGCCGGGTAGCCCAGCAGAAGGCACCCCAGCGTCGCCATCCCCGCCAGCTTCAGCGAGCCCAAATAGGCCAGCACATAGAGATTGTCGCCCAGCAGCGTGTTGTAGCCGGCGAGTGTGCCCCTGAACACGCCGTCCACCCACAGCGGCATATAGGGCGGAATGCCCATCTGCGGCTCGGACAGGCTGATCTTCAGGACGATCAGGAAGGGCACCAGAAAGAACAGCAGCAGCCAGGCATAGGGCCCCAGACCCACCAGGAAGCGGCCGCCCCTGCCCTCTGCCAGTTTTTTCATTTGGTCAGCACCAGGCAATCGGCGGGATGCCAGGCCAGGAACACCGGATCGTCCCAGGTCAGGCGGCTTTCCTCGCCGTGATGCAGGTTGGTGCGCAGCGCCTGCACCTTGCGGCCCGAGGCGAGACGCACGTGGTAGACGGAGACGTCGCCCAGATAGGCGATGTCGCTCACCACCCCTTCCGCCCAGTTCAGGCCCGCCTGCGGCTTTTCGCGGCCGATGATCATCTTTTCCGGGCGCACCATGACGGTCACGGACGCGCCGCCCGCCACCGAAGCGCCACCCGTCACCGACAGATCGTGCTCCAGCTCGGGGCAGGAAACGGCCAGCGTCCCCTCGCCGCCCTTGGCGGTGCCCTCGAACATGTTGGCGACGCCGATGAAATCGGCCACGAAGCGGGTGCCGGGATATTCGTAGATGTCCACCGGGCTGCCCACCTGCTCGATGCGGCCGGCGTTCATCACGCCGATGCGGCTCGACATGGTCATGGCCTCGCCCTGATCGTGGGTGACCATGACGAAGGTGATTCCCACCCGGTCCTGGATGTTGACCAGCTCCAGCTGGGTGGCCTCGCGCAGCTTCTTGTCCAAGGCCGCCAGCGGCTCGTCCAGCAGCACCACCTTGGGCTCCTTGGCGAGGCAGCGGGCCAGGGCCACGCGCTGGCGCTGGCCGCCGGACAGCTGGTGCGGCTTGCGGCCCGCGAACCTGCCCATCTGGACGAGGTCCAGGCTGGCCGCCACCTTGTCCTTGATCACCGCTTGCGCCAGCCCGTCCTGCTTCAGGCCGAAGGCGATGTTGTCGGCGACGCTCATGTGCGGGAACAGGGCGTAGGACTGGAACATCATGTTCACCGGCCGCTCATAGGGCGGCACGGCGGTGACGTCCTGGCCATCGATGAGGATGCGGCCCGTGGTGGGCGTCTCGAAGCCGGCCAGCATGCGCAGCAGCGTGGTCTTGCCGCAGCCCGACGCGCCGAGCAGCGAGAAGAACTCGCCCTTGTGAATGGCCAGATCCACGTGTTCCACGGCGGTGAAGTCGCCGAACCGCTTGGAAATCCCCTCGAAGCGGATCATCGGAACCGCCTGGGGATCGTTCCAGGGAGCAACCGTCTCCCGTTTGACCGCCGCCTGCGCCATGCCCGTCAGCGACCCGTCTTGACGGTGGTCCACAGCCGCGTGCGCTCGCGCTCCTTGGCCATGTCGGCCGGGGGAACCTGGAACAGCTTGGCGGCCACCGCCTCGGGCGGGAACACCACCGGGTCCGCCTGAATCTCCTTCCTGATCAGGCTCTTGGAATCCAGGATCGGATTGGCGTAGCCGGTGAGGTTGGTGAACCCCGCCGCCACGTCCGGCTTCATCAGGAAGTCGATGAACTTGTGGGCGTTGTCGGGATGGGGGGCATCCGCCGGAATCACCATGGAATCGATGTTGATCACCGCGCCTTCCCGAGGAATGACGATCTTGATGGTGACGCCCTTGCCCGCCTCGGCGGCGCGGTTGCGCGACTGGACCAGATCGCCCACATAGCCGTGCGCCATGCAGATGTCGCCGTTGGCCAGGTCGTTGATGAACTTGGACGAGTGGAAATACTTGATGTTGGGGCGCACCTTGGTCACCACCTCGGCCGCCGCCTTCAGGTCGGTGGAGTCCAGCGAGGCGCCGTTCTTGCCCAGATAGGCGAGAGCGGCGGGAAACACCTCGGTGGGGGCGTCCAGCAGGCTGACGCCGCAGCCCTTCAGCTTGGACACCTGATTGGGGTCGAGCAGCGCCGACCAGCCGGACAGATCCATGCCGGGCGCCGCCTTGGCCACCTTGTCCACGTTGTAGGCGAAGCCGGTGGGCGAAATGGCGTAGGGAATGGCGTAGAGGTTGCCGGGGTCGGCCGAACGGTTCAGCGTCACCATCACCTGGGGGTCCAGGTTGCCGTAATTGGTGAGCTTGGAGCGGTCCAGCTTGCGGTAGATGCCGGCCTTGATCTGGTTGGCGAGGAACGGCGAAGCCGAGGGAAACACCACGTCATAGCCCGACTTGCCGGCCTGCAGCTTGGCCTGCAGCACCTCGTTGCTGTCGTAAACGTCGTAGTTGACCTTGATGCCGGTCTGGGCCGTGAACTTCTCCAGCGTGTCGGGCGCGATGTAGTCCGACCAGTTGTAGACGTTCAGCACCTTGTCCTCCGCCGCCTGGGCGGCCGAGACCATTGCAATCAGCGACACCGCGACAGCCGTCAAGGAAACGCGCATGACCTTACCCCCCAGCCAGAAAACCGGAACGCCGGGCCAAACGCCGCTTGCCCGCGCGGGGCCGATATTTCCGGTCCTACGAGTGCCTTGTCAACGGGCAATGCTCAAAAAAAAGCCCGCCGGAGAAGAACTCCGGCGGGTCTCGCAGTTTGCGGGAGGAAACCTTAGTGATTCGAGGCCGAAGCCGCGCCGATTCCCGTCTGGGCGCGGACGTACTGGTCGTCGAACAGGGCCTTCTCCGCCTTGGCCGTCTCGCTGCCGTCCAGCTTGGACACCAGGATGGTGACGGCGAAGGCGAAGGTCATGGAGAACAGGGCCGGATGCTCGTAGGGGAAGATGGGCGCCGCGTTGCCCAGCACCGCCACCCACACCGTCTTGGACAGCACCACGCAGGTCACCGCCGAGACGAGGCCGGCGATGCCGCCCCACAGGGCGCCCTTGGTGGTCAGGCCTCGCCAGTACATGGACAGGAACAGCACCGGGAAGTTGGCCGAAGCCGCGATGCCGAAGGTGAGCCCCACCAGGAAGGCGACGTTCTGCTTCTCGAACATGATGCCCAGGATGACGCCCAGCACGCCCAGCAGCAGCGAAGCCAGCTTGGAGACGCGCATCTCCTCGGCCTCGGTGGCGTGGCCCTTGCGGATGACGCGGGCATAGATGTCATGGGCGATGGCCGAGGCGCCGGCCAGGGCCAGACCCGACACCACCGCCAGGATGGTGGCGAAGGCCACCGCCGACAGGAAGCCCAGGAAGATGTCGCCGCCCAGTGCCTTGGCCAGGTGCATCACCGGCATGTTGCCGCCGCCCAGCAGCTTGCCGCCCACCTTGCCGCCCTCGAAGAACTGCGGATCGGTGCCGACGATGCTGATGGCGGCCATGCCCAGGATGCAGACGACCAGGAAGAAGAAGCCGATGAAGCCCGAGGCCACAAACACGCTCTTGCGCGCTTCCCTAGCGTTGGGAACGGTGAAGAAGCGCATCAGGATGTGCGGCAGCGCGGCGGTGCCGAACACCAGGCCGAGCGACAGCGACACCGCCGAGACCGGATCGGCCAGCAGGGTGCCGGGACCCATGATCTTGACGCCCGCCTTGTGCGACGACACCGCCTTGGCGGCCAGATTCTCCAGGCTGAAGCCGAACTTGGACAGCGCCAGCAGGCCCAGCAGGGTGCCGCCGCCCAGGAGCAGCACCGCCTTGATGATCTGCACCCAGGTGGTGGCGATCATGCCGCCGAAGGTGACGTAGACCACCATCAGCACGCCCACCAGGATCACCGCCACGGCATAGTCCAGGCCGAACAGCAGCTTGATCAGCTGGCCGGCGCCGACCATCTGGACGATCAGGTAGAAGCACACCACGGTCAGCGAGCCCATGGCGGCGAAGGTGCGCACCTTGGTCTGGTCGAGACGGTACGACGCGATGTCGGCGAAGGTGTACTTGCCCAGATTCCGCAGGCGCTCGGCCAGCAGGAACAGGATGATCGGCCAGCCGACGAAGAAGCTGATGGTGTAGATGAAGCCGTCGAAGCCGGTGGCGAACACCATGGACGACAGGCCCAGCAGGGTGGCCGCCGACATGTAGTCGCCGGCGATGGCCAGACCGTTCTGGAAGCCCGAGATGCCGCCGCCGGCGGTGTAGAAGTCGCTGGCCGACTTGGTGCGCTTGGACGCCCACCAGGTGATGCCCAGCGTGCTGGCGACGAAGACGAAGAACATGATGATGGCGGTCATGTTGATCGGCTGCTTCTCCGAGCCGCCGAGATCGCCGGGACCGGCCAAAGCAGGGGCCGCAACCAGCAAGGCCGCCAGGGCGGGGAGAATCATGGAGGCCTTACGGCCGACAGCCGCCATTGAGGCGGCGGCCAAGGGCGCGGAGGCGCCCGCCCGGCGAGGGGCAATGATATTCCGGTTCATTATTCCAGCACCTCGCGCACCACGTCCTTGTTCAGCTCCTCGAACTCGCCGTTGGCGAAGTGGGAGTAAAGCCCGGTCAGCAGCCAGGACACCACGATGATGGCGGCGCCCACCGGCACGCCCACGGTCAGGGTCGACCCCTGGCCCAGCGGCGTGCGCAGGATTTCCGGCGCGAAGGCGACGATCATCATGAAGGTGTAATAGGAGCCCAGAACGATCACCGACAGCGCCACCGCCAGACGCGAGCGCTTGCGGACCAGTTCATGGAATTTCGGATTCTGGCGAACCCGTTCGTAGATGGATGAGTTGGACATGTCCCCTCCGGAGGTTTTCTTGGCCTCCCCACCTATCAAAGGAGCGTGTCCGAATTTTTCCCCAATTGTTGCCAATTGTTGCCGGGACGCAGCCATGCGGCATGAATGGGCGGTTGATATGGGCAGGTGTTTAAAGGAACACTCAGCCAGTCATCCCGAGCGCCCGTCCGTCCGTCGCTCGTCATTCCGGGGCGAGCATCGCGAGAACCCGGAATCCATGGTTCCAGCGGCACCATGGACCCCGGATCGCGCTTCGCTTGTCCGGGGTGACGCCAGCGGTGAGAATGGAGCCGCTTTACTATTCGGACTGTGCCTTGATCCGCTCGCGCCTGTTCTTCCGGCTGTTCTCGGCCATCCTCGCCGCCGTCGCCTTGTTCGCGGCGGCCATCTATGCCTTTTCCGTGCCGCTCATCGAGGAAAAGGCCTACGAGATCGAGCTGAACGCCAGCCGCACCATCCTGGACAACGTCTTCGTCATGGCGGGCAAGATCGACGGCAGCCTGGAAGACCGCCGGGCGCTCACGGTGGAATCCTACAAGACCCAGTTGAAGAACGTGGTGTCGCTGGCGGCGTCCTACCTGGACCACGCCTTCGCCCGCGCCGACAGGGGCGAAATCAGCGAGGCCGAGGCCAAGCGTCTGGCCTTCGACGGCCTCAGGGCCTTCAAATGGGGCAACAACGACTATATCTGGGTGACCGACTACAATTCGGTCATCCGCTCCCATCCCGACCCGGAGTTCCAGGGCCGCGACGCGTCGCGCGTCCAGGGCCCCGACGGCCGCGCCATCCTGCCCACCATCATCGCCATCGCCAGGGACAAGGGCGAGGGCTTCCATACCTATCCCTGGCAGCGCCTGGGCGACACGAGGCCCAGCGAGAAGCTGTCCTATTTCATCGACCTGCCCCATCGCGGCCTGGTGATCGGCACCGGAGCCTATCTCGCCGACATCGACCGCGAGGTGGAGCGCCGCAAGGAAGAGGCCATCGAGGATCTGCGCCAGTCGCTCAGGAACATCCGCATCGCGCGCACCGGCTACGTCTACATCTTCGATTCCGCCAAGAAGATGATCATCCACCCCAACCCCAATATCGAGGGCCAGGATTTCGGCACCCGCGTCGATCCCGCCACCGGGCGGCGCATCAGCGAGGAGCTGATGGAATCCGCCGACAGCGACCGGCCGCTCTCCTATCTGTGGGACAAGCCCTCGGACCCCGGCAATTACGCCTACGAGAAGATTTCCTGGGTCCGGCACTTCAAGGGCTTCGACTGGTACATCGCCTCCTCGGTCTATGTGGACGAGTTGAAGCGCTCGTCCGAGGTGCTGGGCAACCGGCTGGTAACCATCGCGCTGGCCCTGATGGTGGTGGCGGCCGCGCTGGGCTATCTGGCGGTGGACTGGCTGACCCGGCCCTTGAACCGCCTGGCCGAGACCGCCGAGCAGGTGCAGGCCGGCAACCTGGACGCCCAGAGCGGCATCCGCCGCGACGACGAGATCGGCCTTTTGGCCGAGGCGCTGGACGCCATGGTGCGCCGCGTCAAGGACGACATCCTGACGCTGGATACCCGCGTGCGGGAGCGCACCAATGAGCTGGAAGAGGCCGAGACCCGCCGCCGCCTGATTCTCGACGCCATTCCGGCCGCCATCGCCTATCTGGGCCGCGACGAGATCATC
Source organism: Magnetospirillum sp. ME-1 (assembly GCF_002105535.1). Lineage (GTDB taxonomy): Bacteria > Pseudomonadota > Alphaproteobacteria > Rhodospirillales > Magnetospirillaceae > Phaeospirillum. Next base: position 1,357,221 of record NZ_CP015848.1, on the reverse strand, counting down.
CGCTTCGTGAATAGGGGCTGGGCCGAACTGGTGCGCCAGGACACGGAAACCCTGATCGGCCGCGACCTCAAATCGGCCATCGGCCGCTTCGCCCACACCTCCATCCAACCCCATATGGAACGCACCTGGGCGGGCGAGGAAGTGACCTTCACCTATTCCTTCCCCCATCCCGACGGCCACGTGGTCACCACCCGCAACACCCTGATACCCCAGCTGGCCGCCAACGGAACGGTGGCCGCCATGTTCGTGCTGGCGCTGGACGTCTCGGCGGAAAAGGAGACCGAGGCCCGGCTGATGGAGGCCCAGCGCATGAAGGCGGTGGGCCAGCTGTCGGGCGGGCTGGCCCACGACTTCAACAACCTGCTGTCGGTGATTCTGGGCAATCTGGCGGCGGCGCGCGACCGCTACTGCGAGGTGGACGGCCTGGAGTCCTATCTGGAGCCGGCGGTGCGCGCCAGCCGTCGGGGGGCCGACATCACGTCGCGCCTGCTGGCCTTCTCGCGCCAGCAGCCCTTGAAGCCCCAGCCGGTGGACGTCTCGGCCCTGGTGCGCGAGGTGTCGGTGCTGCTGTCGCGCTCGCTGCCGTCCTCCATCACCATCACAATCCCCGACGAAGGCGGCGAATGCTGGGCCATCGCCGATGCCAACCAATTGGAAAACGCCCTGATCAACCTGGCGCTCAATGCCAAGGATGCCATGCCCGACGGCGGGCGCCTCGAGATGGACGTGCGCCTGCGCACCGTCAGCGACCCGCTGACCTTCGACGAACAGGTGGAGCCCGACGACTACCTGGAAATCCGCGTCTCGGACAACGGCACCGGCTTCGCCCCCGAGGCCATGAGCCGGGCGTTCGAGCCCTTCTTCACCACCAAGCGCCTGGGCTCGGGCCTGGGGCTGTCCATGGTCTACGGCTTCGTCAAGCAATCCAGGGGCTACATCACGCTGGACAGCCGCCCCGGCCTGGGCTCCACCGTCACCATCCTGCTGCCCCGTGCCGCGCCGGTGGCGATGGAAAGCGAGGAGGAAGACCGGGAGCTTTCGCCATCGCGCTGGCAGGGCCAGCTGGCCCTGATCGCCGAGGACGATGGGGATGTGCGCGCCGTGCTGCGCGGCCAGCTGGTGGAGCTGGGCTTCTCGGTGGTCGAGGCGGAAAGCGGCGACGAGGCCGCCGAGCTGGTGGGCCAGATCGAAGGCCTGTCCCTGGTGGTCTCCGACATCGTCATGCCCGGCATGAGCGGGATCGAACTGGCGTCGCGCATCAAACTCTCGCACCCCACCCTTCCGGTGATTCTAATCAGCGGATTCTCGTTCGACACTAGCCCCGAGGCCGATGATCTGGTCATATTGCGAAAGCCGTGGGAGATGTCCGACCTGGCCTCGGCGATCGCCCGGACGACGGAGCCGTCGGACGCGGCGTGAGGGCAGGAAGGCCGGGGCTTGCGAAAGACCCGGCTAGGCCCAAGGGGCCGCGCGCCTTATGGCGCGGGAGCCAAGCCGCCACCGGCGGCGCCCGGCGATTGAGGGGCTGGATGTGAAGGCATGAGCGGAAAGAAACGCATCTACGTCATCGACGACGAGCCGGACATCCGCGCCCTGTTGCGCCAGGTGCTGGAAGGCTACGGCTATCACGTGACGCCGCTGGCCAGCGGCGCCCTGGCCCGCCAGGCCATCCGGCGCGCCCCCCCCGATTTGTGCATCGTCGATCTCGGCCTGCCCGACATGGACGGTCTCACCCTGGTGCGCGAATTGTGGGAGGACGTGCGCTTCGGGGTGATCATCCTGACGGGGCGCGGCGGCGTCTCCGACCGGGTGCTGGGCCTGGAACTGGGCGCCGACGACTACATCGTCAAGCCGTTCGAGCCCCGCGAGCTGGTGGCCCGGGTCAATTCCGTCATCCGCCGCCGCGAGCAATTGGCGGCCAGCGGCGGACCGGTCACCACCCGGGCGGCGTTCGGCGAGTGGGTCTTCGAATCCGGCGATCTCAGTCTGACCCACGCCGACGGACGCACCGAAACGCTGACCGCCGCCGAGGCGCATCTGCTGACCGCCCTGCTGAAGGCGCCCAAGCGGGTGTTGTCGCGCGAGCAGCTGCAGGGCGCCGAGCCGGAAAAGGACGATATCGCCTTCGACCGCGCCATCGACGTGCGCATCTCGCGCATCCGAAAGAAGATCGAATCCGACCCCAAATCGCCCCGCCTGATCAAGACGGTCTACGGCGCCGGCTACCTGTTCGCCACCGACGTGCGGTGGGAATAGCCCCCTATTCCAGCCCGCCGATATAGGCCGCCACCGCCTTCATCTCCAGCGTGGTCAGCTTGGTGGCCACCGCGTGCATGATGGACTTGTCGTTGGTGCGCGAGCCCGACACGAACTCCATCAGCTGGCCTTCCACGTAAGAGGGATGCTGCCCGGCAAGGCGCGGCAATTGCTCGGTCCCGTGGCCGGACGCGCCGTGGCACGAGGCGCAGGGCGCGATGCCGGAATAGCGGTTGCCGCTGTGGAAGATGTACTTGCCGACGGCGGCGAAATCGCCGTCCAGGGGGCGCTTGGACTGGGCCTTCTTGCCGCTGAAATAGGCGGCCAGCCCGGCGGCCTCCTCGTCGGTCAGGTCCTTGGCCATCTCGTTCATGGTGCCCTTGCGCCGCCCGTCGCGGAAATCCTTGAGCTGCTTCACCATGTAGGTCTCGTTCTGGGCGGCCAGACGGGGATAGACCGAGGTCGCCGCCTCACCGTCCACGCCGTGGCACAGCGAACAGCGCTCGGTGACGATCTCCTTGACCCGCGCCTTGATGTCGGCGGCCTGGACGGGCATCCCCAGCAGCAGGACGCATCCGGCCAGCATGGCTCCGAAGCGCAACGTTCCCATGGCCCTCTCCTTGCGGCAAATCACGCATCCTGATTGCCCGAAACTGCCCAGCCCCGTCCAGCGGAAACAATTCGTTATAATCCGGAGACACTTGGGCAATGACGGGCCGCTACAACCCTTGGCAAAATGCTGGAAGGGAGAGTCCATGATGTCCGCCAATCCGTATGAACTGGGTCTCGACAGGAACGCCGCCAATTTCGTCGCGCTGACGCCGCTCACCTTCCTCGAGCGCTCGGCCGCCGTGTGGCCCGACCGTCTGGCCGTCATTCACGGCCCGGTGCGCCGCACCTGGGCCGAGACCTATTCCCGCTGCCGCAGGCTCGCCGCCGCGCTCATCCAGCGCGGCATCGGCCGGGGCGACACCGTGGCGCTGATGGGCGCCAACACGCCCGAGACCTTCGAGGCCCATTTCGGCGTGCCGCTGACCGGCGCGGTGCTGAACGCCATCAACACCCGCCTCGACGCCGACGCCATCGCTTTCATCCTCAACCACGCCGAGGCCAAGATCCTCATCACCGACCGCGAGTTCTCGCCGGTGGTGAAGAAGGCCCTGGCCGGCTTGGGCCGCACCATCCCGGTGATCGACATCGACGATCCCCAGTTCAAGGGCGGCGAACTCTTGGGCGAGAAGGATTACGAGGCGCTGCTGGCCGAGGCCAAGGAAGAAGCCCCCTGGGTCCTGCCCACCGACGAGTGGCAGGCCATCGCGCTCAACTACACCTCGGGCACCACCGGCAATCCCAAGGGCGTGGTCTACCATCACCGCGGCGCCCACCTGAACGCGGTGTCCAACGCGCTGTCCTGGCAGATGGGCGACAACACCGTCTATCTGTGGACGCTGCCCATGTTCCACTGCAACGGCTGGTGCTTCCCCTGGACCATGGCGGTGGTGGCCGGCACCTCGGTCTGCCTGCGCCATGTGCGCGTCGACGCCATCATGGCCGCCATCAGGGACGAGAAGGTGACCAATTTCTGCGGCGCCCCCATCGTGCTCAACATGATCAACAACGCCCCCGCCGGCCTGAAGGACGGCATCAGCCACCCGGTCAAGGTGATGACCGCCGGCGCCGCCCCGCCCGCTCCCGTGATCGCCGGCATGGAGCGCATGGGCTGGGAAGTGACCCATGTCTATGGCCTGACCGAATGCTACGGCCCCACCGTCCAGTGCGTCTGGCACGACAAGTGGAACGGGCTTTCCATCGAGGAGAAGGCCCAGATCAAGGCGCGCCAGGGCGTGCGCGGCCCCATGCTGGAAGGCCTGATGGTCGCCGATCCCCTCTCGCTCGAACCGGCGCCCAAGGACGGCAAGACGGTGGGCGAGATCTTCATGCGCGGCAACAACGTCATGAAGGGCTACCTCAAGAACGAGAAGGCCACCCAGGAGGCCTTCGAGGGCGGCTGGTTCCACACCGGCGACCTGGCCGTCTGCCACCCCGACGGCTATATCGAGATCAAGGACCGCTCCAAGGACATCATCATCTCGGGCGGTGAGAACATCTCGTCCATCGAGGTGGAAGACATCCTCTACGCCCATCCGGCGGTGCTGGAAGCCGCCGTGGTGGCCCGGCCCGACGAGAAGTGGGGCGAGACGCCCTGCGCCTTTATCGCTCTGAAGGATGGCGCGGACGCCACCGAAGCCGATATCATCTCCTTCTGCCGCGAACGCATGGCCCACTTCAAGGTGCCCAAGACCATCGTGTTCGGCGGCCTGCCCAAGACCTCGACCGGCAAGGTCCAGAAGTTCATGCTGCGCCAGAAGGCCAAGGAGCTGTGATGATCAAGGTACTGGTCGCGATCAAGCGGGTGATCGACTACAACGTCAAGATTCGCGTGAAGTCGGATGGTTCTGGGGTCGAGACCCAGAACGTGAAGTTCTCCATGAATCCGTTCGACGAGATCGCGGTGGAAGAGGCGGTTCGCCTCAAGGAAGCCGGCAAGGCCACCGAAGTTGTGGTGGTCTCCATCGGCCCGGCGGCGGCGTCGGAGACGCTGCGCACCGCGCTGGCCATGGGCGCCGATCGCGGCATCCTGGTGCAGACGGACGACGAGGTGCAGCCCCTGGGCGTGGCCAAGGCCTTGAAGGCCCTGGTGGACAAGGAGGCCCCCGGCCTGATCATCCTGGGCAAGCAGGCCATCGACGACGATTCCAACCAGACCGGCCAGATGCTGGCCGCCCTGCTGGGCCGCCCCCAGGGCACCTTCGCCAGCAAGGTGGAGATCGGCTCGGACGCGGTCACCGTGACCCGCGAGATCGACGGCGGCCTGGAGACGGTGAGCCTCAAGCTGCCGGCGGTGGTGACCACCGACATGCGCCTGAACGAGCCGCGCTACGCCTCGCTGCCCAACATCATGAAGGCCAAGAAGAAGCCCATCGACACGGTTTCGCCGGCCGATCTGGGCGTCGACATCGCCCCGCGCCTGGTCACCCTGTCGGTGGCCGAGCCGCCCAAGCGTTCCGCCGGCATCAAGGTGGCCGACGTGGCCGCCCTGGTGGACAAGCTCAAGAACGAAGCGAAGGTGATCTGATCATGACCGTTCTCGTCATTGCCGAGCACGAGGGCGGCGCTCTCAAATCCGCCACGCTGAACACCGTCACCGCCGCCACCAGGATCGGCGGCGACGTCCATGTGCTGGTCGCCGGTGCGGGCATCGGCGCGGTGGTCGAGGCCGCCGCCAAGGTGGCGGGCGTGGCCAAAGTGCTGGCCGCCGATGCCGCCCTTTACGCCAACCATCTGGCCGAGCCCCTGGCCGCCCTGGTGGTCAGCCTCGCCGGCGGTTATTCCCACATCCTGGCGCCCGCCACCACGGGGGGCAAGAACGTGGCGCCCCGCGTCGCGGCGCTCTTGGACGTGGCCCAGATCTCCGAGATCACCGCGGTAGTGTCGGCCGACACCTTCGTGCGGCCCATCTATGCCGGCAACGCCCTGGCCACCGTGCAGTCCAAGGATGCCGTCAAGGTGATCACCGTGCGCGGCACCGGCTTCGAGGCGGCCAAGGCCGAAGGCGGCTCCGCTTCGGTGGAAACCGTGGCGGCCGCCGCCGACCCGGCCCTGTCGGCTTACGTGGGCAGCCAGCTGTCCAAGTCCGAGCGCCCCGAGCTGACCTCGGCGCGCATCATCATCTCGGGCGGTCGCGGCATGCAGTCGGGCGACAACTTCCACCTGCTGGAAGCGGTGGCCGATAAGCTGGGCGCCGCCGTGGGGGCATCCCGCGCCGCCGTGGACGCCGGCTTCGTGCCCAACGACTTCCAGGTGGGCCAGACCGGCAAGATCGTCGCCCCCGACCTCTACATCGCCGTCGGCATCTCGGGCGCCATCCAGCACCTGGCCGGCATGAAGGATTCCAAGGTCATCGTCGCCATCAACAAGGACGAAGAGGCCCCCATCTTCCAGGTCGCCGATTACGGCCTGGTCGCGGATCTCTTCAAGGTGTTGCCTGACCTTTCCAACGCCCTGGGAGGCTGATCCATGTCCACCTACATTCCGCCGCTCAGGGATATCCGCTTTACCATGGAAGAGGTGGTGGGCCTGGAGTCCATCACCGCGCTGCCCGGTTTCGAGGACGCCACCTCGGACACCGCCGATTCCATCCTGACCGAGGCCGGCCACATCGCCGAGGGCGTGCTGTCGCCCCTGAACCGCGAGGGCGACCAGAACGGCGCTGTCCAAGAGAACGGCGTGGTCCGCACCACGCCGGGCTGGAAGGAGGCCTGGACCACCATCGTGGACGGCGGCTGGAACGGCCTGCCCTTCTCGCCCGATTACGGCGGCATGGGGCTGCCCAACCTGTTCAACCATGCCGTCCACGAGATGTGGCAGGCCGCCAACATGGCCTTTACTCTCAATCCCATGCTGACCCAGGGCGCCGTCAACGCGCTGACCCTGTACGGCTCGGATGAACAGAAGGCGTATTACCTGCCCAGGATGGTGACCGGCGAATGGACCGGCACCATGAACCTGACCGAACCCCAGGCCGGTTCCGACCTCGCCGCCATCCGCAGCAAGGCGGTTCCCGACGGGACCAAGTACCGCATCAGCGGCCAGAAGATCTTCATCACCTACGGCGACCACGACCTGGCGGACAACATCGTCCATCTGGTCCTGGCCCGGTTGCCCGACGCGCCCGCCGGCGTCAAGGGCATCTCGCTGTTCGTGGTGCCCAAGATCCTGGCCGACGGCTCGCGCAACGACCTCAAATGCGTGTCGCTGGAGCACAAGCTGGGCATCCACGGCAGCCCCACCGCCGTGATGAGCTTCGGTGACCACGAGGGCGCCCTGGGCGAGTTGGTGGGCCAGCCCCATCGCGGCCTGGAATACATGTTCGTGATGATGAACCACGCCCGTCTGGCGGTCGGCCTGCAGGGCCTCGCCATCGCCGAGCGCGCCTACCAGCAGGCCCGCGCCTACGCCCGCGACCGGGTGCAGGGCAAGCCGGCGGGCTGGACCGGCCCGGGCCCGGCCGGCATCGTCCACCATCCCGACGTCCGCCGCCTGCTGATGACCATGAAGAGCGGCATCGAGGCCATGCGCGGCATCCATTACACCGCCGCCGCCCAGGCCGACATCGCCCATCACCACCCCGAGCCCAACGCCCGCTACGAGGCCAGCCAGCGCCTGGAATTCCTCACCCCCATCGCCAAGGGCTGGTGCACCGAGCTGGGCCAGCATATCGCCTCGCTGGGCGTGCAGGTCCACGGCGGCATGGGCTATATCGAGGAAACCGGCGCCGCCCAGCATCTGCGCGACGCCCGCATCACCACCATCTACGAAGGCACCACCGCCATTCAGGCCAACGACCTGATCGGCCGCAAGATCCTGCGCGACAAGGGCGCCTTTGCCCATACCATGCTGGCCGAGATCGCCTCCCTCGCCGCCGAATTGTCGGCCAGTCCGTTGCCCGCCCTGTCCGTCACGGGCTCGCGCCTGTCCGAGGCGGCGGCCGCCGCCGCCCGGGTGGTGGACTGGCTGGTGAGCCAGGGGGGCGAAGACCCGCGCCTCGCCGCCGCGGCAGCCGTGCCCACGCTGGAACTGATGGGCATCGTGGTGGGCGGCCAACAGGTGGCCCTGGCCGCCAAGGTCGCCAAGGCGGCCATGGATGCGGGCCGCGACCATGACGGCTTCTATGCCGCCAAGCTGGCCACCGCCCATTTCTACGCCCAGCACACCCTGCCCCACGCCGGAGCCCTGGAACACGCCGCCATCGGCGGTTCCGCCACCGTCATGGGGGTGGATGAAGCGATCCTATAGCCGTCGGCGGCTCTCGACGGCTTTCCGATTCCGCAAATTCGAGTCCTCTGTCGGAATCGCTGTGTCTCCCTTCACGAGCCAGACTTCAAGGCCGGGTGGCAACACCCGGCCTCTCTTTTTCGCCCCAACCATGGACATCCATTGACGCCCGCCTTCTCAATCAGAAATATACCAACATAAAACAGCAAGAAATTCCATTTGCATCCAACAGCTCCATTCAACAATATTTTGCTATTCTGCGACACGACAGCCACAGATACGAATAGCTTTCCGGTTTGCATATGGCTCCACTAAAAGTTATTATTGTCGACGACTCGATCATCACGGTCAAAAAGCTGACGGTGTTGATGGAGGGGCTTGGCCATCAGGTCATCGCCACCGTATCCAACGGCCGTGACGCCATCGAAGCCTATCGCCGGCACCACCCCGATCTGATGACCATGGACATCTCCCTGCCGGACATGGACGGCATGGCGGCCACCGCGAAGATCGTCGCCGAGTTCCCCGCCGCCCGCATCATGATGGTCACCTCGCATGGCCAGGAGCGGATGGTGATGGATTCGCTCGACGCCGGCGCCAAGGGCTATGTGCTAAAGCCAGTGCGAATCGAGAAACTCTCCGATATGATCGCCAGGATCATGGAGCGCGCCCCTTAAAGAGGCGCAGGCGAGAAATCGATGTCGGCAGCTTTTCCCGGTGGCAATCCAAGCGATCCCGGTTATTGGGAAGTCATCTTCGACGTCATCCCTTTTCCGGTCTACGTGGCCGACAGCAAGACCTACGACATCATCTGCGCCAACCGCGCCATGATGCAGCGGGTGGCCGTCAAGCCCGGCGACAAGTGCCATGCCGCCATCTACCAGCAGGCCGAACCCTGCACCTTCTGCCGCATGCAGGAACTGGAAGGTATCGCGGCCTGCGGCACCAATTACCTGGAATTCGAGCTTTTCAACGATATCGACGACCGCTGGTACCAACTGCGCGAGACCATGGTGGCGTGGTTCGACGGACGCCGGGCCAAGTATTCCATCGCCGTGGACATCAGCGCACTGAAGGAAGTGCAGAACGCCCTGGCCGAGGCCCACGCCGAACTGGCGCTGAAAAACCGCCGGCTGAACGGCGCCCTGCTGTCCGAGCAGGAGGTCACCCTCAACCAGCGTAATTTCCTCGCCATGGTCTCCCACGAATTCCGCATGCCGCTGTCCATCATCGGCGGAGCGGCCCAGGTTCTCGAGCTTTATGTCGGCGACAAGCCCGAGCCCAGGGAGGAGATCGCCAAGATCGATCGCGCCGTCCACCGCATGTCCGACCTGATCGACGTCTGTCTCGCCGACGAGCGCTTCACCTCGGCGGTGGCGGCCTTGCAGCCAAGCCCCCTGGACCTGGCGCCGCTGATCGAGGACATCTTGCGGGAAAAGACCGAACTGGCCGGGCCGGAACGCCTTCACCTGACCATCGACGCCCCCGTCACGGCTTGTGCCGACCAGGCCTTGCTGCGGGTCGCGGTCTCCAACCTGTTGGATAACGCCCTCAAATACTCGCCACCCGGCAGCGGCCCCGTCCGAATCGCCCTGGAACGGGGCCCGGCCGAAGCGCGCATCATCGTCACCGACAACGGCCCCGGCATTCCCGCCGACGAGGTCGAGCGGATCTTCGAGAAGTTCTACCGTTGCCCCTCGGCGACCGGCACCAAAGGCGCGGGACTGGGCCTTTACATCGTCAAGCGTATCGCCGAAAGCCACGGCGGACGAATCATGGTCGAACCCGGTTCAGCCGGCGGTTCGGTCTTCACCATCAGCCTCCCCGTGGAAAAGGCCTGAAATCCCGCGGCGGGAAGGGATCGCGCGGGTTGAGAATTCATGGCAGTATCGTCGTCCCCCCGTCAGGCGGGTCTAGTCAAGGATTGGCAAGGAATGACCTTCAACAAAACCATCATCCCCCGTGTCATGGCGTCCATCCTCGGGCAGACCAGGGAGGTGCTGGCCGCCGAGGCGGTGATCGCCGTCGATGGGGCGGAGACGTTTGATTGCGACGTCACCAAGCTTCACCTTCACGACATGACGGTGATCGCCGGACTGGGCGGCCCCATCAGCCTGCTGATCGCCTTCAGCTTCGAGAACTCGCTGGTCGAGGCCCTGTACACCCGCGTCACCGCCGACATCGAGATCCCGTCCGGCGAGGAAGACCTGTACCGGCGCGAGACGGCGGCGGAAATCGTCAACACCATCCTTGGGCTCTGTACCACCGATTTCCAGATCATCGAGGAGAGTATCGCGCTCTCTCCACCTGTGATCATCGAGGATGCGCGTTGCATTCATCGACCAAAGAACGCAGTATTCGCAAACATGCGGATACGTACCGAAAGAGGTATCGTCAGCGTAAGTTTTGTCGGTCCCCGTGACCTGTTCGATGACCACCTGAACTACCAATCCTAGGGCCGAACCGATGTCAGCGCTTAAAGTCCTCATCGTCGACGATTCTCTTATCGCAGTCAAAAAGCTGACCTTGATGCTGGAAGGAATGGGCCACCAGGTGGTTGGAACCGCCGGCACCGGCGCCAAGGCCGTGGACGCCTACCGCGCCAGCAATCCCGATCTGGTCACCATGGACATCACCATGCCGGACATGAACGGGGTCGAGGCCACCGCCAGGATCATCGGTGAGTTTCCCGCCGCCCGCATCATCATGGTCACCTCGCACGGCCAGGAGCGGATGGTGATCGACTCGCTGGATGCCGGCGCGAAGGGCTATGTGCTGAAGCCGGTCCGCATCGAGAAGCTCTCGGACATGATCGACAAGGTCATGGCCCGGCCCACCTGATCCGGAACGGCCCACAGCATGACGTCCCCCTTCCCAGGTCTCAATCCCGGCGACCCCGGCTACTGGGAAGTGATTTTCGACGTCATTCCGTTTCCCGTCTACGTGGCCGATTTCGCCACCCACGAGATCATCTGCACCAACCGCGCCATGCGCCAGAAGGTCGGCGTGGTGCAGGGCCGCAAGTGCTACGAGGCCATCTACCAGCAAACCCATCCCTGCCGTTTCTGCAAGATGCCGGAGATGGTGGCCCAGGAGGTGGAGACCTCGCTGGAATTCGAGCATTTCAATGATCGCGACGACCGCTGGTACCAGTTGCGCGAAACCATGCTCACCTGGTTCGACGGACGGCGCGCCAAGTATTCCATCGCCGTCGATATCAGCGCGCTCAAGGGCTTCCAGAACGCCCTGGCCGAGGCCCATGCCGAACTGGCGCTGAAGAACCGCGATCTGCAGAAGGCGGTCACCCAGGCCCGCGACGCCGAACGCGCCAAGAGCGAGTTCCTGGCGGTGATGAGCCACGAGATCCGCACCCCCATGAACAGCATCCTCGGCATGGTTCATCTGCTGATGGACCGCCCCCTGGCCGCCGAGGACCGCGAGAAGCTGGCGGTGGTGCATGATTCCGGCGCCGCCCTGCTGGGCATCATCAACGATATCCTCGATTTTTCGCGCCTGGAGGCCGACGGTGTCCAGTTCGAGACGGCCCCCTTCAACCTGGGCGCCACCGTCCAGGGGGTGGTGTCGCTGTTGCACGGCCGCGCCTCGGAAAAAGGGCTCAGCCTGTCGCTCGACGCCTCGGCCCCCCTGCCCGGCTGGGTCAGCGGCGATGGCGCCCGCCTGCGTCAGGTGCTGATCAACCTGATCGGCAACGCCATCAAGTTCACGGCCCAGGGCGGCATCGTGCTCCGCCTTGCCCGCGTGGCCGAGGCCGACGGCTACGAATTCTCGGTGACCGACACCGGCATCGGCCTGGATGCCGATCAGGCCGCCTCGCTGTTCCAGCCCTTCCATCAGGCCGACGCCTCCATCAGCCGGCGTTTCGGCGGCTCCGGCCTGGGCCTGGCCATCTGCAAGAAGCTGGTCGAGGCCCAGGGAGGAACCATCGGCGTCGATAGCGCCAAGGGCCTCGGCAGCCGCTTCTGGTTCCGCCTTGACTACCCCCCGGCCGCCGCCCCGGCCGTCGAATCGTCGCGATGCGACCCGCCTGCGCTTCGCCCCCTGTCGATTCTGCTGGCCGAGGACAATGCCTTCAACCAGAAGGTCGCGGCCGGCCTGCTCAGCCGCGAGGGCCATCGGGTCACCGTGGCCGGCAATGGCCTGGAGGCCCTCGACAAGCTGCGCCAGGAGAATTTCGACCTGATCCTGATGGACATGCAGATGCCCGAAATGGACGGCCCCGAGGCGGCACGGCGCATTCGCGCCATGCCGGGTCCGGTGGCCCGCATGCCCATCATCGCGCTCACCGCCAACGCCATGGTGGAAGACATTGCCCGCTGCCGGGCGGCCGGCATGGACGCCCATGTGGCCAAGCCCATCGACCCGCTGCTGCTGCGCTCGACCATTGCCGAGGTGCTGATCCGCCAGTCGCCGCCGGCGGGCGAAGGCGAAGGCGGCTATTCCCTCGCCCGCATGGCCGAGCAATTGGGCAACGAAAACGCCGCCATCCTGGCCCGGACCTTCATGGAAAGCGGCGAGGAGGTTTGCTCGCGCCTGGAAGCCGCCGATGGCGATACCCGGCTTGTCGGCGCGGCCGTCCACGAGTTGAAAGGGCTGGCGGCCTATTCGGGCACCCCCTGGCTGGAAAATCTGGCCATTGCCATCGGCCAGTCCCTGCAGGCCGGCGACGCGGACGGGGTCGCGCGGATGATCGGCCGCCTGCGCCGGGAATGGGACCAGACCAAGGCCGAGCTGATCCGGCAATTCGGCCTGTAGCCGGGTCTACGATCCACCGCCCGCGCCCCCCATATAGAGACAATTCCCATTGGTCGAGACCGCCCCCATCATGAGCCACTGCCTGGTCATTGACGATTCCAAGCTGATCCGCACCATCCATTGCCGCATGCTGGCCCAACTGGGCCTGACGGTGAGCGAAGCCGAGAACGGCGAGGACGCCCTGGGCGTCTGTTCCGGCCGGATGCCCGATCTCATCCTGGTGGACTGGAACATGCCGGTCATGGACGGCTTCACCTTCCTCAAGACCCTGCGGGCCATGCCGGCGGGAAGCGCCCCGAAGGTGGTGCTGTGCACCATCGAAAGCGACCTGGAGCACATCTCCAGGGCCCTGGCGGAGGGGGCGGACGAATACATCATGAAGCCCTTCGACGTCGAGATCCTGGCGACCAAGCTGATTGCCGCCGGAATCGCCCTGTCGCCGCGTCCCCAGCGTCCCGATCCCCTGGCCGACGGACGATGACGGCCGGGCTGCTGATCCTGGGCGGCACCGCCGAGGCGGCGGATCTGGCCGGCATCCTGGACGGAATCCAGGGATTGCGGGTCGTCTCCTCGCTGGCCGGACGGACCGCGTCGCCCCGCCTCCCCCCGGGAGAATGCCGCATCGGCGGCTTTGGCGGCGAAAGCGGACTGGCCGATTATCTGCGGCGCGAAGCCGTCACCATGGTGGTCGACGCCACCCACCCCTTCGCCCGCCGCATGGGCTGGACCGCCGCCCATGCCTGCGCCGCCCTGGGCCTTCCGTGGCTGCGCCTGCAACGCCCGGCCTGGGTGGCCGGACCGACGGACCGCTGGACCGAGGTGGACGACTGGAATGAGGCGGTTCCCATCCTGCGCCGCCTGTCCCGGCGCGCCTTCCTGGCTTTGGGGCGTCAGGAACTGGAGCCCTTCGCCGGACTGGACGACCTGTGGTTCCTGCTGCGCTTCGCCGAGGAGGCCCCGCCCCGGCCCGCTCCGGCCCGCTTCGCCCTGGTGGCCGATCGCGGCCCCTTCACCCCGGCGGGCGAACGGGCCTTGCTGCTGGCCCACGGCATCGACACCATCGTCTGCCGCAACAGCGGCGGAGCCGCCGCCCGGGCCAAGCTGGCCGCCGCCGCCGAACTGGGCCTGCCGGTGATCATGCGCCGCCGCCCACCCCGCCCCGCTGGCCCAAGCGTCCAATCGGCCCAAGAGGCCGCCGCCTGGGTCAGGGCGCAGTTCTCAGCCTGAACGGGCGCTGTCGCCGATCACCCGGCCCTGACGGTCCACCACCAGCACGTCCAGGCCGATATCTCCATTATCAAGCACCGCCCGCGCCGCCGCCTCCGCCTGCCGCGCGACGGACTGGCCGAGCGGCAAAGTCCCCGCAAGGTCCAGAACCTGCAAGGCGGTATTGGCCCGGGCGGCGGCGGCGACCAGCGCCTCGTCCGCCCCCAATTGGCCCAGTTGCCGGGCCAGCCATTCCATGTCCACCTGCGAGCGGCTGGAATGCAGGTCCATCTCGCCTTTGGCCAGCTTGCACATCTTGGCGAAACCGCCGGCGATGGTGACGCGGGGCACGGGATGACGGCGCAGGTATTTCAGCATGCCGCCGGCGAAGTCGCCCATGTCGACGATCGCCTCCTCGCCCAGGCCGCGCGCCCGGCGCACCGCTTTTTCCGAGGTCGAGCCGACGCAGCCGGCCACATGGGTCACGCCGCAGGCCCGCGCCACGTCGATTCCCCGCTGGATGGAGTGAATCCAGGCGGAACAGGAATAGGGAATCACCACGCCGGTGGTGCCCAGGATGGAAATGCCGCCCAGGATGCCCAGACGGGGATTCCAGGTGCGCAGCGCCAGGTCCTCGCCGCCGGGAACCGCGATCTCCAGCTCGAAATCGCAGGCCACGCCGTGGCTGCCGGCCAGGACGGCCAGCGCCTCGCCCATCAGCCGGCGCGGCACCGGATTGATGGCCGCCTCGCCCACCGCCAGGGGCAGGCCCGGCCTAGTGACGGTGCCCACCCCCGGCCCGGCCCGGAAGAGCAATCCCGCTCCGGCCTGTCCATGCCGGATAGTGGCGATGATCATCGCCCCATGGGTGACGTCGGGATCATCGCCGGCATCCTTGACCACCGCGGCCCGCGCCCAGCCGGGGCCGGTCTCGGCCAGGGCCAGGGCGAAGGCGGGGGTCTGGCCGCCGGGCAGCGCGATCTCCACCGGATCGGGAAAGCCGCCCCCCAGCAAGGCCGAGCAGGCGGCCTTGGCCGCCGCCGTGGCGCAAGCCCCGGTGGTCCAGCCCGACCGCAACACCTTCCCCTTACCGTCCTCGGCCATCACCGTCCGCCGCCAATGGTTCCGGCAGGTCTTATAGCAGACTATGCGGGGGGAAATCGCCGAAGGAAGCGGTCAGGCGTTGCCGTTGAGACTGGGCTTGCGCACCACGCCGAACCAGTAATCCTGAATTCCGTGGATGGCGGTGAACAATTGCTCGATGTCCACCGGCTTGGTGACGAACCCGGACGCCCCCAAGTCATAGGCCTGCAGCACGTCACGCTCCACGTCCGAGGTGGTCAGAACCACCACGGGAATGCGGGCCAGATGGTCGGTGGACTGCATGGCGGCCAGAACCTCGCGGCCGGTCATGCGGGGCATGTTGAGATCGAGCAGCACCAGATCGGGCGTCACCGCCCCGCTGAACGCCGGCGCTTCCTTGCGCATGAAGGCCATGGCCTCGACCCCGTCCTGGGCCACATGGGTGCGGCAGATGAAGCGGCCCTCGACGATGGCGGACCGGATCAACTCCACATCGCCGGGTTCGTCATCGACGATCAGAACCTCGAAGGGTGCGACCTGATTCTGCTGCATATGCCGGCCCCATTCCTGCCTTAATCAAAATCCGACGTCTACACAACCATCCGTGGCAACATAAAAAAACGCCGCCCTAACGGGACACGGCGTTCAAGAAGCAGCCTATCCCCGACATGGCCAGAATGCAACCATGCCTTGAAGACGAATTGTTGCAAGCACACATGCCTCCCTGTATCGGATAAAGCTCGCGATCCCTATCAGGCCACCTCGACATTCGGCCCTCCGACCGGCAGGGCCACCCGGAAGACCGAGCCTTGTCCGAGCACGGATTCCACCCAGATCCGTCCACCATGATGCTCGGCGATCTTGCGGCACGAGGCCAGGCCGATTCCGGTTCCGGGATACTGTTCCTGGCCCACCAGGCGCTGGAAAATCTGGAACAGGCGCGACTGCCCCGATGGATCGATGCCGATGCCGTTGTCGCGGACCGAGATGACCCATTCGTCGCCCACCGCCTCGCACGAGACATCCACATGGGGCGGGCGGCCCTCGGCCCTGAACTTGATGGCATTGGCGATGAGATTCTGGAACAGGCGTTCCAGTTCGACGGCATTGCCGTGAAGCGCGGGCAGCCCCTTGGCCACGCTGAGCGAGGCGCCGCTTTCCTGAATCAGCGCCCCCAGGCTGGTGACCGCCAGTTCCATGACGTCGTCGAGCGGAACCGTTTCGTCATCATGGCCACTGCGCCCGATGCGCGAATATTCCAGCAGATCGGTGATCAGACGGTCCATGCGCTTGGCCCCGTCCACCGCGAATCCGATGAATTCGCGGCTGTCGTGGTCGAGATCGTCCCCCAGACGACGCTGGAGCAAGGTGATGTAGGAGCTGATCATGCGCAACGGCTGGCGCAGATCGTGGGAGGCCACATAGGCGAAATGCTCCAGTTCGGCGTTGGAGCGCTTCAGTTCCTTCTCGATGGACAAGCGGGCGGAAATGTCCTGGGCGACGCCCAGAAATCCGCTGAGTTCGCCGGCATCGTCATAGAGCGCCGTAATGGTCAGCAGGACGCGGAACCGGCTGCCATCCTTCCTGATATAGGTCCATTCGCCGCTGTCGGGCTTGCCGGTGGCCAGGATTCTGGCGACGAAGCATTCGAATCCCGCCTCGACCGGCCGGCCAAGCTCTTCGCCCAGTTGAGCGGCGCGGCGCCGCACTTCGCCCGCGTCGTGGAAGATGGAAGGCGATGTCTTGCCGATCATCTCCTCGGCACCATAGCCCAGCCAGCGTTCGGCGGTGGGATTGAACAGCAGGATCGTGCCGTCGATGCCGGTGGCGATGATGGAGGACCCCGCCCCATCCAGCACCGCGCGGCGGAAGGCCAGCAGCGAGCGGACCTCGCGCTCGGCCAGCCTTCGGGCGGTCACGTCGTGGACGATGGAATAAAGCAACTGGCGGCCCGTCACCTCCACCGGCCCCGACCACACTTCCACGTCGCGGATCTCGCCCGAGGCCAGACGGTGTTGGAAATCGAAGTGATCGCGAAGCTCGGCCTTGGCCTTGCGCATCTCCTCGGCGATGGCCGCCTTGTCCAGGGTGTTGATCTCCGAGATGCGCATGGAGACCAATTGCTCGTGGGACCAGCCGTAATAGGCCTCGGCGGCCCGGTTGGCGTCGATGATCCGCCCGTCGGCGGGATCGATCAGCATCTCCACCGCCTTGCAGCCGCGGAACAGCGCGTGGTAAAGCGCCTCGCGCTCCCGCAGCACCGATTCCGCGGCGGCCACCTTGGCCTGCAGATCGTTGAACGCGCCGATCATCCGCCCGACCTCGTCGACCCGGGTCACCTCGAGCGCTTCAAGCGGGGCATCGCCATTGACCATGGCCTGGATACGCCCGGTGGCCCGGTGCAGCGGAGACAGGGCGGTGCGCAGCACCAGCCACAACAGCCCCAGGGACACCAGCCCCAGCCCGGCCAGGGCCGCCACCAGGCGGCTCTTGATGCCGGCCACCGGCTCGAAGGCCTCCGCCGTGGGCAGCCGCGCCACCAGTACCCAGCCGGTCGAGCCGATACGGCGACCGGCGGTCAATTCCTCGCTCCCCACCGAGCTTACGGTCACGCCGGCTCCCTCGTAGCCATCCACGTAGCGATCCAGCATGCGGTTGCTGCCCCGTGCCGGCACCGGTGTGAATATGCGGTCCTTGTTGGTGGAAACGACGATGAGCCCCGACTTCGGCGACACCATGTAAAGTCCGCCGGTGGCGCCCACTTGCTGCTCCACCAGACGGCCCAGGAAATTGCTCTGGGTCAGGGTGGCGGTCCCCACCAGCGCGCCGACGATCTTCTGGCCATCCCGGATGGCCACGGCCATGGCGACGGCAGGCTGACCGAGGGAGGTATCGAAATAGGGCTCGCTCAGCATGGAACGACCGGTCTCGATGACCGAACCGATCCCCTTCAGCCGCGCCACATTACTTCCCACTCGCCCCAGGGCGGGGGACTCGGCCAGCACCACGCCCTGGTGGTCGAGAAAAATCAGCCCGCCGGCGAAGAATCCCCTGATGCCGATGCGATTTTCGAGAAACACGGTCAAAGCCGCCGGATTGTTCCAGCCGACGGCCGGAACCAGCTCCGCCACCCGTTCCATGGCGTCGATCTGCAGCTTGATCTTCTGATCCAGTTCCTCGGCCAGCCCGCCGACGAAGGCGAGCTGCTGACGGGCCAGAAGGCTTTCGACGTCACGCTGCAGCGAACCGGCGAGCACCACGGCGACGATGGCGCCAACCGCAAGAAACGACAGGAGAAAAAGGGTGAGAATCCGAATCCGTAACGACCTGAAGTCCACGCTGCCTCCCCCTCAAGCCCGTGAGGTAGGATAAGGCTAATCCCGAACCGTTCTCAAGAACTGTTCTACTTCGGCCTCCAGACTGGACACCACATCGGCAAGCGCCCTGGCGCTCCAGATGACCCGCACCGTTCCGGCGCAGGCCATGGCCGAGGAGCGGGACATTTCGGCGACGCTGCCCGACACGGCGGCCGCCTCCACCGCCACCTGCCCGATATTGCCGGAAATGTCGCGGGTGGTGGCCTCCTGCTCCTGCACCGCGCCGGCGATGGCCGACGAGACCTGATCGATGGAGCGGATGGTTTCCACCACGCCGGCGATGCTGCCGGTCATCTCGCGGGTGGAGTCCTGGATGGCCGCCACCTGGGTGGTGATGTCGTCGGTGGCCCTGGCCGTCTGGTTGGCCAGATTCTTCACTTCATTGGCGACGACGGCAAACCCTTTTCCCGCCTCGCCCGCCCTGGCCGCCTCGATGGTGGCGTTCAAGGCCAGCAGGTTGGTCTGGGCGGCGATGTCGCTGATCATCTTGACGATCTCGCCGATGGATTGGACCGCCTGGGACAGGTCGTTCATCTGGCGGGTGGTTTCACCGACGTCATCGACGGCGCGGCGCGCGATATGGCTGGCCTGGCCCACCTGCTGGGCGATCTCGTTGACCGAGATGGTCATCTGCCGGGTGGCCTCGGAGACGATGTCGGCGCGTTCCGTGGTCTGCCTGGAAGCCTCGGCCACGTCGAGGGACCGGCCGCCGCTGGTCTCCGAGCGCCTGGCCATGATCTGGGCGGTCCCCCGGATGCCGGCGGTGGAACGCCCCACCTCGGCCACCTTGGCCTTGACGGTGGCTTCGAAATGGTCGGCCAGATCGTGGAGCATCTGCCGCCGGTTGACGGCGGCCTGATGCTCCGCCTCGGCCCGCTCGGCCTCGAGGCGCTGGCGGGCCTCGCTGTGTTCGCGGAACACCTGGGTGGCCCGCGCCATCTCGGCGATCTCGTCCTTATACTCGGTGCCGTCCAGGTGGACGTTAAGGTCGCCGCCCGACAGGCGGGTCATGGCCTGGGCCAGTTGGGAGACGGGCTGGACGATGGAGCGCACCACCGCCACGATGATCACCCCGGTCAGGACCAGCAGCGCCGCCAGCCCGGCCGAGAGCATGACCAGCGAGCGGGTGGCCTCGTCCCTGAGGCGGGTGGCCTGGGCGTGGATTTCCTTGCCGATATGGTCTTCCACCGTCTTCAGCGCATCGATCCGCCTGGTCGAGGCGGCGAACCAGGCGGGACCGGTAACGTCGCCGAGGCTCCCGGTGGTGACGCTTTCGGTGGCCACGGCGCGCATGCGCGCCACCGGCTCCTCGATTTCGGGAGAAAGTGCCGATTTCAGCGCGGCGATGGCGTCGGCCGAGGCATAGCGCTGGAACACCGCGAAGGAGGAACGCTGTTCCGCCCCCAATTCCAGATAGCGCCGGTACAAGACCGGTTCGAACTTGCCCGACGCGAATCCACCCGCCCCGGTGGCGCGCTCAAGCCCCGCACTTTCCTTGGCGTCGGTGAGCGCCACATAGGACGAGACCAGCTTGGCGGTCTCCACGTCGGGGCTGACGATGCCGACCCGGGCGACGGCGGCGATCAGGCGGCGGATGGTCTCGGTATAGGCGCCCACAGCCTCGGGCACCTTGGGCTCCAGCCGGTCCACCCGGCCCCGCAGGTCGGGCAGGCGGCGCAGCGCCTCGCGCACGTTCTCCACGGTGCCGGCCCCCAGCGCCTCGGCGGTAGCGGCGTCCAGCCCCCCCAGCCCTGCCTCCAAATCGGAGAGCTTCGAATCCGATGCCTTGCGCCGCTCCGCCAGTTCGGCGGCGAACTGGGTTCCCTTGCTGCCCAGGAACAGGGCCGACGACCCGCGCTCGCGCTGCAGTTCATGGACCACCCCGTTGGCCTTCACCGCCACGTCGGCCAATCCGGTGAGAACCTTGCCGCGCCCGGCGGCGGCCATATCCTGGCGCACCAGCCAGAACGACAGCGCGATCAGGGCGGCGATCACCGGCAGGATGCCAAAGGCGATGCGGCCGCCGATACGGGAATTGCGGAGAGTCACGGTACCCATCCCCCCTCGGTCATGACAGGCATTTTAGAAGCGCCTTTTATCACATTTCGTCGCAATCAGCCTATGCACATTCGGGAATGCTGCCCCCCGGCATGAAGAATTCATGACATCGCCGTCCTCCCGGCCTTGGGCAGCGGCCCGGGGGGAGCGCCTCAGGCTCGATCGGACAAGCGCTAGCTCTCCAGCTGGTGATAGACCGCCTTGGCCATCTCCATCAGCCGCTCGCGGTCCACGTCGCCGGCCAGGGCATAGCCCAGCGGCCCGTCCAGCCAGTAGAAGGCCTCGACCCGTCCTTGCGCCGCGAAGCGGAAGGCGGTCTCGCTTCCCTCGGCGTTGCGCCGCAGGTAAAGGGTCACCCGGCGGCCGTCGGCATTCTCGTACATGAACTGGGCGGCGGGCCCCGACGAAGCGGGCAGCAGCCGCCCGCCCACCAGGGAGAAGCCGGCCGACGACAGGTCGGGAACCTTCAGTTCGGCTCCCAGCCGCTTGGACAGCCAGGCGACCAGATGGGCGCGCTCGACCGCCGCCACCTCGACGGGATGACGGATCTCGGCGGCGAAGACCACATGGGCCGACAGGGCCTCGGCGGCCACCAGGGCACCGGGGGCCGGGGCGGTGGCACCGCCGCGCAGCCACCAGCCCCCCGCCCCGCCGGCCAGGACCAGCAGCACCATGGCGGCCATGCGCAGCAACGGCGCCAGCCAGCCCCCCGGCCGCCCGGCCTTCACCGCCGCCACCCGCAGCCGGTCGGGCAAGGTCTCGTCCAGCACCGGGTCGAACAGCCGGTGCAGGCCCTCCACCTGCTCGCGCCATTGCCGCACCCGCTCGGCGTCGCGGGGATTGGCCGCCAGCCACGCCTCGACCTCCCCCACCCTGCCGGGGTCGAGAACGCCGTCCACATAGGACAGCAGGTCGTCGTCGGAAACGGGGCAGCTCATTTCACTCTCCGGATGGCGGTCTCTCCGCCGTGCATGAGCTGGGCGAGGCGGTCGCGGCCGCGCTTCAGGCGCGACATCACCGTGCCCATGGGCACGCCGGTGACGGCGGCGACCTCGGCGTAGCTCATGCCCTCCAGCCCCACCAGCAGCACCGTCTCGCGCTGCTCGGGGGCCAGTTGGGCCAGGGCGGCGGCCAGATCGCGCACCGCCAGTCGGTCCATCTGGCCGGGCGCGCTGGCCATCATATCGCACGACTCGTCCATGGCGCTCGAATCGGGGCGGGTCTTGCGCCGCCGCAACTCGTCGATCCAGACATTGCGCAAAATGGTGAAGAGCCAGGCCCGCAGATTGCCGTCGCGGCGCCACAGGGCCAGCCGGGCGAGAGCCCGCTCCAGGCAATCCTGGACCAGGTCGTCCGCCTGGGCGGCATTCCCGGACAGGGCGCGGGCGTAGCGCCGCAGCCCGGGAATCTCCGCCTCGATCTGGCTCTCCAACGCGTTCATGAGGAATAGATGGCTACGGCCTGGCGGCGTGCCAAATATCCTTGAAGCCCTCGCCGGTGATGTCGCCGGGCCTGGCATCCTTCATCCAGGTGTAGAGCGGCTTGCCCTTGTAGGCCCATTGCATGGAGCCGTCCGCCCGCTTGATCACGGTGTAGTCGCCCTCGGCCATGGCGCCCGATGCGGCCATCAGCGGCGGCCAGTTCTGGGCACAGGCGTCGACGCAGGCCGACATGCCGGGCGTGTCCTTGTCGAAGGTATAGAGCGTCATACCCTTCTCGTCGGTCAGCACGGCGCCCAGGGCGCTTTGCCCCTGCTTGACCGGGGCGGCGAAGGCGGCCGTGCTCAGGAGAAGCGCGGCGGCGAAGACGGTGAGGCTCTTGGCTTTCATGGTTTCCTCCAGGGATCGGCCCGGCATGGGCCACTCCTTAAGGAAACGGATGACGGCGGGGATTATTCCCCGGAGAGCGAAATTTATTTATGTCATCCCGAGCGAAGTCGAGGGATCTCCGCCTGTGATGCCTTTTCCGGTTTGGAAAAACTATTCCAGAACGAGATCCCTCCTCCCGTTGGTCGTCGGGATGACAGCCCTATCCCTTCAGCTTCTTCAGCGCCGCCACCAGGGTTTCGCGGGTGAAGGGCTTGGCGATATAGCCGTCGACGCCCTTGGTCCGGGCGACGCGCACGTCGTCCAGGTCGGTCTTCGAGGTCAGCATGATGAACTGCACCTGGGGGTACTTGGCCTTGGCGGCCTCCAGCAGGGCCAGACCGTCCACCTCGGGCATGATCCAGTCGCTGATGATGATGTCGGGCATGTGATCGGCGTGTTCCAGCTTGGCCAGGGCGTCGGCGCCGTCGGTGGCGGGCACCACCTTCTTGGCGCCTAAGCCGCGCAGCAGGCTGGCTTCCAGCATGCGGGCCGAGGTCATGTCCTCGACCACCATGAACACCTTGCCGCCCATCCAGGCGGAGAAGTCGGCATCGTCCGGCGCATTCATCAACGGTATCTCCTGCAAACCCCCTAATAACTTTAGTATGGCACCTCGCCAGTTTCCAGCCCCTGAATTGAAAAAGGGCCCCGAAAGGCCCTTTTCCTTTATCGTCAGGCCGTCCCCGAGGAGGACGAGCCGCCCAGCGCCGCCTGGGCCGCCGCCAGCCGCGCGATCGGCACGCGGTAGGGCGAGCACGACACGTAGTCCAGACCGGCCCCCTGGCAGAAGTGGATGGAGGCCGGGTCGCCGCCATGCTCGCCGCAGATGCCGAGCTTGAGGCCCGAGCGGGTGGCGCGGCCGCGCTCGGCGGCGATTCGGATCAGCTCGCCGACGCCGGCCTGGTCCAGGCTGGCGAAGGGGTCGTGCTCGTAGATGCCCTTGGCGCGGTAGACCTCGAGGAACGGGCCGGAATCGTCGCGGCTCATGCCGAAGGTGGTCTGGGTCAGGTCGTTGGTGCCGAACGAGAAGAACTCGCCGGTCTGGGCGATCTCGCCGGCCAGCAGGGCGGCGCGCGGCAGTTCGATCATGGTGCCGACCATGTACTTCACCGAGTATTTCTGCTCGGCGAACACCGCCTCGGCTTCCTTGTCGATGCTGGCCTTCATCAGGTCCAGCTCCTTCTTGGCGCCCACCAGGGGGATCATGATCTCGGGCGTCACGGTGCGCCCGGTCTCGCGCGACACATGCACCGCCGCCTCGAAGATGGCGCGGGCCTGCATCTCGTAGATTTCCGGGTAGGTGATGCCCAGACGGCAACCGCGATGGCCCAGCATGGGGTTGCTCTCGTGCAGGGCGGCGTTGCGGGCCGTGACCACCGACGGCTCGACGCCCGCTTCCTTGGCCACCTCGGCGATCTCGTCGTCGGTGTGGGGCAGGAATTCGTGCAGCGGCGGATCGAGCAGGCGGATGGTCACCGGCAGGCCCTGCATGATCTCGAACAGATCGATGAAGTCCTGGCGCTGGAAGGGCAGCAGCTTGGCCAGGGCGGCGCGGCGGCCCTTCTCGGTCTCGGCCAGGATGGTCTCGCGCATGGCGATGATGCGCTTGGGATCGAAGAACATATGCTCGGTGCGGCACAGGCCGATGCCCTCGGCCCCGAACTTGCGCGCCGTGGCGGCGTCCAGCGGGGTCTCGGCGTTGGCGCGGACCTTGAGCGTGCGGATGGTGTCCACCCACTCCATCAGGGTGCCGAAGTCGCCGGTGAGTTCCGGCTGGATGGTGGCGACGGCGCCGATGAACACCTCGCCGGTGGAGCCGTCCAGCGTGATGGTCTCGCCTTCCTTCACCACCTTGCCGGCCACCTTGAGGGTCTTGGCGGCGTAATCGACGCGGATCTCGCCGGCGCCCGCCACGCAAGGCGTGCCCATGCCGCGCGCCACCACGGCGGCGTGGCTGGTCATGCCGCCCCGGGTGGTGAGGATGCCCTCGGACACATGCATGCCGCCGATATCCTCAGGCGACGTCTCGATGCGCACCAGGATCACCCGCTCCTTGCGGTTCTTGACCCAGTCCTCGGCGTCCTCGGCCGAGAACACCACCTTGCCCGAAGCGGCGCCCGGCGAGGCCGGCAGGCCGCGGCCCAGCAGGGTGCGCGGCGCCTTGGGGTCGAGGGTGGGGTGCAAAAGCTGGTCGAGCGAGGCGGGATCGATGCGCTTGATGGCCTCCTTGCGGGTGATCAGGCCTTCACGCGCCATGTCCACGGCGATCTTCAGCGCCGCCTTGGTGGTGCGCTTGCCGGTGCGGGTCTGGAGCATCCACAGGCGGTTCTGCTGAACCGTGAACTCCATGTCCTGCATGTCCTTGTAGTGCGCCTCCAGCTTGTGGCGGATGGCGTTCAGCTCCTTGAACACCTCGGGCATGCACTCTTCCATGGCGGCCAGGTCCGAGGACTGGGCGTTCTTGCCGGCGATGGTCAGCTGCTGCGGCGTGCGGATACCGGCCACCACGTCCTCGCCCTGGGCGTTGACCAGGAACTCGCCGTAGAACTCGTTCTCGCCGGTGGAGGGATTGCGGGTGAAGCACACGCCGGTGGAGCAGTCATTGCCCATGTTGCCGAACACCATGGACTGCACGTTGACGGCGGTGCCCCACTCGGCGGGGATGTCGTGCAGGCGGCGGTAGGTGATGGCGCGCTGGTTCATCCACGAGCCGAACACGGCGCCGACGGCGCCCCACAGCTGCTCGTGCACGTCCTGGGGGAAGGGCTTGCCCAGTTGTTCCTGGACCTTGTCCTTGTACTTGGCCACCACCTTCTTCAGGTCGGCGGCGTCCAGCTCGGTATCGAGGCTGACGCCCTTGTCTTCCTTCACCTCGTCGAGGATTTCCTCGAAATTGTGATGGTCGACGCCCAGCACCACGTTGGAATACATCTGGATGAAGCGGCGGTAGCTGTCATAGGCGAAACGGGCATCGCCCGAGCGCTTGGCCAGGCCTTCCACCGACTTGTCGTTGAGGCCGAGGTTGAGGATGGTGTCCATCATGCCCGGCATGGAGGCGCGCGCGCCCGAGCGCACCGAGACCAGCAGCGGGTCGGCGGTGGAACCGAACTTCAGCCCGATATCCTCTTCCACCTGGGCCAGGGCGGCCATCACCTCGTCCTTGAGGCTGGCGGGGTAGGTTTCGCCATTGGCGTAGTAATAGGTACAGACCTCGGTCGAGATGGTGAAACCGGGGGGGACGGGAATGCCGAGATTGCTCATCTCCGCCAGATTGGCGCCCTTGCCGCCCAGCAGGTTCTTCATGTCGGCGCGTCCTTCGGACTTGCCTGCGCCGAAGCTGTAGACCCATTTCGTCATGGCCGTTCTCGTCCCCGATCCAGAAAAAGGAAAACCCGCGCCACCGAGGGCAGCGCGGGCTTCATCATGCTACGTCCCAGAGGGATTGAAAATAGGGAGTACTGCTTTCTACCCCTCTACCTTGGAGAAGTCGGCAAGGTGGCCCATGGTCGAGCCGATCTGCGCCAGCAGCTTGAGGCGGTTGATGCGAAGCGGCGCCTCGTCGGCGTTGACGGTGACCTTGTCGAAGAAGGCGTCCACGGGACGGCGCAGCCGGGACAGGGCGGCCATGGCGGCGGCAAAGTCCTCGGCGGCCAGGGCCTTCTCCACCGCCGGCCCCACATCGGCCAGGGCGGCGGCCAGGGCCTTTTCCTCGTCCTGGCGCAGCAGGGCTTGATCGGCCGCGCCGCTGAACTGGGTCCCGTCCTTCTTCTCCTCGATGCGCACGATGTTGGCGGCGCGGCGATAGGCGATCAGCAGGTTGGCGCCGTCGTCGGAGGCCAGGAAGGCGCCCAGGGCGTCCACCCGCTTTAAGAGGCGGACCAGATCATCCTCGCCGCCCAGGGAGAAGATGGCGGTGATCAGGTCGTGACGCACCCCCTTCTCCTTCAGCGCCACCGCCAGACGGTCGGCGAAGAAGTTCATCAGCTCGGTGGCCACCTCGCCGGGCGCCATCTCCAGCCTGGCCTTGTAGTGGCCCGACGCCAGAAAGATGGCCTGGGTGAGCGGCAGGCGCAGGCCGTTCTCTACCACCAGACGGATGATGCCCAGCGCGGCGCGGCGCAACGCGAAGGGGTCCTTGGACCCGGTCGGCTTCTCGTTGATGCCGAAGAAGCCCACCAGGGAATCGATCTTGTCGGCCAGGGCCACGGCCACCGACACCGGCGCGGTGGGGCAGGAATCACCCGGCCCCTGGGGCGAGTAATGGGCGGCGATGGCGTCGGCCACCTCTGCCTTCTCGCCGTCGTTGAGCGCGTAATAACGGCCCATCAGGCCCTGCAGCTCGGGGAATTCGCCCACCAGCTCGGACGACAGGTCGGCCTTGGCCAGCAGCGCGGCGCGCTCGGCCGCCGCCTTGTCGGCGCCGATCATGCCGGCGATGTTGGCCGACAGCTGGGCGATGCGCTCGGCCTTGTCGGCCACGGTGCCCAGGCTGGCATAGAAGGTGCGCTCCGCCAGCTTGGGCAGGCGCGAATCCAGCCGATGCCGGCGGTCGGTGTCCCAGAAGAACTTGGCGTCGGACAGACGGGCACGCAGCACGCGCTGATTGCCCGCCACCACCGCGCTTCCGCCGTCACTGGTCTCCATGTTGGAGATGACGATGAAGCGGGGCGCCAGCGAGCCGTCGGCCTTCAACAGCGAGAAGTACTTCTGGTGGGCGCGCATGGAGGTGATCAGCACCTCGGCCGGCACGTCCATGAACTTGTCGTCGATGGAGCCCACCAGCGGCACCGGCCATTCCACCAGCCCCGTGACCTCGGCCAGCAGGCCGTCATCGGCCTTGAGCTGCAGGCCCTCGGCCGCCGCCAGGGCTTCGGCACCCGAAAGGATGGCGTGGCGGCGCTCCACCGGGTCGAGCATCACCTTGGCGTGGCGCAGCTTGGCGAGGTAATCGGCGAAATCCTTGACCCGGAAGGGCTCGGGGGCCAGGAAGCGATGGCCGGCGGTCATGTCGCCCGCCGCGTGGGGGCCGAACGTCACCGGCACGACCTGACCGCCGAACAGGGCCAGGATGGACTGGATGGGGCGCACCCAGCGGATGGAATTGGCGCCCCAGCGCTGGCTCTTGGGCCAGGGGAAGGCGGCCATGGCGCCCTCGACCACGTCCTTGAGGACCTCGGCCGTGGGGCGGCCCTTGCGGTTGATCACGGCGAAATAGAACACGCCCTTGCCGGTGTCGCGCTGTTCCAGTTGCTCGACGCTCATGCCGGTGGACTTGAGGAAGCCCTCCATGGCCTGGGCGGGCGAGCCGACGCGGGGGCCGCGCTTTTCCTCCGAGACGTCGGGACCGGCGGCGGGCAGGCCCTCGATCACCAGAACCAGACGGCGCGGCGTGACATAGGAGCGCACCGCCTCGAAGGCGATGCCGTTTTTGCCCAGGCCGTCCACCACCATGGTGCGCAGGTCGTCGGCGGCGCGCGCCTGCATGCGGGCGGGGATTTCCTCGGAAAAGATCTCGAGCAGGAATTCAGCCATGGCTTAAGCCTCCTTCCCGCTGGTTCGGGACGCCAGCCAGCCCTCGCAGCAGGCCTTGGCCAGGGCGCGGACGCGGCCGATATAGGCCTGGCGCTCGGTGACGGAAATCACGCCGCGCGCGTCCAGCAGATTGAAGCGGTGGCTGGCCTTGATGCACTGGTCGTAGGCGGGCAGCGCCACGCCCTTGGCCAGCAGGTTCTGGCACTCCTTCTCGGCGTCGAGGAAGTGGGCGAGCAGCATGTCGGTGTCGGCGTGCTCGAAATTATGGGCGGAGTATTCCTTCTCCGCCTGCAGGAAGACGTCGCCATAGGTGACGCCGTCGCCGTTGAAGTCCAGGTCGTAGACGTTCTCGACCCCCTGGATGTACATGGCGAGGCGCTCCAGGCCGTAAGTCAGCTCCACGGCGACGGGGTCGCACTCGATGCCGCCCACCTGCTGGAAATAGGTGAACTGGGTCACCTCCATGCCGTCGCACCACACCTCCCAGCCCAGGCCCCAGGCGCCCAGCGTCGGGCTTTCCCAGTCGTCCTCGACGAAGCGGATGTCGTGGGCCAGCGGATCGATGCCCAGACGGCGCAGGCTTTCCAGGTACAGTTCCTGGGAATTGGGCGGCGAGGGCTTCAGCAGCACCTGGTACTGGTAGTAATGCTGCAGGCGGTTGGGATTCTCGCCGTAGCGGCCGTCCTTGGGCCGGCGCGACGGCTGGACATAGGCGCACTTCCAGGGCTCCGGCCCCAGGGCGCGCAGCGTGGTGGCCGGATGGAAGGTCCCGGCGCCCACCTCCATGTCGTAGGGCTGGAGGATGACGCAGCCCTGCTCGGCCCAGAAGGCCTGCAGCGTGAGGATCAGGCTTTGGAAGCTCGGCTTCTTGGTCCCGACAATGCCCATGGAAAACCGCCGTTCAAGTAGGGTTCACGAAATTGCCGCAACCCTAGCCGCGCCGCCATTGAGGGTCAAGGTGGTAGGGGCCGGAAATGGCGGCGGACCGGGGGCGGGACGTTCGCCCCCGGCTCGGTCGGAAAAAGGCCCCCACCAGGGTCAGGCGGCCGCCCGTTCCCGCCAGATGCTCAGCCGGGCGACCAACCGCGACTGCGTCGCCTCGTCGAGGGCGAACTGCACATGGGTCTTGCCGTCCATGATCACGACGATCCGGGCGCGAACCGGCTCGCCGTCGATGACCAGATTGACGGATGCCCCCGAAGGCAGGCCCAGGTCGGTTTCCAGGCAGGCGCCCCCGGCCGAGATGTCCACCGTCCGGCAAGGCCGTCCTTCCGCCTGTGCCGGCAGGTCCATGGCGAAGCGCTCGAACCGGCGGCGATTGCCGCTCTGGCGCAGGGCCAGCAGGAAATCGGTGACGTCGCCGGTCAGCTCATTGGTCCGGGCGGTCAGCTCATTGGCCGTGTCGAACAGTTGCTTGGCCGAGCGTTCGGTGGTGCCCGCCCCGTCGCTGACCTCGGAAATGGTTTGGGTGACACCGCGGGTCCCCACCGAGGCTTCATGAACGTTGCGGGCGATCTCGGCGGTGGCGGCCGCCTGCTCCTCGACGGCGGAGGCGATGGCGGTGGCGGTTTGCCGTACGGCGAAGATGGTCTCGCCGATGGCGCGCACCGCTTCGGCGGTGGACCGCCCCACAGCCTGAACCTCCTGGATGTGGACACCGATCTCGTCGGTGGCGCGCGCCGTCTGGGTGGCCAGATGCTTGACCTCGTTGGCGACGACGGCAAACCCCTTTCCCGCCTCGCCCGCCCTGGCCGCCTCGATGGTGGCGTTGAGCGCCAGCAGGTTGGTCTGCGACGCGATGTCGTTGATGATGCCCGCGATGTCGCCGATGCGCGCGGTAGCGGCCGAAAGCCCCTGAACGATCTCGTCGATGCGGGTCACGTCGGCGGCGGCCCGTTCGGCCACCTCGGTGGAGCGCGCCACCTGGGCGGCGATTTCGCCCTGGGACGCCGCCATCTCCTCGGCGGCGGCGGCCACGGCCTCCACATTGGCCGAAGCCTGGTCGGCGGCGGCGGCCACGCAAGAGGCGTTGCGGCTGGTGCCGTCGGCCACATGGGTCAGGGATTGCGCCGCGCCCCGCAACTGGGTGGTGGACGCCGATACCGAGTGCAGCACCCCTTCGACGCTGCGGTTGAAATCCGAGGTCAGGCGCTCGATGGCCTCCTGGCGGCGGTTGCGGGCGTCCTGCTCCATCCGGGCCTCGGCCTCCAGACGGCGGGCTTCCTGGGCGTTGCGCTTGAAGACCGCCATGGCTTCGGCCATCTCGCCGATCTCGTCGCGGGGGCCGCCCTGATGGACCTCCACGTCGAGGTCGCCCTCGGCCAGGCGCAGCATCACTGAAGCCTGGCGGCGGACCCGGTTGCCGATGCGCACCCCGATCAGGATGGAAACGGCGGCCACCACGATGATGATGACCAGGGCGATCAGCCCCTCCCGCACCATGGCCTGACGGGTTACCGCCTCCACATCGTCCACATAGACCCCGGTCCCGATCCCCCAGCCCCAAGGCGCATAGGGAATGATCTGGGCCAGCTTGGGCGAATCATAGGAATCGGCGCCGGGGCGGCGCCCCACGTAATCCACGAGCCCGCCACCGGCGCGCCCCGCCTCGACGAAGGCGCGGTAGATGAACTTGCCGGCGGAATCCTTCACCTCCAGCATGCTCTTTCCCACTTCCTTGGCGCGGAAGGGATGCATCAGCAGGTTGCCGTCAAGATCGTTGACCCAGAGATAATTGTCGCCGTCGAAGCGCAGCATCCCGATGGCCTGAAGCGCGGCGGCCTTGGCTTCGGCTTCGCTCATCTCTCCCTTTTTCGCCTTGGCATGAAAGGCCTCGGCCAGCTTGACGGCGCCCTCCACCACCGAGTGGATCTGAACCCGCCTCACCTCCAGCTGCGCCTCCCGCACCGACAGCACGGTCACCACGGCGACGAACAGAAGCCCCAGAGCAGCCACCGCCGGAATAGCCAGCAACCGCACGCGCAAGGATACCGCCATAGCCATCACATACCCCCACTCAACACCCTATTCCTTAGTATTAGCGGTAACCACCTAGATGGGTAAAGCCAACAATGCGCAAGCCAGCCTTGCCCGCAACGCGCAGCCAACACAATACAAGAAAAACTCCAACAAGCTCATGCACGGGTGAAATTGTTTCGCTTGCCGCATGCGATGGACGAAGACAAAAATTCAACATAATCTATTGCACAGGAGATGATCATGGCCGAGAGCGTCATTTGCGATGTGCGAAACAACATCGCGACAATTATATTGAACAGGCCGGAAAAGCTAAATGCCATCAGCTATGACCTTGTCGATACATTGATGGCCCTGCTCGATGCCCTGGAGGCCGACGAGATGGTGGCCGCCGTGATCATCACCGGGGCCGGCGAACGGGCTTTCTCGGCCGGAGCCGACATTCACGAGTTTTCACGGGGCGTCGAGGCGGGCGGCGAGAAGGCCATGCGCGATTTCGTCCGCCGGGGCCAGGCCATGACCGCCCGGCTGGAGGCCTTCGGCAAGCCGATCATCGCCGCGGTCAACGGCATCGCCTATGGCGGCGGCTGCGAGATCACCGAGGCGGTCCACCTGGCCGTCGCCAGCGAGCGCGCCATGTTCGCCAAGCCCGAGATCAGGCTGGGCATGCCCCCCACCTTCGGCGGCACCCAGCGCCTGCCCCGCCTGGCCGGGCGCAAGCGGGCGCTGGAACTGCTGCTGACCGGCGACCCCTTCAAGCCGGCCCGCGCCCTGGAACTGGGACTGATCAACGCCGTGGTGCCCCACGACACCCTGATGGAGGCCGCCCGCCATCTGGCCGGGCGCATCATCCGCCACTCGCCGCTGGCGACGCGGGCGGTGATCAACGCGGTGACGCGGGGCATCAACCTGCCCATCGCCGAGGGGCTGGCGGTGGAAGGCGAGCAGTTCGCCCGCATGATCCCCACCTTCGACCTGCGCGAGGGCCTGGACGCCTGGATCGGCCACCGGACGCCGGTCTACAGGGGAGCGTGATTCCCAATCCCGATGAGCCTGCCTCATTGGGATTGGGTTAGGCCCAAGGGGCCGCGCGCCTTGTGGCGCGGGAGCCAAGCCGCCACCGGCGGTGCCCGGCGCCTGAGGGCGATCCCGATGATCGGCTCCGATCATCGGGATATGACATGAGCCGCCAGTTCCTCGCGCAGCCAATTGCGGAAGGCCACCACCTCGGGCCGGGCGAGCGAGTCCCGGCCCGCCACCAGCCAGTATCCGGTGCGACAGCGGCGCGGCGGCCCCAGCACGGGAACCAGCCGCCCGCTGTCCAGGTCGGGCGCGGCCAGGGGCAGGCGGCCGAGCGCGATTCCCACCCCCTGGGATGCCGCCTCCCAGGCCATGTGCAAGGTGTCGAGCTTGAGGCCGCGCTCCAGGTCCAGCCCCTCCACTCCGGCCAGACCGGCCCAGGCGGCCCAGTCCTCGGAGATGCTGCTCACCTGCAGCAGCGTTTCGCCCCTGAGGTCGTCGGGCGTGCGGATCCTGGCGGCCATCCCGGGGGCGCAGACCGGCACCAGATCCTCCATGGTCAGGCACAGGCTGTAGAGGTCCTGCCAGCCCCCCTGCCCCATGCGGATGGCCACGTCGATACCGTCGCGGGGAAACTCCACCTGCCGCCGGGCGGTGTCCAGGCTCACCTCGATATCGGGGTGACGCTCGTGAAAACGGGGCAGGCCCGGAATCAGCCAGCGCAGCCCGAAACTGGGCGCCACGCTCACCGACAGCCGGCCGGTGGGCTTGCGCCCCGGCACCGATTCGGTGGCGCCGGCCAATTGCTGCAGCACGTCGCGGATACGGGGCAGATAGGCCCGCCCGGCGGAGGTCAGCGCCAAAGAGCGGTGCCCGCGGGCGAACAGCTGCACGCCCAGCCAGTCCTCCAGCGAGGCGATGCCGTGGCTGACCGCGCTGGGGGTGAGGTTCAGTTCCTCGGCGGCCAGCTTGAAGCTGAGGTGCCGGCCGGCGGCCTCGAACAGGCGAAGGGAATTCAGCGGAGGAAGTCGGTAGGCCATGGACATTCGCCCCAATATGGGTCCCGCACCAAGTGTCCGGGCCGACGCCGGCCTTTGCAAACGATTTGCCGCCACTTGCGGGTGAATGCAATTCATCCATAAGTCCGGCCCAAGCTTCGCCCGTTGAGCCCGGCGGCCGGACGGGTTACCCTAACGAGGTAGCCAAAAGGGGAAACAACCATGGCCATTGCTTGGGATGAAACGTTAAAGGTCGGCGACATCGAGATCGACGCCGATCACAAGGAACTCATCGGACTGATCAACGACTTTGAAGCCAAGGCCAAGGCCCCGGACGGCGTCGACAAGCACGCCATCCAGGTGACGCTCGAACGCCTTCAGCTCTACGCCTACGACCACTTCGCCCGCGAGGAATACATCCAGGCGGTGGCCAAGTATGACGGGCTGGAAGAGAACAAGCGCCAGCACGCCGCGCTCCGCAAGACGCTGGGCGACTACATCGCCAAGTTCAACGCCGGGCAATACGCCGACCTGGGGGTCGCCGCCGGCGAAATGTCGGCCTTCCTGAATCACTGGCTGATGAACCACATCCTGGAAACCGACCTCAAGATGAAGGGCAAGATGAAGGTCGAGCAGTGGCGCTAGGATAAGGTCATACCAACGGCAGGGCTTCCGCCCTGCCGCGACCGGCTTACCTTTCTGGGACACCGAACGGGAGCGCCGGCATGATCGACCTTTATTACTGGACCACGCCCAACGGGCACAAGATCACCATCTTCCTGGAAGAGACCGGCCTGGCCTACCGCATCAAGCCGGTCAACATCTCCAAGGGCGAGCAGTTCCAGCCCGACTTCCTGCGCATCTCGCCCAACAACCGCATGCCGGCCATCGTCGACCACGAACCGGCCGATGGCGGCGCGCCCCTCAGCGTCTTCGAATCCGGGGCCATCCTGGTCTATCTCGCCGAGAAGTGCGGCCGTTTCCTGCCCGCCGACCCGCGCGGCCGCGCCCAGACGCTGCAATGGCTGTTCTGGCAGATGGGAGGCCTCGGCCCCATGCTCGGCCAGAACCACCACTTCGTCCAATACGCCCCGGAAAAGATCCCCTACGCCATCGACCGCTACGTCAAGGAGACCAACCGGCTCTACGGCGTGCTGAACCGCCGCCTGGCCGATAGCGAATTCATGGCGGGCGAGTACTCCATCGCCGACATGGCCTCCTATCCCTGGATCGTGCCGTGGGAGCGCCAGGGACAGAACCTGGACGACTTCCCCCATCTCAAGCGCTGGTTCAACGCCATCGCCGCCCGCCCGGCGGTGATCCGCGCCTATGCCCGGGCCGACGAAATCAACACCCAGCGCGCGGTCACCGACGAAGCCAGAAAAGTGCTGTTCGGACAAACCGCCGCGACTCTGCCATGACCGGCAAAGACAGCCACAGATTAATGATACATTTTCAGCGCACCTTACAGCCACCACCCCGACGGCATAGTGGATTAAGCTAATATTACAGGCATCAAATACCAAAGGGTAAGACAGAGGAGCATCTCATAGGCTAGTTTGAAACTTGTTTTCCATTTTGTCACAAGCCGACACATCTCGAATTCGTCTGCACCTCATCACCGCGAATGTTTGACATCCGTCATGCATTTCGTTTTATATGCGGTGCAGCAAAATCGGATTTGAACTCGAGGATGGTGATGGCTTGGCTTGATGACAGGCGGATCGGAACAAAGATCGGATTGATCGTGGCGGCGGCCTTCGTCGGCATGTGCCTGATCTTCCTTGGCGCCCTTCAGGTGTTGGACGGCGAGGTGCTGGGCGGGCGCAAGGCCAAGGTCAAGGACCTGGTCGACAGCGCCGCCGGCATCGTCTCCTTCTACGAGGCAGAGGCCAAGGCCGGCCGCCTGCCCGAGGCCGAGGCCAAGGCGGCGGCCAGGCGCGACATCGCCGCCCTGCGCTACGGCGACAACGACTACTTCTGGATCCATGATCTGACCGGGCGCATGGTCATGCATCCCATCAAGCCGGAACTGGACGGCAAGGATGTCAGCGACCTCAAGGATGCCACCGGTCATCCGCTGTTCGTGCGCATGAACGAACTGGTCAAGGCCAAGGGCGCCGATTTCCATTACTACGACTGGCCCAAGCCGGGCTCGCCTAAGCCGGTGCGCAAGGTCTCCTACGTCAAGTTGAACTCCGGCTGGGGCTGGGTGGTGGGCACCGGCATCTACCTGGACGACGTGGATGCCGCCTTCTGGTCCACCGCATTCTATTTCGGCGGCGGCGTCGTGGCCCTCACCCTTCTGGTCCTGGCCCTGTCCATGCTGGTGGCGGGCCGCATCACCAAGCCGCTGGTCAACCTCTCCCTGGTCATGGACGGGCTGTCCAAGAAGGATTTTCACATGGAGGTTCCCGCCCAGTCCCGCAAGGACGAGGTGGGCGTCATGGCCCGCACCGTGGAGATCTTCAAGGAAGGCCTGATCCGCGCCGAGCAGCTGGCGGCCGAGCAGCGCGAGGCCGAGTGGACCAAGGACAGGCGCGCCCGCGTGGTCGACAACCTTCTGCGGGAATTCAACGACGAGGTCACCGAAGCCCTGCAGGCCATGGCCGCCACCGCCGGCCAGCTGGAATCCACCTCGCGGGTGCTGTCGGAAGCCGCCCAGGGCGCCTCGACCCAGGCGACCGCCGTGGCTTCGGCCATCGAGGAAACCGCCGTCAACATGCGCACGGCGGCCAATTCGGCGGAGCAACTGGCCATTTCCGGCGAGGATATCAGCCAGCGCGTAGGCGTCTCGGTCACCATCGCCGGCGACGCCTCCATCGAGGCCGAGCGAACCACCGCGCTGATCAACAGCCTGGCCCAGGCGGTGGACAAGATCGGCGCCGTGGTGGCGCTGATCAACGACATCGCCGCCCAGACCAATCTGCTGGCCTTGAACGCCACCATCGAGGCGGCACGCGCCGGCGACGCCGGCAAGGGCTTCGCCGTGGTCGCCAACGAGGTCAAGACCCTGGCCAACCAGACGGCACGCGCCACCGACGAGATCGCCACCCAGATTTCCACGGTTCAGAAGGTCACCGGTGACGCCGTCGCCGCCATCGCCTCCATCTCGGCGGTGATCGAGCGGATCAGGGACGCGTCGTCGGGCATCGCCGGCGCCGTCCACCAGCAGGACGAAGCCACCGGCGAGATCGCCGAGAACGTTCAGCAAGTTGCCCAGGCGACAAGCGAAGTCAGTTCGAATATCCTGGGGGTCAATCAGGCCGCCGAGCAGACCGAGCGGATCGCCGACGACGTGCTTGGCACGGCCAAGGATGTCGCGGGGCGCGCCAACACTCTTCGCGAACGGGTGGACACCTTCCTCACCAGCATCCGGGCATCCTAGCAATCGAGAGAATTCGACATGCAATACGCGCTAAAGAGCAACGGCAACACGGCCCAGCTGACCATCAGTGGGACGCTGACCTTCGCCCAGGCTCCGCTTTTTCCCAAGGTCCTGGCCGAGCTGGAGGCCGCACGGGAGGTGACCAGCCTGGCGATCGTCCTGAACGGCCTGAGCTTCATCGATTCCACCGGCATGAGCCTGTTCATACACATTTACGACGCATCGCAAAGCCGCAACCTCAACGTCTCCATCCAGGGCGCCAGCGGGCCCGTGGCGTCCGCCATGGAACGCGCCGCCTTCAAAACCCTGTTCGAGTTCAAGTGAGCCGGGCCAATACATTGCCGATTATTGTGAACCGGACCGCCGGCAAGCGCGGCCTCGGACGGTTCGGCCGCCTGGCCGCCGCCGGGCTGCTGCCGTTGCGCACGGATGAATACGGGCATTGCGTCGTGCTGTTCGAAGGCGGCGGCACCGCCGATGCCGAGGATATTCTCAGTCCACCGGCGTCCTGGGCCATCGACCTGGACTGTTCCTCCCCCCACGAGGGGCTGGAACGCCTGCCGGCCCGGCTGCTGCTGCGCGCCTCCACGCTTGCCACCGTCAGCCATGATCTGGTCGGCGTGATGGTCGCCGCCCTGGTTCAGCGGCTGCCGCGGGTCGAGCCCCTGGCCATGGACCTGCGCCTGACCCTGCAGGAAGCGGTAAGCAACGCCGTCATGCATGGCAACCTTTGCCTCGACGGGCGCCTGCGCGGCAGCCGCGAGGGGCTCAGCCTCTTCACCCAGACCATGCAGCAACGTCTGGCCGACCCGCGCTACGCCCGCCGGCCGGTGACCATTGCCGCCGACTGGAACCAAAGCCATCTGGTGATCAGGGTCGAGGATCGCGGCCGGGGCTTTCAGCCGCCCGCCATTTCCCTTCCCGTCGCTCCGCAAGCCTGCAGCGGGCGGGGCATCGGACAGATACGCGCCCTGTGCCAGCGGGTATCCTTCAGCCGTCACGGCCGCCGTATTTCCATGCGCTTTAGCCTGCCGCCCCTGACTGAAGGTCAGCCGACCAGCTGAACCCAGGTGACGTCGTCGGCGAACTCGCCCGGTGAGCGGACGGCAAACCCGGCCATGACCCGCGCCACGGTTTCAGCGGGATCGCCGGTCAGCACCTCGCGCACCAGATCCACGACCCATTGCTCGCCCAGCGGCGTGCCGGAGGAATCCGAGGCATCGGTCAGGGCGTCGCTGTACAGCGACAATTGGCTCCCGGGCGGAAACGGCAGGTCCACGACCTCGTAGCGGGCCGTCTGGCTGATCCCCAAGGGCAAGCCGACGCCGCCCACCAGGCGCGGCGCCCCGTCCGGTCCCACAAGGATGGGGGCCGGCCCGCCGCCATTGGCCAGGGACAGGGTCCGGGCGGCGCAATCGACCACCGCCAGGGTCATGGTGGCGAACTGCCCGCGCGGCAGCAATTGCTTCAGGGAGACGTTGATTTTTTCCAGCGCCGCCCCGGGATCACCCATCTGCGAGTCCAGGTCCTGCAGCAGCAGGTGCAGGCGGAAGGTGTTGATGGAGGCCGCCACGCCGTGGCCGGAAAAGTCCACGGTGTAGAGCGCCAGACGGTGGTCGTCCACCGGCGCCATCCCCCACAGATCGCCTCCCAGTTCGGACGAAGGGCTGAACACCGCGTTGATATCCAGGCCGTAGCGTTGCCGCATGTCCCGCATCTGCTCCGGGCCGGGCAACAGGGCGTTCTGCATGCCGCGCGCCATGCGCAGATCCACCGCCAGCCGGTCGCGATACCGGCGCAGATCGGCCAGGGCAAGGTGGCTGCGCAGATGGACCTCGACGCGGGCCACCAGTTCCCGGCGATCGATGGGCTTGCCGATATAGTCGTTGGCGCCGGCGGCGAACAGGGCATTGCGGGTGGCCTGGTCCACCACCGCCGACAGGACCAGCACCGGCAGGGCGCGGTAGCGCGGATCGGCCCGCAAGGCCACCAGGAACTCCTCGCCGTTCATCACCGGCATCATCAGGTCCAGCAGCACGATGTCCGGATCGAAGGCCGCGACCTTATCCAGTCCCTCGCGGCCGTTACGGGCGCACTCCACGTTCAGGAGCCCCATGCTTTCCAGCACGGCGCAGGCGAACACCCGGTTCATCTCGTTGTCCTCGACAACCAGAACCCGGGCCCCGGTCAGGTCGATGCTCCCCTCGTCCAGCCTGTCCACATCATCCTCCCTGGCCCCAGGATAGCCATGCCGGAATGAATCACCAAGGCCGGGATAGGACGCGGAACCAATTTCCCGCACCCGACAACAAGGGCTTGACCTGATCGCCGCCATCTTGGCAATGTTGTTGCGCCAGGACGCGGCAAAACAAAATAATTATGCGTTCGTATAGGGAAGCCAGCAGTAATTCGGTAGGGCCGGAACCATTGTGGGTCCGGTAATCGCCATTACTCGTCTGGGAGATTCCCGTGCTCGCCCGCATTGCCGACGCCCGCATCACCGTCAAGTTCTTCATAGCGCCTCTCCTTTTGGTTGCCTGCATCGCGGTGCTGGGCATCGTGTTCAATGTGGCCATGAGCCGGCAGGAACGCTCCATGGAAGGCATGGTGACCGTTTCCTTCGCCAACAGCCGCGCCGCCGCCGAGCTGGACGGCATGGCGGCCACCATCGAATCCAACATCTATCGCCTTCTGGGCTGGCAGGCCGCCAAGGAGGACAAGGAGCGCATCAAGGGCCTCGACACCCAGGTGCGCGCGGACTTGAAGGCCTTGGGCGACAAGTCCAAGGCTTTGCTGGAGTCCATGAAGTCCGACCCGGCGGTCGCCAAGCAGGTCAAGGACTACATCCTGGCCGCCGGCGACGTGCTGGACATGTATGCCAGCGACCACATGACGGCGCTGTCCATGATGGGCGCCACCGAGCTGGAATACGACGGCATCCGCACCAAGCTGCGGGACCTGGTCGACCAGGCGGCCGCCAAGGCCGCCGACGATTACCGGGACGCCACCGCCGCCGCCCATTCCACCAAGGCCCAGTACTTCCTGGTGCTGGCGGTATTCCTGGGGGTGGGTATCGTGGTGACGCTGGGCATGGCCCGGCTCACCGCCCGGCCGGTGACCCAGTTGACCGGCGTGATGGGACGGCTGGCCGAGGGCAGCACCGAGGTCGACATCCCCTCCCAGGACAACCGGGACGAGGTGGGCGAGATGGCCCGCGCCGTGGCGGTGTTCCGTGATTCCATGACGCGGGCCGCCGAACTGGAGGCCCAGCAGCGCCGCCAGCGCGACCAGCAGGCCGAGCTGCTGGCGCGGCGCGACCAGATGATCGTCGCCTTCAACGAAGCCATGGAAAAGATCATGGCGACGGTCAGCACCTCCATCGACCGGGTCCACACTCTGTCCAACGCCCTGCAGGCCAATGCCGAGCAGACCAGCTCGCAGGGCTCGGCCGTCGCCAACGCCGCCGAGCACTCGGCCGCCAACGTGGCCACCGTGGCCAGCGCCGCCGAGCAGCTGGGATCGTCGGTGCAGGAAATCAGCCGCCAGGTCACCGAGACCGCCACCATCACCACCGAGGCGGTCAGCGGCATTCACGCCGCCAACGGCACCATGGACGGGCTGGCCGAGGCGGCGCGGCGCATCGGCGAGGTGGTGCAGCTGATCAACGACATCGCCGGCCAGACCAACCTGCTGGCCCTGAACGCCACCATCGAGGCGGCCCGCGCCGGCGAAGCCGGAAAAGGCTTCGCCGTGGTGGCCAGCGAGGTCAAGACCCTGGCCAACCAGACGGCGCGCGCCACCGACGAGATCGCCCAGCAGATCGCCGGCATCCAGTCCATCTCCAAGGAGGCGGTGGACACCATCCGCAGCGTCGGGCTGACCATCGACCGCGTCAATCAGGTGGTGTCGTCCATCGCGGCGGCGGTGGAGGAACAGAGCGCCGCCACCGACGAGATCGTCCGCTCGGTGCAGGAGGCGGCGTCGGGCAACGCCGAGATCACCCGCAACATCGCCGACGTGTCCAAGGCCGCCATCGCCACCGGCGAAATGGCGTCGGGCATGTTCAAGGCCGCCGACGAACTGGTGGAGGAAGCCGGTCACCTGCGGTCCGAGGTGGGCGGGTTCCTCGCCAACATGCGCCAGGGATAGGGCATGAAAAAGGGCCGGACGCCATAAGGCATCCGGCCCCGTCCTTGTTCCAAGACTACTTCTTGGAATCGTATTCGGCGTGGTAGGCGCCGATGCGCTCCACCTCGTTCTTCGAGCCCAGGACCACCGGCACGCGCTGGTGCAGGCTGGTGGGGGGAACCTCCAGCATGCGGCCGCGCCCGGTGGTGGCGGCGCCGCCCGCCTGCTCGATCAGGAAGGCCATGGGGTTGGCCTCGTACATCAGGCGCAGCTTGCCGCCCTTCTTCATGTTCTCGGTGTCGGCCGGATAGAGGAAGACGCCGCCGCGGCACAGGATGCGATGCACCTCGGCCACCATGGAGGCCACCCAGCGCATGTTGAAATCCTTGCCCCGAGGGCCGTCCTTGCCCTGGCGGCATTCGTCGATGTAGCGCTTCACCGGCGGCTCCCAGAACCGCTCGCGGGACGCGTTGATGGCGAATTCCTTGGTATCGGCGGGAATGGTCATGTTGGGATGGGTCAACATGAACATGCCGACATTGTTGTCCAGCGTGAAGCCGTTGACGCCGTTGCCGGTGGTCAGCACCATCATGGTCGACGAGCCGTACAGCGCGTAGCCGGCGGCGACCTGCTTGACGCCGGGCTGCAGGAAGGCGTCCTTGGAGGCGCCCGAGGCGCCCTCGGGCAGCTTCAGGATCGAGAAGATCGAGCCCACCGAGATGTTGACGTCGATGTTGGACGAGCCGTCCAGAGGATCGAACAGCAGCAGGTACTTGCCGTCGGCGGCGCCGTGGACCGCATGCACGTCCTCCAGCTCCTCCGAGGCCATGCCGGCATAGGACCCGCCCAGCGCGTTCATGTGCAGGAAGATGTCGTTGGCCAGCACGTCGAGCTTCTTCTGCTCCTCGCCCTGGACGTTCTCGGACCCCGCCACGCCCAGATTGCCGGCCAGCGCGCCGCGGTTGACCTCGTGCGAGATCATCTTGCAGGCGAAGATGATGTCGGTCATCAGCGCGGTGAACGAACCCGAACCGCCCAGGCGGCGCTGCTCCTGCAGCAGGAAGTGGGTCAGGGTGATCCTCTTGTACGGCATGTCTACCCTCTCTCTCGCTGGGCGGGGTTTCCCCGTCATTGGATGGCGGAATGACTTAAGCCCATGGCCACAAAAATGCAATCTGAAGGTGGGGGCTTCTCCCCTTCTGGCGGGTAGGATACGATCCCTTCCCCGTCACCCAGGAGCACCCTTTCAATGACCGATCCGCTGTCCTCCGCCGACGAGAACCGCATCCGCCAACTGGTGAGCGTCTTTGCCCGCATCGGCGAGGAGCGCATGAAGGATCTGGGCCTCTACAATCCGGAACTGCAGGTGGAAGCGGTGGGCTTCCGCCGCTGGCAGGGCTGGCTGGCCGGCATCCTGGTCACGCCGTGGTTCATGAACTTCATGCTGCTGCCCGGCCCCGACACCGAGAACCTGGCGGGCGTCGAGCCCGGCTCGCGGCGGCGCATCGAACTGCCCAAGGGCGAGGTGGTGTTCGTGGTCGGCGAGGTCGAGGAGGTGGGGCCCTACCTGTCGCACTCCATCCACTCGCCCATGGGCCAGTTCCCCGACCATGCCAGCGCCTCGACCACCGCCTGGGCGGCCGTCGGTCCCTGGTTCCAGGAACCGGGCGAGGAACAGCAGGCGGGCTGCGGCTTCGGCTGGGGCGTCAACAAGGGGCCATGAGGAGGATTTCACCCCTCCTCCTTGCTTTCCTCACCCTCCCCGCCCGTGCGGAGGAATGGCAGCCCTGTCCCCGATGCCCGCCCATGGTGCGCATTCCGGCGGGACAGTCGGTGATGGGCGACGACCGGGCCAAATTCGCCAACGAGAAACCGGCCGTCCCCATCAGCATTCCCCGCCCCTTCGCCCTGTCGGCCACCGAGATCACCTTCGACCAGTGGCAGGCCTGCGTCGATTCCAAGGCCTGCAAGGGCGGCCAGGACGACCACACCTGGGGCAAGGGCCAGCGGCCGGTGATCAACATGACCTGGGATGATGCCAGGGCCTATGCCGCCTGGGTCGGGCGGGAAAGCGGGCTCGTCTGCCGCCTGCCCACCGAGGCGGAATGGGAATACGCCGCCCGGTCCGGCGCCTCTACCGGCTATTGGTGGGGGGAAGCGGCGGGCCAGGGGCGGCTCAACTGCCGCGACTGCCTGGGGCCAGAGCCGCCTTACGGCTCGCAGCCGGCGCGGACGTTCCCGCCCAGCCCCTGGGGCCTCTACGAGATGCACGGCAATGTCTGGGAATGGACGGCCGATTGCTGGACCCCCGACCATTCCAAGCCCGCGCCTGACGATCCCGCCTGCCGCGACAAGGTGGTCAAAGGCGGCTCGTGGTACTATTTCTCCGCCATGTCGCGTGCCTCGGCCCGGGCCAAGAACGACGCGGCGGTGTGGAGCTACAATATCGGCGTGCGCGTGCTGTGCGAATTGCCCGACGGCTTCACCCCTTCCCGTCCCGCTCCTTGAGATAATCCTCGGTGGTCCGGGTCACCGGCACCGCCGCCCCGGCCATGGGTCGCGCGCCTTCTTCCAGCTCGTACTGGGCGACCACGCGGCAATCCTCGCACATCTTGATGAGGTCCAGCTTGCCGGTGCCCTTGAACATGGCGTGGCCGCTCATGCGCTCGGTCATGCGCTCGATCACCGATTTCGAGGCGAAGGGCTTGCCGCAGCGGATGCACTGGTAGGGCTCTTCCTCCTTCAGCACCTGGCGCACCTTCGTCTCGGGGCCGAAGGCCAGGCGCGGAGCCAGGGTGACCGCCTTTTCCGGACAGGTGACGCGGCACAGGCCGCACTGGACGCAATTGACCTCCAATATGCCCAGCGACGGCTTGTCGGGGTGGCCCGACAGCGCCTTGGCCGGACAGGCGGAGACGCAGGCCATGCACAGGGTGCACTTGGCCTCGTCCACGAGAATGGTGCCGAAGGGATCGCCGGGCTCGAGCGCCAGCACCTCCACCGGGGCGGGGGCATGGCGGTGCAGATGGGTGAGCGCCAGCCCCATGGTCTGGCGCTTGCCGCCCAGCACCAGGAACTCGGCCGCCGGCTCCACCGGCTTGGGGGCCTTGGACGGCAGCAGGGCGGCGATGGCCGCCGGGTCGGAGACCACCTCGAGGCGGGCGCGGGCCTGCCAGCCCAGGCCCTCGGCCACCCGGTTGGCGAGACCGACGGCGGCGCGCGCCCCGTCGAGATCGTC
The DNA here is from genome assembly GCF_002105535.1 of Magnetospirillum sp. ME-1. Lineage (GTDB taxonomy): Bacteria > Pseudomonadota > Alphaproteobacteria > Rhodospirillales > Magnetospirillaceae > Phaeospirillum. The sequence goes on along the minus strand of NZ_CP015848.1, from coordinate 1,313,485 downwards.
GCGCCGCGCCGGATCGGCCAGCAGCACCACCTCACCCGCCCCCTTGGCCAGGGCGGCGAGCAGGGTATCCGGCCCCAGGGCGGCCACGGCGGCCACCTGCACCGGAATCACGTCGGCGGGCAGGCCATCGCCGAAACGGGCCAGCGCCGCCAAAGCCTCGCCCCCGGCCTCGTCATGGATCAGCAGGACGGGCGAACCACCGCCAGCGGCCCGATGGGTCTCCAGCAGAGTGCCCAGGCGATTGAACAGGCCGTTGCCGGCGGGGACGTCGAAGCGGATGGCCCCGGTGGGGCAAACCGCGGCGCAGGAGCCGTGCCCGCCGCACACATGGGCGTCCACCGCGGCTGAATCGCCCAGCGGCGACAGCGCCCCCGAGGGGCAGATATCGAGACAGCGGGTGCAAGCCACCTGTCCGTTGCGCGAATGGGCGCAGAGGGTCGCATCGACCTTGATCCAGCGCGGCTTCTCGAACTCGCCCACCAATCCGCCGATCTCGGACAGTGCGCGCTCCAGCGCTATCCTGTCGCGGGGATCGACCCGCAGCCAGCCGTCGCGGGGCGCCAGAAGCGCGGGCTGCGCCGTCAGATCCAGCACGATGTCGGCGGCAAGGTCGCGGCCGCCCACCGCCGGCTCGAAGGCCAGCGCGCCGCGCGAAGACGGCGAGGCCCCGGCCAGATCGGCGACCGCCACCGTGAAGGCGCCGAGATGGCCCGAGGCGCGCACCGGCTTGCCCTTGAACAGGCCCAGCGCGCGCACGGCGGGCGGAATCAGATCGGAATCGTGGCCAGGCAGCAGCAGGCAGGTGACGGCGCGCTCGGCCCCCAGGCGCCTGGCGGCGTCGAGAACCTCCTGGCCTTGCCCTAAGATCAGGACCGAGCCTTCGCTGGCGAGCGTCACGCTGGGAGTGGGCTCGGACTCAAGGGCCGCGTCGGAGATCAGGGCGGCGATCTTGGGTGTGGCGCGCGCCGCCTGGCCCGACCAGCCGGCGCGGTCGCGGATATCGACGCAAACCGGCTCGGGTGCCTCGGCCAGACGGGCCAGTTCGGCGAACAGCGGCGCCTCCTGGCCGCAGGCCACCAGCAATTCCTCACCCGCGGCCGCCGCCTTGCGGAAGGCGTCGGCCTGGGAGCGGCAGAGCTGGAAATACACCTGATCCGGCGGTTCGGTGCCTAAGGCCTTGGCCAGGGCCTTGACGTCCAGGGGCATGGTCCCCTCGCACGAACACACCATCACCCGCTTGCCGCCGACCTTCATGCCTCGCCGTCCTTCCGTTTTCGTTGCCTCGGCCCATTGTAGGTCGGGCCGGGGCCGCATACTGTAAAGACCAGGAGGCCAAGAATGAACGACAAAGACATGCTGGTACGCCCCGACCCCGACGACAGGCGGCTTTACCAGACCGTTTCAGGCATCGACCACACCGGGGCGGAAGTCCCCGCCGACATCATCAACGAGCGGCCGCTGACCATCTTCCTCAACGGCCGCGAGATCGTCACCGCCATGACCATCGGCGATTACCCGGAATACCTGGCGCTGGGCTACCTGCTGAACCAGAACATGCTGCGCGCCGACGACGAGGTCAAAGCCGTCGATTACGACGAGGAGATCGAGACGGTGGTGGTGCGCACCACGCGCCAGACCGATTACGAGGAGAAGCTGAAGAAGAAGATCCAGACCTCGGGCTGCGCCATGGGCACGGTGTTCGGCGACGTCATGGAGAAGTTCGAGACGGTCAGCCTGCCCACCGACGAGCGCTTCCGCACCTCGTGGCTCTACGGCCTCGCCAAGGCCATCAACACCATGCCCAGCCTCTATCTCAAGACCGGCGCCATCCACGGCTGCGTGCTGTGCGAGGAGGACCGGCCGCTGATCTACATGGAAGACGTCGGCCGCCACAACGCCATGGACAAGATCGCCGGCTACATGTTCCGCCACGGCCTGTCCGCCAAGGGCAAGAGCCTCTACACCACCGGGCGGCTGACCAGCGAAATGGTGATCAAGACGGTGCAGATGGGAATCCCCGTGCTGCTGTCGCGCTCGGGCTTCACCGCCTGGGGGGTGGATCTGGCGCGCAAGGCCGGCCTTACCCTGATCGGCCGGGCCAAGGGCAAGCGCTTCATCGCGCTCGCCGGCACCGAGCGCATCGTCTTCGACGCCGACCCCGCCCAGGCGGCGGACGAGCCCGGGCATCTGTCGCGCAAGGGGAGCCGCGACGATGACTGACATGGTGCCCCCCGCCTCCAACACCGTCGCCGGCCTGATCCTGGCCGGCGGGCTGTCCCGGCGCATGGGCGGCGGCGACAAGCCCTTGATCAGCGTCGGCGGCCAGAGCCTGCTGGAAAGGGTGATCGAGCGGCTGCGCCCCCAGGTGGGGCAGATGGTCTTGAACGCCAACGGCGACCCCGCCCGCTTCGCCGACACCACGCTTCCCGTGGTGCCCGACGTGATCGAGGGCTATGGCGGACCGCTGGTGGGCGTGCTGACCGGGCTGGAATGGCTGCGCGACCACACCTTCGACGTGGAATGGATGGTGAGTTGCGCCGCCGACACGCCGCTGTTCCCCGACGACCTGGTACAACGCCTGCTGGCCGCCGTCACCGAGCAGGGCGCCGACATCGCCGTGGCCCGGACCGGCGATCAGGCCCACCCGGTCTTCGCCCTGTGGCCGCTGCGCCTGGCCGGCGATCTGCGCCGCGCCGTGGTGGACGAGGATATGAGGAAGATCGATCTGTGGACCGAGCGCTATAAGGTGGTGCATGTGGACTGGCCCACCCGGCCCCATGATCCCTTCTTCAACGTCAATACCCCCGAAGACGTGATGCGGCTGTCCATGATCCTCGACGGCACCCTGCCGGCCGAACCGCCGATCAGGGCAGAGACCGGCATCGCCGTGCTGGTGGAGCGCCGCGACGGCGCCAGCCCCTGGGTCACCGAATCCTGGCGGCCGCTGGAAGCCCTGGCCGAAGCGCCGGGCGCGGCGCCCTGGACCCTGCTGCGCCGGGACGACGGCTTCGAGCATTACCTGGAGACCGGCATCAAGGTGGTGCTGCACCGCTCGGACCTCGCCTCCTACCGCTACAACCTCGCCGGTCTGGAACCCCGCCTCTACGTGGTGCTGCGCCGCACCGGGAACGCGGGCCAGCCGGTCCGGGTGGTGATGGCCACCATCGCCCCCGACGAGGCCCAGGCCATGAGCGAGAGCGGCGAAGACATGGTGGACGGCGTGCCCTTGCCCCGCGCCCTGTTCGACTGGGCCATGGCGTTCTGCGCCTGCCATCCCCCGGACGAACCCATGAGGAAGCGAAAGCGCGACCGCCTGGATTCCGACAAGGCGTTCGCCGGCAAGGGCAGACGACCGTGAGCGACGAACCCTTCCTGTCGCGCTGGTCGCGCCGCAAGCTCGACGCCAAGGCCGAGCCGGCAGCGCCGCCGCCCGAGGAGGTCAAGGCGCCGGAGCCGCCGCCTCCCCCGCCGCCCGATCTGCCGCCGGTGGAATCCCTGACCAAGGACTCGGACTTCTCCGCCTTCCTCAAGGCCGGCGTACCGCAGGAGTTGAAGCAGGCGGCGCTGCAAAAACTGTGGCAATCGGACCCGACCCTGATGGCGCCGGAAGTCATGGACCTGCACATGGGCGATTACGCCTCTCCCGTCGGCGAAGTGGTCAAGACCGCCTGGCGCCTGGGCAAGGGCGTGCTGAACGCCGCCGAACTGGCCGCCGAGGAAGAGGAGAAAGCCAAGGCGGCTCCCCCGGCGACCCCACCGGAACAGGACTCCTAGCCACTCTGCATTTTTTACGCGTCTTTCGTAATTTTCACACAAAATAATACAGCATAGAAATACCACAATAAAAAACACCCGTCATTGCTGTGGTGCAGCAATGAAAATCACCCCTACACCCATGGAATTACAGGCTTCTACTCCCGATCTTCTTGACTGGTCTCACCAGTTCCCGGATGATCACCTGATCGCCATGGGAGATGGCCAAGGTTCCGGCGCAAGATCGGAACCACGGGAGGAGTGATGAGGGCAGTGACGGCGCACCAAGGCGTTGCCGAGGACGATTTTCTGCGCGCCCGTTTCTACGGCTTGCTGGCGGCCCTGCTGGTCGCCCCGCCGCCCGATGATCTGCTGCGCCGGCTGGCCGCCATGACGGCCGATTCCACCCCGCTGGGCGCCGCGCTCGGCCGTCTGGCCGAGGCCGCCGCCGCCACCGATTCCGATGCCGTCGCCGATGAATTCGCCGCCCTGTTCGTGGGCGTGACCGGTGGCGAGGTGATGCCCTATGCCTCCTGGCACCTGACCGGCTTTTTGCATGAAAAGCCCCTGGCCGAGCTGCGCCAGGACATGGCCCGGCTGGGAATCGAGCCCGCCCCCGGCGTGTCCGAGCCCGAGGACCACGCCGCCTCGCTGTGCGAGATGATGCAGGGCCTGATCACCGGCCTGTTCGGCGAGCCGCTGTCGCTGCCGGAACAGAAGGTTTTCTTCCAGGCCCATCTGGGCAGCTGGATGCCCCGTTTCCTGATTGATCTGGACAAGGCCCCCTCCGCCCGCTTCTACCGCGGCGTGGCGGAAATCGGCCGCGTGTTCCTGGAGATCGAAACCCAGGCTTTCGCCATGGTGGATTGATGGAGAGCGAGATGACGACCGAGAGCCCCGATGCCCAAAGCTCCGAAAGCAAGACCATCCTCAGCCGCCGAGGCCTTTTGAAGGGCGCCGTGCTGTCGGCCGGTGCGGCCGGAGCCGCCGCCGCCGGCGTGATCGGCGCGGGCCAGGACGCCCAGGCGGCGTCCGAGACCCGGGCCGGGGCCGGCTACCGGGAAACCGAACACGTGCGGCGCGCCTACGAAGCGGCCGGCTTCTAAAGACCTGACGGGAGGAAGACATGCTGATCAAGAAGCGTGACGGCGAAGCCCGCAAGTCCGCCCTGTCGGAAACCCTGGCCTCGGTGGCCGGCGGCGCCATGGACCGCCGTGCGTTCCTGCGCCGCTCGGGCCTGGCCGCCGGTGGCGCCGCCCTGGTGGGGGGTGTCGGTGCGGGAACGGTGCGCAAGGCCGACGCCGCCCCCACGGCCCCCGACCCCAAGGCCGAGATCAAGAAATCCATCTGCACCCACTGTTCGGTGGGCTGCACCGTCAACGCCGAGGTGGTCAACGGCGTGTGGGTGGGCCAGGAACCGGCCTTCGATTCGCCCCTCAACCTGGGCAGCCACTGCGCCAAGGGCGCAGCGGTGCGCGAGCATGCCCACGGCGACCACCGCCTGAAATATCCCATGAAGCTGGAGGGCGGGAAGTACAAGCGCATCTCCTGGGAGCAGGCCATCACGGAAGTGGGCGACCGCCTGCTGAAGATCCGCGAGACCGCCGGTCCCGATTCGGTCTACTGGCTGGGCTCGGCCAAGTTCTCCAACGAGCAGGCCTATCTGATGCGCAAGTTCGCGGCGCTGTGGGGCACCAACAACGTCGACCACCAGGCCCGCATCTGCCATTCCACCACCGTCGCCGGCGTCGCCCAGACCTGGGGCTACGGCGCCATGACCAATTCCTACAACGACATCCACAATTCCAAGGCGATGTTCTTCATCGGCTCCAACGCCGCCGAAGCCCATCCCGTGGCCATGCTCCACATCCTCAAGGCCAAGGAGCAGAACAAGGCGCCGCTGATCGTCTGTGACCCCCGCTTCACCCGCACCGCCGCCCATGCCGACGAATACGTCCGCATGCGCCCCGGCACCGACGTGCCGCTGATCTGGGGCATCATGTGGCACATCTTCGAGAACGGCTGGGAAGACAAGGAATTCATCCGAAAGCGCGTCTGGGGCATGGATCAGGTCAAGGCCGAAGTCGCCAAGTGGACTCCGGAAGAGACCGAGCGGGTCACCGGCGTGCCCGGCGCTCAAGTAAAGCGCGTCGCCCAACTGCTGGCCACCCACAAGCCCGGCACCGTGGTGTGGTGCATGGGCGGCACCCAGCACACCGTGGGTAACGCCAACGTGCGGGCCTATTGCAACCTGCAACTGGCGCTGGGCAATGTGGGCGTGGCCGGTGGCGGCACCAACATCTTCCGTGGCCACGACAACGTCCAGGGCGCCACCGACATGGGCCTCGACGTCACCACGCTTCCCGCCTATTACGGCCTGGCCGCCCCGGCCTGGAAGCACTGGGCGCGGGTGTGGGGCCTGGATTACGAGTACATCAAGGGCCGCTTCAAGACGCCCGAGCTGATGGAAGCCCCCGGCATCCCCGTCTCGCGCTGGTATGACGGCGTCAACGAGGCCAAGGAAAACATCGCCCAGCCCGAGCCCATCAAGGCCATGGTCTATTGGGGCCACGCCCCCAATTCCCAGACCCGCCAGCCCGAGCTGAAGAAGGCCATGGAGAAGCTGGACACCCTGGTGATCATCGATCCCTACCCGACGGTGTCCGCCGTGCTGCACGACCGCACCGACGGCGTCTACCTGCTGCCCGCCGCCACCCAGTTCGAGGTGGACGGCTCGCGCACCGCGTCCAACCGCTCGATCCAGTGGTCCGAGCGGGTGATCAAGCCCATGTTCGAATGCAAGGCCGACCAGGAGATCATGTACCTGTTCGCGCGTAAATTCGGCTTCGGCGATGAATTGGTGAAGAATATCAAGGTCGAGGGCACCGTCCCCCTGGCCGAGGACATCCTGCGCGAGATCAACCGGGGCGCCTGGACCATCGCCTATACGGGGCAGAGCCCAGAGCGCCTCAAGGCCCACATGGCCAACCAGCAGACCTTCGACAAGACCACGTTGCGCGCCGTGGGGGGCCCCTGCGACGGCGACTATTACGGCCTGCCCTGGCCGTGCTGGGGCAACGCCGCCATGAAGCATCCCGGCACGCCCAACCTTTATGACCCCTCCAAGCCGGTGAAGGACGGCGGGCTGAACTTCCGCGCCCTGTTCCCCGAGTACAAGGGGGAAAGCCTGCTGGCCACCGATTCCTGGCCCGAGGGCTCGGAACTGCCCGCCGGCCACCCGGGCTTCACCTACGGCATGCTGAAGAAGCTGGGCTGGGACGTGGACCTGACGCCCGAGGAAAGGGCCACCATCGAAAAGATCGGCGGCGAGAAGGCCGACGACGTGGCCTGGACCATCGACCTGTCGGGCGGCATCCAGCGCGTGGCGGTCAAGCACGGCGCCGCCCCCTTCGGCAACGGCAAGGCCCGCGCCGTGGTGTGGAACTTCCCCGATCCGGTGCCGCTGCACCGCGAACCGCTCTACACGCCCCGGCGCGATCTGGTGGAGAAGTATCCCACCCATGCCGACAAGAAGATGATGCGCCTGCCCTTCCTCTATAAGTCCATTCAGGACAAGGACGTGTCCAAGGACTTCCCCATCATCCTCACCTCGGGGCGTCTGGTGGAGTACGAGGGCGGCGGCGACGAGACCCGCTCCAATCCCTGGCTGGCCGAACTGCAGCCCGACATGTTCGTCGAGGTCAACCCCTTCGACGCCAACAACGCCGGCATCCGCGCCGGAGATTACGTCTGGGTGAGCGGCCCCGAGGGCGGCAAGGTCAAGGTCAAGGCCCGCATCACCGAACGGGTGGGACGCGGCGTGGCCTTCATGCCCTTCCACTTCGGCGGCTGGTTCCAGGGCAAGGACCTTCGAAGCAAATACCCGGAGGGAGCGGCGCCCATCGTGCTGGGCGAAAGCACCAACACCGCCCAGACCTACGGCTACGACTCGGTGACCGGCATGCAGGAGACGAAAGTCACCCTGTGCCGCATCGAAAAGTTCCAGGCGTAAGGAGGAACCACCATGGCCCGCATGAAATTCCTCTGCGACGGCGAACGCTGCATCCACTGCAGCGGCTGCGTCACCGCCTGCAAGAACGAGCACGAAGTCCCCTGGGGCATCAACCGCCGCCGCGTGGTGACCATCAACGACGGCAAGCCGGGGCAAAAGTCGCTCTCGGTGGCCTGCATGCACTGCTCGGACGCGCCGTGCATGGCGGTCTGCCCGGTGGATTGCTTCTACCAGACCAATGACGGCATCGTGCTGCACAACAAGGATCTGTGCATCGGCTGCGGCTATTGCTTCTACGCCTGTCCCTTCGGTGCGCCGCAATACCCCTCCACCGGCAATTTCGGCGGACGCGGCAAGATGGACAAGTGCACCTTCTGCGCCGGCGGCCCCGAGGCCGACCATTCCAAGGCGGAGCTGGAGAAGTACGGCCGCAACCGCATCGCCGAGGGCAAGCTGCCGCTCTGCGCCGAGATGTGCGCCACCAAGGCCTTGCTGGCCGGCGATGGCGACATGGTGTCCACCATCTACCGCGAGCGCGTCATGGCCCGCGGCTTCGGCTCGGGTGCTTCGGGCTGGGGCCAGGCCTATGGTGAGCAGCGGCGCGAACGGGCCCGCGAAGGCCAGGGCGCTCCGGCCAAGGACAAATAGAAATGCGCCCGCCCGCACTGGCCACCGCCCTGATCTGCCTCCTCGCCCTTGCCGCCTGCAAGGGCGAGGAGATGGGCCGTCAGGTCAAGCTGGACAAGGGAAGCTATAGGGGGCCGGCCGACAGCGAGATTACGCCGGCGGCCAGGACCGCCCTGCAACAGCGGATCGCCAGCCAGAACGACGGCGTCGCCAGGCTGGCGACCAACGGCCCCATTCCAACCGGCGAGGCGACCCCATCGGGCCGCATCACCGGGCAGAAATTCTAAGGGGAGGCATCGCATGAGCCGAACCATCCTCGCGGTCCTGATGCTGGTCCTCGGTCTCGGCATGGCGCAGCCATCCCTGGCCGCCAGCTATGACGGCGACGTCACCAGCGCCGCCCAGTCGGACCGCATCACCGAGCCCGATTCCTGGCGCACCATCCGCCAGGGCGAAGCCGGCTACATCGCCGGCCAGCCCGCCGCGCGCGGCGTGCTGATCCAGTCCGAAGGCGAGATCTGGCGCAATGTGCGCAACGGCAAGCTGGCGGTCTATGCCGGCTGGGCCCTGATCGGCGTGACGCTGGCCATCGCCGCCTTCTACTTCATCCGCGGCAAGATCATGATGGAGGGCGGCCCCTCGGGGCAGACCATCCTGCGCTTCACCAAGATCGAGCGCATCGGCCACTGGCTGACCGCCGGCTCGTTCCTGGTCCTGGGCCTGACGGGGCTGAACCTGTTGTTCGGCCGCTGGATCATCGAGCCCTGGCTGGGCAAGACGCTGTTTTCCTGGATCACCTGGGCGGGCAAGTGGCTGCACAATCTGGCCGGCTTCGTCTTCATCATCGGACTGGTGATGATCTTCGTCCTGTGGGCCCGGGACAATCTCTGGGACCGCTATGACTGGGGCTGGATCAAGGGCGGCGGCGGCCTGCTGAAAAAGGGCGTCCACCCCCCGGCGGCCAAGTTCAATTTCGGCCAGAAGACCCAGTTCTGGATGGTGATCATCGTCGGCGCCCTGGTGTCGTCCACCGGGCTCAACCTGCTGTTCCCCTTCACCATGGGCGACATCCACGCCATGCAGGTGATGCACCTGATTCACGCCGCCCTGGCGGTGGTGATGGTGCTGTTCATCCTGGGCCACATCTACATCGGCACCATCGGCATGGAGGGTGCCTCCACCGCCGTCACCACCGGCTACGTGGACCGGGAATGGGCCCGCGAGCACCATGCCGTCTGGGTCGAGGACGTGGAGAGAAAAGAGCCGAAGGCGGCGGAGTAGGCTGATCGGGGAGAACCCCGAACCCCCCTTTATTTTCTGCCAATAGAATCAAAGGGGGGGTTGGGGCATCGCCCCAAATGGGTTCGGGCGATAGCCCGAAATTCTCAGCCCTTGGGCTTGTGCCGGGTCAGATCATCCGGCCACAGCGCGCTGGGGTTCAACTCGGCGCGGCCCGGTTCGGGCGCGGACAGCGGCTCGCACGGCACCATGGACTTCAGCGCCCGCTGGGCCAGCTGCTGATAGGCCTCGGTGCCGCGGGTCTTGCGCGCCACCTCTTCCGCCGTGAGTTCCCGCAGCACCTTGGCCGGCAGCCCGGCCACCAGAGTGCGGGGCGGAATCTTGAAGCCGGCGGGAACGAAGGCCATGGCGGCGATGATCGCCTCCTCGCCCACCTCGGCCCCGTCATAGATGGACGACGCCATGCCCACCAGGGCGTTGCGGCGGATACGGCAGCCATGCACCACGGCGGCATGGCCGATATGGCCGTAATCCTCCACCACCGTGTGGAAGCCCGGCGTGCCGTGCAGGATGCAATTGTCCTGGATGTTGACGCCCGCGCCGATGATCACGCTGGAGAAATCCGCACGCAGACTGGCGCCCGGCCCGATGAAGCAGCCGGGTCCGATGCGCACGTCGCCGATCAGCACCGCGGTGGGATGGACGTAAGCAGTGGGATCGACCACCGGCACCATTCCCTCGAACGCATAGCAAAGGCCGGTCATGGCATCCTCCGGTGGGCTTCGAACACGGCCTGCACCGCGTCGGGAATGGGAACCGGGCGCTGGCTGGCCCGATCGACGAAGACGTGAATCCAGTGGCCCTCGGCGGCGGCCTCGTCGCATCCCTCCTCGAACAGGGCCAGACCGTAGCGGGCGCTGGTGCGGCCCATGTGGTCGATGCGGATGCCCGCCACCACGGCCGAGGGATAGGACAAGGGCTTGAGGAAGCGACAGGAGGATTCGGCGGCGAAGGTGATCACCGGCGCGGTCATCAGGTCCAGCCCACACGGCCCCGTCAGGAACTTGACCACGATGTGCTCGAAAAACCGCTGGTACACCACGTTGTTCAGGTGGCCGAACATGTCGTTGTCCGACCAGCGGGTCTGGATCTCGACGCGGAAGGGATAGTCGGCCTGGCGCGACGGCTCCTTCTTGTGGCTCATTGCGCCGTCCAGCCGCCGTCCATGGAAAGCGCCGTACCGGTCATGTTGGCGGCGGCCGGGGAACACAGGAACACCGCCAGGTCGCCCAGTTGTTCCGGGGTGGTGAAGGTCTTGGACGGCTGCTTCTCGGCCAGCAGGTCGCGGCCCGCCTGCTCCACCGGCACGCCCAGGGCCTGGGCGCGGGCATCGATCTGCTTTTGCACCAGGGGGGTGAGCACCCAGCCGGGACAGATGGCGTTGCAGGTGATGTCGATCTCGGCGGTTTCCAGCCCCACCACCTTGGTCAGGCCGATCACCCCGTGCTTGGATGCCACATAGGCGGCCTTGTTGACCGAAGCCACCAGCCCGTGGGCCGAGGCGACGTTGATGATGCGGCCCCAGCCCCGCGCCTTCATGCCGGGCATGGCGGCGTGGATGGCCTGGAACACCGAGGTGAGGTTGATGGCGATCACCGCGTCCCAGCGGTCCAGCGGGAAGTCCTCGACCGGCGCCACGTGCTGGATGCCGGCATTGTTGACCAGAATATCGACGCCGCCCAGCCGGGATTCGGCATCACGGACCAGATCGCCGGCGCCATCGGGCTTGGAGAGGTCGGCGCCGTTATAGAGCACGGTGACCCCGAATTCCTTGGCGAGACCGGCGCGCAGCGCCTCGATCTCGGCCGCGTCGCCAAAGCCGTTGAGCATCACCGAGGCGCCCTGCGCCGCCAGGGCGCGGGCGATGCCGAGGCCGATGCCGCTGGTGGACCCGGTGACCAGGGCCCGCTTGCCATTCAACATGCCGTTTCCTCCTTCCCTATGGTCTTACCAAGAGGCAAAGCGGTAAACAAGTACCGATTTACCGCTTGAAGAATGCCTCGGCTCCGGCCTTCACCGCCTGCTTGGCGGTGATGGCCTGCTCGACGCGGGCGATCTCTCCCTTGAGATCGGCGATGTAATCGCGCAGTTCATCGATGGACATGGGATCGAGATTTTTTAAGGCTTGGGGCTTCTTGCGCGGTTCCAGGTCGTCGGCGTCCATGGTTTTTCCTCTCTTGCCACGATTGGACGAACGTACCAGATTGAGCCCCTCACCGACAGTACGAGGCCCGACGGATGCTGCCCGAAACCATGACCTGCATCGAGATCTCCACCCCCGGCGGCCCGGAGGTGCTGAAATCCGTCACCCGCCCGTTGCCGGTTCCCAAGGCGGGCGAGGTCCTGATCAAGGTGGCGGCGGCGGGCATCAACCGCCCCGACGTGCTGCAGCGGGCCGGCGCCTATCCCGCCCCGCCCGGCGCCTCGGACCTGCCCGGCCTGGAAGTGGCCGGGGTGGTCGCCGCCCTGGGCGACGGGGTCGCCTCTCCCGCCCTGGGCTCGCAAGTGTGCGCCCTGGCCCCCGGCGGCGGCTATGCCGAGTATTGCACGGTGGACGCGCGCCACTGCCTGGCCCTTCCCAAGGGCTACGACATGGTCCGCGCCGCCGCCCTGCCCGAGACCTTCTTCACCGTCTGGCACAACGTGGTCGAGCGCGGAGCGTTGAAGGCGGGCGAAAAGTTCCTGGTCCATGGCGGCGCGGGCGGCATCGGTACCACCGCCATCCAGCTGGCCAAGGCGCTGGGCGCCGAAGTCTTCGCCACCGCCAACGGCGAGGCCAAGTGCCAGGCCTGCCGCGACCTGGGCGCCGATGTGGCCATCGACTATTCCACGGCCGATTTCGTCGAGGTGATCAAGGAGCGGACCAAGGGCAAGGGTGTCGACGTCATCCTCGACATGGTGGGCGGTGACTATCTCGCCCGCAACATCAAGAGCCTGGCCGCCGACGGCCGCATGGTCTCCATCGCGTTCTTAAGGGGCTCCAGCGCCGAGTTGAACCTGATGCCGGTGATGCTGAAGCGCCTGACGCTGACCGGTTCGACGCTGCGGCCCCAGTCGAACGAGGCCAAGGCCCGCATGGCCAAGGGACTGGCCGAAACCGTGTGGCCGCTGCTGGACCAGGGCACGATCGCACCCCTGATCCACGCCGTCTTCCCCCTGGCCGAGGCCGCCCGTGCCCATGCCCTGATGGAAAGCAACGCTCATGTGGGCAAGATCGTGCTGCAGGTTTGACCAAAGCCACATTCGCACCTATAACTACCTCTGCGCACTCGCCACAGAGGTAGTTATGGGGGAGTGCCGCCATCCGCGATTCGACCCCATGCGGTCTCGCGGGTAATTCGTGAAAAGCGTTGCGGGGGTTGGACCCGCCCCGTCCCGGGCGGACGGAGGGGGACAACGCCGCGTCAGGAGGTTTAATGGCTCTGCCGCTCATGCCCAAGGCGACCGCCGTCTGGCTGGTCGAGAACACCGCTCTCTCCTTCGAGCAGATCGCCGATTTCTGCGGCCTGCATCCGCTCGAGGTCCAGGCCATCGCCGATGGCGAAGTGGCCGCCGGCATCGTCGGGCTCGACCCCGTGGCCAACGGCCAGGTGACCCGCGCCGAGATCGAGCGCTGCGAAGGCAACCCCGATGGTCACCTGAAGCTGACCGTCACCGACATTCCCCAGCCGCGCGCCAAGCCCAAGGGCGCCCGCTACACTCCGGTGTCCAAGCGCCAGGACCGTCCCGACGCCATCGCCTGGATCCTGAAGCACCACCCGGAGCTGTCGGACGCCGCCATCTCCAAGCTGATCGGCACCACCAAGCCGACCATCCAGTCGGTGCGCGACAAGACCCACTGGAACGCCGCCAACATCAAGCCGCGCAATCCCGTCACGCTCGGCATGTGCAGCGAGGCCGATCTGGAGAAGGTGGTGGCCCTGTCGGGCCGCACCCGCTCGCACATCATCGACGACGAGCCGGCCCATCACGACGACGGCCCGGCCGAGGACTGATCCGCACCGCCGGAGACGATGACGAAACGCCCGCCCTCATCCGGCGGGCGTTTTGCTATGGAGCTGTCATCCCGAGCGCATGCGGGGGATCTCCGCCTGGCATGGCGGGGCCTGTTCTGACAAGCCGGACCAGAATGAGATCCCTCCTCCCGATGGTCGTCGGGATGAGGATCATTTCTGCTTCCTGGCGTTGGTCTCGGAGCCGTCGTCGAAGATATTGAACAGGTTGCGCAGGAAACCGGGGGTCAGCGCCGACAGCGGGTTGACCAGCACCGAGGGGTCGTCGGTGGGGCCCTTCATGGAGTAGTTGAAGGCGATGATGCCGCTGCCCTTTTCGCCGCCGGTGATCAGCCAGCCCAGCACCGGAATCTTGCCCAGAACCGAGTTCAGGGCATAGGCCGGCACCACGGTGCCCTCCATGGCCATGCGGGAATTGTCCATGTCGATCTGGCCCTTGGCGGTAATGCCCAGTGCCGTTCCCCAGGCGCGCACGTCGCGCACCTCCACCAGCCCGTCGGTCATGGTGAAGGGTGCTTCGAGGGACGAGAAGCTGACGCCTTCGCCCTGCAGCACGTCCACAATGCCGGTCAGCGCCGCCACGGTCAGCAGGCGGGCCAGCACCGGCGCATTGCGCACGTGATAGTCCGAGACCTTGATGGTGCCGGTATAGGGCTGGTCCTTGCGGGAATCGTCGATATGGCCGTCGATGGACAACTCGCCGCCCATCAGGTCGCCATAGATGTCGAACACCCGCATCACCGCCCCGGCATCGTCGGAGGTGACGGCGAAGGTCCGGCGCTTAGGGCCGGCGGGCTGGACGCTGGCGGAGAAGCTCTTCCCCCCTCCCAGGCCGCCCTTGACCTGGACGTGCTGCCACTCCTGGGCGTCGCGGGAAAGCGAAGCGGTGGCGTTGGCCAGCGCCCCCTTCTCCGACATCCACATGGACCTGGCCGAGGCGGTCACGCTCATGGGCGGCGGCTTGTCGGCATCGTCCTTCTTCCTGCCGGCCTTGGCGTCCTCGTCGCGGGCCAGAACCGGCTCGGCGTCGAAGCTGGCGCCCTTGAAGACGATGTCCAGCCCCGCCTTGTCGGGACGGATGGAAATGGAGCCCTCGCCATCGGTGCGCAGATACTTCGCACGGCTGAAATCCACCCTGCGCGCCGCGCCGTCCGGCCCGAAGGCCACCGATCCCGCCACGTCGAGATCGCCCGCCTTGACCGCGAAACGCGGCACCGAGGCGATCAGCTTGCGGTCGAGCCTGACCAGGACCTCGGCGCTGCCCGGCTTGTCTGCGGGCTTCTTCCACCCCAGCCCGGGCAGTTCCATGCGGGCGGCGGCCAGATCCACCTTGGCGTCGATTTCGGCCTTGCCGCCGTCCATGAAGGTGGCGACCACCTCGGCGCCCACCGGCCCGCTGGTGAAGGGGGCGACGAAGGGCACGCCGTCCAGGCCCAGCAGCTTGCGCTGGTCCTCGCCGACCTCGGGGGCCTTGAGGAAATAGCGCGACCGGAACGCCTGGCCCTTGGAGAAATTCTCGCGCCAGGCCAGATGGCCGGGAATACCGGCCAGCACCACCGGACCGGTGGCGTCCAGGCCCTTGGCGTCCACGTCCAGCTCCAAGGTGCCGTCCGAGAGGTCGAGCCCCATCATCACCTTGGGGATCACCACCTTCTTGACGGTGGCGATGGCCTTGATGCCCACGTCGTCCAGGCGCAGCGTCTTCAAAAGCGGAAATTTGAGCCGCACCTTGGCGACGGCGTCGCCGCTCACCTTGGCGGGCTCTATCCCTAAGGCCTGGGCGTAGCGCAGCGGCGGATTGTCGATCAGCTTCAGCGCGTCGGTGGCGGGGCCGGCGATCACCAGCTCGATGTCGGCGAACTGATCTTCCTTGTCCAGGCCGGTGAAGACGATGGAGCCTTCCTTCAGCCTGAGCCCGTAGACCTCGCCCCCGTTGAGCGCGATGCGGAACGACGAGGCGTCGAAGGTGCAGACCCCCACCGTGTTGCGCGCCACCGGCATGGGGTGGAGGTAGTCGACGGTCACGCCTTCGGGGCGGATCTCGCCACCCAGATGGTCGATCACCACATCGTCGAAATTGCCCGAAGGCGAGCGGGCGGACAACTGAATGGTCGCCTCGCGCACCATGCCCTTGGACAGGTTGGGAATCACCCAGTCCCGCGCGTTCTGGGCCAGCCCGTTGGGCCACAGGTCGCGGACCTGGTCCACCGGCACGTCGCGCAAGGCCCCTTCGGCCTTGATGGAGGTCTCGGCCCCCAGTCCGTCCACCATCGCCGCCAGGGCGAAGGTGGGGCCACCCAGGTCGATGCGGACTTCGGAGAGGTCAAGCCGCGTCATGCCCCGGCTGAGTTCGCCCCGGACCGCCGCCGACGCCACCGAGTGGACCGCGTTGAACGGCGCCGGCAGGTTCAGGCGCCCCGCCCCGCCCGACAGGTCGAAGGCCAGGGTCTCCAGTACGCCGTCGCCACTGATCCGCGCATGCACGCTGCCGGCCAGCGGCATGTCGATCACGCCCAGATGCACGGCCGGACCGCCGAAACGGGCCAGCACCGCCGGACGGATGCCTTGCAGGCGAAGATCCAGGTTGGCGGCGCCATCGGCCTTGGCATGGCCGGCTTCCACCGTCACCTCGCCGGTCTCGCCGGCCAGGTCGAGGGGAATGCGGCCCTTGGCCTGGATTCCGTCGGGAACGCGGCGGATGGACAGATCGGCCCCCGGGGCATGCCACGACGTGCCCAGCGCCCGGTCCTCGACCATCAGGTCGGCGCCCCGGATGCTGAAGGATTGCAGCGAGCGTCCCGGCTTGGCGGGGTCCGGCTCGCCCAGCAGCGCATCCTTGATCCGGGCGATGACCAGTCCGGCATCACCGCCGCCGCTGTCGGGCAGGTCGAACTGGAAGCGGCCGGAAGCATCGCGGACCAAGACGAGGCGAGGCCGGTTCAGGCGGATGGAATTGGGGGCGATGACGCCCCGGAGCAACGCCCGCCCGCTCAGGGACAGCGCCATGTCGGGCACCGCCACCACGGGAACGTCGTTGCCGGCCACATAGGCGCGCGCGTTGCTGACGTGGATTTCCAGCATGCGATCGTCGTCGCCCCGCTGCAGCAGGGTGGCGTCGAGCCGGACGGCCAGCGAACCATCCCTCGCCGACAGCGCTTCCTCGATATAAGGTGTCAGGAATTCTAGCGATATGGGGCCATGGGACAGCCGCCAAGCCGCCAGCGGCACAACGAGCAGCAGCCCCACCAGCACGGCCCCCAGCAGCTGGAACAGACTCCTAACGGTGCCGTGAACCACTCTGCGTCTTCTCCATGCCCGCTTGACCCTTGATCCCGTATTCCGCAGTGTGAAGCAACCACAACATTTGGGGCCGCACAAGGTGAGTTTTCCACTCGATCCACGTTTCTTCCCCGGTGTTGCCGATCCCGCCCGCGTCGAGGTCGGACTGGCCCGCTGGTGCGAAGCCGCCGATGCCCAGGACGATTCCGAACTGGCCGCCTTCATGCGCGCCCTTCCCGACCGGGAGGGGATCGGCGACCTGCTGCGGGGCGTCTTCGCCAACTCGCCCTTCCTCACCCTGTGCCTGGAGAAGGAACCGGCCTTCCTGCGCCATGCGCTGGAGGTGGGACCCGACGCCGCGTTCGATGGCCTGATCGCCGATCTCGCCGCCGATCTGCGTGGCGAAAGCGACTTCGCCCGCCTGATGCGGGAATTGCGCGTCGCCAAGCGGCGCTGCTCGCTGCTGGCCGCCCTGGCCGATCTGGGCGGCGCCTGGCCTTTGGAAAAGGTCACCGGCGCCCTGGCGACCATGGCGGAGGTGGCCTGCCGCCTGGGCCTCTCCTTCCTGCTGCGGCGCGAGGCCGACCGCGGCAATCTTCAGCTCCCCCATCCCGAGGACCCGGAAAAGGGATCCGGCATCATCGTGCTGGGCATGGGCAAGCTGGGCGCGCGCGAGCTGAACTATTCCAGCGACATCGACCTGATCGTCTTTTACGACCATGAGAAGCTGGTCTATACCGGCAAGCGTTCCATTCAGGAATGCGTCATCGCCATGACCAAGGAGCTGGTGCGCATCCTCGACGAGCGCGACCACGAAGGCTACGTCTTCCGCACCGATCTGCGCCTGCGCCCCGATCCCGGCTCGACGCCGCCCGCCGTCGCCCTGGTGGCCGCCGAGGCCTATTACGAGGGCTTCGGCCAGAACTGGGAACGGGCCGCCATGATCAAGGCCCGCCTGGTGGCCGGCGATGCCGAGACCGGGGCGGCCTTCATCCGCTTCCTGCGCCCCTTCATCTGGCGCAAGTCCCTTGATTTCGCCGCCATCCAGGACATCCATTCCATCAAGCGCCAGATCAACGCCCACAAGGGCGGGCGCTCCATCGCGGTGGCCGGCCACAACGTCAAGCTGGGGCGCGGCGGCATCCGCGAGATCGAGTTCTTCGCCCAGACCCAGCAGCTGATCTGGGGCGGCCGCCAGCCGGAAATGCGGGTCTCGGGAACGCTGGAAGCCCTGCACGCCCTGGCCGCCGCCGGCCATGTCACCCCCGAGGTGGTGGCCGACATGGAGGCCGCCTACCGCTATCTGCGCACGCTGGAACACCGCCTGCAGATGGTGGACGACAAACAGACCCAGACCCTGCCCACCAACCCCCAGGTGCTGGCCGAAATCGCCGCCTTCATGGGGGCGAAGGACGTCGACGCCTTCGCCGCCGATCTCACCGCCCACCTGCAGAAGGTGGAGCACCACTACGCCGGCCTGTTCGAGGACGCGCCCCCCTTGGGTGCCGGCGGCAATCTGGTGTTCACCGGCGGCGAGAACGACCCCGAGACGGTGCACACCATCACCGGCATGGGCTTCACCAATGCCGACGCGGTGTGCTCCACCATCCGCGGCTGGCACCACGGACGGGTGCGCGCCACCCGCTCGACCCGGGCACGCGAGCTGCTGACCGAGCTCACCCCCGCCCTGCTGTCGGCCATGGGCACCACCACCTCGCCCGACGACGCCTTCATGCGCTTCGACGAGTTCCTGACCCGCCTGCCGGCCGGGGTGCCGCTGTTCTCGCTGTTCTACGCCAACCCCTCCCTGCTGGAGCTGGTGGCCGAGATCATGGGCGACGCGCCCTTGCTGGCCGAGCATCTGGCCCGCCACACCACCACCCTGGATTCGGTGCTGCAGGCCAATTTCTTCGAGCCCCTGCCGCCTCAGGACGTGCTGGAGGCCGAACTGGCCAAGGCGCTGTCCGAGGCCGACGACTTCCAGCTGGTCCTCGACGTGACCAGGCGCTGGGCCAACGACCGCAAGTTCCAGGTGGGCGTGCTGACGCTGAGAAACGTCATCGAGGCGGGCGAGGCGGCCAGCGCGCTGTCCGACGTGGCCGGGGCCATCCTCCGCCAGCTGGGGCCCAAGGTGGAGGAGGAATTCGCCCGCGCCCACGGCCATGTTCCGGGCGGCGCCTGGGTGATCCTGGCCATGGGCAAGGCGGGCGGGCGCGAGATGTCGGCCACCTCGGACCTGGACCTGATCCTGGTCTACGACTGCCCGGAGGATGCCGAGGAATCCGACGGCTCGCGCCCCCTGGCCCCGGCTGTGTGGTTCTCGCGCCTGACCCAGCGCATGGTCAACGCGCTCACCGCCAAGACCGGCGAAGGCACCCTTTACGAAGTGGACATGCGCCTGCGGCCATCGGGCAATTCCGGCCCCATCGCGTCGAGCCTGGAGGCCTTCCGCCGCTATCAGGAGGAAGCCGCCTGGACCTGGGAGCACATGGCGTTGACCCGCGCCCGGGTGGTGGCGGGCGACCAATCCCTGGCCTCACGCGTCGAGGCCATCATCAAGGAGACCCTCACCAAGCCCCGCGACGGGGCCAAGCTGCTGGCCGACGTGGCCGACATGCGCGAACGCATGGCCAAGGAACACAAGGCCGGCTCCATCTGGGAGGTCAAGCATCTGCGCGGCGGATTGGTGGACATCGAGTTCACCGCCCAGTACCTGCAACTGGCCCACGGCCCCGCCCATCCCGGGATGCTGGACAGCAACACCGCCCGCGCACTGGACAAGGCCGCCCAGGCCGGGGTGCTGGACCGCGCCGACTGCACCACGCTCACCGAGGCCCTGCGGCTGTGGTCGGCGGTGCAGACCGTGCTGCGCCAGACCATCGCCGGCGGCTTCGACGAGAGCACCGCGCCCCGGGGGCTCAAGGACGTGCTGGTGCGCGCCGCCGGCATGACCGACTTCAAGAGCCTGACCGACCGCATGGAAGACTGCGCCGCCGACGCCCACGAGGTGTTCAGCCGCCTGATCGAGCAACCGGCCGCCGCATTGAAGCAGAAGGAGAATGCCCAATGACCTCCCCCGCCCCCGACTTCGCCATGGAAACCGATGACGGCAAGGCCGCCCTGGCCGATTACCGGGGCAAGATCCTGGTGTTGTACTTCTATCCCAAGGACGACACTTCGGGCTGCACCACCGAAGCCAAGGCCTTCCGCGACCTCTACGCCGAGTTCCGGGCGGCCGGGGTGGAAATCCTGGGCGTCTCCAAGGATTCGGTGGCCAGCCACGCCAGGTTCCGCGCCAAGCACGAGATGCCCTTCCGCCTGGGCTCGGACCCCGACGGCGCGGCGTGCGAGGCCTATGGCGTGTGGAAGAAGAAGAGCATGTACGGCCGCGAATACATGGGTATCGAGCGCTCCACCTTCCTGATCGACCAGAACGGCGTGCTGCGCGCCGAATGGCGCAAGGTCAAGGTCACCGGCCATGCCGAGGCGGTGCTGAAGGCGGCCCGCGCACTTTAACACCGGGCCGCCGCCCGGCCCTGCTTGGGGCGATGCCCCAAACCCCCTTTTGATTCAAGAGGAGGTTTGGAGGCCTAGCCTCCAGCCGGGGTTCGGGGCGGGAGCCCCGAGGATATCTTGATGATCACCCTATCCGAAGCCGCCTGTGCCGTCCTGTCCGCCGCCGAGCCGGTGGAGAAATGCCGCCTCACCCGCCTTTACGCCGCCGACTGGCGGGAGGGACGGATCACCCGGGTGGGCGACACCCTGCCTCCCGCCCGCCCCGCCCGCCCCGCCCGCCCGCAGCTCCTGGCGCCCAAGGAGATGCCGCGCCGCTCCTATGGGGGCGATCGGGGGCGGATCGGCCTGCTCCACGCCCTGGCCCATATCGAGCTGAACGCCATCGATCTCGGCTGGGACATCGTGGCCCGCTTCGCCCATGAAGGCCTGCCCGACGATTTCGCCTCGGATTGGGTGCAGGTGGCGCTGGACGAGGTCGAGCATTTCGAGATGCTGGAACGCCTGCTGGCCAGCCTGGGGGCGGCCTATGGCGATTTGCCGGCCCATGACGGGCTATGGCAGGCGGCCGAGAAGACCGCCGACGACATCCTGGCCCGGCTGGTGGTGGTGCCCATGACGCTGGAAGCGCGCGGCTGCGACACCACACCGGCCACCATGGAGAAGCTGTCCCGCAACGGCGACACCCTGACGCCTCCGGCCCTGGACGTCATCTATCACGACGAAATCCGCCACGTGGCCGCCGGGGTTCGCTGGTTCACCTTCGTGGCGAACAGACGCGGCCTCGACCCCCGCGCCGAATACCACCGGCTGCTGCCGCTGCGCTATCCCGGCGGATTGAAGGAACCCTTCAACCACGCCGCCCGCGCCGAGGCCGGCTTTCCCCGCGACTGGTACGAACCCATGGCCAGGATGGGCTCATAGCGGACTTCCGGCCACGGGAGGATCGAGCTAGCATACAGGCAATCGGGGGGATCGGGCGACCTTGCAGGGATCAAGGAGCCGCTCAAATAGGACTTAACTGAGGTAAAATTTCGGTTTGAGGTGCCGCAATGTTTACGATGGAATTTGGTGAAAATAAGTTTGAATATCCGGATATCGATAATGAATTTTTCATCAGCGTAATGAAGTGGGTACAGCCCTATACGATCACATCGTACCAGGGCGCCACGGCACAGTGGGCGCTATTCCAGGCCATCGAGTACATTGTTAAGCATAAGATCGAAGGCGATATCGTCGAGTGCGGTGTTTGGCAAGGTGGATCAATGCTGATGGCCGCCCTCGCCCTACGCAATTTCGGCGATGAAAGCCGCCAATTGTGGTTGTACGACACTTTCGCCGGCATGCCGATGCCTAGCGAAATCGACAAACGCTGGGATGGCATACCCACGATCCCGATGTATTTGTACCACCGGTCCGAGGGCCGTTCATGGGGTATGGGCGGCACGGTCGATCATGTTCGTTCGGTTGTTGGCATGTCCCACTACCCGTCCGACAAGTTGGTCTTCGTCGAGGGGATGGTCGAGGAAACCATTCCAGGTACCGCCCCGGATAAGATTTCCCTGCTGCGGCTGGATACGGATCTGTACCAGTCGACCTATCACGAACTGGTTCACCTCTATCCACGTCTTGTGCCAGGAGGAGTGCTGATAATCGACGATTACGGCATGTACCAGGGAGCGAAGGCCGCCGTGGACCAGTATTTCTCCGAAAACAGTCTGCCGGTCTTCCTGAACCGGGTGGACGAATCCGTCCGGTTGGTCATCAAGCCGGGACTGTGAACCAAACCCCGGAGACACATCAGCGCTCCAAGACGAAAAAAAGGGCCTCCCGGGGAGTCTCGGGAGGCCCATGATATTGGGGATCAAGCGGTGGTCCCTACGGCTTGACCGCCCCGCCCACGCTTTCGTTCAGCTCGCGCTCGGCCTTGAAGGCGCCGGCGGGAAGCTGGTGGGCGATACCCTTGTGGCAGTCGATGCAGGTCTTGCCCTGCTGTTCCGCCTCGGAGTGACGGTTGCGCGCCCGCGCCTGCTGCCGGGTCAGGTCGAAAGCCCCGAAATTGTGGCAGTTGCGGCATTCGCGGGAATCGGTGGCCTTCATGCGCGCCCACTCGTGCTTGGCCAGCTCGATACGCTTGGCCTCGAACTTCTCGCGGGTGTCGATGGAGCCCAGGATCTTATGCCAGACTTCGTTGGAGGCCTGGATCTTGCGCTGGATCTTGTAGATCCAGGGACGCGGCACGTGGCAGTCGGGGCAGGTCGCCCGGACGCCGGAACGGTTGGAATCGTGGATGGTGCCGCGATACTCGCGGTAGACGTTCTGCTCCATCTCGTGGCAGCTGAGGCAGAAGGCTTCGGTGTTGGTCAGTTCCAGGACGGTGTTGAAACCGCCCCAGAAGACGACGCCGCCGACAAAGCCCACCACCAGCAGCATCCCCAACGACCAGCGGCCGCTTGGACGGCACAACGCCCCCCACCACTCCGCCAATACGCCTTGCTTGGCCGGATTCTCGTTGCTCATGGCCCGATCCTTCCCCATGCCTAGCGGATGTTGGTATTGGTGGTGGCGGCCTGGAACTTGTTGTCGATCAGCGCCTTGGCATCCACCTGCGGCACGTGGCACTGCTTGCAGAAATACCGGTTGCCGTTGACCACGTCCTGACGCACGCCGCTGCGGTCGATGTAGTGCAGGTCGGAAATCTTCGGAGCCTTTTCCTGGTCGCTGTACGGCCATTCGTGGCAGCGCAGGCACTGATTGACCTTGAGGTCGATCTCGTACTTGTCGGTGGTGTGCGGCACCAGCGGCGGCTGCTGGCGGTAGGCGCGCTCGTGCTTCGAGCCCTCCATCACCTTGTAGATGGCGGGCGGTGCGTCGGGCGCATCGGCGGCATTCGGGCGAAGGGACTTCACCTCGCCGGCCACCACGCCCAGTGCGGTCACCCCCATGCCCAGCGCCAGGGCCAGCGCGAGGGCGATTGCCTTGATCTTAGTCTTCACTGCGGTCACTCCCCTTCCAGAACTCTCGAAAGAAAATCATCAGGCGGCCTTCACATCGGCCTTCGACGGCGGAGCGTCGGAGGGGACGTTGTGAAAGCGGGTATCAAATCGAAATACGGTCTTTGAACACACGTCGATGCAACGGCCGCAATTGGTGCAGTCGTGCGACATGATGACGGGGCCGACGCCCTTGGCCGCGCCGCGCAGCGCGGGCGCGATGACGTGGCGTTCGGGGCAGACGGCGAAACAATCCATGCAATCGTCGCAGGCGGAGCGGTTGACCGCACTCACCCGCAGCACCGCCGCCCGGCCCAGCAGGCCGTAGAAGGCCCCCACCGGGCACAGATGGGTGCACCAGCCGCGTTGGGCGATGCCCAGATCGAACAGGAATACCGCGAGCGTGATCAGGGCGGCCGACCCGAAGGTCAGGATCGAACCGGTCACCAGCCCGCGATGCAGCATGGTCACCGGGTTGACCAGTTCCCAGGCGATGGTGCCGGTGGCGGCCGAGGCGGCCAGCACGCCGCCCAGCACCCACAGGCGGGTGTTGCGGCTGAGCGGCAAACCCTTCTCGATGCCCAGACGGAACCGCAGCCAGTGCGCCAGATCGGTGACGGCGTTGACCGGGCAGACCCACGAGCAGTAGACGCGCCCGCCCACCACCAGATAGGCGGCCAGCACGATGGCCGCGCCGATCAGGGCGGCCCCGGTCATCACATGCCCGGCCAGCAGGGCCTGAAGCACCATCAGCGGGTCGGTGAGCGGCAGAATCCCCAGAGTCAGGCTGGAGGCGAGATTGCCCTTGGCGATCCACACGCCCCACAGCGGGCCGGTCAGGAAGACGGCGACCACCAGGGCCTGGGACAGGCGCCGGGCCAGCAGCCACTTGTTGGCGGCCAGCCAGCCCTTGGCGGCCACCGCCGAGGCGCCGGGATCGTGAAGGCCGGGATGAGCGGTCCTGGTCGCGCTCATGGCCTGAACTCCTTGAAGCCGCCGTCGGGGCGCTTCTCAAGCTTGTAGGTGCCGCCCGGCGTCATCTCGACGCCCTCCATGCCGCGCACCTGCACCTCGGGGCTGGGCTCGACCAGCGAGGCGCCGGCCTTCTTCTTCTCTTCCCAGCCCAGGCGGTAATGCCGGCCCAGCTGGCCGGTGGCCAAGGCGTGGGGCAGAACCTTGATGGCGGCCTCGTCCAGCACGCAGGCCCGCTCGCACTTGCCGCAGCCGGTGCACTTGGCCGAATGGACGGTGGGGATGAAGAAGGCGTGCTTGGCGGTTCGCGCGTTGTGGCTGAGCTCCAGCGTGATGGCCTCGCCGATGCGCGGGCAGACGCGATAGCAGACGTCGCAGCGCAGGCCCAGGAAGTTCAGACAGGTCTCCTGGCCGACCAGGACGGCCACGCCCATCTTGGCATTCTTGATGTCGGTCAGCCCCTTGTCCAGCGCGCCCGTCGGGCAGGCGGCGACGCAGGGGATGTGCTCGCACATCTCGCAAGGAACCTTGCGGGCATTGAAGAAGGGCGTGCCCAGCGTCGGGCCGTCGCCCAGGTCGGACAGCTTCAGCGTATCGTAGGGGCAATCCTTGACGCACAGCCCGCAGCGGACGCAGGCCGACAGGAAGTCCTGCTCGGCCACCGCGCCGGGCGGCCGGAGCGCCACCGCCTCGGCCTTGCGCCGAGCGGGAATGGCAAGCAAAGCACCAAGCAGCCCAACCGTGCAGGCGCCCTTGACCGTTCCGGCCAGCACGGCTCGCCGGTTGTGGTCCACAGCACTGTCGTGTCGGCTTGCCATGTCCCGTTATCCATCTTGTCATTCCGAGCGGAGCGAGGAATCTCGTTCTGATCCGCCGTGTCAGGATCGGCACCGCCGTTCAGGCGGAGATCCCTCGACTTCGCTCGGGATGACAGTTCTCCTAGGCCTTGGTCACCTTGACCGCGCACTTCTTGTAGTCCGTCTCCTTGGAGATCGGGCAAGTGGCGTCAAGAGTGAGCTTGTTGACCAGCTGGCTTTCGTCGAAGAACGGCATGTAGACCAGACCCTCCGGCGGCTTGTTACGGCCACGGGTGTCGATGCGGGTGGTCACCTCGCCGCGCCGGCTGGCGATCTTCACCACGTCGCCATTGCGCAGGTTGCGCTTGGCGGCGTCGTTGGGATGCATGTACAGCACGGCGTTGGGCACCGACTTGTGCAGTTCCGGCACGCGACGGGTCATGGACCCCGAATGCCAGTGTTCCAGCACGCGGCCGGTGGACAGCCACAGATCGTACTCCTTGTCCGGCGACTCGGCGGCCGGAGCGTAGGGCAGCGCGAAGATCCAGGCCTTGCCGTCGGGCTTGCCATAGAACTTCACACCCTCGCCCGCCTTCACGTAGGGGTCATAGCCCTCGCGGAAGCGCCACAGGGTCTCCTTGCCGTCCACCACCGGCCAGCGCAGGCCACGGGCCTTGTGGTAGGTCTCGAACGGCGCCAGATCGTGGGCATGGCCGCGACCGAAGGCGGCGTATTCCTCGAACAGGCCCTTCTGGACGTAGAAGCCGAACGCCTTGGACTCGTCGTTGTCGTGACCGGCCTGCAGTTCGGCCAGGGGGAACTTGTCCACCGCGCCGTTCTTGAACAGGATGTCGAACAGAGTCTTGCCGCGCACTTCCGGCTTCTTGGCGATGAGTTCCTCCGGCCACACTTCCTCGACCTTGAAGCGCTTGGAGAATTCCATCACCTGCCACAGATCCGACTTGGCCTCGCCCGGAGCCTTGACCTGCTGACGCCAGAACTGGGTCCGGCGCTCGGCGTTGCCGTAGGCGCCTTCCTTTTCCATCCACATGGCGGTGGGCAGGATCAGGTCGGCGGCAAGCGCGGTCACGGTGGGATAGGGATCGGACACCACCACGAAGTTGGCGGGGTTGCGGTAGCCCGGATACCCCTCCTCGTTCATGTTGGGGGCGGTCTGCATGTTGTTGGTGCACTGGACCCAATAGGCGTTCAGCTTGCCATCCTTCAGCATGCGGTGCTGCAGAACGGCGTGATAGCCCATCTTGGGGTTCAGCGTGCCGGGGGGCAGCTGCCACAGCTTCTCGGTGATCTCACGATGCTTGTCGTTCATCACCACCATGTCGGCGGGCAGACGGTGGGCGAAGGTGCCGACCTCGCGGGCCGTGCCGCAGGCCGAGGGCTGGCCGGTCAGCGAGAACGGGGAATTGCCCGGCTCGGAGATCTTGCCCATCAGCAGATGCACGTTGTAGATCATGTTGTTGACCCACGTGCCGCGCGTGTGCTGGTTGAAGCCCATGGTCCAGAACGACACGATCTTCATCTTCGGATCGGCGTACATCTTGGCCAGGGCTTCCAGCTTGTCGGCGGGAACGCCCGACAGCTTGGACACCTTCTCCAGGGTGTATTCGGACACGAAGGCCTTGAACTCGTCGAAGGTGATGTTGTCCGACTTGTCCGGAGTGGCCGCGTTGGCCTGATCCTTCTCGAGCGGATTGGTCGGACGCAGGCCATAGCCGATGTCCGTGGCACCCTTCTTGAAGTTGACGTGCTTCTCGATGAACTCCTTGTTATAGGCGTTCTTCGAGATGATGTAGTGGCAGATGTAGTTCAGGATCGCCAGATCGGTCTGGGGCGTGAACACCATCGGCAGGTCGGCCAGCTCGAACGAGCGGTGCTCGAAGGTGGACAGCACGGCGACCTTGCAGCCCTCGTGGGTCAGACGGCGATCGGTGACACGCGACCAGAGGATGGGGTGCATCTCCGCCATGTTGGAGCCCCACAGCACGAAGGCGTCGGTCTGCTCGATGTCGTCGTAGCAGCCCATGGGCTCGTCGATGCCGAAGGTGCGCATGAAGCCGGCGACGGCCGAGGCCATGCAGTGCCGCGCATTGGGGTCCAGGTTGTTGGAGCGGAAACCGGCCTTGTACAGCTTGGCGGCGGCATAACCTTCCCAGATGGTCCACTGGCCGGAGCCGAACATGCCGACGCGGGTGGCGCCGTCAGGCTTCTTCAGCTGCTCCTTCCACTTCTCCGCCATGATGTCGAAGGCCTGGTCCCACGAGATCGGCGTGAATTCGCCGTTCTTGTCGAACTTGCCGTTCTTCATGCGCAGCAGCGGCTTGGTCAGCCGGTCCTCGCCATACATGATCTTGGACAGGAAGTAGCCCTTGATACAGTTCAGGCCACGGTTGACGGGAGAATCGGGATCGCCCTGGGTGGCAACCACCCGGCCGTCCTGAACGCCCACCAGAACGGCGCATCCCGTACCGCAGAAGCGGCAGACACCCTTGTCCCAGCGGATATTGGCTTTTGCCGGCTGGGCGATGGCCGGCGTGGCGATCCCCGCAGCGGCAGCAGTGGCCGCGACGGCGTTCGCCTTAATGAAGTCGCGCCTGGTGAGGCTCATGAAACGGTCTCCCCTTCCAGATCAAGATCAGAATCAAAGTGGTGATAAACCAGGGACACATTCAGAATTCCCTGGATGTCGGTCAGACTGGTAATCGTGGCGCCCGCCCAGTTGCCTTCGGCATCCTCGACGGTAACCACCATCCTGCCATCGTCGGTCATGGTGTGGACCTCGACGCCGGGCAACCGGCTGAGGGCATCATGAACCTCGTGCCGGCGCTCCGGCTTGACGTGAATCAACACGCCGCAGATGTTCTCCACCTGCTCCCTGGGCTTGGATTGCTCGGTGGCAACGAAGGTCGCGAGTCTCATCGTCTTCCTCTCAGGCTCGAACCAAAGGTGCCATGGAGAGCGCCCCGACCGGACAGGCCGAGACGCAAACTCCACAACCATTACAGGACTCGTCGGCGATTTCGGGCAGCACGCGGCCGCCCGGCAAAGGCCTGAACTTGATGGCGCGGGACTCGCAGGGGTCGCCGCACAGGCGGCAGGTCACGCCTTGAATGGAAATGCAGGCGGCGCCCAGGCGCGCCAGAACGGGCAGAGAGCCGGCGCCGTCGAACGCCTTGCGGTCGATGGCCGCCGGGCGTCCGTCACGCGCCACGCACGCGGTGTCGCAATCGCCGCAGAAGGTGCAGCCGCCCCGGGCGAAATCCACCACGGGCCGCCCATCGGCACCCTTGACGAGAATGTGTTCGGGACAGGAGGCGAGGCAGGCGCCGCAACCATCACAGGCGGCGGCGAAGGTCTCGATGCTCCAGGGCGGACGCGGACCCGAAGGCGCCCGGCTCTCGGTCCGCCTCGTCAACAACGTCCGCCGGGACATTAGCCCTGACATCGGAACTCCTCCCTCGGCAGGCCACCCCTCTCCCCTGGGATGACGCCAGATGGCGGAAAAATGTCACTCCGCATTACAGGGCGCTTTGACGTTGGTCAAAAGACCCCACTGAAGTGAGGGCAAAACTTACCGTCACGCGAGATCAGGCGTGAACCAGCACCCTTTGGCGCATCATGCGTTCGAACTCTTCGGCCGGTACCGGACGAGAGTAATAGAACCCTTGCACGGTATCGCATCCATTATTGCGCAGGAACATGATGTGCGCGGCGATTTCCGCGCCTTCCGCCACCACCTCCAGGTTGAGACCGCGCGACAGGCCGATGATGGCCCGGGCGATCTCGGCGGTCTTGGGATTGGTGTCCACATCGGCGATGAAGGCGCGGTCGATCTTGAGAGTGGTGATGGGGAAGCGCCCCAGATAGCTGAGCGAGGAATAGCCGGTGCCGAAATCGTCGATGGACAGCCCGACGCCCAGATCGCGCAGCGCCTTCATCTTGCGCACCGCCGTATCCACGTCGTTCATCAGCATGCTCTCGGTGATCTCGAGCTCCAGCCATTTGGGATCCAGGCCGGAGGTTTCCAGCGCCTCGGTCACCGTCTCGATCAGGGCGCGCGAGCGGAACTGCCGCGCCGAGACGTTCACCGACACCTTCAAGGGATCGAAGCCGGCATCCTGCCAGCGCCGGTTCTGCACGCAGGACTCACGCAATATCCAGGTGCCGATGGCCTCGATCTGCCCGCTTTCCTCGGCCACGGGGATGAACTCGCCGGGCGAGACCATGCCGCGCTCGGGATCCATCCAGCGGATCAGCGCCTCGGCGCCGACGATGGTGTCGCGGTCGGCCGAAACCTTGGGCTGGTAGAAGACGACGAATTCCTCGTTGGCCAGGGCGCGGCGCATGCGGCCTTCAAGCTCCAGCCTGGACTTGGCCTTGCGGTTCATGTCCTTGGAGAAGAACTGGTACTGGTTGCGGCCCGAGACCTTGGCGTAGTGCAGCGCGTTCTCGGCGTGCTTGACCAGCTGGGAACTGGAATCGGCATCCAGGGGATAGACGCTGATGCCGATGGAGAAGGTGATCACCACCTCTTGGCCATCCAGGGCGAAGGGTTCCTTGACGGCGTTCAGCGCCTTCTCGGCGACGATGACGCTGTCGTCGGTGTCGGCGATGGCCATGACCAAGGCAAACTTGTCGCCGTCCAGGCGCACCGCCGTATCGGTCTCGCGCACGCACATCTTGAGCCGGCGCGCCACCTCGATCAGCAGCCGGTCGCCGGCTCCGTGGCCCAGCGCGTCGTTGACCAGGGTGAAGCGGTCCAGCCCCATCATCATCAGCGCCACCGAACCGCCGGTGCGGTTGGCCTGCAGCACCGCCTGACCGATACGGTCGGCATACAGGTCGCGGTTGGGCAATCCGGTCAGCGAATCGTAGCCGAAGGTGGCGTTCTCGCCGTTGGCATCCTCGGCCACGGCGGGGCGCACCACGCAGAGATAGCGGTCGGGAAAATCGGCGGCCGAATTGATGGCGGCGGCGGTCACCTCGAAGGGCCGCTCCCTGCCGTCGGGACAGGTGACCATGCCCTGCCAGCGTCCGCCCGCACCGGGTGTCAGGGCCCGGTAGATCATGCCGGCCGCCAGGCGGGAAACCTCGGCTCCGCCCGACGAGGTAAAGCCCATCAGCGTCTCGAACGCCGGGTTCGAGCGCAGGGGGTTGCCTTCGCCGTCGGCGATGATCACCGCGTCGCGAATGGAGTCGAGCAGGCCGTTGAGAAGCGCTTGGATATCATTCATGGGTCACCGTGGGCGACAATCTTCCAAATTGCCAACGGATTCGCAATCTTCTTCTCGCCGCCATCTTTTCGTCATGCCAATCTGCCGCCATGACCACCGCCATTCTCTATTCCGGTCTCGGCCTGGATCGCGCTCATTGCCTCCGCCGAGACGGGGACATCGCCGAGCTCATGCGCCGTCCGGGCGCCCGCTTCACCCTCTACTGGCGCGGCCGCCAGCTGGTGGCCGGCACCCCGCCCGCCATCCGCTGGCTCGACCGCGCCTATGGCCTGCGCCTTGCCGAGGCCACCGCCGGCAATTGCCTGCTGCTGGGCGAGGATGGGGCGGGGCCGTTGCTGGCGCTCGACGTCTCGGGACTGGAAGCGGGCGAGAACGGGCCGGAAATGGGCGGCAACTGGGTGTGGCTGCGCTCGGTGGGCGGATTGCTGCCCGCCCAGGATTCCGCCCTGCTGGCCTATGCCCGGGGCGTGCTGGTCTGGCGCGAGAAGACCCGGTTCTGCGCGTCCTGCGGCGGCGCGCTGCTGGTCCAGGATTCCGGCCATTCGACCAGATGCGCCTCCCCCTCCTGCGGCGCCCTGCATTTCCCCCGTACCGACCCGGCCATCATCATGCTGGTCACCGATCCGGCGGGCCGCGCCCTGCTTGGCCGCCAGCCGGTTTGGACGCCCGGCATGTATTCCTGCCTGGCCGGCTTCGTCGAGCCGGGGGAAGCGCTGGAAGACGCCGTGGCCCGCGAAGTGTGGGAGGAGGCCGGCATCAAAATCCGCTCAACCACGTACGTAGCGAGTCAGCCCTGGCCCTTCCCCTCCTCCCTGATGATCGGCTTCAACGCCATGGCCGAAGGGGGCGAGCCGGTGGCCGACCCGCACGAGATCGAGGACGTGCGCTGGTTCACACGCGACGAGGTCAGCACCTTCGGCGAGGCCGACCGCCCCGGCGCCGAAGGCCGCTTCCTGCCCCGCCGGGATTCCATCGCCCGGGTGCTGGTGGAGGCTTGGCTGAAGGGCTGATCGCCGCTCACCCCAGCAGGGCGCGGCGGTCCTCCATGATGCGGCGCAGGATGGGGGTGAGGATCAGTTCCATGGCCAGCCCCATCTTGCCGCCCGGCACCACGATGGTGTTGCGCCGGCTCATCCACGAATCCTTGAGCATCTGCAGCAGGAAGGGGAAATCGACGCGAAAGCGGTCGGGCTTCCTGAAGCGGATCACCACCAGGCTCTCGTCGGCGGTGGGAATATCGCGGGCGATGATGGGGTCCGAGGTGTCGACGATGGGCACCCGCTGGAAGTTGATGTCGGTCAGCTTGAACTGCGGCACCACGTAGTGAACGTAGTCGTGCATGCGGCGCAGGATGGTGTCCATCACCGCCTCTTCCGAATAGCCGCGTTCGGAGGTGTCGCGGTGAATCTTCTGAATCCATTCCAGATTGATCACCGGCACCACGCCGATCTTCAGGTCCACGTGCTGGGCGACGTTGTTGTCCTTGGTGGCCACGCAGCCGTGCAGGCCTTCATAGAACAGGCAGTCGGTATCCTCGGGCAAGTCCTCCCACGGGGTGAACTCGCCTGAAGCAACGCCCAGATGGGCGAAGCGGGCCGCCTCCTCCTCGTTGTGGACGTAAAAGCGCCGCTTGCCCCGCCCGGTATCGCCGTACGAGGCGAACAGCTCCTCGAGCTGGGGGAACAGGTTCGCCTCGGGGCCGAAATGGCTGAAGGTACGGCTGCCGGTCTTCTCGGCCTCCTTCATGGCCCTCTTCATGTCGGCGCGGTTGTAGCGGTGGAAGCTGTCGCCCTCGACCACCGCCGGCTTGATGCCTTCACGGCGGAACATGTGTTCGAAGGCTTCCTTGACCGTGCTGGTCCCCGCCCCCGACGAGCCGGTAACGGCGATGACCGGATGTTTTCTCGACACGATATACCCCACTCAAGCGGCGATGCGCAGGCGATCTCGCCAGCCGGGATACAGCCGATCCGCGTCGGACGCAAAGGATTCGAAGGCAGCCTTAAGTTCAGGGTGGCCCTGGGCGTAATCCACCAGATCGATTCCCGCCTGCCACGCCTCGTGCGCCTGGCGCAACGACAGGGCGCCGGCGACGGGGCCGTCCTTGTGCCCGAAGGCGCCGCCGCCCGAGGTCTGGATGACGTTGGAATGGCCGAGATTGTCGAAGAATCCCGGCAGCCGCAGCGCGTTCATGCCGCCCGAGATGATCGGCGTGCAGGCCATCATGGAGCCCCAATCCTGGCGGTAATGGGTTCCATCGGCCAATGGCCGCTCCAGCATGTAGGCCACCATCCTCTCGTCGGGGGCGCCTTCCATCTTGCCGTACCCCATGGTGCCGGTATGGATGCCGCTGGCCCCGATCAGGCGGGCCATCTTCATGTGCACCAGGACGGTGTAGCCGCGCTGGGACTGGCGCGAGGTGACGGCGCCGTGCCCCGCCCGGTGGTAGTGCAGGAAGGTTCCGGGGAAGTTGCGCCGGCAGGTGGTGACCGCCGTGGGGCCGGCCACGAAGCCGTCCACCAGGAAGGCCACGTGGGAGGCGTTCTCGCCGAAGGTCTTCAGAATGAACTCGCCGCGCGCGATCATCTCGGCCGGATCGTCGGCGGTGATGTTGGCGGAGAACAGCTTGGGGATTCCGGTCTCGTCCTGGGCGCGGCGCATGGCATCGGCCACCAGGATCATGGTCTCCTTGAAGGGAGCGAAGACCTGGTTGCCCTGGGGCTCGTCGTTCTTGATGAAGTCGCCGCCCAGCCAGAACTGGTGGCAGGCATCGGCGAAGGGCTTGGGCCGCAGGCCCAGCTTGGGCTTGATGATGGTGCCGACCACCATGCCGCCGTTCTCTCGCGGACGGCCCAGCACCGTCCACATGTGGGAGATGTTGACCGCCGGGCCGTCGAACAGCGCCAGGAAGTCGGGCGGCACCCAGAAATCCTCCATCTTGGCGTGGTCCACGTCGCTCATGCCCTGGTTGTTGCCCACGGCGAGCGTCAGGAACGAGGCGATCATCGCCTTGCCATCAATGATGTTGCGGTCGAACAACTCCACCGGATAGGCGATCTTCATCAGCCCGCTGGCCTCGTCGGCATGATAGACCAGGGCATCGACGCCACGGGTGAAGTCGTCGGTGGTGCAGACCTCCACATTGGTGCCGGTGGAGGATTCCGCGGCGAAGTGGGCCGCGGTCTCCACATAGCCGTAGCCGGCCCGGGGCCGCATGCGATAGGCGCACAGCACGTGGCGGCCGCCCCTGATCAGGTCGTCCTCGCGCAATCCCAGATTCACATAGCGCTTCGACTGGTCCATGGCGCCGTCGTCTCCCGGATGGTTCTGGGCATTCGCCCTTGTATTCGTGGACGCTACTATGGCGGCCACGGACAGCCGCCGGAACACCCGGAGGGGGAGTATGGGAAAATGACTTGGGTGGGAGCCCCCCACCCGTGGGGAGTGGGCGGAGTGGGAAAACCTACCCACCGTCTTCGACTGAAAGACGCTTCGCTGACGCTCAGCGTGACAGGAAGCTCCCCCCTTACCCCACCTTGACGCCGGATTCCTCGAACATCACCCGGGCGGTGTCGAATTCCTCGGCGGGCATGGAGGTGGTGCCATCGCCCACATGGATCTGCGCCACCCCGGCCTGGATCAGCGAACGGGCGCAACGCGAGCAGGGATAGTGGGTGACGTAGACGGTGCAGCCCTTGAGGCTGACCCCCACCCGGGCGGCATGGGCCACCAGGTTTTCCTCGGCATGGGAGGTCCACAGGTACTTGGCCGGGCGCTCCATGCGCTCGGGCTTGTCCTCGACGCCCCTGGGCAGGCCGTTGTAGCCGGTGGCGCGAATCTCGCCATCGGGCCCCACCGCCACGGCGCCCACCTGGGTGCTGGGGTCCTTGGACTTGCTCGCCGCGTGCTGGGCGAAGCCCATGAAGTAGTCGTGCCAGCTCATGGTCATGATGGTCAGACCGCCTTGGAATGGCGCTGCTCGCCCGCCTTGAGATAGCGGTCGAAGGCGGCGCAGACGGCGCGCACCAGGGTGCGGCCCTCGTCGGTGACATGGATGCGGTGCCCCGTCACCTCCACCAGCCCGTCGGCCTGCAAGGGGGCCAGGGAGGCCAGCTCGGGGCCGAACTGGCCGCCATCGGCGCCATGACGGGCGGCCACCTTGTCCAGGTCGATTTCCAGATCGCACATCAGCCGCTCGATGATCTCGCGCCGCAGGATGTCGTCGGCGGTAATGGCCACGCCGCGCGAGGTGGCGAGCCGCCCCTCGGCCATGGCGCGCTGGTAGGCGTGGACCTCGCCGTCATTGACCACGTAGCCCTGGGGCAGCGAGCCGATGCCCGACGCCCCGAAGCCGATCAGGGTGGTGGCGGAATCGGTGGTGTAGCCCTGGAAGTTGCGGTGCAGCCGCTTGTTCTTCAGCGCGATGGCCATTTCGTCGTCGGGGGCGGCGAAGTGGTCGAGGCCGATCTGGACATAGCCCAGGGTCTCGGTCAGCAGCTTGCAGCCCTGTTCATACTGTTGCCAGCGGGTTTCGGTGTCGGGCAGGGTGTCTTCCGGGATCAGGCGCTGGTGCTTCTTCATCCACGGCACGTGGGCATAGCCGAACAGGGCCACCCGCTTGGGCTTAAAGCCCTTCACCGCCTTGTCGATGGTGGCCAGCAGCCCGTCCAGGGTCTGGTGCGGCAGGCCGTAGATCAGGTCGATGTTGACCTCGGGCACGCCGTGCTTGCCCAGCCATTCCACCACCCGCTCGGTGACCTCGTAGGGCTGGATGCGGTTGATGGCCTGCTGCACCTTGTCGTCCAGGTCCTGCACGCCGATGGAGGCGCGCGTCACCCCCGCCCCGGCCATGGCCTGGACATAGGCCTCGTCGGCGGTGCGGGGATCGAGCTCCACCGCCACCTCGGCGCCGGCTTTAAGGATGAAGCGGGACTTCAACAGGTCGATGGTGCGGACGAAATCCTCGGACGAGAGGATGGTGGGCGAGCCGCCGCCGAAATGGACGTGGCGCGCCGTCATGCGGGTGGGCAGCGCCCCGGCCACCAGACCCACCTCGCGCCACAGGGCGTCCATGTAGGCGGCGACGGGGGCGTAGCGCTTGGTGATCTTGGTGTGGCAGCCGCAGAACCAGCACATCTCGGCGCAAAACGCGATGTGGAGGTAAAGGGACAGTTCCAGCTTGGGATCGATGGCCCCCAGCCACCCCTTATAGGTCTCCGCCGTCACGCCGGGATGGAAATGGGGCGCGGTGGGATAGGAAGTGTAACGGGGAACGCGAAGGTCGTACTTGGCCGCAAGATCGGGGCGCATCTGAGGTATCCCGGAAAATTCGGCCCAAACCTACTCCTTGCTGCCATCCATTGGCAACACCGGGCGGCGTGGGGGTATTCCGGTCAATGGAAAAGGGCGGCCGAACCGGCCGCCCCTTGGTAAATCCGACGATCCTTCGCCCGGCTCAGTTATGCCCGGCCACCCACTTTTCCAGCCAGTGGATATCGTAGTCGCCGTTGACGAAATCGGCATCCTGGACCAGCCGATTGTGCAGCGGCAGAGTGGTCTTGACGCCCTCGATCACGTATTCGCCCAGCGCCCGGCGCAGACGCATCAGCGCCTCGTTGCGGGTGTTTCCGAACACGATCAGCTTGGCGATCATGGAATCGTAATGGGGCGGAATGCGGTAGCCGGCATAAAGCCCCGAATCCACCCGCACGCCCAGGCCGCCGGGGGCGTGATAGCCCTCGATCCGGCCGGGACAAGGCGTGAAGGTCTGCGGGTCCTCGGCGTTGACGCGGCATTCCAGGGCATGGCCGGCGAAGCGCACGTCCGCCTGGGTGTAGCCCAGGGGCGCACCGGCGGCGATGCGGATCTGCTCGCGGACCAGATCGATGCCGGTGATGGCCTCGGTGATGGGATGCTCCACCTGCAGGCGGGTGTTCATCTCGATGAAGTAGAACTCGCCGTTCTCGTAGAGGAATTCGATGGTGCCGGCGTTGCGGTAGCCCAGCTTGGCGATGGCGTCGCAGGCGATCTTGCCGATCCTGGCCCGCTGGTCGGCGTTCAAGGCCGGCGACGGGGCCTCTTCCAGCACCTTCTGGTGCTTGCGCTGCAAAGAGCAGTCGCGCTCGCCCAGATGGACCACGGCGCCGTAATTGTCGGCCAGGATCTGCATCTCGATGTGGCGCGGCTTGCCGAGATACTTTTCCATGTAGACGTCGGCGTTGCCGAAGGCGGCCTTGGCCTCGTTGCGGGCCAGCTTCCAGGATTCGACCAGCTCTTCCGGATTGCGGGCGACCTTCATGCCCTTGCCGCCGCCGCCGGCGGTGGCCTTGATCAGCACGGGATAGCCGATGGATTCGGCCACCGACAGGGCCTGCTCCTCGGAATCGATAGAGCCTTCCGAGCCGGGCACCACCGGAATGCCGGCGTCCTTGGCGGCCTGCTTGGCGGTGATCTTGTCGCCCATCATGCGGATGTGCTCGGCGGTCGGGCCGATGAAGACGAAGCCGTGCTCCTCCACCATCTGGGCGAAGTCGGCGTTCTCGGACAAAAAGCCGTAGCCGGGATGGATGGCGTCCGCCCCGGTGATGGAGGCCGCCGACAGGATCGCCGCCTTGTTCAGGTACGAATCGCGGGCCGAGGGCGGGCCGATGCACACGGCCTCGTCGGCGAGGCGCACATGCATGGCGTCGTTGTCGGCGGTGGAATGCACCGCCACGGTACGGATGCCCATCTCGCGGCAGGCGCGATGGATCCGAAGTGCGATCTCGCCCCGATTGGCGATGAGGACCTTCTCGAACATCATGCTATTCGATGATCAGCAGGGGCTCGCCGAATTCCACCGGCTGGCCGTCGGTCACGAAGATGCGGGTCAGCTTGCCGCCCCGGGGCGCCCGGATGGGATTGAAGGTCTTCATGGCCTCGATCAGCATGATGGTCTGACCTTCCGCCACCATGTCGCCGGGATTGACGAACTTGGGCGAGCCGGGCTCGGGCGCCAGATAGGCGACGCCCACCATGGGCGAGGTCACCGCGCCGGGATGGTCGGCGTCGGAGGCCGACGCCTGGGCCGGCATGGACGCGGCGTGGCCGATGGCCGCCGGAGCGGCGTGGTGCACGGCCACCGGAGCCGCCTGGCGGGCGACGCGGATGCGCATCTCGCCGACACCGTACTCGATCTCGGTGAGGTTAGTTTCATCCAGCAGGGCCGCCAGGGTGCGGACCAGTTCGCTGTCGATGGGAGTCTTGTTGCCCATTATGCCTCTGCATTTCCCTTGATCAGGCGGGCCAGCGCGTCGAGCGCCAGGATGTATCCGTGGCTTCCCAGCCCGCAGATCATCCCCTTGGCCGCCTTGGCCACGTAAGAGTGATGGCGGAACGAATCCCGCTGGTGAATGTTGGACAGGTGAACCTCGATGGCAGGGACCTCGGCCGCCAGCAGGGCGTCGAGAATCGCCACCGAAGTGTGGGTGTAGGCCCCGGCATTGATGACGATGCCGGCGGCGCGGCCGCGGCATTGCTGAATGCGGGTGACCAGCTCGCCTTCCATGTTGGTCTGCGAGAATTCCACCGCCAGGCCAAGCGACGCGCCGTGGCTGCGGCAGGCGGCTTCGATGTCGGCAAGAGTCTCCGACCCGTACAGCTCCGGCTGCCGGGTGCCCAACATGTTGAGGTTGGGACCGTTCAGAATGCTGATTATGGGATCGGGCCTGTTTCTCACCATGGCTGGGTTTATAGCACGGGTCGGCCATCGCGCAAGGCACTGAAAGCGCCGCCCCCCATCCTTCGTCAAGGGTATGCATTCCTCCCTTGCCTAAGGACTGGGGGCTTGGCAAAAGGGATAAGGGACAGGGGGCGCATACAGGAAAACCACGATGAACCTGTGCAGGTTCGGGTTTGTGCTTGGCATGGCGGCACTCGCTGCCGCCATGCCGTCACGGGCGGAAACCATACGCGCCGCCGGCACGGGCGTCGGCATCGCCATTGTCCGCCAGTTGGCGGAACAGTATCGGCGCGACCATCCCGACACCCCCATCTGGGTGCCGGAAAGCGTCGGCACCGGCGGCGCCGTCAAGGGTCTGGCCGCCGGCAAGCTGGACGTGGGCATCCTGGCCCGCCCCCTGAAATCCGGCGAGGTGGAGGGCGGCGCCTCGGTCCCCATTTGCCGCACGCCGCTGGTGTTCTACATCAACGCCGGACGCCGGGACGTGACCTTGAGCCGCCGCGATCTTCCCGCCCTGTTCGCCAATGCCCTGCCGCCGTTTCCCGGCGGCGAGGTGCGCGTGCTGCTGCGTCCCTCGACCGATACCGGCTTCATCCGGCTGCTTGAGACCTATCCCGACCTGGTTCCGGCGGTGACGGCTGCCCGCGACGCCCGCGGCGCGGTCATGGCGCTTACCGACCAGGACGCCATGGAGATGGTCGAGGCCAGCCGCACGCTGTTGACCTTCGGCGCCTTCGCCCCGTTGCTGGCGGAAAAGCGCAAGCTGATCGCCGTCCCCCTGGACGGCGTGGCGCCCAGCCGCGAGACGCTTGAAAGCGGCCATCCGTTCCCCGAAATCCCGCTGGTCCTGGCCTTGCCGCCCTCGGCCACGGCCCAGGCCCGGGCCTTCGTCGATTACGCCCGCTCGCCCGCCGCGTCGGCGTTGCTGCGCGCCAACGGCTGCATTCCCGTGTCCGGTCCCTGATGCCACTGCTCGACACCAGCAGAAGGGTCGTCCATTCCGTCGAGCGGGTGCGGCGGATATTCACGCTGGGCCTGGCGGCGGTGGGGTTTCTGTGGCTGTTCGTCATTCCCGCCTTCGAGGTGTGGGAGCGTTATAGCCGGACCCGGCTCGAGGCCGAAATCCGTCTCGGCCTGGTGGCGGATCAGCTTTCCTCCTTCGTCGCCGCCAATCTGGACGTCTGGGAATTCGAAAGCGTCCGCCTGCCCTCGGTGGTGGCCGGGGCGCTGCGCGGCGGGACCAACCCGCCGTCGCGGCTGGCCTTCATCGACGCCGGCGGCGCGGTCAACGAGTTTCCGGTCCGCGGCGAGGTAGGGCGCTTCAACCTCCGGCTGGAAGACACCGTCACCGACGGAAAGCTGCCGGTGGGCCGGGTGGTGATGGAAGTGCCGCTGGACCAGGCGCTGCAACCCGCCCTGCTGTCGGGGGGAATCGGCCTCGGCTCCATGGCCCTGCTGCTGCTGCTGGCCCGGATGGTCGGGCGCAAGGCCCTGGACCGCTCGCTGGCGGTGATCGAGGAAATCACCGGCAGCCTGTCGCGGCGCGTGGAAGAGCTGGAGGACGCCAGGGCGCAACTGGCCGCCCATTCGGCCCACCTGAAGATGGCCACCCAGGACATCACCCACGTGGCCCTGCTGACCACCCACCACCTGCGCGAGCCGCTGAGGACCATCTTGTCCTACTCGCAGCTTCTGGTGCGCTGGCACCAGGGCGGCGCCGAGGGAGACGAGGGCGCCGGTTACCTGGATTTCCTCAAATCCGGCGTCACCCGCATGCAGGCGCAGTTAAAGGCGCTGTCCAGCTATCTCGGCCTGCGCGAACGCGCCCTGATTCCGGCCAAGGTCTCCCTGGAGGACGCACTCAAGGTCGCCGGGCAAAGGCTCGACAACGCGGTCGAGCTCGAGTGGCGTGCGCTGCCCGAAGTGACGGCCGATGCCGAAATGATCGCCGACCTGTTCACCGAGCTGCTGGCCCATGCCGCCCGCCACCGCCACCCGGACATGAAGCCAATGGTAAGCGTCGGGACGCGCCCCCTGGACGGGGAATGGGAGCTCCGCTTCGCCGACAGCGGCCAGCCTTTGCCTGAGCGCGACCCCGAACGCATGTTCCACCTGCTGGTCCACGCCGAGGGCGGCGCCATGCGCCCCGGCCTGGCGGCGGCCCGTCTGATGGCCTTTCTGCTGGGCGGGACCCTGTGGGCCGAGGAAGGGGAGAACGGCCGGGGCGCCGTGCTGTGCCTCACCCTGCCCGCGCGAGCTTCCGGCGAGGCTCAGGACACCGAAGGCGCCGGTTCGGATACGGACACCGGACCGGACATGCTGTCCTCGACGGGTGGCTGAGCGGTGAACAATTCCCGCTCCGGGATGTGAAGCCAGGTCGCGATCAGGCGCTGTTGCAGGGGCGGCACCGGGTGGGTTTCGACCAGCCAGGTTTCCAGCTCGGCCAGGGGAACCCGGATGCAGTCGGCCAGCTGAGCCGGCGTGGTTCCGCAGGCATTCAACGCCGCCCTCAGCTTGAAGGCCCAGCGCGCTTCCGCCTCCTCGGTCTTGATGATGCCGGCCCCGGCCTTGCAGATCATGCGATAGGCCTCCTCGGCCAGCAGCCCCGAGGCGATGCCGGCGAAGGACACGAAAAAGATGTTGAGATTGTCGGAATCCCCCGACGAGATGGTCAGCTGCCCGGCCTTCAGCAGCACGAATACCACCAGCGACGTCACCATGCCCTGAAAGGGGCGGATCAGGTAATAGGATGCCGGCCGCTCCTCGGACGCGGTCAGCAGGGTCTTGGTCACATGCAGCGTGCTGCCCAGCGCCCCCATGGACAGGGCCAGCAGCAGAGTGAGAATTTCACTGGGCAGGGCGAACAGGCGGGCATATCCGAGCTCCTGCAACGTGTCGGCGGTGGCGGCGGCGCGGTCCACGGCCAGCGGATCGATCTTCAGCCGCGCCGCCTCGGCCGCCACCTGGGGATGCGCCGACCAGGCGGAGCGCAGCACCGCGTGGCGGGCCTCCATGGTTTTTCTCAGATCGCGGATGTCGAATTGCAGCTGCATCATGGCGCCCATCACCGCCGC
Organism: Magnetospirillum sp. ME-1; assembly: GCF_002105535.1. GTDB lineage: Bacteria > Pseudomonadota > Alphaproteobacteria > Rhodospirillales > Magnetospirillaceae > Phaeospirillum. The sequence goes on along the minus strand of NZ_CP015848.1, from coordinate 1,272,181 downwards.
CCATTGCTTTTCCGTCTCCATATCGACCGGCTTTTTCAGCGTGGCCGACAGCTTCGGCGCCAGATCGTAATTGTCGATGATCGGCTGAAGATCCTGCAAGGCCAGCCCCTGGGCGACGCCGAAATTGCGAAAGTCGGAAATGGCGCCCTGCAGCAGCCGCTCCTTGTCCTCCAACAGCGCCGTTTCGCGCTCCAGCGCCTCGCCTTCCCCGCTTCGGATATCGCGGCCGACGTCGATCATGTGAATCACGTTGGCCGATTCGTCGCCGATGCGCCGGATCAGTTCACTGACGCCCAAGGCTCCCACCGCCACGTAGAGCAGCGCCCCGTAAAGCAGCGCCAGCCATGTCATGGACCCGGCCAACTGCACGAAGGTCTTCGCCCGCGTTGATGTATCCATATCGCCCCCCGGCCTGAAGATACCCATATTAATACAATACTTTTGCAGACATACAACGTCCTTGGGATGCTTCCCAACTCTAATTATTCTTAATAATTGCATACATCCGACAGGGTGGCCAAACATGCCCCATCGCCGAGGGATTGCCTCGCGGGCGGCTCGGTGCCATGTTTCAGGCTCGAACGTGTAAGGGGGCGCGAAGCCCCTTGGATGCAGGGACATCATTCATGAAGCTGGTGATCAATGGCGAGGAGCGGAACTTTTCCGCCTCCATGACCGTCGAGGCCCTGTTGGGCGAGTTGGGTGTCGATTCCCGCAAGGTGGCGGTGGAACGCAATCTGGAGATCGTTCCCAAATCCTCCTACGCCCAGGTGGCGGTGAATGACGGCGACAAGCTGGAAATCGTCGCGTTTATCGGCGGCGGCTCTGGTCCTGCCGACACCTTCACCGTGGCCGGCAAGACCTTTACCTCGCGGCTGCTGGTGGGCACCGGCAAGTACAAGGATTTCGAGGAGACGGCCGAGGCCATCGAGGCGTCGGGCGCCGAAATCGTCACCGTGGCGGTGCGCCGGGTGAACCTGTCCGACCCGTCCAAGCCCATGCTGGTGGATTACGTCAGCCCCAAGAAGTACACCTTCCTGCCCAACACGGCGGGCTGCTACACCGCCGACGAATCGGTGCGCACGCTGCGTCTGGCGCGCGAGGCCGGCGGCTGGAATCTGGTCAAGCTGGAGGTGCTGGGCGACCAGACCACGCTCTACCCCAACATGCCCGAGACCCTGAAGGCCGCCGAGGCCCTGATCAAGGACGGGTTCGAGGTGATGGTCTACTGTTCCGACGACCCCATCCAGGCCAAGATGCTGGAAGACATGGGCTGCGTCGCCATCATGCCCCTGGGCTCGCTGATCGGCTCGGGCTTAGGCATTCTCAACCCCACCACCATCCGCATCATCAAGGAGAGCGTGAAGGTCCCCGTCCTGGTGGATGCCGGCGTCGGCACCGCGTCCGATGCGGCGGTGGCCATGGAACTGGGCTGCGACGGCGTGCTGATGAACACCGCCATCGCCCATGCCAAGGATCCGGTGCGCATGGCCCGCGCCATGAAACTGGCCATCGAGGCCGGGCGGCTGTCCTATCTGGCGGGTCGCATGCCCAAGAAGAGCTATGCCGACCCCTCGTCACCCACCTCCGGCCTGATCTGAGGAGATTCGCGCCATGAACATGGAGACCTTCCTCGACAACCTGATGGTCTACGGCTTCTGGATCGGACTGGGCTTCGGCGTGTCCTGGCTGATCCGCAAACTGGCCGGATGATGGGCCGCGCTCTCGTCCTGCTGCCCGGCCTGCTCAACGACCACCGGCTGTGGTCGGCCCAGGCTGCCGCCCTGGCCGGGCTGGCCGAGGTGATGGTCGGCGACCTGACCCAGGACGATTCGCTCGGCGCCATGGCCGAGCGGGTGCTGGGGGCGGCACCCGCCTCCTTCGCCCTGGCCGGGCTGTCCATGGGCGGCTATGTGGCCATGGAGATCATGCGCCGCGCCCCCCATCGGGTGGAGCGCCTGGCCCTGCTCGACACCACCGCGCGGCCCGACCTGCCCGAGCAGACCCAGCGCCGCAAGGATGCGGTGGACCTGGCCCGTTCGGGCGGCTTCGACAAGATCATGCCGACCATGCTGCCCCTGCTGCTGCATCCCGACCATCTGCGGGACGAGGCCATCACCGGGCTGGCCAAGGACATGGCCAGAATGGTGGGGGCCGAGGGCTTCGCCCGCCAGCAGGCGGCCATCATGGCACGCCCCGATTCCAGGGACTCCCTTGCCGCCATCGCCTGCCCCACCCTGGTGCTGTGCGGCGCCGAGGACGGCTTGACGCCGCCCGACCGCCACGACGAGATGGCGGCGCTGATCAGGGGGGCGAGACGGGTGAGCATTCCCCATTGCGGCCACCTGTCGCCCATCGAACAACCCGAGGCGGTGAGCGCCTCCCTGCGGGAATGGTTGTCGCCGTAGCTCCTCAGGCCCGTAAGGGGAGGCTGAGGGTGAAGGCGGCGCCTTGGCCGGCGGCGCTGGCGACCGAGACAGAGCCGCCGTGGCGCTCGGCGATGCGCTTGACCAGATAGAGCCCCAGGCCGGTGCCCGGTGTGTGCCCCACCGTGCTGGAGCGATAGTACTTCTCGAAGACTTTGGGCAGATCCACGGGCTCGATGCCCGCGCCGTGATCGATCACGCGAACCATGGCCCGGTTGTCCTGCCGGCTGATCTGCACGTCGATGGGGGCCGAAGGCGGCGAGTACTTGCCGGCGTTGCCGAGCAGATTGGAAAACGCCACCGCCAGAAGATCCCTGTCCCCATAGACGGTCAACGCCTCGGCCGGCGACAGGCGAATCAGCCGCGAAGGCGTCAGGTCGGTAAAATCCTTCACCGCCGTTTCCACCAAGGCCCGGAGGTCGATGGGCGTATGGCGGAATTCGCTGGTGGCGATCTCCAGCCAGTCGTCGTCGGTCAGCATGTCGATCATGTGATCCATGCGCCGGACGGCGCGGAAGACCTTGTCGGTCTCCGTCCTTGCGTCCCCCTCCCCCTGCGAGGTGAGGGAGAGAACCGAGGCGGCCCCCGAAATGATGCCGAGCGGCGTGCGGAATTCATGGCTGACCATGGCCATGAAGTTGCGCTGCTCCTGCACCGCCTTGCGCTGGAGGTCGAGGGCGCCTCGGATCTGCTGGTTGTTTTCCTGCAGCGCCAGTTCCGTCCGCTTCAACCGGCCGATCAGCGCTCCGCGATTGGCATGAAAGGTCGCGGCGGCGAAGAACAGGATGGTGCTGAGGCCAAGATTGCACAGAATCGAGAAAACGGCCTTGTGCCTCAGGTCGTAGAGTTCGGGAAAGGAATACCCCAGACCCGATGCCATGGGCATGGAAACAAGGCCGGCGATGCTGACCAGCAGCCAGGCCGTCGTATCCCCGGAAAGCCCGAGCAGAATCACCGAGCAGACCGGAACCAGGAAGATCCAGTGGATGACCGGCGACTCGCTCCCCCCGGTGAAGACGCTGTTGGAGAGGATGGCCACGAACAGGCAATTGGCCAGGAACAGGTTCCCGGTCAGGCGATAGCGCCCAAAGGCGCGGAAAAAGGCCAGAAGCGCCAGGATGATGATGAAGCAGGCGGACATCAGGATTACGCCGATGGCATAGCCGATCCCCAGCGAGGTGAGGATGTAGACCACCGAGTAGACGGAGGTGATCAGGCAGATCTCGATCATCAGGTGATCCCGGGTCACCTGATCGTCGGCCGCCCCATGTCGGACCGGCAGGAAGCCCCTGACGATTGCGTCCATCTTGTCCAGAGACGTGTCTCCCCGGCCTTGAACATCCAGCCACGATACCGGTCTTTCGGCCTATTGAGGAGTGAAAAATTAATACTTCAGTCTAGGACGACCGTACCCGGACAATTGTCGGCCCCGACCACGGTGGGGGGGCATGGAACGGGCGAGAGCTCCTTGTCCAGGCAGATGCGGACCTCGGCCAGCTTTTTGCCCGTGCACGTCACGGTGACGGATTGCGGCGGAACCGGCCAATTGCGCTTCAGGTCGGACACGCGGATACGCCCGGCGCCGCCGGCGCGCAGCGAAGGCGCCAGGCCGAAGGCCGCCACCGCCTGGTTGATCTTGCCGAAATACTCGTCCTGACGGCTGGTGACGCACGAGCCGTGCTTGTCCCATTCATGCTGGCGCAGCGAGGCGCCGATCATCACCTTCGAGGTCTCGTCCACGACGGCCGAGGGCCTTACCCGATCAACCGCCTGACAGCATTGCGGCCATTGGCCCTGGGCATATTGCGGCCACAGGCCATGGACCACGAAGCCGTAATCGACGCCCTTGCCGCATTGCTGCGGATTACGCCGCCCGGATTCCGTATCGCAATAGGCCGGCGCCCACGACAGGCTGAACAGATAGAAGTCAAAGCGCCCCGCTACCCCCCGCACCGGGCCGCACTGCTCGGCCCAGGCGGCGGCCGGAAGAAGAAGCACACCGACTATTACGAGAATTTTCATCTGACATCCTCCGCCGGTCATCCTTTCCGTCTGTTTACGGTTGCCGGGCCTGGAAAGCAATCGGAGCGCGAATTACATTCTTAAGAAATGGATGATAACATCGGCGCAAGGCCATTCTCCGAGGTGAATGATGACGGGCCGGGGGCCGGAACATCTGCGCAAGACCACCAACGTGGTTCTGGACGCCCTGGTCAGGGCGGCGGAGCAGGCTTTGCACGGTCACGCCATCGACATGCGGACCCTGGAAGCCCTGGTGGCCGAACTGAAGGATTCCGTCGCGTTCGACGATTTCTACCGCCGCTCCTACCGCGAGCTGATGGAAGTGGTGGAAGGCGAAAGCATGGAGCAGCGCCGCACCAACGCCTTCGGGCGGCTGATGCTGCATCCGCTGTCGGGGCTGTTTTCCGAAGACAGGCTGGACCGGGTCCTGGTTCCCAACATCTTCTCGTTCCTGCACATGGTGCTGGGCGACGAGGAAGCGGTGGCCGCCGAGCGCTGCAACGCCATCGTCAAGACCCTGAAGGACGACCTGGGCGACCATTTCACCTGGGATTCCTTCTACGCCGATGCCGAGGCCAAGGTCATCTCCTGGCACGTCCTGGTCAAGATCGCCGCCTCGTTCAAGCGCTACGACCTGCGCAAGGACTGGTTCATCAAGCTGATGCAGTACCGCCCCACCACGGTCAGCCTGGCGTCGAACGCCTTCGTCACCAAGGAGCACAGCCCCTACGACGACCCGATCCAGTTCGGCGAGCGGGAATTCTGCATGTTCTTCCACGCTTTGTTCGATCCGCTGCAGAATCTGGACCGCAAGGACGAGGCCGCCTTCCACAAGGAATTCGGCACCGACCCCCACCACCTGATCGGCGGATTCCTGGTCAACCTGGCCACCTGCGCCATTTAGCCGGCGCCGGACCCGTGTCCGGCCCGCAACGCCAGGGTCACCCGCGTTCCCCGCCCCACCTCGCTTTCCACCGTGACCGATCCGCCGTGCAATTCGGCGATGGCTTTGACGATGGCCAGCCCCAGCCCCATATGCCCGCCGCCGGTTTCGCGTGCCCGGTCGACGCGAAAGAAGCGGTCGAACAGCCGGGGAACGTCGGTGGAGGGGATGCCGCAGCCGGTATCACTCACCGTGATCCGCACCACATCCCCGTCACGGCCGGCTTCCATGGCGATTCGCCCGCCCGGCGGCGTGTAGCGCACCGCATTGGCCACCAGGTTGATGACGGCGCGGCGCAGCAGCACCCGGTCGCCCAGGGTGTCGAGTCTGGACGGGGAAGCCGCGACGGTCAGGCTGATGCCGGCCTCCGATGCCAGGGGGTCGTAAAACTCGCGTACCGCCTCCAGTTCGGCGACGACATCCAGCGCTTCGCGGTTGACGGTCACCGACTGGTTCTCGACGCGGGACAGGAACAGCAGGCGCTGGACCATGTCGGACAGGGCGGTCAATTCCTCGCGCACCGATTCCAGCACCTCGCGGTATTCGCCCGCCGGCCGTTCGGCGGTCAGCGCCACATCGATCTGGCTGGTCATCACGCCCAGCGGCGTGCGCAATTCATGGGCGATATCGTCGGTGACCTGGGCCACCCGGTCGAACGATACCTGCAGACGGTCGAGCATGGCGTTGAAGCTGACGCCCAGGGGGCGCAGCTCTTGGGGCAGACTGCCCGCCTCGATGCGGCGGCCCAGGGTCGCTCCGCCCACCGCCCTCACCGTCTCGGCCAGGTTCTGCAGCGGCCGGATGCCGTGGCGGACGATGTGGTAGCCGGCGATGCCGCTCAGAATCAGCGCCACCAGCGAGGCCACCCACAATCGCCCGCCGGTGGGGGCCAGCAGCCGGAATTCCGAGGCCTCGGACGCCACCTGGACGATCATGGGGGCGTCTCCGCCGCTGGCCCGGCTTACGGCCCAATACTGGCGGCCCGACCGGCCACGCACCAGGACCGGCCGCCCGCCCGACGCCATCCCCAGATCGGGAAATTCGGCGCTCATGTCGTGGATCTCGGCCAGGACCTTGGCGTCGCCGCCCAGAATGCGGACCAGGCCGGGCGCATCGGCCGGCAGCAGCGCGGGCAGGCTGGGCGGCCCGACCGCCCCCACGGCCATGCCCACCTTGAGCGCCAGGTACTCCGCCCGGGCGATGACGTATTGCTCCTCCTGGGCGGACAGAACCGGCGCCAGGGTGAGATAGGTGAACACCGCCTTGGCCAGCAGGGTCGCCACCGAGGTGAAGATGAACAGGATGGTCAGCCGCCCGGCGATGGAGCGGAAGGCCCGGGGCAGCACGCTCATCCCGCGTCGTCCAGGGCATAGCCGACACCCCGCACCGTCTTGATCAGGCGGCGCTCGAAGGGATCGTCGACCTTGATGCGCAGACGGCGGATGTGAACGTCCACCACATTGGAATCGCCATCGAAATTCATGTCCCAGATCTGCTGGGCGATGTAGTGACGCGACAGGATCTCGCCCGGCCTGCGGGCCAGGAGATGCAGCAGGGCGAATTCCTTGGGCGTCAGGTCCAGGCGGGTTTCGCCGCGAAAGGCGGTCATGCGGGCGGGCTCCAGCTTCAGGTCGCCGACGGTCAGGACGTCGGGCTGGCGCACCGGCCCACGCCGCAGGATGGTCCTGATCCGGGCAAGCAATTCGGCGAAGGCGAAGGGCTTGGGCAGATAGTCGTCCGCGCCCAGTTCCAGCCCCTTGATGCGGTCGCTGACGCCATCGCGGGCGGTCAGGAACAGGGCCGGCACCTGGACGCCCCGCCCCCGCAATTCGGACAGCACGGACCAGCCATCGCGGCCCGGCAGCATGACGTCGAGAATGAGCAGGTCGTATTCGCTGATCAGCGCCATGCCCAGGCCGTCGTCGCCGGTGGCCGCCACGTCCACCACGAAGCCGTGCTCGCGCAGGCCCTTGGCGGTGAACTCGGCGATCTTCCTTTCGTCTTCGACCAACAGGACTTTCACGGCGCGGCTCCCAGCCAACTTTAATTCTGGCGTCATGCTGGTGCAATCTCGCCCGTATAAGCTTGCCCCCGCGATACACCAATGCGACATCGAACCATCGTGTTCATGGCTGCGATTGATGCTCGCTTTTGTGATCCACTTTGTCCTTCGTGGCGCCTACCCTCGTGGTAGGCGCCCTTTTTTCTCATGAATTCGGCACGAAACAGGGGCACCGGTTTCCCGATGCCCCCGCCTTTCGCTCGATTCCAAGCCTTAGTGGCTGGCGGCGCCTTCGGCACCCAGGCCGGTCTCGGACCGGATGGACTGGGCTTCGTAGGCGGCGCGTTCGGCCTGGGCCTGCGGGCTGTTGTCCATGATGGAGAACAGCCACGAGAAGAAGAAGGCCGCCGGCACCGAGAACAGGGCCGGATAGGCGAACGGGAACAGGGCCTCCTTGAAGCCGAAGCTCTGCACCCACACGGCCTTGGACAGGACCACCATGATCACGGACATCAAGAGACCGATCATGCCGCCGAGAACGGCGCCACGGGTGGTCAGGCCGCCCCAGAACATGGACAGGATCAGCACCGGGAAGTTGGCCGAGGCCGCGACCGAGAAGGTGAGCGCCACGATGAACGCCACGTTCTGCTTCTCGAAGATCAGGCCCAGCAGCACGGCGACGATGCCGAGAGCGATGGACGAGATCTTGGAGACGGTCACTTCCTTACCTTCGGTGGCCTGGCCGTGCATGATGACGCTGGCGTACAGGTCGTGCGAAATCGCCGACGCGCCCGCCAGGGTCAGGCCCGACACCACCGCCAGGATGGTGGCGAAGGCCACGGCCGAGATGAAGCCGAGGAACAGGTTGCCGCCGATGGCGTGGGCCAGCCACACCGCGGCCATGTTGTTGCCGCCCTTCAGGTCCAGGGAGCCGAGGCCCTTGGCCAGGTATTCGGGATTGGTGGCCACCAGGGTGATGGCGCCGAACCCGATGATGAAGGTCAGGATGTAGAAGTAGCCGATGAAACCGGTGGCGTAGAACACCGACTTCCTCGCCTCGCGCGCATCGGGAACGGTGAAGAAGCGCATGAGGATGTGCGGCAGGCCGGCGGTGCCGAACATCAGGGCCATGCCCAGCGAGATGGCGTCCACCGGGTTGGTGACCAGGGCGCCGGGCGCCATGATCGCCACCTTCTTGGGATGAACCTCGATGGCCTTGACGAACAGCTTCTCGAACGAGAAACCGAAGTTGTACATCACGCCGAGAGCGATGAAGGTAGCGCCGCCCAGCAGCAGGCAGGCCTTGATGATCTGCACCCAGGTGGTGGCGACCATGCCGCCGAAGGTGACGTAGATCATCATCAGCGCGCCGACGACGATAACCGCGTACAGATAGTCCATGCCGAACAGCAGCTTGATCAGCTGGCCGGCGCCGACCATCTGGCCGATCAGGTAGAAGATCACCACGATCAGCGAGCCGGTGGCCGCGAAGGTGCGGATGGGCGTACGGGCAAGGCGATAGCCGCACACGTCGGCGAAGGTGTACTTGCCCAGGTTGCGCAGGCGCTCGGCGATCAGGAACAGGATGATCGGCCAACCGACCAGCCAACCCACCGAGAAGATCAGGCCGTCATAGCCCGAACCGTACACCAGGGCGGAAATACCCAGGAACGAGGCGGCCGACATGTAGTCGCCCGCGATGGCCAGGCCGTTCTGGAAGCCGGTGATGCCGCCGCCGGCGGCGTAGAAGTCGGCGGCGGTCTTGGTGCGGCCGGCCGCCCAGTAGGTGATTCCGAGGGTCGCGCCCACGAAGATCACGAACATGATGATGGCGTGCCAGTTGGTTTCCTGCTTCTGGGCATTGCCCATGTCGGCGCCGGCCGCCAGGGCGGCGGTGGCCAGGAGCGCCATGCCGCCGAAGGCGAGCGTGGACGCGATTGCGGTCTTGGTCATCTTCATCAGCGGGATTCCTCGATGATCTGGCGGTTCATTTCGTCGAACTCGCCATTGGCGCGATAGACGTAGATACCGGTCAGCGCGATGGCCGACAGGATGACGCCCACGCCGATGGGGAAGCCGATGGTGGTGACGCCGGCGCTCGACAGCAGGGTGCCCAGCCACGCCTTGTTGAAGGCGATGATGAGGATGAAGCCGAAATAGATGGCGAGCATGATCACCGACAGCGTCCACGCGAAGGCGTTACGCTTGGCGACCAGCTCCTTGAACTTCGGATTGTTCCGAATGTGCTCGGCACTCGCGAGATTCGCGGCCGAAGGTGCGTTATGTGAGCTCACTTTGACCCTCCACTTTGTCATCGCCGCCACCGGAAAGAGGCGGACGATTGTTGTTTTCAGCTCCCGGTCTTGTTGCCGGATTCAGCATTTTTAAGCGTGCAGGCGCACGAGGGCACCTATGCGTACGCGTCATACGCCCGCAGCTTGCCTGAGGCGACGAACCTCATTAACATCCGCGTCCTTTGGCGTCAACACCAACTGAAAGCACCTGATTTATTCAATAGGTTATTCTAATGAGAAATTAGGTATTCGTTTCGAACCTTCACCAGCTTTTCTCAAGACGACGCCAAATTCCCTTTCAGTTTCTGTTTAGATTACAGAAATTGTCACTTGACGCATCCGCCGCGACGAGGCGAAGCCGCCCAACCCACATAGAGTAAACACCCTATCGTGTTCTCGGAATGGATTGACCGGCACATTTAGACTTTTACGATATGGCCTCTTTTCAGGCTGAAATAGGTTGAATTTTCCACCTCCGCCACTATCGTACACGCGCCATGAACGACATCGCCGCTCTCGCCCGCATTGACAGTTTTCCTTATCGCCATCGCCTGCGCGAGGTCATGAGCACCCCCGTGCTGACCGCGCTGGCCTCGGTGACCTTGCACGATGCGGTTCACCGCATGTACGAGGCCCGGGTGTCCTCCATCGTCGGCATCGATGCCGATGGGCGCACGCTGGGCATCTTCACCGAACGCGACCTGCTGCGCATCCTGTCCAACAACGGTCCGGCCGGTCTGGAACTGACGCTGGACCAGACCATGACCAAGCCGGTGGCCACCGTTTCGGCCGACGCCTACGTCTATGTGGCGCTGGCCCGGATGACCCGGCTCGGTCTTAGGCATCTGGTGGTGGTCGACGCCGACAACCGGCCGTTGGGCATGATCACCGGCCGGGCGCTGCTCAAGGTGCGCGCCACCGAGGCTCTGGTGCTGGGCGATTCGGCGGAAAGCGCCGCCAATCCCGACGAGATGAAGTCGGTGATGACCAACCTGCCCAGGCTGGCCAAGGGCCTGCTGGGCGAGGGCGTGACGGCCCGCAACATCGCCTCGGTCATCGCCCTGGTGCTGCGCGACCTGACGGCGCGGGCCGCCGAACTGGCGGAACAGTCACTGCTGGACGACGGCTGGGGCCCCGCGCCCGCCCGCTACGCCGTGCTGATCCTCGGCTCGGGCGGGCGCGGCGAAAGCCTGCTGGCCTTCGACCAGGACAACGCCATCGTCCACGACGGCAAGCCGTCCGATGACCCCTGGTTCGCCGAACTGGGCAAGCGCCTCAACGACACCCTCAACAAGGCCGGCATTCCGTTCTGCGACGGCGGCGTCATGGCCCGGGAATCCAAGTGGCGCAAAAGCCTGGAAGAATGGCGCGACGAGGTCCACGGCTGGGTCTTCTCGGTCGAGAACCAGACAGTGATGTACTGCGACATCTTCTACGACTTCCAGCCGGTGTGGGGCGACCGCGCCCTGGCCGAGGAGTTGCGCGGCATGGCCATGGAAAAGGCCGCTCAGTCGGCCTTCTTCCTGCGCTACCTGGCCCAGAACGTGGCGGGCATGGACGGCTCCATCGGCCTGTTCGGCAACTTCGTCACCAAGCAGGGCCGCCTCAACGCCAAGAAGTTCGGCCTGCTGCCCCTGGTCAGCGCGGCTCGCATGCGCGCCATCCGCGCCCACATCACCGCCACCGGCACCGACGAGCGCTTCGCGGCGCTGAAGGAATCCGGCGTGCTGCACGAAGACGACCTGCGCGATTTCGTCGAAGTGCGCGAGGTCGTGCTGCGCGTCATGCTCGAGCAGCAATTGGCCGACATCGCCCAGCAGATTCCCGCCTCGGCCAAGATCGATCCCAAGCGCTTCGACAAGCGCACCCGCGCCCGCCTGAAATGGGCCTTCCGCCGCCTGAAGACCTTGAAGTTCGTCTGCGGCGTGGGCGGATAAGGATACGGGGCTCCTGCCCCGTAACCCCGGTTGGAGGCGATGCCTCCAAACCTCCCTTTCATTCATAAATCGAAATGGGGTCCGGGGCATCGCCCCGGATGGGCTCGGGCGATAGCCCGACAGGCCCTACAACACGCGCTGACGCTCGTGCAGGATCATGGCGATGTCCAGCGTCTTGACCGCCTCGTCCAGGGTATGGATGCCCCTGCCCTCCAGGGCCTCGATCTGGCGCAGCAGCACCGCCGCCGTCACCATGGAATCGCCCAGCGCCGTATGGCGGTCGGTGATCTCGATGCCGTAGCGCTCGCAGATGTCGTCCAGGGAATGCCCGGCTTCCGGCCCATCCAGGAAGTTGGACAGGATCATGGTGTCCAGCACCGGATTGTCGAAGCGGATGCCCATATCACTCTCCCGCATGCGCAGGAACTTCAGGTCGAAGGCGGCGTTGTGGGCCACCAGCACCGCGTCGGCCACGTAGGAACGGAACTGGGGCAGCACCACGCCGGCCGGCGGCTTATCCACCACCATCTCGTCGGTGATGCCGTGATAGCGGATGGATTCCGCCGGAATGGGCCGGCCGGGATTGACGATGCGGTTGAAGCTCTCGCCCGACAGGATGCGGCCGTTGACGATGCGCACGCCGGCGATGGAGACGATCTGGTCGCCCTGGGAGGGGTGCAGCCCGGTGGTCTCGGTGTCGAACACCACGAAGGTCAGCGACCGCAGCGGCTGGGAGCCCATGGCGCCGGTATCACGCGACTGTTCCAGCAGGGTCATGTCGTAGAATTCGGGCCGGCCGGGCAGCACCTGGCGGCCGTGGCCGTGCTGCTCGACCCCCTTGCGCATGGGAATGCGCAAGCTGCCGCCGCCATCATGGCGGTCACGGATCAGCTCGGTTCCCGCGTGATGCTCCAGCACGTCCTTGACCGTCATGCCGCCCAGCGCCACCAGCGGCTGGGCCAGCCAGCGGTCCAGTTGGGCCTGTTCGACCACCTCGCCGTCCCAGGCGAATTCCACCCAGGCGCCATGATCGTCGGCGCCGCCCGACAGATCGAACTGGGTGGCCCCGCTGCGGTCGGCCACCCGCCAGATCAGCGATTCGATGGCCATCACCAGGGAATGGGAATCGCCATGCAGCCAGGCCGGCAGGCCGATTACGGTGGCCTCCATGCCCTCGCCCAGACGGGACGCCACGAAGGTCAGCAGCTCGGTGGAATTGATGTCGGCCATGGGCCACCAGCCGGCCAGCATGGCGTGATAGCCCTTGGTGACCCGCTTGATGGCGTCGGAGATCACCATGCATTCGTGGCGGATGGTGTGGGAATCGCCCGCCGACAGCATCATGCGCCGCAGGGGCATTTCGACGTCCTCGGCGATCTCGCGCAGCAGGGCCTCGCGTCCGGCCAGGGCGGCCAGTTGCGGCCCGGCATCCACCAGGGTGACCACATAGCCGGTCACCGTGCCTTCTTCGCTGCGGATCAGGGTCATGCGGCCCTGCAGCAGCATGCGGTCGTCATTGGTCCCGGCCAGAAACGGCAGCCCGCCTTCGGCGGTGCCGGCGCGATTGGCCAGGATGTCCATCATATGCATGACCGGCTCGCGGGCGATGGTCTCGAACAGCGAGCGCCCCAGCCCCAGCTCCGCCGTTTCGCGCAGCATGTCGAAGGCCACCTGGTTGTAGAGCACCAGCTGGTGGCGCTGATTGCACACCACCACGCCTTCGTGCAGGTCGTTGAGGATGGCGGCCAGCCGGTTGGAATTCTCTTCGGACTTACGGGTGGCGGCGGACAGTCCCTCGGCCAGTTCCGCCCTGGCCTTGACCATGCGCGAACAGACCTCGTTCACCGCCTCGGGCAACGGCGCGATCATGAAATAGCGCTCGGGATCGATGCGGTCGCGTCCGCCGCCGCCATAGGCGATGGCGCGCACCTCGGCCGCCATCTTCTTGATGGCGCGGACCACCAGGAAGTCGATGGCCTTCCACGACACGGCGAACAACACCGCCGCTCCGGCCAGGGAGACCATCACCAGCGCGGTCAGCTCCTCGCGGTCGACCACACCCTGGGACAGGAAATACCCCGCCGCGACGGTAACCGCCACATCGGCGGCAAACGCCGCCGCGAGCCACGGAAACGGGCCTCGCCACTTGACCGCCACGGACACCTCTCCTCGACCATTGCCGTATTTTAGCCTTTTCCAGTATGACGCCGTGCCCGGCGTCCCCAGTCAACCCCGGATGTGCGTTCCGGGGCGGCAAAATGACGAAGAGTGATGAACGATCAGAGCCCGGCGGTGGGATAGCGCGACGCCAGCAGGGCCAGGGCGGCGGTGACGGTATAGCCGGAATAGTAGCTTTGCAGCAGCAGACGGGGGTCGACGCCGAGCGCGCGGGCCGAACTTCCCAGCTGGTCCTTGAGCCGGGTTTCCAGGTCGGCGGCCCAAAGGGTGTAGCCGCTGTCGAAAAGGGGATAGGCCATCTCGCACTCCATGACCGCTCCAGGGAAAGGAGCCATGTCACGCATCATGAACGCCAAGTATGGCGGCCTTGGGACGGCTTTGCGGCGAAACCGTGGGAGATCAGGGACACTTGGGCAGACGGCGCATCTGCTCCAGCGTGGCGGTAGCGGCCACCCGCACCGCGCAGGACGGTGCGGCGGTCACCGCCGGGGCGGGCGCAGGGGCGACGGGGGCGGCTGCGGCCGGAGTGGCCGGACGCGGCGGCTGCGCGGGCGGTGGCGGGGCGGGCGGTGGCGGGGCGGCGGCCTTCACCGGAGCAGGCGGAGCCGGTGGCAGCACGGGCTGGACGGCGGCCGGGGGTGGCACAACGATGGGAGGGGCGATTGTCGGAGCAACCGCCGGCGGCGCACTCACGGCCGCTGGTCGCGGCGAAGCCGGGGGGGCTTCCGTCGCGGGCCAGTCCGGGGCGTTGAGAGGCGGAGTCGGGGAAACGGGCGGGCCGACCAGCACGCCCAGCACACCGCCGATGCCATCGACGATGTCATCGAACAGGTCCGTCTTCAGGGGCTGGGTCCGGACCGCCGGATCCTCGGCCCGGACGGGCATGGCCGAAACCATGCCCAGGCAGAGGATCAGGCCGGAAAGAAGCCGCCGCATCGCCACAACCGGCTCAATCCACCAGTTCGATGGCGTAGTTCTCGATCACGGTGTTGGCCAGCAGGCCCTTGCACATCTGCTCCACCGTATCCTTGGCCTTGGCCCGGTCGGTCTCGGCCAGATCGAGTTCGATGTACTTGCCCTGGCGCACGTCGTTGACGCCGGCGAAGCCGAGCGAGCCCAGCGCGTGCTGCACCGCCTTGCCCTGGGGATCGAGAACGCCGTTCTTGAGGGTGATGTGGACTTTGGCTTTCACGTCGGTCTTTCCGTGTTGTACGAGGGAACGATTAAGAGGGGGACGCTCCCCCCTGCTTACTGCATCAGTGCGGGACCTTTGAGATCGCGGGGTCCGCCCTCGGGCAGGATGCCGAGGCGGCGGGCCACTTCCTGGTAGGCTTCCTCCACGCCGCCGAGGTCGCGGCGGAAGCGGTCCTTGTCCATCTTGTCGCCGGTGCGGATGTCCCACAGGCGGCAGGAATCGGGGCTGATCTCGTCGGCGAGAACGATCTGCATGTCGTCGCCGTTATAAAGGCGGCCGAACTCGATCTTGAAGTCCACCAGGCGGATGCCGACGCCGAGGAACAGGCCCGACAGGAAGTCGTTGATGCGCAAGCCCAGCGACATCATCTCGTCCAGGTCCTGGGTGGTGGCCCAGCCGAAGGCGGTGATGTGCTCTTCCGACACCATGGGGTCGTTCAGGGCGTCGGACTTGAAATACCACTCGACGATGCAGCGCGGCAGCGGCGTGCCCTCGGACAGGCCGAAGCGCTGGGCCAGCGAGCCGGCGGCCACGTTGCGGATCACCACCTCGAGGGGAATGATCTCCACCTCGCGCACCAGCTGCTCGCGCATGTTCAGGCGGCGGACGAAATGGGTGGGAACCCCGATCTCGCCCAGGCGCAGCATCAGATATTCGGAAATGCGGTTGTTCAGGACCCCCTTGCCGGTGATGGTGCCGCGCTTCTTGTTGTTGAAGGCGGTGGCATCATCCTTGAAGTACTGCACCAAGGTGCCGGGCTCGGGTCCTTCGAACAGGACCTTGGCCTTGCCCTCGTAAATCTGTCTACGTCTTGCCATGGAAAAATCCAAATCGATGGCGCCCGCTTCACATCCCCCACGGAGGTCGGGCGGGGAACGGCGCGGACGGCGAAGGGGCGGCGGACGGACCGTCGCCTGTGTTTCGAGCTTGGTATAGCAGGCTCGGTTGCGGGAAACAATGAAACGAAGCGGGGCCGGGTCCGCCCCGCTCCTTCAGGCCACGGCGCCGTACTGCGTGCGGTCCGGCCGCCCGGCGGCGAAGCGCCAGACCCGCCCGGCCTCGGCCTGTTCCGGGGCCGGCAGGGCGATCAGCGAGGCCGACACCGTGCCGAATCCGTCGGGGCGCAGGAAGCACATGGCGGGGGCTTCCTCGCCATCGGGACCACGCCCGCCGGTATCGGCCATCAGCGCCTGCCAGGATGCCCAGTCGCCGCCCGTGGGATGGCCGGGATCGGGAACCGGCGCGGCGGCTTTGGCGAAGCGGTCGAGATAGGCGGCGATGCGCGGGCTGCTGCGGTCGTCCAGGTCGAGCGCGCTCAGCATGTGCAGTCCGGGGGCGATGGGCTTGACCTCCACCCGGTTGCCGTCGGCCCGCACCCAGAAGGCGTCGCGGTTGTCGGCCACCACCATGTTGAACGGCCGGTAGGAATCGCCGTTGAGGTGGGACAGGGCTTGGGCCGCGTCGGCGGCGTCGGCGTGGTCCAGGGCTTCGAGCACCAGTTCGCCCCGCGAACGCTTGCCCGGCGCCGGTCCCAGGGTGCCGATGCGGTTGAGGATGGCCGCCGCCACCCCGGTATCGTTGACGCCCAGCCAGGTGCCGCCGGCCAGCTCGTCCAGGCCGGCCACCACCTCGGGCCGGTCGTCCCACCAGCGCCCCGGCGGCTTCCATGGCCGGGTGTTCATCTCGTCGCGGTTGGCGGCGATGATCAGGGGCCAGTGGTGACCGGGCCGGCGGAGCAGAACAAGGGTGCACATGCGCAAAAATCCGTTTCTAGCGGCGCTTTCGCCCGTTATAACACGGCTTGCGCCTGCAGCTTTCAACTGCCGGCGCCAACCGTAACAAAGGGAATGGAACGCGGCGCGCCATGACTGCCTTCGACGATCGCGAGAAAGCCTTCGAGGCCAAGTACCGGCTGGACCAGGAACAGGAATTCAAGGCGAAGATCCGCCGCGACAAGCTTCTGGGGCTGTGGGCCGCCGAGCAGATGGGCATTGCCGGCGACGCCGCCAAGACCTACGCCCTGTCGGTGGTGGACGTGGAGTTCGACGCCACCGACCGCGACGCCGCGCACAAGATCACCCGCGATTTCATCGCCAGCGGCGTGGCCATCGACGAAGCGGCCATCCGCCACCAGATGGCCGTTTTGCTGGAAGTGGCGCGCGAGCAGCTGATCGCCGAGATGGGCCGTTCCTAAGACGGCCGGGGCGGCGGGAAAACCACCGCCCCCTCAGCCCCCGGCGGGGGCCTCTGCCAGGTCGATCTCGTCGGCCGGCATGGAATCCGAGTAGAAGCAATAGCCGTTGCGGCCCGAATGCTTGACCCGGTACATGGCCACGTCGGCGGCCTTGGCCACCTCGTCCATGGTGTTGCCGTCGTCGGGGAACACCGCGATGCCGATGGACGCCCCCACCTGACAGGCATGTTCGTTGTAGAAGATGGGCGAGCCCAGGGTCTCGATGATCTTGCGCGCCACCATGGCGGCCTCGCCCGGGCGGCCGATCTCCTCGACCACCACCACGAATTCGTCACCGCCCACGCGCGACACCGTGTCCGAGCTGCGGACGCAATTGTTCAGCCGCCGCGCCACCTCGCGCAGCACCGCGTCGCCGGCTTCATGGCCCAGGGTGTCGTTGATGGGCTTGAACTTGTCCAGATCCACGTAAAGCACCGCCATGCGGCCGCCGTGGCGGCGCACGCGGGCCAAGGCGTGGCTGATGCGGTCGTTGAGCAGATTGCGGTTGGGCAGTCCGGTCAGGGTATCGTGGTGGGCCAGGCGCTTGATGCGCTCCTCGTTCTCCTTGCGCTCGGAGATGTCGCGCAGGATGCCGGTGAACAGGCGGCCCTTGCCGTAGCGCAGTTCGCTCACCGAGATTTCCATGGGGAAGTGGGACCCGTCGGCGCGATAGCCCATGCTTTCCACCGAGCGCCCCATCAGCTTGGCCGAACCGGCCAGATACTGGGCGAACAGCGCCTGGTGCTGGTCCTGCATCTCGGACCCCATCAGCACGCCGATATGCTTTCCCACCAGCTTGCCCTTGGGATAGCCGAACATGCGCTCGGCCGCCGGGTTGGCCGTCTCGATCAGGCCATGCTCGTCGACGGTGATGATGCCTTCGGCCACCGAGGCCAGAACCCCCTGAAGCCGCTCCTCACGCTCGCGCAGCGCCTCGGCCGACTTGACGAACTTCGAGATGTCGCGGGCCTCGACCAGGAACGTTTCCTCGGGGCCGGGAATCAGGCGGACACGGATTTCCGCCTCGAACAGGGTGCCGTCGCGGCGCATCAGCTTCAGCGGCAGGAACTCTTCCTCGGCCAGCAATTCCCAGCCCGCCTCCACCAGGAAGCGGTAGTCGGTCTCGACGAATTCCACGAAGGCCGTGCCGATGGCGTCGCCCTCGGAGCCCAGCCCCAACACCTTGACGCCGGCCTGATTGATGAAGACCACCTCGCCCTGGCGCAAAATGCAGACGAGCGCCGACACGAGCTCGAGCAGCTCGTGTTCGGCACTGACCTTTCCGGCCTCGGCGACGGCGGCAACGGACGAGGGCACTCGGTTCCCCCATGACGATAGTTGGGTGATGGTCGGTCGAATGGCTGGGGATGTCAATATCTGCGAGGGCAGACGCCGGAATTAATCAACCTTTAGCGTCGAACCCCAATCGCAGCGACAGCTCCGACAATCGGGCGAAGGGCGACGCACCGGGAGGCAGCGACAGGTCGCCGGCACGGCGAACGCCTTCGCGGCCAAAGCGCTCGCGCACCGCTTCCTCCAGCCACGCCTCGGCCTGGGAGTGCCTGATTGCGGCCAGGCGTCCGGCCTCGCCCAGGGCGGCGGCATGGGTGTCGATGGCGGCGATCAGGTCGTCCACCCCCTCGCGCCGGGAGGAAGAGACCATCAGGACCGGCGTTTCCCAACCCTCGTGACCGCCTCCCCCGCCCAGGCCCAGGGCGCCCAGCACGTCGGCGCGGGCGCGGACCGCCGCCGCCCCCATGTCGGCCTTGGTCACCACCACCACATGGGGGATCTCGGCGATGCCCGCCTTCATGAATTGCAGCGAATCGCCCGAGCCCGGCTGGACGCAGAACAGCACGGTGTCGGCGACGCCGACCACGTCGGTCTCGCTTTGCCCCACTCCCACCGTCTCGATCAGCACCACGTCGTAGAGCGCGCGCATCAGCACCATGGCCGAGACGGTCAGCCCCGCCAGGCCGCCCAGGCGGTCGCGCGCCGCCATGGAGCGCACGAAGACGCCCTGGTCTTCGGGATCGGTGGAGAGCCGGGTGCGGTCACCCAGCAGGGCGCCGCCCGAGCGCCGGGACGACGGATCGACGGCGATGCAGCCCACCGTGCGGCACCGGCCGCGCCAGCCGGCGATCAGAGCGTTCATCAAGGTGGACTTGCCGACGCCGGGCGGCCCGGTCATGCCCACCACATGGGCGCGGGGCTCGGCATAGGCGCCGTCCAGCAGCGCCACGGTGGCGGGCGCGTCGGGGAAGCGTTCCAGTTCGGCCAGGGCGCGGGCCAGGGCGGCCTTGCCGCCCGCCCGGATGTCGTCGAGGGTCACGTCGTCTCCTTCGGACTGGGGCGGCGATTGTCCCCGCCCCCGACGGGGTGGTCAAGGCCGCGCATCATCTTTATAGTGCGGCGCAATGAACATCGCGCCCCGTCATATCGCCCTTTCGGTGGCCGGCATCTGCCTCGCCGCCCTGGCTTTCGCCCTGGTCGCCCAGTACGGGTTCGGCCTGCGCCCCTGCAATCTGTGCCTGATCCAGCGGGTGCCCTTCGCCCTGGCCGCCCTGCTGGGGCTGGCCGCGCTGAAGGACGGCTGGCCCGCCGGCACGCTGCTGCGCCTTGCCGGTATCGCCCTGGTGATCAACGGCGGCATCGCCGTCTACCACGTGGGGGTCGAGCAGCACTGGTGGGCCTCGGCGGTCTGTTCCGGCAGCCAGCAAGGCGCCGTGGCGGTGGCCGACCTGATGGCCGAGATGAGCCGCCCGGCGGAAGCCCAGTGCGACACCCCCGCCTGGTCGTTCCACGGCATCACCATGGCCGCCCTCAACGTGCCGTTCTCGGCCCTGTTCGGCCTCGCGGTGCTGTGGGCGGTCAGGCGTTCGAAAGGCCTGACGCCATGAAGACCGCTGAAAACCGCATTCCCGGCGATCTGGACCATTCGGCCCTGATCGACCGCTTCCTCAGGGTCAACCAGGCGGGCGAGCTGGGAGCGGTGCGCATCTACGAGGGCCAGCGGGCGGTGCTGGGCCGCAAGGGCGCCAAGGCGGCTCCCCTGCTCAAGCACATGGCCGAGCAGGAGCAGGAGCACCTGGACGCCTTCAACCGCCTGATCGCCGAGCGCCGCACCCGCCCCACCCTTCTGTCGCCGCTATGGCATCTGGCCGGCTTCGCCCTGGGGGCCGGCACCGCGCTGCTGGGCGAAAAGGCGGCCATGGCCTGCACCGTGGCGGTGGAGGAGACCATCGACGAGCACTACGCCCGTCAGGCCGAGCAATTGGGCGAGGACGAGGCGGAATTGAAGGACACCATCCTCAAGTTCCGCGCCGACGAGATGGAGCATCGCGACATCGGGCTGGAGCACGGGGCCGAACAGGCCCCCGCCTATCCCGTGCTGTCGGCGGCCATCAAGGGCGGCTGCCGCCTGGCCATCTGGCTTAGCGAGCGGATCTGAACCGCCATCCCGCCGGCTCGATGCGGGTGATCAGGCAGTTGCGCGACGGCATCTCGGGCAGCATCTCCACCGGCCAGCCCAGGTGATGCAGCGCCAGCGAGCGCACCACGTTGCCGTGGGACACCACCAGCACATGGCCGTCCTCGGCCAGGGGCAGGATATCGGCCTCGAAGCAGGTGACCGCGCGCTCCAGGCAGTCCAACATGGATTCGCCGCCCTCGGGCCGGAAGGACACGTCGAAGGCGACCCGCCGGCGGACGGGATGGGCCGCCAGGGCGGCCTCGTCATCGGCCACGCCTTCGAATACGCCGAAATTCCGTTCGTTCAGCCGGTCCAGTTCCCGCCGCCGGCCGACCACCCGCGCCTGGGCGGCCTCGAGCAGCAGGTCGCAGGTGTCCACGGCCCGCGACAGACGCGAGGTCAGCACATGGGCGAAACGCAGCCCGAACAGGGCGTGGCCGGCTTCCCGCGCCTGGGCCCGTCCCAGTTCGGTCAGGAGATGATCGCTGATCCCCGAGAACACTCCGTCACGGTTGCCTTCGGACTGGCCGTGACGCACCAGGAACACCGTCATGGCAACAATCCCCGCAGCCGGCTCTGAAGAAACGCGGCGATGCCGTGACTATCCTCGAACTCGCCGGACATGATCATCCCCGCCAAGGTCTCGGGGGCGACCATGACCACCTCAGTGATGCCCTCGGCGGGCTGGGGGCCGCCCACATCGTCAAGTTCGGCGTAATAGAGGTCCAGCCCTCCGTCGCTGAGAGACGTGTCGCATAGCGACCGGCCCAGATGAACCATCCGGGCGACCCGACCGCCGATCTCCTCGGCCACCTCACGGTGGACGGTTTCCTCCATCCCATCCCCCGGTTCGACAGATCCCCTGGGAATTTCCAGAATGGAACGGCCCACCGCATGGCGGAATATCCGGACCAGCGCGACCTTGCCCCGGTAAAGCGCCAGAACGCCGACCCCCCGAGAATTGGTATACATCGCCCGATTATGGGTGCCCAGCGACCCATCGGGAAAGCGGACCGCGTCACGCATCACCAGGATGTAGGCGTCTTCCACCAGCACCCCCACTGAGGCCGAGGCCGGAGGCAGGCCCTTGGCCCGGTTCCGCCGCGCCACCACCTTCGACGCGGCAGCGATGTCGGCCTCGTCCAGCAGAATTTCGATGCCCCCCGCCGGCCGCTGGAACAGCTCCGGCCGCACCTCGACCAGTTCCCGGTATCGGCGGTAATCAGCCCGCCGCCGCGCCCCCTCTCCCCCCATCAGTGACACATCAGCACATGCAGCGGCGCGTGGGCGATGACGTGGCGGGTAACGCCCCCCAGGATCAGCTGGCGCAGGCGCGAATGGGTGTAGGCCCCCATCACCAGCAGATCGGCGCCGGTCTTGGCGGTCTGGCGCAGCAATTCCTCGCCGGCGTGGGAACTGGGGGCCTGGATGACGGTGGTGGAGGCGCAGATACCGTTCCAGGCCAGATAGGTCTCCAGCTCGCCGGCCGGGGCGGGGCCGCCGGCATGCTCGGCCAC
Organism: Magnetospirillum sp. ME-1; assembly: GCF_002105535.1. Lineage (GTDB taxonomy): Bacteria > Pseudomonadota > Alphaproteobacteria > Rhodospirillales > Magnetospirillaceae > Phaeospirillum. Next base: position 1,249,962 of record NZ_CP015848.1, on the reverse strand, counting down.
CGTCAGGATACTCACCGAGGACGCCCCCTTGAGGAAGGGCATGGCGAAGGCCACGGCGCGAGCGGCCTCGGCGCTGCCGTTCCAGGCGATGCACACATTGGTGCCGGGCAGCGGGGCCGGCTCGGCGGGGCACAGCAGCAAGGGACGGCCGCAGCCCATCAACGCGGTGTTCAGCGTGATCATGGCCGATACCTCGGCCTCGCCGCCGGGATGGCCGAACACCACCAGATCGGATACCCGGCCGCGCCAGGTGACAATGTCCTCTTCGCGCCCGACCACCTCGACCCACTCGGCCGACAGGCCGTCTGCGGGCGGGGCATCGGCCAGCGGCGCGCCGTTGCGGGTCACGGCGGCGTCGAAGGCGGCACGGGCCAGCTTGGCGCGCTGGGCCGACTGAGTTTCGGCGATGCCGATCATCTCCTCGACCATGGCGCCCGACATGCCCTCGCCCACCAGCGGCACGGCGTTGGTGGGGTCGGTGCGCACGTGCAGGCCGACCACATGCCCGGAAAAGCGCCCGGCCAGACGCAGCGCCGTATCCAGGGGGATGGCGGCGGACAGTTCGTCCTCGACCGGGACCAGAATGGACTTGAAGGCGGACATGACGGCTCTCCTTGTCACGACATCCGGAATATTATGCGCCCGAACCGGCGGCTTGGAAATCCGCAGACTCCGACGGGACCTATACCCCCAGCACGGCCTTGCCGGCTTCCAGGGTGACGTCCTTGGGCGGCGAGGAATCGATGCGCGTCCAGACGATGGCCCCCAGGTCGTAGGACAATTGCCGCTCCAGCACCTGGGGCGTGGCGTCCGAGACATTGGCCTTGCGCTCGGCGATGCGCCGCTTGGACAATTCCGCCGGCGCCTCCAGCCACAGCCCGTCGAAGCGCACCCCCGCCGCGCGGGCCACACGCTCGATGGCGTCCCGCTGTTCCGGCCTGGCGAAGACGGCGTCGGCCACCACGCCGTGCCCATCGGCCAGCAGGGCGGCGCAGGTGTCGTAGAGACGCTGGTAGGTGCGCTCGGTCACCTCGGGCGTATAGCCGTCTGGACCCAGCTTTTCCGAGATGGGAACGTCCATCAGGTGCTTGCGCAAGGAATCGCTCCGGACCACCGCCGCGCCGGGCACCGCCAGGAAGGGGGCCAGTTCCCGGCCCATGCGCGACTTGCCGCTGCCCGAAAGCCCCCCCACCGCCAGCAGCCGGGGCGCGGGCGGATCGAGATAGGCCCGCGCCGCCGCCAGATACGAGCGGGCATCGGCGGCCAGCCTCTCCCGCCCCTCGCCTTGCGCGCCGGCGGCCATGGTGGCGCACACATGGGCGCGCACCCCGGCCCGGGCCGAGAGATAAAGCGGCATGGGGGAGATGCCGGCGAAATCGGCGGTAAGGTCCAGATAGTGGTTCATCACCCAATTGGCCTGTTGCCGCGCCCCCCGATGGTCCAGGTCCATCAGCAGGAAGGCCAGATCGTAGATCACGTCGATGCAGGCGATGTCCTCGGAAAACTCGATGGCGTCGAACAGCGCCGGACGCCCCTGCCACAGACAGATATTGCCCAGGTGCAGGTCACCGTGGCACTGGCGGACGAAACCGGCCTCGCGCCGCTCCTCCAGCCGGGGGGCGAAACGCTCCAGGGCGGCGAAGGAGGCCCGGGCCAGATCCTCCACCGCGTCCACCGGCAGGACGGAAGGGTCCTGGGCCAGCATGGACAGCCGGTTGGTGGCGATGGTCCAGTCCAGCCCGGCGCGCCCGCCCCGGTCGGTGCGCACCGGGGCGACGCGGTGAAAGGCGGCGATGGCTTCGGTGAGCGCGTTGCAGCGCTCGCGGTCCAACCCGTTATTACCGACCAGTCGGTCGAACAGGGTGTCCTGATCGAAGCGGCGCATCTCCACCGCCCAGTCCACCGCCTCGCCCGGCCCGTCCAGTTCCAACCCGCCGCCCCGGGTACGGGTCAGCGCCCGCACGCCGAGGTAAAGGTCGGGCGTGGCGCGGCGGTTGATCTCCACCTCGGCCTCGCAGGCGGCCTTGCGCGCCGAAAGGGCGGTGAAGTCGAGGAAGGCCAAGCGCACCGGCTTCTTCAGTTTGAAGACGCGGTCCGCGGCCAGGAACAGGGTGGAGATATGGGTGTCGATGCGTTCGACCCCCGCGCCCCCATGGGTGCGGGGATCGGCCAGGAAGGCTTCCGCCTCAGAGCCGGGGCAGGGTGACACCCTGCTGCCCCTGATACTTGCCCGCGCGGTCGCCGTAGGAGGTCTCGCACACCGAGTGCCCCTTGAGGAAGATGAACTGGCAGGCGCCCTCGTTGGCGTAGATCTTGGCGGGCAGCGGCGTGGTGTTGGAGAATTCCAGGGTGACGTGGCCTTCCCATTCCGGCTCCAGCGGCGTCACGTTGACGATGATGCCGCAGCGGGCGTAGGTGGACTTGCCCAGGCAGATCACCAGAACGTCGCGGGGAATGCGGAAATACTCCACCGTGCGGGCCAGGGCGAAGCTGTTGGGAGGAATGACGCAGACGTCGGTCTCGCGGTCCACCAGGCTGTTGGCGGCGAAGGCCTTGGGGTCCACCACCGCCGAATCCACGTTGGTGAAGATCTTGAACTCGGGCGCGACGCGGGCGTCGTAGCCGTAGGAGGACAAGCCGTAGGAGATGACGCCTTCGCGCTGCAGCTTCTCGGTGAAGGGCTCGATCATGCCCTTGGTCTTGGCCATCTCGCGGATCCAGGTGTCGGGCATGACGGACATCGGGCGCTCCCCCTCTTCAACTCTCGGCTTCTTGTACTCCAGGGTCGGAGGGGGAGCAAGGCTCGCCCTCCCCCTCGGCGCGGGCGCGGCCCTGGGCCTTGCGCCGGGCCAGATTGGCGCGCAGCGCCTCGGCCTGACGCCGCTGGCGCGCTTCGGCCTCGGCATGGCCGCGGGCCGAGAATTTCGGATTGGAATCGTCGCTCATGGCCGCCAGTTTTGAGCCCTGGAGAAAACCACGTCAAGAGCCCGGAAAGACGCTTGCGTCGTCATATCGAGTGTGGCATAAAGCGCCCCTCTTCACGGGGCGCCCGCGCTTCGCAAAGAATTGCTGCCGTAGCTCAGTCGGTAGAGCATACCCTTGGTAAGGGTAAGGTCGATGGTTCGATTCCATTCGGCAGCACCATTTTCCTCTTGGAAATCAAGAGCTTACGACCCGCCCAGAAGGCGGGTCTTTTGCTTTGAGGATTTCAGGTAACACCCAGGTAACAACGCGGCATAAATTGCATCGATCGCCGATGATCGCCGGATGATCAAAATTACCGATTTAGAATTCGGTAGATGCCAACAATCAGCCACAGGAACGGCAGGGCCAGTGCGGCTCCAAGTGCGACGGGCGACAGCAGCAAACTCGAAAGCACCGCCCCTGCGATGAACGCGCCAATAGCCATGATGGCGATGAACTTGTTTGCCGCCCCGGCCATCCCCCGAGGTGCCGCCAGCTTGACCTCAAGTCGTTCAGCCCTGTCAGCCATCTTGTGGAGCCAATTGGAAAGCATCGGGGTTCCTCCGGTTGTCCACAGTCCTGACTGGCAGATTATCTTGCGGCCAGTCCGGCGCGTGAAGCAGTAGAATCGACAGCAGCATTCTTAATGGACAGCAGGGTTCAGGCCCCGCCTGAACCTCTGCCCCTCGGCGAGAGCGGGGAGGCAAAGGCAACCCGAGGCTCAGGGACCCGGACGCACAAGCCGAAGGCGCGGAGTCTGGGTGGCCGCAGGGTTGACTGCGCCAGGGGCGGAGCCCCTTAGCCTGGTGATTCCTGGCACGGTTCAGCAGGATTGGCATTCAACTTCCCGGTGGGCCAGGCCGGGAGGGGGGTATTCAAAAACCAACACACCACACACCCACAAAGTCCTACGCAACCGATTTTGGTAATTTTAAGTGCCGCCTATTTGGATTGAATGGGCGATTAGTCGCTCTCCGAGATTACGGATGGAGTTGGAGGCGTTTCCGTGGGGCCAGTGACAACCGAACCAGCTCCTCTTTTCGAGTCCGATGCCCCTTGGCGCAATTGACGTATCTGATCGAACAAGTCTTTCGGAGTCAGCGAAGTCGTTGGCTCTTGAGAATAGGTCAGAAGCTCGCATCCCCTCGGACCCCTTGCTGGGCCGAAAAGATTGTCCTGATCGTTTGAATGGGATGTCAACTTCTTCTCCTGAAAGGACGGATGAAAACCGCATTTCGGGTTTTGCTCTATTTTGTCTGGCGGCCTGAATGTAGGTCTCGGCAGACACGCCCGATACAGCGCCACTTGAATCCAGCAAGAGGCTGATCGCCATATATCGGCCATGCGTTTCAAGCGCATTGGATCAAGTCCAGTAAGGATCGCCGAGATTCCACGCTCATCATCATTGCTCATGCCATCCCCAGACGCCATCTAATCATGGATCAAATTATTTTTAGGGGCAAAATTGCTGGTATAATGAATCATACGCTGTCTTATGGAGAGCTGTTATGGCTTCGACAAATGTTGCTGTTATAGACAAGCTCACCGATAAGCAGGTCGCTCTGGTTGATACGCTTGTGATGACTGGATGCAGTGTCAAGGATGCTGCGCTGAGTGCTGGATATTCAGCGGGTTCAGGCGGTGAGTCTGCACGGGTTGTTGGATCGAAGACGCTACGACTTCCCCATGTCCAGGAGTACATGCGGCGGCGAATGGCCGAGGCGTTCAATGATGATGCGGTGAATGCCCTGGCGGTGCTGCGTGGCCTAATGGCGAATGCCGACAGCGAGTACATCCGGTTCCATGCCGCCTGCACGATCTTGGATCGGGCGGGATATGGGAAAGGCCATCAGCGGGCGGTGATCGATACGGGGAATTTCACCGTGACCATCGATCTTGGCGATTAGGCGTTGCTTGCTGCGGATTCGGCGGACTTTTTGAATTCCTGCTGCTCAAGTACGCAGAGGTCTGCATCGGCGATCTTCGCCGACTTCTCGGCATTCTTGACGGTCCTGTTGGATAGCCAATTGAAGCTACCGAGTATGAGGTACGTCCTATCAACGATGATCTCTTTAACGTGGGTGGGCCGCTCACGGATGTTGATCGTGCCAGTTAGGTTCTCGTTGGCTGCCCAGGCTTTAATTTCTTCCAGGTGATCCATGGCCCGCTTGACGTGTCTCGCTGGCGGTGGGTCGTTTACGCCAAGCTTGCAGCCATATTCGATGTAGACGTTAACGCCTCGTTTGATGGCGCGTCGGATGGACTCACGAACTCGCTGGTCGATGGCATATGAACTGATAAATGCGGAGCTTATGCAAAGCATTTCTTTTGCACTATCAATTGCTTCCATCAGTTCCGATCGGTGTTCACTGTCGTTAATCACTGTGAAGCCGCCGCTTCGTTTCGTGGCGGCGATGACCCGCTGATAGCGGTCGTCTTCCATGCCCTCGATAATGTTGCTCAAGCGCTTAATGTCGAGTTGGGCGGCGACGGCGTGGCCGATGGCAGCACCGGCAACAGCCGTTACGGCCAGTACTGGAATGCCTATCGCACCGCCCAGGGCAGCGATCCCCACTCCGCCAACTCCAGCTACCACGTAGCCGACGGCAGCTCCAATGCCCGCGCCACCGACTGCTCCTTTGATTGGTGCGCTGGTTTCGTCGTAGGCGTTCTTAACGCCCAGAGCCAGATGAGGTGCTTCATCCCGAATTTTCTGGGCGACCTCTGGCGCTGCCTGAGCCATGTGTTCGACGGCAGATTGAGCTGAGCTGGCTCCAGTCTTTATCGCATCCTTGATCTTGGGAGCCATCTCTTCGGCCTTGTCGCGGACGGCTGATGCGCCATCGGCAATAGCCTCCCTGAAGGCTGGCGCATGTTCCTTGGCCTGCTCGACTAGATCGGCACCAGCCTTCTTCATCTTGCCGTATAAATCGCCAATCATTGGATCATGTTCCTTGCGCCCATGCGGGCAAGGGCTTCGTCAATGAACCGACGTTGGTCAGGTCTGCCCGTCGCAAGCCATAGCAGTTCCTTGCCGCATTGGTCCCATTGATCAACCTGGGTCTTCTGCTTTCGGTATTTCTGAAACCGTTGCCAGATGAAGGTCAACACATCCAGCCAGGTCAACTGAGTGACCGACGGGAAGCGAGCGTCTAAGTCCGGATTGCGGCTGCCGCCGATGGACACCAGCCGGACACGGTTGTTTGGTCCAGCGTAGCATCCGGTAGCATAGAGGTCGGCGGCCACGCCATCGATCTGGTCGGTTGGCACGCAGCCTACCGCAGCCAGAACCCGGTGCATGTTCTGGCGCTCTGGCTTGGTCCAGGGGCCATTGAGCTTGCATGGTCTATTGACGGTGATTTCGGCGATTACGATGTCGATGTGGGCCTTGCTGAGGTGCAGCGCCTCCTCGTCATCCTTCATCGGCAATTCCTGATCGAAGATGAATTCGGCGCGGTGCGGAAAACGGACTGCCAAAAGGTCTGCGTCTGTCCTTTGTCCGTTCCCACGAGCGTCGTGCAGGATGAAGTTCTCGATCTGAAGGAATCCGTTGAGCCGGAAATACCAATAGGCCACTTTCTCTGGGTCAAGATCGGGCGGTTCTGGCTCTTCGACCATCACGCGGCCTCCACCGGAGCCAGCGCCTCGGCCAGCAGGGCTTCCAGCAGGCGGCGGCGGGTGTTGTCGGCGGTGTTGAGGCTTGCTTCCAACTGGTCGCACAGGGCCATCAGTTCATCGACCTTGGCGACGATGCGGTGCTGCTCGGCGAAGGGTGGGAGAGGAATGAGCATGTTCTTAAGCGCCGTGCCGTTCACGTTCGCCTGCCCAGTCTGCTTCTTGATGAGGGGGACAATCTGCGTTTCGCGGAACTCAGAAGTATTCATCGCCATGTTCAAGAACCGGGGGTTGCTGGATAGAAGCGAAGGGCGGAGCCGAATTAGATACGAAGCAAACGTCCTGATGCTATCGTCGCCAAGATAAATACCGGTCTTACCAACAAGCTCAGCACTGTTTGTGCGATTGTATAGCAGGTCGAATTTCCGAAGATACAGAGCGGGCAAATCCTCGGAGGTTTCGGGGATTCGCTTCTCGTTGCTCCAGATCACCAGCCCCTCTTGGATATTCCCCATTGTGAGGACTGGCACGCCTTTCTCTGAAGGGTTCGATTTCTGAGATGTCCCATATTGCGTGAAAAGAACGGCTTCGCCGATTCGCGACCAAATCCAAGTCGCAGGAACATCAAACGGCATCTCAGTCGGTTGAATAGGATCAAGCGGGTCCTCTCGTCGGATTTCCTTTTTCTTGACCAGTTCGACGCGCTCCTTGGCGATCCGCTTCAGCAGTTCCGACGCGGGCTCGTCGTTCGAGTCCTGCGGCACCAGCTTACCGCGCACGGCGAGGTTCAGGATCGTCTGGCGCAGTTGCTTGATCTGGTCGGGGCGTGTGGTGAGTGCCGGTAGGGCATCGAGTGCGAAGCGGGTATCGTCCTGGAAGGTCT